>NZ_CP048021.1:1999462-2665950 GCF_010092505.1 Virgibacillus sp. MSP4-1
TTTCATTCTTTTTCGCAAGCATGGTATTCGAGTAGTCGGATACTTTACCTGTGTTTTCCGTCAAGGTCTGAACAATGGTGGATAGTTCATGGAACAGCTCTTTCGTTGCATTAACTTTTGCTTCATTCTCATACGTGAAGCCTTTCGTTTGATCGATGGATTCTACCGCCTGTTTGGACTGGTTCTGTACCTTACTGACGATGGATTTAATCTGATCGGCCGCCTGTGCAGATTCATCCGCCAGTTTACGAATCTCATCAGCAACCACAGCGAACCCTTTTCCATGTTCACCAGCCCGTGCTGCTTCAATCGATGCATTCAACGCCAGGAGATTTGTCTGGTCCGTTATCTCTAAAATCGTACTTGTAAAGTTTCCGATTTCCTGAGACAGCTGATCCATATCATCAATGACCTGACTCACTTCATCCGTGGATGCACGGTTTTCCTCCGTTTTATTCATCAGGTCCTCAACGGTTGTCAGACCACTTTTCTTCAGGCTGTTCATTTGTGCAGTTAAATCATTGATGACACTATTTTCATTGGATACTTTTTCAATCTGCTCATTTAACGCCTGCAGGTTCGATTCGCCATCCTCAAGGTTCTCAGCCTGTTCAGATGCACTTGTCGCTACCTGGTTGATGGCCTGTGAAATTTCAGTCGTGGCCGTACGTGTCTGTTCCGTACTTTCGGCTAATGTTTTGGACGAATCAATCACGGTATGGGCAGAATCTCGCACTTTATTCAGCAGGCTGCGCACACTGCTTTGGGTCGTCTTCAGAGCATTCGCCAATGTTCCCGTTTCATCCTTCCGCCGGGCCAGGTCATCAGGGACTTCCTCGGAAAAATCACCGGACGCCATGGTCTGCAGGTGGCCGACAACCTGTAAAATCGGATTGGAAAAACGCTTGGCCATCACATAAGCAAAAATAGCCGCTAAAATGGCAAATACCACAGATATAATGAGGATATAAGTATTAATTTCGTTCACCTTAGACCCAATTTCTGATTTTTTCTGAACGGCGATAAGCTTCCAGCCGGTCTCAGGAGAGGTAAAGACATTCATGAAATGCGGCAGGCCATTAATGTTTCCCTCCAGCGTCTGATCGTCCATGCTGGCAATGTTTTGCAGCTTAGGAATATCCAATTCGCTGATGTTTTTAAAATTCGTCTCAGGATTATTCGGGTTCGTCAGGATGGTTCCGTCTGCATCGGCAAGCATGACATAGCCGGTCTCTCCAACCTTGATGTCCTCAACCATGCTCGTGAGACCCTCAAGACTCACATCAAGGCCCTGCATACCAATTACATTTCCTGCTTCATCCTCAATGGTCCGGACCGTACTGATGATTTCAGAGTCATCGGCCGCAAAGTAATACGGACTTGTCCGAACGACCTCACCTGGGTTCTCCATCGCTTTTTTATAGAAAGGACGCTCTCTTGGATCATAATTTTCGTTTGTATCCCCTTCCGGCCATTGTACATAGCCACCATCTTCCGTCCCCATGTAGGCATAAGCGGTATTTGGATGGGAGGCGGCAAAATTTTTGTACACATTAAAAATCTCAGCTTCAATACCGCCATTTTCAGATGGGGTCATGGTGATATTACCATTTGCCTTCGTTGCGTTCATGTAGGTGGTAATGCTGTCATCCGCCTGTCTGATGGTCGCATGATCCGCCAGCAGGTTGACATTCTCTTCAACCCCTTCGAAATAGGTGTTGATCGACTCATTAATCAGCTGGACCTGTGACTGTGTCGAACTCTTAAACGATTCTTCCAATTCTGTTGCTGTCTTGCTGCTCAGCGTTAATCCAATAACGACAATCGGTATCAGAGTGATTAACAGAAAGGACGTAATCATTTTGGATTTCATAGATGATAAAAATTTCATAGTTGAAGTCTTGCTCCTTTATTATGTATAGTCTTGCTGGATTTTTGTGGCGATCATTGTTTTTCTGTCAATCCTCATGCCTCCTTGTCCCATTGTATGTAGTTTTTGAATGAACCTTTGATTAGGCACAATGTCAATATCGGTAAAAATTACTATTGATTTAAAGTATATGTGAAGGAAAATATGACGATTGTGTGACATGCAGGAGATGGCATTCTTTAGCATAAATAAGGGTGACCCTGAGTCAGAGTATTTGAGAGAAGTGAAAATAAATTACTAAAAAATTATTCTGGAAAATAATTAAAGTGAGCTAAGCGCTCACTTTAATACTGGATATATTTTTTTCCCTGCTATTTACTGGCTATTATCCAAATTGCTGCATTAAATAATTAGATTGGGAGTTCATCCGCTGAATGGCCTGTTCCATTTGGGTGAATTGGCTCCAGTAGCGGTCCTCTACCTGTACGAGACGATCTTCAAAGGCACTGATCCGTTCATTAAGATCAACAAGTCTTCTACCTAATGTATATTTCATTAGTGCCTCCCCACCATTACCTGCACGTTCAGCAATTCTATCTCTAACCCCCTGAAGGGAATCCTCCAACCGATTTAAAATTCCTCTGGCCTCGCCTTTTACATCATTATTAAACAGTTTTTGAACCGCTTCAGGGTCTTCATTGATGGCATTTCTTAATTTATCTTCATCAATGGTTAGTTTACCTCCGTCCAGGTAATTCCTGGTCGTTTCTATTCCGACTTCTGCAATTTGTGAAATTTTACTACCCGTATCTACATTCCCATACCAGGCACTGCGCATATCATACAGCCCGTTACTAAGAATGCTGTCACTTCTAAGGATACCGCTTTTTGCCTTTTCATTCCACAGCTCAATTTCATTTTCATCCATGGCTTCTTTCTGCTTATCTGTTAACGGCTTATAATCACGATAGCGATCCTCTGACAGCTTATCATTAATCTTATCAATCACTTCATTATACTTCTCAACAAATTTTGTAATCTTTTCTACGGCATGATCTGTATTGTTAGAAACAGAAACTTTTACATTATTGTAAACATCAGGGTCTGAAGTTGAGGTTGTATTATGAAAGTTAAAGGTTACGCCGTTTAAGTTATATTGGTTACTGTGTGTCTCAATAGTCAGGGCATTATTATACGTGAATTTTGCATCCTGACCCCCATCTTCATCCAGTTCCCATTTTCCTTCTGTTTCGTTATAATTCCCGTTTTTCACCTGTAATGTATCAGAAAGGAAAGCCGCTGTCTGACCATTAAAACCAATTTCCGCCCCTAAAAACCGGCTGGAATCCTGATTGAAATTGCCCGTTTCAGTACGCTCCAGAACAACTTTATCTGATTCGGTATTATAAAAGGCTCTGACCCCTATATCACTATCATTAATTTTGCCTAAGACATCGTTTAAAGACATATCCTCTGTGACATTTACTGTTAACGGATCATTCGGATCACCATCTTCATTATAGGTAACAATCTCAAATTCACCGTATTCAATCGGATTCTTAAACTTATCCGCCTGGGATGCCAACGACTTATCCGGATCAATTTGTTCACCGTCAGGCTTGGATATCCCTGCTTCACTTACATTAATAGCGGCTGTAGCCAACCGCTCCACTTTTATATTGTAATTTCCTTCTGTGGCTGTTGTATTGGCTGTTGCCGTCACAGCTAATGAATTTGAGGATGAGGTTGATTTACTTTGAAATGTATCCGACATTTTTAAATCAAGGGCCATTTGATCAAGTTCAAAAAGTGACGTGTTCATTTCCCGATAAGCATCCCGCTTCCACGTCATCCACTTTTGATCCTGCTCCATCTTTTGAAGTGGCATTCGCTCCGCCTTCATCAGGTCCTTAACTAGTTTATCTATATCCATACCACTTGCCAGTCCACCTATTCTCATATCGCTCATTTATGATTCACTCTCCCTAAAGTGTTTCTTCCGTAACAATTGTACTTTTAATATCGGTAACTTCGAAAATTTCTTTAGTAATTTTTTATTAAAGCTAGATACCTTATATTAGAATTTTAATAGAGAGTAATAGTTCATTACATACATCTTACTTAAAATAGATTCATTTTTATCAAAACGACACCTCGGTAAACAATATTAGTAGAATAGACTTAATAACAAAACAAAACTCCAGGCATATAATCACCTAGAGTTACAATCTAACTTATTTAATTCTTAATTCTAAATTCCAGTCATATCTTCTTTCTACTAAGAGAATTCTTAGTTTCTTGAGCTCCCTGTACTAATAATACTTACGTACATATAAATAATTAACTTAGACTAGTTCTAAATTTGGAAACTTCATATCATTCATTTCCCATTGATTTGATACATTTGTAAGAACATCATTTAAAAGCTTATCAGACCAAACTTTATTATAGTTCTTTTTAATTACATTAAAATCACTAAAATCAACCTTGTTACCATTAAATTTATCAGCGATTTCATTAACATGATAACTGTAATCACTTTGATTATAGGTTATAAATCTAAGGTTTTGTTCACTCAGTTTGTTTCTAGCAACCTTTTCATATGAAGCCTGCCAATAAAGAATAAATCTTTCCAAATAATTGTAATTATCCCATTGTTCATGGCCAATACATTTATGCTGCTTTACTAAGTTATACCACCATTCCGGACTATCATACGATTCCACATTGTAATTTCTTTTTTTTGCCATTGAATAGCCAGCCGGTACAGGATGTCTTAAAGTTACTATATATTCAGCTCGATTTCCAAATATACTATATAGGAGTGGTAAAGATAATTCAAATGCTGTTCTCTTTTTAATAATTACATCTGAATGTTTAAATTCTCTTTTTGCCCAAACTAAAAATTGTGCTAATTCAAACAGTGTAAACATCAAGGAAGGTGTTTTAAAGGAATTCCGAATGGACTCCTCATGTGGAACACTATCGTGTACAATATGCAAACTATAATCACTTAAATCAAGATTAAAAGCCTCAAATATCTTCTTTTCCAAAAAGGTGCCTCCTGTTCTCATCGCACCTGTAATAAAGATAAATTTTTTATTCTCTAAATATTCATTCATTAATTTATTTGGATTACTAATTAGAAGTTGAAATACCTTAGACGATTCAGCAGCAAATTGTTTGACACTTTTTATTCCTTCTTCAGTTTGAATAAAATGTTCAGCATCTTTCTTCTGCTGTTCCAGTTTTTCCTGATCCTTTTTCTCTGGGGGCTTATGTGCAGCTACAGTTCTGACCTGCCATTCTAAATTTGGGTCAACTCCACCTAAATAATGCAATACAGGTACCCTTAATGGAACCTTTAATTTTGGATTTATATCAACATTTATACTATTCATTAGAACTCAGACCTCGTCCTTGTAAATATATTTTTTAGATCGCAATAAAATGTTAAATTGGATTGTTGATTTAGGTTCTTTTAAATTTAAAAATAATACTGAAGACTTGTATCCCATTTCCTTAAGAAGTCAAATCTTGCCTTTTAAAGAGACCTTAGATCTAATATCTAAGGTCCCTGATATATTTCTTCAATATCAAAATATTACCTTAGAAGTTGTAGTACTCCTTGAGGCATTTGGTTTGCTTGAGCCAGCATAGACTGGGAAGCTTGAGATAGAATTGACGATTTTGTCTGATTCATCATTTCCTTCGCCATGTCGACGTCCCGAATTCGTGATTCGGCGGCAGTTAAGTTTTCCGCGGAAGTTCCAAGATTATTAATGGAATGATCAAGACGGTTCTGATAAGCACCTAATTTAGAACGTTCACCTGACACACGATCTAAAGCATTTTGTATAGAAGTAATTGCTGCACCTGCATCTTCTTCAGACATTACGCTGATTCCCTGACCTTTTTCAAGTACATTAGCAGTAATTGTTCCTGCGGTTGCTGAGGCACTATCTAAGCTAACTGACACTGATACTGAACCGCCAGTTGTAGTATGTGCTGAACTTACACTAAATGAAAGTGCACTCGAAGATACACTTGCTGTAGCAAGGCTTTCACCGTCTGCA
Source organism: Virgibacillus sp. MSP4-1 (assembly GCF_010092505.1). Lineage (NCBI taxonomy): Bacteria > Bacillati > Bacillota > Bacilli > Caryophanales > Bacillaceae > Virgibacillus > Virgibacillus sp. MSP4-1. The sequence goes on from NZ_CP048021.1 coordinate 2,005,409, forward strand.
TTATATAACGTTGCACTGCTACTATCGTCAACCTCAATAGAATAGCTCCCGCCAACTAAATCATCAAAACCAGAAATAGCAGTAGAACTACTATCTACATTTACAGAACCTTCATCGACGGCAGCTTTAGCAGCATCAGCTGTAACATTTAATGATTCAGCAGTCATATCACCAATTTCGAGACTAATAGATTGTCCTTCATTAGCACCAATTTGAAATTCGCCCTCAAAAGATCCATCTAACAAATTTTTCGTGTTAAACTCTGTGTTTTCACCAATTCTAGTTATTTCTTCAGTTAATTGGTTGATCTCTTTCTGAATTTCGAATCGATCAGTATCTGTGTTGGTATCGTTTGCGGCTTGTACAGATAGTTCTCGCATACGCTGAAGAATGGAGTGTGTTTCGTTCATTGCTCCTTCTGCAGTTTGAATAAGAGAGATACCATCTTGTGCATTTTGTTGTGCTTGCTCCAAACCACGAATCTGTCCACGCATTTTCTCAGAAATAGCTAGACCTGCTGCATCATCTGAAGCGTTGTTAATACGAAGACCAGATGATAATTTCTCCATTGAACTTTGCTGTGCTTGGTTTGCTTGCCCTAACTGACGATACGTGTTAAGCGCTGCAATGTTGTGATTAATTCTCATTATAAAATTCCTCCTTGAATTTAACTTGCCACGTCCCTGTGGCTTTGATTTGGTAGATACTAAAGTCGGCCGCCTTTAGTAATAAATTTAACTACACTATCTATATCGACACGATTACTACTTGTTTTAGTCTTTTTGATCATTTTTTTATGATTTTCGTCCAAATAAAAAAGACTTGATATTAATGCCCTTTGAAAACATTAATATCAAGCCTTCATCACTTCCCTGCCAGCAAATCAATCGCACCCTTCGTCAACTGACTCGCTGCCTTATTCTCTTCCTGTATCATCTGATAAATCTCCTGCCTGTGGATATCCACATGTTTCGGAGCATCAATTCCCAGTTTAATCTGATCCCCATCCACGCCAACAACTTTAATCGTTATGTCATCGCCAATTTGGATGGATTCACCGATTTTCCGTGTGAGTACTAGCATGGGCCTGTCCCTCACTTTCCGGCTGAAGTGGGTGCTTCGTTTTATAATGGGTATCGGTAAGAACGACCTGTTTTCCCCTATTATTTTTCACATTGATCACGACGGGGGCCTGCAGATTCAAGGTGGAATTTTTCAGAGAATCATGTAATGTCACGATTGAATATACGGTCACATCCTCTGGCTTTTCAATGTCTAGTTGACTGACGGTTCCCTGATCTAAGTCAAACTCGTAATCCTCATAAATAAAATACGGAACGGTTAAAACAAACGCCAACTCCCGGGTATGTACAGACTGTAAAATTTGAAAGGCCTGATTGTCGGGCAGGTTTAAGAGTGTATATTCCTGTTCGTCCTGGAATCCGGGCAGGCCATTTTCAAACGTAATCACCTTTTCCTTCTCAATATCTATTTCGCCAAAATATAACGTATCAATTTTCATTTTACACCACTTCTTTTATAGAATTTGAGCTCTTATCTCTAAACCTTAAGGGAGACAAAATCAATTTGCAAATCAGCATGCTGCTTTAATTGTGTTTCCACAGAGCCGGGCTGATAATTAATGACTGGCTTTTGCGGCTGGACCGATATTCTTGGTTCGTTCCGTTTCACTTCTGTTCTCACCTCAGCGGGTTCAAAGTTAATCTTAACCGCGTTATGCGATGGAATCCAGCCGATGTTGAATCCCTTCATCGGTTCATAGGCATTTCGTTTGGCCTGACTGGCCATAGGGTTGCCACCATTTTCGATTTTCATAAGTTGATCGCCTTCTTGGGCCCGGCGTGCGGTACCTTCCATAGCTGCCTGCCGTCCGTCCTGGCCAAAGTTTCTGGCAAATTCAACGGGATTCACCATGCCCATGTCCCGCCAGGCCTGGGTTTGATCGATGGTGAGCTTTTCTTGTGTTTTTTGAATTTGCATATCCGCTTTCGGTTGTTCAATCGACAGGGTCGCCTTTCGCTGTTCGATTGTTTGTTTAGCAGGGGTTTTATTGAGCTGGATTTTAGCATCCTGTGACTGCATACGTATTTGTGGTATGTTCAAGCTGATCCCTCACAATCCCATTTCAGATATGGAAAAAGCTATCTGATCAAGGCAGATAGCTTTTATCTTAAGAAATCCATTAATGTCGGCTGAATGATCCGGGCACCTGTGGATAAAGCGGCCCGATGGACACTTTCCTGTGACTTCAGGTTCATAATTACTTTTTCCACATCCACATCTTCATTGTCTGATAAGACCTGGGTAGTGGTGATTTCCTGTGAGTTCAGGCGATTCTCAATCATTTCCACACGATTCATCCGGGCCCCGAGGCTGGCACGTTCATTGACTACCTGATTAATGAAACCATCGATATTTTCAATGTGGTCATCTAATTGGTCACCGGTTTTTCCACTTTCTAAATCCGTGGCGAAGTTTTCCAGGGCTTGCATCATGGATTGACCAGTCTCTGAATCCACGAAAATATTGGATGGGTTCGTATTGACGCGAATTTTCACACCGTCGGATACTTCAATGTTTACCGCTTCATTGTTTGCATTTGCAGTATCCAGATTACCGTCCTTATCAAACCGGGGATTCGTAGTGGATGTCCCATTAAAAATGTGTTTGTCATTCACCTTCGTATTCCCTAAGTCGATCAGATGCTCTTTTAATTGGCGCACCTCTTTCGCAATATTTGCACGCTGGCCTTCTTCATACGTATCATTACTGGCCTGGACAGCAAGCTCTCTCGTCCTTTGCAGGGCTTTCGTCATCTTGTCCATGGCCGCATCAGAGTTGTCCATCCACGTATGAACCTCACCTAAATTCCGTTGGTACTGCTGGACTTCCGTAAGCTCGGTACGGTAATTCATCCCCTTCATTGCCACAACTGGATCATCTGAAGGTTTGTTCACCTTTTTCCCTGTACTTAATTGCTCCTGATATTTTCCCATTCGTTCATAGCTGTTGCTTAAATTTCGTAAAAAATTACTGCTGAGCATCGATTGTGTCACGCGCATGGGTCATTCACCTACCTTCCTACAAGTCCCATTTGGTTAATAATTCGATCCAGCATTTCATCCACTGCAGTCATATTCCGTGCGGCTGCGTTATAAGCGTGCTGGAATTTAATCATGTTGGACATTTCTTCATCAAGCGAAACCCCACTGACCGATTGACGTCTCGTTTCAACGGCCTGCTGCAGGGTACTGGCATTATCCGCCATACGGTTGGCCTCCTGAGCCTGGACCCCTAAGTCACCAATCATACCTTCATAGTAGCTTTGGACGGATGTGTTTTCACCTAAGAATGCGTTCACTTTTCCTTTAACATCAGCCAGTGCCTGAGCATTTTCCCCATTACCGAAGTATGAACCTGCTTCGACCTGATCAGGCGCAAGAGGATCGCCATTTTCATCGACTAGTAAAGCAGCCGCAATATTGTCCTCACTGTTTTTAATGCCTGATGTCAGATCCATTTCCGATGCGTAGCCGATATAGTCATCCTTTGAATAGGATCCTGTGTCAAAAAAGTCTCCACCCTGCTTCGGCAATCCATTTGCGTCTTCTTTCAAGGTGTATCCCTTCTGATGCTGACTGTTAAACGAATCTGCGAAAGCATAGGCCATCTTATCCATATCCTCAAGCATAGATACATAGATTCCTTTTGCTTCCTTCTGTCCGCTGCCTGTTTCAACCTGATAACCATGGGATTCAATCAGGCCTTTTAATTTTCCGTTCGATGAAAAATCAGCTGGCGCAAAATCTTCCTGACCGATTTTGTTTCCATCCTCATCCATCTGATTTAATTGGATATTCGTTACAAGCCTCTGTCCGCTATCATTATTTTTTACGGTTACATCCAGCTGATTGGCCACATTGTCCTTTGTTAACAGCACGCCACCTTCTATCGCCTTCCCTTCACTGTTCTGAAGCGTGATAGAAGCTATTCCCTGTGCAATATCCTTCGCGCTGTCACTGCTGGAACTGTACTCCACATCAATATTGACCATATTGGAGAGCTCATCAATCAGACGGTCACGCTCATCATATAAGTCATTAGGCAGATATCCATGGGGCTCCACGGCCTTGATTTGATCGTTCAAATCTTTTATCTGGCTGACAACCGAATTAATATCCTTCGTTGTGACGTTAATCTCATTTTCCAGATCCTTTTGTACAGCTGTTAAGGAATCGGATATGTAGTTGAAGGTATCCGCAACCGCAATCCCGCGCTGCTGAACAACGGAACGGGCACCTGAATCTTCAGGGTTTCCGGCAAGGTCATTTAACGACTGCCAAAACTGGTTCATCGTGTCCGATAAGCCTGTTTCACTCGGTTCATTCATAATCTGTTCCATTTGGCTTAAAGCGTCTGCCCGTGATTCCCAGTAGCCGGTTTTATTATTTTCGGCCCGATATTGCAAATCAATAAATTGGTCCCGCACACGCTGAACCGATCCTGCTTCCACTCCCTGTCCAATCTGTCCTTCAATTTCCGGACGGTTTCTCCCCATCGCCGGATAAGGACTGGTCTGTTCAAAATTCACCCGCTGGCGGGAGTATCCGGGGGTATTGGCATTGGAGATATTATGGCCGGTTGTACTTAAGGCACTCTGTTGGGTAAATAAGGCACGTTTGGCGACCTCTAATCCACTGAATGTTGAAGACATGCGATTTCCTCCTAAGCTTTCGAATCAAATACGGATCGGTTCTGGGCCGGATTTCCGAATTTCTGATTTTCACTGTAATTCATATTTTTCATGGTAGGCTGAAGCATATCCAGGGACAGCTCCACAAACTGCAGGGACTGCTGCAGTAGATCCTGATTCAGCTGTTCCTGCTGCTTTAATTCCGCTACGGTTACAACCATATTTTCAAAGATGGCATGGAGTTCGTCCTTCTCCTCCCCATCCTTTAAATGTTCCAGCATTTCTGACACCGTATGTTCACGGCCGGCCAGTCCCTGCTGTGAAAACCATTGCTCCGTTAAGGCTCCTCGTTTTTCTTCAAGTTGACGGACAGCTTGTACATGTTTATTTTCATTGACCAAGAGCTTCTGGAAGGCATCGATCTTTCCTTCCTTCAATAGATCTGTTTTTTCATAAGAAAGCTTTAATAGACTTTCATGCAATGACTTTAACTTTGACATGATGGTAATGACTTCATGTGCTGACAAGCTGTCGTCCTCCTTATCCGCGGTTCGTCCAGAAATCGATCATTTTCTGTGCGGTTTCCTCATAGTTGATTTTATAATTTCCTGTTTGTACGTCATGCTTAATCTGCTGCACCTGCTTCTGACGGGCTTCTTTGACCTCATTGCCCTTCAGCATATTCTGTGCCTGGTTTGAGATTTCCAGTTTATCCGCAGCTGGCTTTGCCTGATTCGTGGCTTGCTGCTGCTTCTGATACTGTTTTTGATACGGATTCAGATGAGTCGAGTTTGATCCGTTAATTTTCATACATTTCACCTCTTTAATTACCGTTCCGTTCTTCTAATCATTATATCGGCTAAGACATGAAAAAGTTTAATTAATGACGCCTGAATTTTTGATCCACATTAAAATATGTCGGGGATTTATCTTTCTCCTGTTGTTCCTTTTTCGATTCAGCTGCATCTTCTCTTGCTAAATCCCGCTGCAATTCTGCACGACAGCTCCCGCAGATTTTCCCTTCCTGGATAGGGTTCCCGCACCGTTCACAATCATAGGTAAGGTTAGGAAATTGAGTGGTATGAAGACGTCTTTCCTTTACAAATTTCATAATCAGACGTTCCTCTACCCCTGTTGCTTCTGCCACTTCAGAAAGTGTAGCCCGGCGATTTTCTTTTTTTCTTATATAACTATAAACCTTTTCAAAGGCTGCTTCCTCTTCTTTATAACATTGATCACAGACATTTCGTAATCCTTTAACAAACAACGCTCCACAGTTCGGGCAATTGGCTAATTCCCCCATGAGCTCTCCCTCCGTTCATTTCTCTATCTCTATTATATCTCTAATATCGTCAGGGAACAAAAAATTCTTTAGCTCCGAATTAAGGTAAAGCTGTAAATCTCTGGCGTGCCGTTGGATTTCAGGAGGGAAGCTGCCCAGTGCAGGGTCGCGCCGGTTGTGTAGAGGTCATCAATGAGGAGAACAGGGGATTGAACCGCTTGTGTGATTTGAAAAGGATTGGAGGACTTCAGTCGTTCAGCACGGGATTTTTTTGCCTGCTTTTCATTTTTGATTCTCGTCAGGGCATGGGTAAGAGGCAATTTTAGTAAGCCGGCTAAGGCCTCAGCCTGATTAAATCCTCTCTCTTTTTGCCTCGCCTCACTTAATGGAATCGGGACCGCCGTCAGCCCCTGCTTGGGAAATTGTTCCTTATAACGCTTTTGAATGCTGTTCTTAAACATATGGACCAGCTCGTAATCCCCGCGATATTTCCACTTGGCCATCACTTCTTTCATAAAAGCTGAGTAGCTGTAGACGGATACATTCTGCTTCAACATCCCTGAAAGGTTCGGATGGGCATTCCATTTCAGACAGTCCGGGCACAGGTTCTCCTTTTCAGAGGGTCTTGTTTTAGAAGGTCTTGTTTTAGAGGGTCTTGAACAACCAGGGCAGACCGGTCCTTCAATCAAAGGGAGCTTTTGCTGACAATCTGTACAGAGCGGAGGGGGGTCTGCAAAGAATTGAAAAACATTCCGCCACGTAATTTCCGGAATCATTTCTTCATGGCACCATAGACAGTACATGTTAATTCCTCCTTGCCAGCCGGTTCATCATCGCAATCATCTTCCTGGCTCCTTTCATGCCTTTCGTTAATCCCTGATGGAAGAAGACCACATCCCCATCAGGGTCCGCTGCATTTCTGCCGGAACGTCCGGCGATCTGAACGAGTGCCGCTTCATCAAAAACGTTATGCCCCGCATCAATCACAGCCACATCAATGGAAGGAAACGTCACCCCGCGCTCCAGAATCGTCGTCGTGATTAACGCGTTCATCTCGCCCCGGCGATAGCCCTCGATTTTGTCGATTCGATCAGGGTCCGCTGCATCCACACGATCGATGCCCGTTATTTTGGATAGGTTTTCAGCCATCTCGATGGTTGGAACAAATAATAGGAAACGTCTCTGCTGCCCGTGCTTTTTCTGAATCCACGCTTGAATCGCCTTTGGAAGGGTGTCTTTGGAAAAGTGTTTGGCTAAACGGAAGGTGGAAACGAAATGGGGAATCGGGAGCGGATACCCATGATAACGGGCGGGAACAAACACGACAGGTATCCACTGCAGCCGGGCTTTCCATTTCAGCCCCTTTCTAGGCGTTGCCGTTAAGTAAATCAGACTGGAAGATGTGCGCCTCGCCCGTTCCGAAGCAAAGGACAGAGATTTATCTGCATGGTAGGGAAAGGCATCCACCTCATCAATGATCATCACATCAAAAGCCTCTTCAAACCTCAGAAGCTGGTGTGTCGTGGAGATGACCAGTTGAGCCCCCTCCTTCTTTTCTTCAGACCCGCCGTACAAAGCAGAAATGGTGACATCGGGAAAGGCCTGCCTGAAGCGGGGAACGAGCTCGCGGACGACATCAGCTCTTGGTGTGGCCAGACAGATTCGATCTCCTCTCGTGATGGCATCGGTTAATCCTGCAAACAGCATCTCGGTTTTCCCGGCTCCGCACACCGCCCAGACCAGCAACTGCTCACGGTCGGCCATGGCTGCCTTGATTTTTTCGGAGGCGGCTTCCTGAAATTTTGTCAGGCGGCCATCCCATTGACAGGGATTCTCAACCTTTGGGCAGGGCATTTCCGGGCCTGTCCATCTGTATAAGGGCTCAAACGTGCTGACGCGCCCCATTTCAATACATTTTCGACAGTAGACAGCCTGCGTTCGCCCCTGAGGGATTTTTCCAAACCAGTGATGACTCTGATTGCCGCAACGTCTGCACACATGTCCGATGACTGTTTCGTCAATGCCCGGGACTTCCTGAATATATTGCTTCTTTATGAGTTCCTGGAATTCTTCATCTGAGGCGGGAATTTCCTGTCGGAGTAAGAGCTTCGATTGGCAAATTACGGAGATTGAGTATAAAGGGTGATCAGAGGGGATTGGGTTCAGGTAATCAGGAGATCGTTCCGGTAAATTAGTATTCATGTTTTACACTCCTTTTGGGGATATAAGAGGAAATCGGTTGTTTAAGTGACTCGGGAAGGGCAAAAATTTTCAGAGCACGGAATAGATGATTGGCAGACCCCGAGGAACTGCTCAGAGTCTGCATTTTAAAAGAATAAATCATATAATGGCTATTTATTTTTCATACCAGGTAAGTCCGATGGCGCCTTCCCCTAAGTGGGTTCCGATAACAGGGCCAAAATAGCTGATTTTACAGGTTACGTTCTCATATTTGCTCTCCAGATCCTGCTTCCACTGCTTAGCTTCATCCTCGCGCTGGGAATGAATTACACAGGCTTCAATCTGTTTACCGCTGCTGGCATCCTCATCAAAAAGCTCACGCACCCGGTTTAACGCCTTTTTACGTGTGCGGATTTTTTCAAATGGTTCAATTTGCCCATCAACAAAGTGCAGGATTGGCTTCACCTGAAGGAGGCTTCCCAGCATGGCCTGGGCTGTATTCAGACGTCCTCCTTTATGTAAATTGGTTAAATCATCCACCATAAAATAAGCTTTGTTTGAGGCTTTTACTTCATCCAGTCGGGCAATGATTTGTTCTGGAGGGGTGTTCTTTTCTGCAAGCTCAACTGCTTCAAGGGCCATAAATCCCTGCGCCATACAGCTAATCTCAGAGTCATACGCATAAACATCAAGATTTTCAACCGTCTCTCCTGCCGCAACAGTTCCCTGCAGCGTACCACTGATGCCGCTGGAAAGATGAACCGCAATGACCGCGTCAAAATCCTCACTCAGCTCCTCCAACTTTTCTCTCACTAAACCAATCGATGGCTGAGAGGTCTTCGGAAGCTCCTCCACCTCGCGCATCTTCTGGTAAAATTCATCTGTCTCAATATCTACTTCCTCCTGATAGGATTCATTGCCGAAAATCACATTCAGGGGAACCATATATATATTCCACTTATCACGGAGATCCTTGGGAATATAAGCCGTACTATCGGTCAGCACCGCCGTCTTCACCATATTCACTCATCCTTCCCATCTATTTTTAGAATTCTCTATCTCTCATTTCCATTTGTACGTTATACCTTTCTAATATTTTACACATATTTATTTGAAATTGCATTAATTAGGGCGTAATTTTATTGGGAAATGTGGATTGAGGTTTGGGAGTTTGGGGGGGGTTTGGTAGCTGGATGTGGTGGTTTGGATTCGTTTGGGGGGGTTGGGCTGGGGTTTGGGGATGGGGTTTTGGAATTGGGGTTTTGGAATTGGGGGCCGGCGGGCTTAATTCGGAATGAACTCGACAAATGCTTCACTTTTTGGATGAATTATGATTTTATTGGACGAATCTTTTTTTTGGAGGATTGATTCTGTCATTTTCCGGCTTAATCATTTACAGAATTGGTTGAATTATTTCAGAAACTGGATTAATTATTTTCATTTTAGGCTGAATTCGGTGGAGGGGGGTTTAATTATTTGATTTTGGGATTAATTGTACGGGGGACGGCTTCATTCTTCATTATCGCGACAGATCCTGCTCTTCCTGGACGAATCACACATTCATCGGACGAATCCTCTTCCTCCAGGATTGATTCTGCCATTTCCGGCTTAATCATTTACAGAATTGGTTGAATGATTTCTGAAACTGGATTAATTATTTTCATTTTAGGTTGAATTCGGTGGAGAGGGGGTTTAATTATATGATTTTGGGATTAATTGTACAGGGGACGGCTTCATTCTTCATCATCTCGACAGATCCTGCTCTTCCTGGACGAATCACACATTTACCGGACGAATCCTCTTCCTCCAGGATTGATTCTTCCATTTCCGGCTTAATCATTTACAGAATTGGATGAATGATTTCTGAAACTGGACGAATTATTTTCATTTTAGGTCGAATAAAACTAGAGACTGGATGAATTCCCATTTTATCGGTTAAAATACTATGAATCTGGCTCAATTCGACTCAATCAGGCCGAATACTTGTATACAAACTCAACCTACACACTCATCCAAGCCAAAGATTAAAGCTGATTTTCACCGAATCCTGCAGCATCCCCATCATTCAGGTACAACGAAAAAACAGACCCTGGCTAAAGGGTCTGTTTTCCGTTTCTCTCTCTATATCTTACTGTACTTCCACCCAGCCGTTTTTAATTGCCTGTACAACGGCCTGGGTTCGATCGTTGGCGTCCATTTTCTGCAGAATATTGGATACATGGTTTTTGACGGTCTTTTCACTGATATACAGTGATTCAGCAACTCCCCTGTTGCTTTTACCGTCTGCCAGGAGCTGCAGTACCTCGCACTCTCGCCTCGTAAGCAGATGCAGAGGCTTGCGGTGCTCGGCCCTTTTCAGAGCATTGGCTCCATTGTTTCCATTGGCCAATCGGCGGTATTCCTTCACAAGATTGTGAGTAATTTTCGGATGCAGATAGGATCCACCGTTATAAACGACTTTTATGGCATCTATAAGCTCGTCCGTTTCCATTTCTTTAAGTAAGTATCCCTGTGCTCCTGTTTTCAGGGCGTGTGTGACGTAATTTTCATCATCATGGATAGACAAAATAATAACTTTTAAATCCGGGAATTGATTCACAAGATTTTTAGTGGCTTCAACTCCATTAATCGAAGGCATATTTATGTCCATCAACACCACATCCGGATGATACGTACGAACTAAGTCGATTGATTGGTTTCCATCATCACCTTCAGCAACCACTTCGAAATCTTCTTCAAAATCCAGAATGCGTTTAATGCCTTCACGAAAAAGCTTGTGATCATCAATTAATACGATTCTTGCCCCCACTTCTCCTCGACCTCCTGACGAAATAAAGTAATTCCAATCCGGATATGTATATAACTAGCTTAACTGATTAGTTTTTTCTCTCTCTATCCTTTTATTATACATGAGTCTGTTCCAACAATCTAACCCTTATTTTAATCCTCAGTTATTTTTTAGTGGAACCTGAATGATAATTTTCGTTCCTTTTTGCGGTTCGGTATTAATTTGAAGCGTTCCACCGAGCATTTCGATTCGTTCTCTCATTCCAATCAGACCGAAAGAGGATTTTTCCTTTTCCTCTAGGTCGAACCCTTTTCCATTATCGGCAATAAGAATGTTGACCTTATCTGTTTTCATTTCCATATGAACCTGAATAAGACTTGCCTCCGAATGTTTTACTGCATTTTGGACGGCTTCCTGCACTAAACGAAAGAAGGCTATTTCATATTTTGATTCCAGACGCTGTTCCTGACCTCTTGATGTGAATTTAATATGTATGCCACTATGCTCGGAAACGGAGTCTAAATACTTGTTCAGTGTTGGATAAAGCCCAAGATCATCTAATGCCATCGGTCGTAAATCATATATGATGCGGCGCACTTCATACAAGGCTGTTCGGACAAACTGCCGAACCTGCTGTACCTCTTTAATCGCCTCTTCAAGTCCGCGCTCACGGAACGTTCTTTCAATAAGATCAGATCGCAGCATGACATTGGCCAGCAGCTGTGCCGGACCGTCATGTATTTCTCTGGACAGTCTTCTTCTCTCTTCTTCCTGAGCGTCAATGATTTTTAGTCCAAAAGTCTCTTTTTCCTTGGCGGTTTCAATTGTGTCATAGACGTCCTGCAGATCATCGGTTAAATAATTTAAAACAACAGAGATTTTCCCCAGTAATTTCTCTGCTCTCTCCACCGTATTGGAGATGGAGATTAACCATTGCTCCAATTCACTGCGGCGTGTCTTTAACTGTTCTTCCTTTTCTCGTAAAACGAACAACTCTGATTGCAGTTTGTGGGTTTTATCATAAACCTCTTTCACTTCGGCTTCCGAGTATTGGTGAAAATTTTTGCTCACTTCGGAAAGACGAACACGGGCTTTCTTCACCTGTTTTTCCAGTTCGTCTCCCTGGTCAATAACATTTAAGGCATCCTCTTTGACCTGTTCCAGTTCCTTTTCCACCTGTTCATAGTCTTTACGGGATTGCTCGCCGATCTCAAAAATTTCATCCTTACTATTGGTCACAACTGAAACCATATCTTCCAAAACCTTGTTCAGGGCATTTGATTCGACTTTAGAACTAGTCATTTCCATTCCTCCAATTACACATTACGATAGACCTATATCTTTTTGTGGGGATTGTCCGCAAATTCTTTTTCATTTATATGTGTCCGTTCCTGTGCTATTCTTTTTATAACCATACTTTTACGTAGGATCGTTCTTAAAATAGCTTTTTTCTTTTAAATATTTTTATAATAAATAAAAGCGGCGATTATATTCTAAGTAAACTGGAGGTCTACAGCTTGTTAACTAAATATTTTACTATAAAACAGGAAGGCTCGCACGAAATCGTTATTCAGAAATCCCGTTTTATTGGTTATGTAAAACGTACGGAAACAGAGGAAGAAGCACAGGCATTTATCCAGCAGATCAAGAAAAAACATCATGATGCGACTCATAACTGTTCCGCGTATATGATTGGGGAGCGGAATCAGATTCAGAAAGCTCATGATGATGGGGAGCCTAGTGGTACAGCAGGTGTTCCTATGCTGGAAGTTTTAAAGAAAAAGGACCTGAAAGATACAACCGTTGTGGTCACCCGATATTTCGGCGGGATTAAACTTGGTGCAGGCGGACTTATTCGTGCTTATTCCAATTCGACATCAGAGGCAATTGACCATGTCGGTGTTGTGAAAAGACAGCTGATGAAGGAAATGAAGGTGACAGCTGACTATACCCTTTTAGGCAAGCTTGAAAACCAGCTGCGTTCCTCGGATTATTTGTTAGAAACCATCGATTATTTAGACAAGGTTACCTTCCACGTTTATGTCGAATCAGGGGAGGAAGAAGCATTTACAGACTGGATGGTCAATCTCACAAGTGATCAGGCCGACATTGCTGAAGGAGAAGAAACTTATATGGAAATAGAAATCTGAGGATGTTTGCAGGGATAGTCTCACAGCCGATGATTTCAGGTTGATGATCAGTGGAGGATGTTCCACTGATTTTTTTATTGTTTACGAGGGGTAACGATGGATAACTTCCTGATAGAGTTCTGGGTTGAAGTAGCCACGTACGGTTTCATACCACGTTAATCTATGTAAGAAGCTTAATGAAATCGAAAAAAACCGACAATATTTCCCGGGAAATGTTGTCGGTTTATGTATGTTTAATTTTTAGAGACCCTGATTTTTTGTCGGCAAATGATTTTCATATCATAAAAAAAGGGCTGCCCTTGTAAAGGCAGCCAAATACAGTAGCGTCTAGTTATTCCATAAAATGATCGAGGATGTTTTTATTGTAATATACTAACCCCCTATAGGCAATGGTTTCGGGGTTGAGAAAATCGGGCAGAAAGTGTCGCTTTTTTCATCATTTCAAGAGATGATTTTCTCAACTTTATCCATTGTAAGGAAATAAAACACTATTTTTTCAAGTTATTTCATCTTTTTTCCTTTTCTTCTCCTTAAATAATCAGAAAACATGACATGGATAGACACACCTGCTAAAGCCCCGATCGTATCAATCATGACATCCCCTATATACGGAGTACGGTTCGGGGTGATTCCCTGATGTAATTCGTCGAAAGCTGCATAGAGTACAGTGAGCAGAAAGGAAGTGGCAAGCATCCATTTGACCGGAAGTTCTGTCGATTTTTGAAAAGCCAGTATGAACAAAAGCACAAGGATGAAAAACACTCCAAAGTGGGCTCCCTTGCGAATGAAAAATTCGACAAACCCATTGATCCCCAGTGCTTGTACACTGATCTCACTGTGATGATAAACAAAGGAAATCTGATCCACAATCGGAGTTAAAAATGAGAAATCCATGTATTCACTAAAGAAAGGCTTGAGATTCTGTTGTTCGTAAGGCTGTGATGAAGAGAAGAAAATGATCCCCATCCAGCCGACCGGAAATAGCCAGTACCACCATGTCTTCATATTATCTAGCTCCTGTCCCTGTTCATTTTTCATTCATTGTAGCAGATATTTCCCGACACCATGAAAACATTTCCACTTTCAATTTCATAATTGTCTTTAAATATTCCTCCAATTAGTATAGACGACTGATTTGCTGTCCATAATGAGAGGTATATGAAATGCCGATCGTTCAGGATGGTGGTTAGATGAAGAAAATCATTTTTGTTGGATTTTTGTTTATGTGTGGTGTGGTTTTTTATTACGTGGACCCGATGCAGTTATTTTCTGTTGCGGATGATAAATTGAATGAAATTGTTGATGATGAGTTTGATCTCGATACACCGGAAAAGGAAGTGTCAAGTCAGTACCAGGATCCATTTCAGCAAACTATTCAGAACAGGAAATTCAGTGATACCGCGTTGGACGAAGAGAGTACATCCCAATCCATTATTAATAAGTATAAAGGTACGCTTCTTGATCTGAAAAAGCAGGTAGAGGAAAAACTGAATCAATTACTGGAAGAAGCCCACCAGGAATATAAACAGGGCGATTCAGCCAATCTTCCCGGCTTATACCTGAAGTATAATCAGGCGATTCAGGAGCTGGAGCATAAAACGGATGAGTCCTTTCAGGAAGTTTACCAGCAGTTGCAGGAGGAGTTAAAGGCCAATGGCTATGATCCGGATAAAGCAGAGACGGTTAAAGAGGAGTATGAACAAATTAAAAAAGAAACACGCTCCGTAATGACAGAGCGTGTGATGGAGAAGTTTGAGGTGTAATCAAAGGCGGAAGCGCTCGGGGGTCTCACCTGAATTCCCAGCCACAATCCTCCACCATTAAGAAAACCGCTGCGAAAGGCAGCGGTTTTTCCATCAGGAGTCAGAATTAAAGTCCTTAATCATATCATGAACCTTTTGCTGTTCCTCATCGGAAACCATTAAATACCAAATCGGACCGATAAACTGTCCGTCACCTTTGATTTGATAGTTGGTAATGTTTTTCCTTGTATTTCGGTAGTTTCTGAAAATATCCTTCATTTCATTGAAGGTCATGTTGGTACTAACATTGTCCCCCATTACCTCCAGGATATCATCAATTTTTGTCACGGACCCGACACTTGCCCCTTTATCAATAATCGCTTCAATAACCAGGCGCTGGCGTAAGTTACGTCCGGCATCACCATTCGGATCCTGCTTACGCATACGGGCATAACCCAGTGCTTCCGGTCCGTTCAGAGTGATTTCGCCCTTTTTATAGTGGTAGCCTTTGATGTAAGCTTTGCCATTATCGACCCATTCAATTGGGTTATCCACCGTAATTCCACCTACAGCATCAACAAGGTCACTTAATCCCTGCATATTGATTTTTACATAGTAATCAAGCTCGACATCCAGGAAATTTTCCACGGTAGCTACCGTCATATCTGCACCGCCATAAACATAGGAATGGTTAATTTTATCCTGTTTCCCGTAGCCCACAATCGGAACATACGTGTCACGGGGGATACTGACCATTTGCAGACTGTCGGTGTTTGGATTTAAAGACATAAGAATCAGTGTGTCTGCACGTCCGGTGTCATTCTCGCGTTCATCGACACCCATAAGCAGTATATTTAACGTTTCCTGGCCTTCAGAAGCCTTTTTCTCTGAAGAGTCATTGGATATACTTTCCACTTTCTCATGAATATCTTCTCTCACAGTATCTTTAACCTGATCATAAACATAAACAAAATAGATACCAACAGCTAAAAAGACTGTTGCCAGCATCCATAAAAAGATTTTTAAGGGCTTTTTCCTGCGCTTTTTCGCCCGAATATATTCTGTACGTTTACCCATCTATCAGACACCTCATTTAAAAGTTAAACTGCAGCCTTCTACAAAATTAGACGAATAACTTCTTAATATGTTGCCATTTTTTTAATCATTAAGCAAGAAAATTTTCGATTGCTTTAGCGCTTTAAAGCATGTGGGGACAGTCCCGAAAAAAAGCTCCCAGTGCGAGGGAGCTTTTTTCGGGACTTTATTTTTTCTGATTAAATTTGGTAATCATTTCATGGATTTTCTGACGTTCCTGATCGGATACAATCAGGTAATAGATATCATCTATATAGGTTCCGTTCCCTTTCACCTGATAAGATGAACTGTTTTGACTGGCACTTCGGTAATCGGAAAAGAGATGTTTCATATCATCAAAGGTCATATTGGTTTCGACGTTCTTTCCAATGACATCAAGGAATTCATCAATTTTCGTTATGGAGCCAATCGATGCCCCTTTATCAATAATGGCACGGATGACCTCGCGCTGCCGTTTGTTACGGCCAAAATCACCATTAGGGTCCTTATACCTCATACGGACAAAGCCCATTGTCTGTTCCCCGTTTAATTCCAGTTCACCCTTGGCATAATGGAAGCCTTTCTCATAATAGCCAGAATCATACCAGTCGAGTTTATTCTGAACAGTAATGCCACCTAAAGCATCGACGAGTTCCACTAACCCTTCCATATTCAGCTTCACATAATAATCCAGCTCAATATCCGCAAAGTTTTCCACCGTGGAAATGGTCATATCTGATCCGCCGAATGCGTATGAGTGATTGATTTTATCTTTAAATCCCATACCCTTAATCAGAGTACGGCTGTCCCTTGGAATACTGATCATCTGCATTTTATTAATGTTAGGGTTGATGGACAAGATGATAAGCGTATCTGCCCGTCCTTTGTCATGCTTTCGTTCATCTACCCCCATCAGCAGGATATTCAGCGGTTCCTCTTTGCTAATCTTTTCTTTTTGTTCCGGGGTATGCTCAATACTGTCGACAGGTTTATGAATTTTCTTATCAACAGTGTCTTTTACATCATTCCAGATACTATATGCATAGGCACCTGTTCCGGCGAAAAGGACGAGAACAATACCTAGAGTTATTTTTAAATATTTTGATTTACGTGATTTCCTGCTTTTTTCACGCTTATCCTGTCTGCTCAATGTATTCACCTCATATAAATTTAAATGGGTCGCATGATAACTTAACTTACAATATAGTATTCTACCATTTTACAGGAATTGTAACAACATGCGCTTTAGTACTTTAAAGCATGTGGGGACAGTCCCGGAATTTTATGAAGGAATTTGCAAAAACTTGTTGAAATGTATTAAAAAATGGAGGTGATGTTTTTGCCGAGAAAACTACGAGTCTGGCATCCGGGGGAGATTTATCATATTACGGCCAGGGGAAACCATAAGGAAAAAATATTTCTGGACACCCGGGATTATCGTAAATATTTAACGTATCTCACCGACGCCCAAAAGAATTACCCTTATCGTCTTCACGCTTACTGCCTCATGCCCAATCATGTCCACTTGCTGATGGAGATGAGCGAAGTCCCGCTCAGTCAGGTTATTAAGAACATTCATACACGCTATGCTATGTACTTTAATTTTAAGTATGATAAGGTTGGTCACTTATTTCAGGATCGCTTCAAATCGAAAATCGTTCATTCTTCTGATTATCTCCTGAAAGTCTCCAGTTACATTCATTTGAATCCTTCTAAAGCAGGGTTGCTAACTAAAGCAGAAAACTATCCCTGGAGCAGTTACTATCATTACCTTAATAATCCCCATCCATTATCTTCTCCACCATTGTTTCTTCCCGATATCCTGACGCAAAAAGTATTATCTTATTTCCCTGACAAAAATGGGCTCGATTATCATGGATTTGTAAATAGCCATTTTAATGAAGACAACGGTGAAGAACTTTTAATTGTAGAATAAAAAGGTGGAAGCGATCGTTTGTCCAATTGTTCGGGTAAAGATAGCCTCATTAGTCACCATATGTTAGATGTTAAATCTGGCTTGGCCTCCTGACCGCATACCTATAAAATCACCAAAAAACAGCTATATTTTACAGGCGCAAAAAGATAAGGCCGTTGCAAAACCAGCAACGGCCTAAATAACACTTTAGCACTTTAACGCTGTACAAAATGTGGGGACAGTCCCCAACTATTAAACCCACCACATTTCCCCGACGGATTCTTTTACCATTACTGGCTTTAGGGTTTCGACAGCTTTAGTGAAGCCTTCATCCACTGACATTAGACCATCCTCATGTTCAATACTTACCACATGGTCGTATCCGTACAATCTTAAAGCACTTATCATATCGGCCCATTCTTTAGAATCATGTCCAAATCCGACTGTCCGGAAATACCAGGCACGATCTTTCATTTCAGAATACGATGTCATATCAGTAAGACCATTCCGATTCATATTGGGCTGATCAATAATGGTATCTTTTGCATGAAAATGATGAATGGCGTCTTCCTTTCCTAAAATTTTAATAGACTCAACCGGGTCAATTCCCTGCCACCACATATGACTCGGGTCAAGGTTGGCTCCTATAGCCGGACCACACGCCTCTCTTAATCGCAATAAAGTAGCAGGCGTATGTACTGAAAAACCCCCATGCAATTCCAAACCAATTTTCACATTATACTGCTCCGCCAAAACCGCTTTTTCCTTCCAGTAAGGGATAATCTTTTCTTCCCACTGCCATTTCAAAACTTCCTGATAATCATTAGGCCATGGAGATACAGGCCAATTCGGGTATTTAGCATCTTCATGGTCCCCCGGACATCCCGAAAATGTATTCACAACCTGCACACCTAATTTATTAGCGAGCTGTACTGTCTTATCAAACAACCGATCTCCCTCCAGGGCAACATGTGTTTGAGGGTGCAGAGGATTCGAATGACAGCTTAAAGCGCTTACAATTAAACCACGTTTCTCAATACTCTCCTGAAATTTCTCTAGCTTTCCGTCATCCTCCAATAATTCATCAACTTTACAATGAGCATCTCCAGGATAACCGCCTGTTCCAATTTCGACAGCTTCAATTCCTTTACCTGCTACATAATCCAGCATTTCTTCAAAATTCTTATCAGAAAATAAGACAGTAAATACACCTAATTTCAAAGTAAGTCCCTCCTAATATTTTCAGAATTAACTGAATTGTAATCCATTACATTATAGGTTAAAAGAATACTTGTAAAAAATCAATATATATTCTTCTTTTAAATTCAGTTCATCCGTACGTTTATGAAACATCAACCCCTCTCACCCTTGATAGTAAGGCTTATATCCATTTGAGACTTTTTAAATACTCAAAATTCCTCACACCTGATTCAAAGAATTTTCAAAATTTTATTGACAAACATTCAACTTAATTATATATTCATGATGTAATCGATTACAATAATTTTCATTTTGCATGGATTTCTGTGTATCTACATTACCACCTACATACTTAATAATCAGATAAAAAAAGGAAGGAAACATCATGGCAAATATTCAGGAAGTAGCACAGAAGGCTGGAGTTTCAGTAGCAACAGTTTCGAGAGTTCTTAATCAGCATCCAACTGTAACAGCAAAGACAAGACTTAAGGTTGAAACAGCAATTGAAGAATTAAACTACGAACCTAGCATGCTGGGCAGAAACTTACGGAATTCAGAGAGTAGGTTACTTCTTGTCCTTATTCCAAGTATTTCTAACCCGTTTTACACAGAAATTATTAATGGGATTGAGGACACAGCGATCACAAATGGCTATAATATTCTCCTATGCGATACCGACTCAAACCCGCAACGAGAGCATATCTATTTCAATATGGTCAAAAACAAATTAGCCGATGGAATTATTTCTATGGATCCCGCAGTAGATATGGAAAAATTAAATGGCTTAGCTATGCAATACCCTATTATTCAATGCAGTGAGTATGACGAAAAAGGAACGATTCCATATGTAACCATTGATAATCAACTTGCTGCTTACCGGGCTGTTAAGCATTTAATTAAACTGGGACATAAAAAAATTGCACTTATAAATTCAGACGAAAGGTTTCTATACGCAAGGGAACGCAGAGCAGGGTACGAACAGGCCCTTCGTGAATTTAACTTACCTATACAGGAAAAATGGATTTACCACACAAATCACCTTGAATTTGAGTTCGGTCAGCAGGCGATGAGGAAGCTGTTACAAACCGAAGAAAAACCTACAGCTGTTTTTTCAGTCTCTGACACTCTGGCTATTGGTGCTTTAAAAGAAATAAACGCGCATGAACTGAACGTCCCAGAAGATATCGCACTCGTTGGCTTTGATAAGATTAGCTTTTCAAATATGACCAATCCTACTTTAACAACTGTTTCCCAGCCAATGTACAAAATGGGATGTACCGCAGCAGACATGCTCATCAGGAAAATTCATAACAAGGATGTTGAAAGTGTCATTCTGGATCATGAATTAGTGATTCGAGAGTCGACCATGGGCTAATCCACGGTAAAACGGGTGTTCAAAAAACCCGTTTTTTAACAAAATAAAATGAAAACGATTACGTGGAAAACAAACATTTCTTAACTTTACTAAGGGGGAATTTTTCATGAAGAAATGGTTAACTTTTTCATTAGCTCTTTTACTAACAATTGGACTTTTCGGTTGTTCTGGTGAAAGTTCAGGAGGTTCGGATGATAGCTCCAGTGATTCGGGAGATGATGAGGTTGTGCTTGGGATTGCCCTTCCTTCTGCAACTCACGGATGGATGGGAGCACTCATTCAAAATGCCGAGGAAAAGGCACAGGAATTAGTGGATAATGGGACGATTGATGATTACGAATTTACGACTGCTGAAAACCCGGCAGATCAGGCAAATAATGTGGATGACTTAATTGCACAGGGGGTAGATGCTATTGTCATGCTTCCAATTGAGTCTGAAGCTTTGTCACCAGCAGGGCAAAAAATTGCTGATGAAGGAATACCATTAGTGGTTGTTGACCGTGAGCTTACCAATGATGCCGCTGATGTTCTTGTTAAAGGGGATAATACTGGAATTGGCGAAAATGCCGGTGAGTATTTTGTAGAACAATTAAATGGAAGTGGTAAAGTTGTTGAAATCGCCGGACCATCAAACTCTGTCACACAACAGCGTAGCGATGGTTTCCGACAGGCCATTGAAGGATCTGACATCGAAATTATAGCCTCCCAATCCGGAGAGTTTTCAAAGGAGACTTCCCTTCAGGTTATGGAAAACATTTTAACCGCTCAACCTGAAATTGACGCTGTTTATACTCAGGATGATGGAATGGCTCTAGGTGTTATTCAAGCTATTAAGGAAGCTGGCCGTGAAGACATTCAATTTGTAACAGGGGCTGCAGGAAGTAAGGAAGTCTATGAAAATATTAAAGAAGATGGATTAATTTCCGCAACTTTCCTCTACTCACCGCTAATGGTTAGAGACGGTGTAGAAGTGGGGGCAAGCCTCGCGAATGGAGAAGAACCAGAAAGTAGTGAAGTGATTCTCGAAGCCACACCTGTTACCAAAGAAAATGTTGATGAGCACTATGATCCTGATTCTGTCTTTTAAAAATAATAAATAGTTGAAATACGGTAGATTCTCTATGTCTATCGTATTTCCTATTTCTTTGATTTTAGGGGGAAACAACATGGCGCAAGATACCATTTTGGAAATGAGCAGCATTAAAAAGTCTTTTAACCAGGTTGAAGTTCTGCATGGGATAGACTTCTCGCTAAAGAGAGGGGAAATCCATGCCCTCCTTGGTGAAAATGGAGCGGGAAAATCCACACTTATGAATATCCTGGGAGGCATCCATCAACCAGATGAAGGACAGATCTATTTAAACGGCCAGCCCATGACGATGGATAGCCCTCGTACTTCACAGGAGCAAGGCATTCGTTTTATACACCAGGAGCTTAACGTAGTCACTGATTTAACGGTTTATGAAAATTTGTTTCTGGGTTCAGAGCTTCGAAATAAATGGGGGCTTTTAGATGTCAAGGAAATGTGCAGACAAACCAATGATGTTTTAGGGAAATTGGGCATCTACGTACATCCTAAAACTTACGTAAGAGATTTGGAAACCTCATATAAACAAATGATTGAAATAGCTAAAGCACTTTTAAGAGATTCGCAAATCATTATTATGGATGAACCGACCACGGCCCTGACAGACAATGAGGCAGAGCGATTATTTGAATTTATGAAGTCCCTTAAAGAATCTGGTATTTCCATCATTTATATCTCTCACAAACTAAAGGAAATTCAAGCGGTCTGTGATCGATATACTGTCTTACGTGATGGTTCCTTTGCGGGAAATGGCAACATCGAGAATACGAATTTAAATGATATTACAAAATTGATGGTCGGAAAATCTGTATCTACGGATGCACTCTATCATCAAAACTCAATCGGGGAAACCATTCTTAATGTTCACCGTCTATCGAATGAAAGTGATTTTCAACATATTAATTTTTCCGTTTCAAAAGGTGAAGTCGTTGGGTTTACTGGCTTAGCCGGGGATGGACGCACAGAACTGTTTGAAAGTATTTTTGGTCTCAGGAAAAAAAACGACGGAGAAATTCAAGTTAACGGAAAAGCAGTTAAAATCAGCCATCCTAAAAAAGCTTTACAGGCAGGGATTGGGTTTGTCCCGAAAAACCGTAAAGAAAATGCAATTGTGAAAGACTTAAGTGTTATTGAAAATATGAGTTTATCCTCTATTGGCCACTTCGAAAAGAATGGATGGATTAAAACCCGGGATGAACGTAACAAATTTGCAGACTATCAGAAAGAATTAAATATTAAAGTTCACAATCCTAAAATCAACATTGACTCTTTAAGTGGCGGAAATCAGCAAAAAGTGGTCATTTCCAAATGGCTTGAGGTTAACTCAGATATTATTATTTTTGATAATCCTACTCAGGGGATTGACGTAGGAGCAAAGAATGAAATTTATCAGCACATTATGAATCTGGCAGAACAAGGAAAAGCCATCATTGTTCTATCTTCTGAAGCTCCTGAAATTTTACGGATATGTGACCGGATTCTCGTAATGTTCCAGGGGGAAATTACAGGTGAATTTCGTCGTGAGGATGCAACAGAAGAACTATTAATGGAATATGCAACCGGGGCAAAGAAGGGAGAGAAACAGATTGGCTAATATCAAGACGAATGAAAACCAGGCTTCCTCTAAGGGAATAAACTTTGGATGGATATGGAGCGAATATAGTGTCATTATCGCATTTATAATTATCTTTGCAGCTGCAACGATTATGAATGACCGGTTTTTGTATTTTGAAAATCAAATGAACATTCTTATGCAAGTATCTACAATTGGCGTTATTTCATTAGGGATGACTGTTGTGATGTTGTCCGGGGGGATTGACCTGTCCGTGGGTTCTGTCCTTGCGATGGCAGGTGTATTTTCCATTCTTTCCCTAAACGCCTCAGAGAGCATTTTAATTGGTGTGATGACAGCACTTGCAGTGGGAGCGCTGGCAGGCCTGATTAATGGGCTGCTGGTTGCAAAAGGAAGAATTGCATCGTTTATTGCTACCCTTGGAATGATGGCCGGAGCCCGTTCCATCGCTTTATATTATTCAGATGGCGGCAGTATAGCATCTGAAGTCAGTTCATTTATGTATATCTCCAATAGCGCTCTTGGACCTGTGGATACACCAATCATTATTTTCTTAGGCTTAACATTAATTATTTACATCCTTATGCAAAAGACCCGTTTTGGACGTTATGTTTATTCTTTAGGAAGTAATGAAAAAGCGACACTCTTTTCGGCTATACGAGTCGATCGAATTAAAATTGGCGTTTATACTCTATGTGGATTTTTAGTTGGTATCGCAGCTTTAATTGAAACGTCTCGTTTAAATTCCATTTCTTCCTCCAGTTCGGGTAACCTTTACGAACTTGACGCAATTGCAGCTGTTATTATCGGCGGTACCAGAATGACAGGAGGAAAAGGAAAAGTTATCGGAACCTTCTTCGGGGTACTGTTATTAGGTGTTCTCAATAATATGATGAATTTAATGAACATCTCCCCGCACTTACAAGGTCTGGTCAAGGGACTCATTATTGTCATTGCTGTACTTTTCCAAAAAAGAGACTAAGGAGGATTGGCTATGAATACGATTAAAGTAGGAATTATTGGTTGCGGATCGATCACACGCTTTAGGCATGCGCCTGAATATGCTGAAAATCCTTATGTGGATGAAATCGTTTTTTATGACCGGAATATTGAACGTTCAAAGGGATTAGCTGAAGAATTCGGTGGACGTTTTGTCGTATCAGTTGAAGAACTATGGAATGATCCTGAAATCACAGCTATTAGTGACTGCTCTTCAAATGAGAACCACCATCTCAATACGTCAGAAGCACTTAGAAACGGAAAGCATGTGTTATGTGAAAAACCATTGGCGGTCAGTGTAGACAAAGCTGAGCAGATCCTGGAAGCTCAGCAGAAATCAGGAAAGAAGCTGATGGTCGATCATAATCAGCGTTTTACAAAAGCACATCAAAAAGCAAAAGAATTGATTGCATCTAAAGAACTTGGGGAAGTATTGACATTTAAAACTTCATTTGGGCATCAGGGACCCGAGCATTGGGGAGTAAATAAATCCAATTCTACATGGTTTTTTAAAAAAGAACGTTCCCATTCCGGAGTAGCCGGCGATTTGGGTGTACATAAAATTGATCTTATTCATTATTTGCTGGATGATGAAATTACAGATGTGCATTCTTTTACAGGGGCTCTCGACAAGGTGGATGAAAACGGAAAGCCCATCGAAGTGTGTGATAACGTAGTCTGTGCGTTAAAGACACAAAAAGGCCGTTTAGGTACCGCCTCCTTTTCCTGGACTTACTATGGTTCTGAGGATAATACCACTACCATTTATTGTGAAAAAGGAATTTTAAAAATCTATCATGATCCTGAGAATCAATTAATTGTGGAGACTAAAAATGGAGAAGTTATTCCGTATCAACTGGAACCTATTCAGACCAATGATAACCAGACAAAAACCGGAGTGATCGATGCGTTTATCGATGCAATTATCCAGGATAAAGAGCCCGTAGTAACAGGGAAAGATGCCGTCAGTTCACTAATGGTACTTGAAAAAATACTCCAATAAGAAACCCGGACGCATGAAGCGTCCGGGTTTCTTATTTTTAAGTAGCACTTTAACACTTTAAAGCATGTGGGGACAGTCCCTAGCCTTTCACCGACCCGGCAAGTAATCCGCGGACGAAGTATTTTCCGAGAATCATATAAACGAGTAAGGTTGGCAGGGCGGCGATAAATGCTCCGGCCATTTGGACGTTCCACTGGACAATCTGACTCCCGGACAGGTTCTGTAAAGCGACCATTACCGGCTGCTGATCAGATTGAGTAATTGTAACAGCGAACAGGAATTCATTCCAGATATTTGTAAACTGCCAGATGGCTACCACCACAAAGCCTGTAATCGACAGGGGAAGGATAATATGCCGGAAAATTCCCAGAAACCCTGCACCATCGATCCGGGCTGACTCCAGCATTTCGTCCGGTATATTCGCATAAAAGTTCCGGAACATAAGTGTCGTTATCGGAAGTCCGTAAACGACATGAACAAAAATCAGTCCTAAAATGGAATTATATAAGCCGATGGTATCAAGAAACTGAATTAACGGGATTAAAATACTCTGATAGGGAATAAACATCCCAAAAAGAATAACGGTAAATAAAGTTTCCGATCCTTTAAACTTCCATTTGGAAAGCACATAGCCATTCATCGCTCCCAGCAGAGCCGATAACAATGTCGCCGGGATAGCCAGATAAAAGCTGTTTAAAAAGTTCGGTCCCAGCTCTTCAAATGCCTGTACATAACTGCTGAAGTCGATGGAAGTTGGAAGCGCCCACATTTGTGATAATGAAATTTCATCCAGGGGCTTCAGACTCGTCACAAGAATGACGTAAACAGGCATTAAAAAGAATAAGGCCAGAACGATGAGAATGAAATATTTTAAGAGTCTGGCAAAGTAATGGGATGGTGTCGTCATTATGAATCAGCCCTCCTATTGTTCCACAAGTAAGGGACGATGAAAATGGCAACCGCAAGCAGCATAATAATGGCAATGGCTGCGCCGTGTGCATAATAGTTCCCTCTGAATGTGGTCTCGAACATATACAAGCCAGGTACGTCTGTGACAAAATTTGCTCCAGGACCTGTCATCGCATAGATCAAGTCGAATATTTTCAGTGAAATATGGGCCATCATAATAACTACACTGGCCGTAATCGGGCGTAACTGCGGAAGGATAATCTTCCGGTAAATCTGAAGCTCACTGGCCCCATCCATACGGGCCGCTTCTCTCAGCTCCTCAGGAATCCCGCGCAACCCCGCCAGGTACATCGCAAGCGCAAAGCCTGTCATCTGCCAGGCAGAAGCAACCACAATCGACAGAATCGCGACAGGAACACCGAATTCTATCTGTCCCCATTGGAAACCGGCTAAAATATTTGTATCTGTATACCATAAAGGCTCTATGCCAAAGGTCTTTAAAAAGTTGTTCACCCCTGTAGAAGGGTTTAACAGCCACTGCCAGACAACCCCGGTAACGACGAACGACAGAGCCATCGGAAACAGGAAGATATTCCGGAAAAACGATTCGCCTTTGATTTTTTTATCCAGTAAAATCGCTAATCCTAATCCGAGGATAATAACCGCACCGATAAATAATATGGTGAAAAAGAGCATATTCCGTAAATCGGACTGGAAGCGGAAGTCACTGAATAAATACAGGTAGTTTTTCAGGCCGGCAAAGGAAAAGTCCGGAACGATGGTATTCCAGTTACTTAATGACACATATCCTGTCCAGCTGATAAATCCATAAACGAATACTAAAATTAAAAGAATGGAAGGCGCAAGAAATCCTATTGCCAGCCACTGATCTTTGCTGAATTTCTGTTTCGTTTTCTGTTTTGTTGCCATCACCTTGCCTCCTTAAATGGAATCGGAATGAGCGATTCCAGACGAAACCTTCATGCCCATTCATAAGTTGGAAAGAAACACCCCATTCCCATCAAACCATGGGATGGGGTGTTTATAAGAGCTGTAACCCTTTCACTCATTAAAACTCAGAAGAAGCATTGACTAATGCATTGACTAACTGATCAACGTCACGCTGTGTAACAAAGATATTTACAGCCTGGTTCATCTTCGTCAGGAACCCTTCAGGTGCAGCAGATCCGTGCGCGATACTTGGCGCAAGGGCGTCTGCATTCTTGAAGTCATCCATGGCATCTTTCCCATATTCGTCATACTTGGATTCATCTGCATCCACCCGGGCCGGAATGGAGCCTTTTAACGGATTAAAGGTGTCCTGTCCTTCAACAGAAGCCAAGACCTTCAAAAATTCCTTGGTAGCCTCTTCATTTTCAATTCCTTTAGGTAAGCCGAATGTGTCGGTAATAACCATAAACAATCCTTCAGTCTCCGGAGTTGTCACATAGCCAAAGTCTTCGTTAACCGTTAAGTTTAGATCATTACTAAAGTATCCTTTTGCCCAGTCTCCCATTACCGTCATCGCAGCTTCTCCTTCTGCTACGAGCTGTGCAGCATCCTGCCACACACGAGACGCATGGTCATCATTCATGTAATCGAGCATTTGACCGAATGTTTCAACAGATTCTACAACTCTTGGGTCATCAAAAGCGACATCCCCTGAGAATAGTCCTTTATAGTCATCCGGACCTAGTTTAGCCAGTAAAATATTTTCGAGAATTTGTGTAGCCGGCCAGGAGTTCTTATCCCCTAAAGCCAATGGAGTAACGCCTGCTGCTTCCAGTTCATCTGCTACTGCGAAAAATTCATCAAATGTTTTAGGTACTTCAATACCGTTCTCCTCAAATACAGCCTTATTGTAGAAAATGACATTACTGCGATGAATATTTACGGGTACGGAATAAATATTTCCATCATCACTCACGAGGTCAATTAGATCTTCAGGAAATTTATCCATTAAATCATTTTCCTCATAAAAATCATTTAATGGTTGCATTTTACCTGCTGCCACCCAGCTGGCGTTCAGCTCTTCACCCCCGTGCACCTGGAAAGTGGATGGCGGGTCGTCCCCTTGCATACGGCTGGCAAGAACTGCTTTTGCATTCGTTCCCGCACCCCCGGCAACCGCTGCATTTTCCACCTCAATATCAGGATGCTTTTCCTTGAATAAATCAATTAATGCCAATAAACCATCCTCTTCACCTGCACCTGTCCACCAGCTGAAAATTTCAACGGTCGTACCTTCTTCGCCGCCCTCACCGCTGTCTGATCCTTCATCAGAGCTTGCCGCATCATCGGAACTGCAGGCAGCAAAGATCAGGGCAGTCATCATCAGTACTGCTAAGACCCAAATCTTTTTCAATTTGTCTTCCCCCTTCATCTTAATATGATAACGTTTACAACTCCTATTATATAAATCTATGAAACAACCCAGGCACATCAATTCCTACACTATTTTATGAATTTCTTCATATTTTTAAGATTTGCTTCTGGAATTGTTTCGGGGAAAGCTGTTCACGCTTTTTAAACACACGGCTGAAATAATTGGGGTCCTTGTAGCCTACTTTGAAGCTGATTTCCTTCAGGCTTAATGTGTTTTCCTTCAATAGCTGCTTAGCCTGCTTTAAACGAACATCTGTCACATAATCGATAAAGGTCTGCCCTGTCTCTTCTCTGAACATATGGGAAAAATAATTGGCACTTAAATCCACATACTGGGCAACCTCTTCCAAGGTTACAGGACGCTGATATTGCTCGCTGATATAGTCCTTTGCCCGTTCAATATACCGGTAGGATTGATGCAGTCGCTGAATTTCAAGGCAGCAGTACCCAATAAATTTCTTCCATTCCTTCTCATTCTTATAGTCTTGTAAACGAATCTCTTTTATAACAATTCCTGCTGCTTCCAGTCTGTGCTTAACTTTAAAATAAAGCTCCTGTAAATCCTGTGGGGATTGCGCGGATAAAAGCTCTTCTATCGCCATGGTTGCCTGCAGCTCATGGCCCATCTGAATGGCTGACAGAAACTGCTCAACCATTGCATCAGTATCCTCGGCCTGTTTCCCTTTAGGCAGACCATAGCCGGATTTCTGAGAACTGAGCCATTGCTTACCTGCCTTCACCGATTCATAATAGGATTGGGAGAAGTCTTTCAGCTGAGCATACGGAAAACCTGCTCCGATGGATACGCTGGAATCCAATTTCAGATAGAGCAGGCGGGCCAACAGCAATATGTCACTTTTCTGCAGCTGCGTTTCCGCAAGAAGAAGGATGACAAGCTGATCATTCTGCCTGTGCGTGATACAGAATTGTCCTTCCAGCTTCCCGATATAATCGTCCACTTTCTCCATCAAGTCATCACGAATCGGCTCCAGGATGAAAAAGCAGCCACTCTTCACATCCGGGAAATACTCCTTCTTAAGCCTCTTTAAGGATTCATCATACTCATAGCGGGTGATTTTTAACAGAAAATGCTCCTTGGCAATTCGTTCTGATTCATCTTCCTTCTGTGCCCATTGTTTCTCCTGTTCGATTTCTTTCCGGATTCGGGATATGGCCTTAATCGTTTCTTCCTTTTTACTTGGTTTTAAAATATATTCCTTAACGCCAAGCTTCATGGCTGTTTTGGCATAATCAAAAGAATCGTAGGCGGAAGCAATGATAAACTTCATCCGGGGAGCCTGCTGCTGTATGGTTTTTATCGTCTCCAGCCCATCGATTCCAGGCATGCGAATATCCACAATCATAAAATCAGGGGACCGTTGCCGGGCCATTTCTATAGCTTTTCGCCCATTTGGAGCTTCCTCAACCGTTAATCCAGGGAAGCTTTCCTCTAAAAATTTTCGCATCGCCTTGCGCTCTAAGTATTCATCCTCGACAATGATCGTTTTCATGCACTTGCTCCCCCCTTTTCCCTGCTTATCGTATTGGGAAGTTTTAAGCGAATGACCGTTCCAGCTCCCACTTCCGAATCCATTTCTACTATATCCTCCCGCTGGTAAAATAATTGCAAACGCCGCAGGACATTTTTCAGTCCGAGACCTGTGGAATGCCCCGTATGTTCATCCACTGGTTCCTCCTTTGACAGATTCATAAACGGTTCGATCTGGTCAGAGGACATCCCTGCACCATTGTCGGATATTTCTACCATGATATGATCCTGTTCTTGATAAATGGTTAAGGAAATCCTTCCTCCCTCTTCCTTCTTCTCAATGCCGTGAATAAACGCATTTTCAATTAAGGGCTGCAATGTGAGACGTGGAACAGGGATGTCAAGACAGGATTCATCCACCTTCTGCAAAAACGTCATTCGATCGGCAAATCGTGTCTGCTGGATATAAAAATATTCTTCTACCACCTGTACCTCATCCCGCAAAGCAACGGATTTATCGAGATCGCCTAAACTGTGACGGAGAATGGTGGAGATTGACTCAATTAATCTTGTTGTGGATGTTGCATTTTCCAGGTAGGACATCCGGGCAACCGTGTTCAGGGTATTAAATAAAAAATGAGGATTGATTTGATTCTGAAGATGCTTTAACTCGAGTTCTTTTAACAGCTGGTCAAGCTCGGACTTCTCCTTGATTTCCTGAAACAGTCGCTGGATATTCGTGCGCATCTGATTAAAGGTATCTCCCAGTAACTTCAGCTCATCATTGGACTTAATCTCAATTTCAGGACCATTCAGCTTTCCCTTAGAAACCTCTCTTGCTCCATGCCATAAAGAGCGGATAGGGCGATTAATCCCTCTGGAAAACCAGAGAGCGGCACCAATGGCCAGCAATACTGTCGTTAAGAACAGAAAGATGGTAAACGATTTAAACGCTTCATTCCTCTGGGCCAGTTCCTGATAGAGATCCTGATATTCGGTCAGTTCAAGATCGATTAATTGAAGGGTGGTTTCCTGAATATAATTGGACGTCTCCCGGGCTTCCTGCAGATGGTGGGTGTACTTTTCAATATCGTTTCTCAGCATAAAACCTGCCGTCATTTCGGTTTCCTGTACGAGTGTTTCAATCATATGGATATGCTTGTTCAACTGTACATCCTCCACCCCTGTCAGCTGTTCATTAAGCCGCTCCTTTTCCTGAACGATTTCTGACTTTGTCTTATAGAAGGCTTCAAAATCCTGCTCTTCACCAGTTAAGACAAACTGATTGACCTTATCATATAAGTCAATGGATTTCTGGGATACACGATTTAAAATTAAAAATCGTTCAATACTCGTATGATATTCATTCAGGAGCCGGTCACTGCTGAAATAAATCAGAACCGATACAACATTAAAGAGGAGCACAAACACAAAAAAGTAAGCCATAAGTTTACTGCGAATTGATTTCATAGCTGTACTCCTCCCCATACTTGGCTTTATGGATGTCCTCTTTGTATAAAATGGATGAAGGTGTATATTGAACAGGCTCAACATACTTGCTGTTACCCGCTTCTAAAAGAAGATCAATTCCGGTTTTTCCCATTCTGTACGGATGCTGAACGATGGTCGCATCGATCATTCCATTTCTCATTAAATCCAGCGTCTTCGGCAGGGTATCGAACGTCACAATATATGGGTTCTGCTGTCTGTTCGTCTGCGTAATCGCCTGGGAAATCCCGATCCCGGCCAATACGTTCGTTCCAAAGAAACCATTAATCTCTGAATGTTTTTTCAAAGCCTGATAGGTGGCCTGGGCAGCTCCAACAATGGAAATATTGGATTCCTCAATGGTTATCACCTGTATCCGTTCTTCATGTTCAATCGCCTTCTGAAAGCCTTCTATGCGCTTTTGCTGATTAAGGGATTCCGAGCGTCCGATAACGATGGCAACCTTTTGTTTACCCGTTGTCTCCTTCACAAAGGCCTCTCCAGCCAGATAACCCGCACGAAAATTATCCGTGCCTACATAGGCATTCCGCTCACTTTTTGGATTATCCGCATCCACGGTGACGACAGGAATTCCTTTTTCCCGGGCCAGATGAACCAGTTCGACAAAACGTTCTCCTTCCATTCCCTGTGTCAGGATTCCGTCCACCTTCGCATCAATCGCCTTATCCAGTGTCCGGAACTGCTCCTCCTCACTGGTCTGGGCACCTCCCACGTATTCCAGATAGGCATGATGCTGTTCGGCTGTCTCCATGGCTCCCTCTCTGACCAGTTGCCAGTACTCACTTCCTTTTTCTTCAGGAATAAGGACAAAATGATAGTCATAATCCTGGGCATTGGATACCTCCATCTGATCTAAGTGAAACGTCTGCTTGCCAAAATACAGCATATAGCCAAAACAAATTATAAATAGCAGAAAACCTATCGAATAGACTAAATAAACGGAAATATCCTTCATCCTCATCACCTTCTAGTTCACTAAAGCGTTTGCAAAAATCGCTGAAACGCACGTCTTCCTTCTGTATTCTTTTTAAACACTCCGGCATGCTCGAGGACGGTCTGAAACACCTTACCTGTCTCCTGCTTTAGCATCGAGTTGATATTTTCCAGGCCGGACCTATCATAAGTTTCCATAAGATGTCGTGCCCAAGCGCTATGTTTTTGTGTATCAGGATCCTTCCTGATTTGGGATAGGGCATCTGGTCCGGAGAGATAATCAGCCAGTTTTTCCAGTTCATCCTTCAGACGGCCGGGCAAAACAGCCAGACCCATGACCTCTATTAAACCAATATTCTCTCTTTTCATGTGATGGACCTGCTCATGGGGATGAAAAATTCCGAGCGGATGCGCCTCGCTTGTGCGGTTGTTGCGCAGCACGAGATCAAGTTCAAAAAAATCATCTCTGCGCCGTGCGATAGGCGTAATTGTGTTGTGACGCTCTCCATTCGTTTCCTTCCTAATTCCTGCCTCAGGATCCTCATAATCCATCCAGTTCTGCAAAATATGATCCGCTGCAGCTGTAAGGTCAGCCTGGGAGACTGCCTGGAGCCGAATGACAGACATCGGCCAATGAAGAATTCCCGCCTTCACTTCAGGAAAGTTTCCCATCCGAAAAGTTTCTTCATAACCGGCTTCAGCCATAGGAAATTCATGCTGCCCTCCCTGATAATGGTCATGATTTAAAATGGAACCCCCTACTATTGGTAAATCCGCATTGGACCCGAGGAAAAAATGAGGAAACTGCTCCACAAAAGCGAGCAATCTCCGGAATGTCGCTGCCGATATTTTCATCGGACGGTGCTCTTCCGAAAATACGATGGCGTGCTGGTGATAATAGACATAGGGAGAATACTGAAGATACCATTGCTCCCCATCGAGCGATACAGGAATAATCCTGTGATTCTGCCGGGCGGGGTGCTGACTGCGCCCGGAATAGCCCACATTGTCCTTACACAGCACACAGGCGGGATAGTTGGCATTATCCTCCTTTGCCCTGACTACATCCCGGGGATCCTTTTCCGGCTTGGACAGATTGATGGTGATTTCCAGTTCCCCATAAGGCGTCCTGCTGAACCAATGCTCGTTCCGCTTCACACGATTGGTCCGGATATAATTGACATCCCGGCTCAGCTGATAAAAATAATCGGTCGCCCGTTCGACACCATACTGGGAACGGATTTTCTCAAATGTATGAATGACCGTTGACGGGTGAGGAACGAAAATCCCCATTAATCTGGTATCCAGGAGGTCACGTTCACTAACCGTATCCGGCGACAATCGTCCATGCTCCGCCGCCCAGTCCAGAATCGATTCCAAAACAGGGACAGGATTTTGAAGCTGCTCTTTCTCCACTTCAATCCTTACCCAGTTCTGCAGGTCTAAAGCGTCCAGCAGCTGATTGCGGACAAATTCCACATCCCATTTTTCAATTAGTCCTTTTTCAAGTCCGTATTGGATTAAACGCTCCAGCTCTTTATAAATATTGATGCTCATCTGAAGCCTCCCTTTCTTGTGGGATTTTGCCAAATAGCTTCCTTCGCTTATTTACAAAAAAAGCCCCAAAATCACGGGGCCTCATTCCATCTCATTCCTATCTGCCATTAATCCTCATAGCCACCGGGATGATTCCTGAACCAGTTCCAGGCAGAGCCAACCATCTCATTTAGACTCTCACGCTTTGGATTCCACCCGAGGATTTTCTTCGCTTTGTCTGATGAAGCCACCAGTTTAGCCGGATCACCTGCACGACGCGGGGCTACCTCAGCAGGAATCTCCTTCCCTGTTACCTCGCGGGCCGTTTCAATAACCTCTTTTACACTAAAGCCCTGGCCGCTTCCCAGATTGAAGGCACCACTTTCACCACCAGCTTTCAGGTTCTCAAGAGCAAGGATATGGGCATCGGCTAAATCGGTCACATGAATATAATCCCGCACACAGGTACCATCAGGTGTATCATAGTCATCCCCGAAAATGGAAATGCTGTCCCGATTCCCCAAAGCAACCTGCAAAATAATCGGAATAAGGTGGGTTTCCGGAGAGTGATCCTCTCCCAGCAGTCCATTGGTATGGGCGCCCGCCACATTGAAGTAACGAAGCGCTGTGTACTTCAGCCCATGAGCCTGAGCGGACCATTTCATCATTTTTTCGATAGCAAGTTTCGTCTCCCCATAAGGATTGGTTGGTTCCGTCGGGTCCGACTCGAGAATCGGAATATGTTTCGGTTCGCCATAAACGGCTGCTGTGGATGAAAAGACAATCGTATCCACGCTAAACGTTTTCATCGTCTGCAGCAGCTTTAAAGCTCCATAAACGTTATTATCGTAATAGCTAAGAGGCTGTTCGACACTTTCTCCTACAAGAGAGTTGGCTGCAAAGTGAACGACTGCTTCAATTTCATTCTCCTCAAAAACCTTATGTAAAAAATCCTCATCACGAAGATCTCCACTGTAAAATTTTGCTTTGTTCAGCACGGCCTTTTGATGACCCTTCTGAAGGTTGTCAATGATAATCACTTCATAACCCTTATCTAAAAGTTCAATCGCGGTGTGACTGCCTACATATCCAGCGCCACCAGTTACCAACACGGACATTTTCACATTCCTCCTGTATATATTGCGATCTTCATTCATCTATCATTATTTTAGAGCTCGTGCGCCCCATCTGCAATGGCTACAGCGTAAAAATATGGCTCCAGGCCGGTTTGTTCCCGATATTTCCGGGACACATTCCTGATAAATTCCTCCTGCCTGGATGATTCCACCACGTTCACCGTACAGCCGCCAAAGCCCGCACCTGTCATTCGGGCACCAAGCGCTCCGTACTCCCAGGCTGCTTCCACTAATGCGTCCAGCTCCGGACCTGTCACTTCATAGTCATCCCGCAAAGATTGATGAGACTCATTCATTAACTGCCCAAAACGTCCGATATCCCCGTTCACGAGCGCATGATGGGCATGAAGGGTGCGCTCATTTTCTGAAATCGCATGGCGGGCCCGCTTCCGGTCTGTCTTATCAGGAATCATATCTTCACACTGCCGGAATTCATCAAGAGTCAGGTCACACAGATTCTGAACATTATACGCCTGCTGCAGCGCCTGTAATGCCCGTTCACATTCCTGCCTGCGCTCATTGTATTTTGAGTCAGCCAGTCCCCTCTGTTTATTCGTATTGGCAATCATTAGGGTCAGTCCATCAAGTTTAATTGGACTGTAGGAATACGCAAAAGTCTTGCAATCTAGTAGTACGGCATGATCCTGTTTCCCAAATCCTATTGAAAATTGATCCATAATTCCGCAATGAACCCCGACAAATTCGTTTTCTGCCTTTTGCGCCATTTTCACAAGCTCCAGCATCTCCAAATTAAAGGAAAATAACTGATTGACCAACACAGCTGTGGCCAGTTCAATGGATGCTGAGGAGGATAGTCCTGCACCATTGGGGATATTTCCTTCAAACACGATCTCCAACCCTGAATCAAGTGTGTATCCCGCCTGCTGAAACTGTGCCACGACCCCTTTGGGATAATTCCCCCAGTCATCCTCGTCCCGGAAATATAGATGTTCCAGGTCAAATTCGATCAGGTTCCGGTCAGGAAAATTAACTGAATACATTTGAACCTTCAGATCCGGACGCTTACGGACAGTTGCATAAGTCCCAATGTTTAAGGCACACGGAAATACATGACCTCCATTGTAATCCGTATGCTCACCGATGACATTGACACGTCCAGGGGCAAAAAATCTGCGTGTGTTTTCCAGACTGCCAAATAATCTCTGGAAAGCTGAATCTCGATTCTCCATGCTCCTCACCCGCCTTTTTCTTAATCAGACCTCCGTCCAGACTTACGGGAGGCTGTCTCCATTTAATTAGGAATCAATCCGTTCTTCCGTTTCTTTGTCAAAGAAGTGAGCCTTATTCATGTCAAAGGCAAGCTGAATCGTTTCTCCGCCCTGAAGATCTGTACGGGAGTCCACGCGAGCGACAAATTCCTGCTCTCCCACCTTTGAATATAAAATCGTCTCAGAACCCATCAGCTCTGCCACTTCAATTTTGGCTGATATGGCTGTTTCAGGGGAGGCTTCCAGAAAGGCTGTATCGTCATGGATATGCTCCGGACGAGTACCGAGAATCACTTCCTTCCCCACAAGCTCTTTTTCTTTTAAAACCTCCAGGCGCTCTTGCGGAACTTTTATCTTCTTATCCTCCACCTGCAGAAATGCATCCTCTGTTAAAGTACCTTCCAGAAAGTTCATGGCCGGCGATCCGATAAATCCACCGACAAACATGTTATTCGGCTGATCATAAACCTCTTTCGGAGAGCCGACCTGCTGAATGACCCCATCCTTCATCACCACAAGTCTGGTTGCCATCGTCATGGCCTCCGTCTGATCATGGGTAACATAGATGGTCGTCGTCCGCAGGCGCTGATGAAGCTTCTGAATTTCTGCACGCATTTGAACACGCAGCTTAGCATCCAGGTTCGACAAGGGCTCATCCATCAAAAACACCTTGGCATCACGGACAATCGCACGACCTAAAGCCACACGCTGACGCTGACCGCCTGACAGAGCCTTAGGTTTTCGCTTTAAATAATCCTCAAGCCCCAGGATTTTCGCTGCTTCCTGAACACGCTCATCAATTTCTTTTTTATTAAATTTCCGCAGCTTTAATCCAAAAGCCATATTGTCATAAACATTCATATGGGGATAAAGGGCATAATTCTGAAAAACCATCGCAATATCCCGGTCTTTCGGGGTCACATCATTCATACGCTTATCATCAATATAAAGATCCCCATCGGTAATTTCCTCCAGCCCCGCAATCATACGAAGAGTGGTTGATTTTCCACAGCCGGACGGACCGACAAACACAATAAACTCCTTGTCCTTAATATCCAGACTAAAATCTTTCACTGCCTCTACATCTCCATCATAAACCTTGTACACATGATCCAGTTTTACATCTGCCATTGGTTCGCCTCCTCTATTATGTAAACGCTTTTTTTATCTTACTATCAGTCTACGGAACTATTACAGGAAACGAAATAGACAGTGTGCACAAAAATATCCGGAAGATTTGTGCAGGCTGCCTTAACAGGGATTTTATTTAATCAGAATTCTGGTGCAGGAGGAGAGTGATATAAGCGGGGGATTGAGGCAGAGCAAATATAAAGTTGAGGGTACAGGTGGCTCGTATGACAGCAAAAATCCCTTTCGGCCATTTTATTAAATGATCAGAAAGGGATTACTCATCAACCTTGTTTAATGTATCCATCAGAACCTTACAACCTCCATACGGTCATTTTTTATAATCATTGTTCCTCACCTCCATTGAATCGTAAATGGTTTATAATCTTCTTGACTCCATTAAACTTTCCATTTCATAGATATTCATTTCCATGCTCCTTTCTTTTTTGAAATTCCCTACCGTTACTTGACCCGTTTATCTTTGATCAGCCGTTCCAGTTCATAAATCGTATACTGCATGTTTCTCACCTCTTGTAACTTGATGAGTTTAGTATACGTTCTCCACGTGTTTTGCTTAACGGCAGGCAGCACGAAATTCGTTCAGCCTGAAGACCGATATGGTGATAGGACCATTGTTCAATTAGCCATACATTCCATCGTACATTTCGCAACATATAAAAAAAGCTCAGAGTTTCTCATGAGCTTTTTTTCGTCGGTTATTTATTTTTCTCAAGCGTTACTGGGATTCTGCTGTTATCTTTTTTATTTTTTTGTTAAGGGATGAAATATCCGGTATACTTATCTGGTTATTCGAAAGATGATACTTTTCTTTGATTTTCATTATTCGGAATACGGAATTGTCTATTCTTTGTTCGGAAATTTCTCCATTTTTCAC
The DNA here is from genome assembly GCF_010092505.1 of Virgibacillus sp. MSP4-1. Lineage (NCBI taxonomy): Bacteria > Bacillati > Bacillota > Bacilli > Caryophanales > Bacillaceae > Virgibacillus > Virgibacillus sp. MSP4-1. The sequence goes on from NZ_CP048021.1 coordinate 2,043,641, forward strand.
CGCTCGCTTTAAAGCGTTGAGTATTGCTATCTGTTGATCTTTGTGATAAGCAGCCATGACAACGTCCGCACCTGCTTTTACAGATTCCACTGCCGCCCTGTCAATAGAATAGTTGTTTTCAATGGCTCCCATCGTCATATCATCCGTGATAATGAGGCCGTTAAAATCCAATTCTCCCCTTAACATATTGGTGATGATCCTTGATGACATAGATGAGGGATACTTTGCATTTAAAGCTGGTGTAAGCATATGAGTAACCATTACAACATCTGCACCTTGTTCAATAGCATTCTTATAAGGAAGCCAATCATGATGTTCTAAATATTCATTGCCAAATTCAAGAGTCGGTAAATTTTGATGGGCATCCACACTTACACTTCCATATCCCGGGAAGTGTTTAACAACGGATATGACATTTTCGGATTGTAAACCTTTCATCGTAGCAATGCCCAGTCGACTGACAACCTCTGGATTTCCTCCAAAAGAACGTTCTCCAATTACAGAGGACTCAGGGTCTTTAATCACATCAAGGACTGGTGCAAAATTCATATTAAAACCTAAAGAGTGCGTTTCCTTCCCAAGAGTCTCCCCCACACGATAGGATAGATCAGCATCCTTTTTCCTGCCGATCGTAAAATTAGATGGCATCGGTAAAATTGGGGGTGGCATTCTTTCAACCGCTCCACCTTCCTGATCTACACTTATAAATAAAGGAAGAGACGGATTTGCCTGCTGATTAATGCTTTTCAATTCATTTGTTAGTTTTACCGTCTGATTTGGACTTTTTATATTTTTCCCATATAGAATGATTCCGCCGACACGTTCTTCTTGAATCATAGTCTTCACGTCATTCCCCACGGATTGTCCATTCATACCTATAAGTAGCATTTGGCCGATTTTTTCATCTAACGACAGGCTATTTAGTTTACCTGATAGAGAATGGTCAGCAATCTTTGAGTCATAAATTGAAATATGATCGACTGACGGGTTCTGGTTATCGGCTGTCGGTTGATTTACAATCCACTTTAACTCATTTCCATTATTTAATGAATAAACCAGAATATTTTGATGTACTTCATTAGAATCATAGGATAACACCTGCTTCGGATTACCCATTACTTTTTTTATATCCTTTAAGTGAATTTCGTTTAATTCCGGTTTGTAGGAACGAATATCAAAAATAGGCGAATGTCTGTAATAACCAACCGTTATGTTTTGAGTATTATAGGAGGCGTATAAACCAACCTTTGTTTGACTTATGTTTTCTGGATTTCCCCATTTTTCCTTGAGTGCGCTCAGATCTGTCTCCCCCACTTTAAAGGACTCATAAGGCAATTGGCCCGTATTTGCAGCTTTTATAATTTCTTGTATACGATCTTCTGCTTTTGGTGTTTGCGGAGATTCAGTTATAGGTTCCTTTGTATCAGAGGAATCTGTGCCCGTCGCATCCTGAGTGTTCGAATCAGAGCTGTGCGAAAAATAGAACCAAGCAGCAAATAGTAAAATAAAGATGGAAATAAGTAAAAATATGAAACGTTTCAAAATAAGCATCTCCTGTAAAAGTTAAGATATATAATGATTTTTTTTCATGGCTTAAAAACTGGAGTACGAAACACGATAAGATTTGTGACTGATTTCTTTTGTAACCTGAATAAGTGATTAAACATCCAGCATTTTTAAGGCTAAATAACAGACGATGGCTCCCTGAAAGGTTTTAATATCCATCTGTGTCCGGTCTATAAATTTATCAATTCGGTATTGAAGACTGTTGCGGTGCATGTACATTCTTTTTGCCGCTTCCGTTATATTTGAATTTGCCTCCAGATAGGTCTGTATCGTTCTTAATAGCTCCTGATCATCCTTGGCTTCTTTCAGGAGGAGGGTCGCTACTTGTTCTCTTTCTTCTCTGCCAAGCTTTGAAACCAGTAAAGAAGGAAGAACATCTGCAAGTGCCGACACGTATTCCATAGAGTGCTGAAAGGCAAATTCCGCGGTCTGTTTCATCCATGTAAATGACTTCCGGACATCGGTTCCATTCATCCCCGGCAATTGTTCCCCGACAAATAACTGAATATTGACAGATAAATCACTCATTAATAGTTCAATCACACTGTGCAGATGAACAGCGTCTTCTCTCTCACCTTCAAATTCTTCCACAATCACCCCGGACTGCTGATCCAGCCACAGCAGAGAGACTTCATGAGGAAAGATTCCTTTTAACCCTACATCGATTAAGCTTACATCTATTTGTCTGGTATTCAAACTAAAAAAAATAAACCGGAAAGGACCATCAACCCAGGTACGCTCATTTCCCTGCCCGATCAAAGTCTGACTCCAGAATTTTTCCCGCCCGGTTCGCTCCTGCTTTACGGCCTCAGCTCTTTTTAAAACAGAGGCTAACAGAATCTCGTCATGATGGGTCAATTCGTTCTTGTTTATCCCAAATACCTGACCCTTCTCCCCTTCAAACCAGGTATAATCATCCATATTCAGCTCCATATCCGGCCTCCACCTGATCAGCGACGGATACAACTCCTTCACCTTCTCCCAATTCATATAAATCCTCCCCCTTTTTTTCGGGACTGTCCCCACATGCTTTAAAGCGTTAAAGAACTTCATAAATGATAAAATTCAATGTTTATGGATGCTTTCCAGGCTATTTTTGAGTTTTCTTAGAAGGAATCTTTCATGTTTGAATACGTATACAAACCGAAGTTCCTTTTTCACGAACTGTACGCCATATACCGATCAATGATAAAATATAGAAAATAAACGTCTCGAACGTAAATTCTGTTGTCTGATTTGTGTTTTCAGTAGGAGGCCGCAAAATAATATGCTAAACGAAGCAACAAACGTATTAAATAATACATTTGGATACACCGAGTTCCGAACCGGACAAAAAGATATTATTCAGCAAATGCTGGATCAGCAAAACACGCTCGGCATTATGCCAACAGGCGGCGGAAAGTCCCTGTGCTATCAAATCCCGGCCTTAGTTCTTTCGGGCACAGCTATCATAATATCCCCTCTGATTTCCCTTATGAAAGATCAGGTGGATGCCCTGCATGCCCATGGAATCTCAGCTACATTTATTAACAGCAGCCTGACGGTCCAGGAAATCGATCAACGTCTGGCGGACATCCAGGCCGGTACGTATAAAATGGTGTTTGTGGCCCCGGAACGATTTGAATCTCGCTATTTTCTGCAGACCATTCAGGATACAGAAATTTCCTTAATGGCCTTTGATGAAGCCCATTGTATTTCCCAGTGGGGTCACGATTTCCGGCCCAGCTACCGGTCGATTATTCCGGTTCTCAAAGAACTGAATCAGCGTGCGCCTCTCCTTGCCCTGACAGCAACGGCAACAAAAGAGGTCGCCCGGGATATTACCGAATTACTCGACATCCCACGTGAAAATGCCGTGTTTACAACCTTTGCAAGGGAAAATCTGTCTTTTCAGGTTATCAAAGGTGGCCATAAACGGGATTTTATTCTTAATTATATCAAAAGACGTCCCAATCAATCAGGCATTATTTATACTTCCACCCGAAAAGAAACCGATCAGCTCTATGAATTCCTCCGTAAGCAAAATTTTTCTGTTGCGAAATATCATGCAGGACTTTCAGAAGAGGAAAAGAAAGAAGGCCAGGAGCAGTTTATTCTCGATAACATTTTGATTATGGTAGCGACAAATGCTTTTGGTATGGGCATTGATAAATCCAATGTACGGTTTGTGATCCACTACAACATGCCCCGGAATATTGAATCCTATTATCAGGAGGCTGGCAGGGCTGGAAGAGACGGGGAGGATAGTGAGTGCTATCTGATGTTTTCCCCGCAGGACGTTCAAATCCATAAATTTTTAATTGAGGAGAGCAATCTAAACGAGACGCAGCGGACACAGGAATACGCCCGCCTTCAGCAAATGGTGCAGTATTGCCATACTGAAAGCTGCCTGCAGTCCTATGTGCTGGAGTATTTCGATGATCCAAGTTCGTTCCATCGATGCGAAAAATGCAGCAACTGCACCGATCAACGGGAGCAGGTCGACATGACGAAAGAAGCCCAGATGATCTTTTCCTGTATTAAACGAATGAACGAAAGATTCGGGGTTACCCTCGTTGCCCAGGTATTAAAAGGGTCCAAAAATAAACGCATGCGAGAGCTCGGCTTTCACAAGCTTTCCACATACGGGCTGATGAAAAATCGCCGGGAAATGGAAATTGTGGAGCTGGTCAATTATTTACTGGCGGAAGGATATTTAAAATTAACCGATGGGAAATATCCGGTTGTCCAGCTGACTCAAAATGTCCTCCCTATCCTTAAAGGGGAAGCCAAGGTTTATAAGAAAATGACCATTGTCAAACAACAGCAGACAGAAGGCGATGAGGAGCTCTTTGAACAATTACGGACTCTTCGGAAACAGCTGGCGGATGACGAAGGGGTTCCACCTTATGTCGTTTTTTCAGATGCAACCCTAAAGGAAATGACGATGTACTACCCTGAGGACCAAAACCGGTTGCTGGCGATTAAAGGGGTAGGACAGGCCAAGCTTGATAAATATGGAGAAATCTTTATAGAAGCCATCCAGTCCTATGTCTCGGAAAAGGATAGGGATGCAGTCAGCAAATCGTAAATGGAACATCATAAGCAGGAGGCGAGGAACATGGATCATGAAATTTGGGTACGTCCGCTGGAAAAAGACGACATCCCTTTCATGCACAAATTGTATAACCAGAAAAGCATTATGGACTACTGGTTTCTGGAAGCTTATTACCCGCAGGACAGGATTACGAGCGGATATGAACAGATGAAGGAATCGGACAGGCATCGACGTTTTGTCATCTGCAAGGGGGATGAGAACATCGGACTGACCGGTCTTTATGATATTGAGCCAATCCACCGTAATACAGAGTTCGGTATTATGATGGACCCCGCTTATCAGGGGAAGGGCTATGCAACAAAGGTAACGGAAATGATGGCCGACTATGCATTCCGTATCCTGAATTTACATAAAGTGCATCTGGTCGTAGCTAAAGAAAATAAGAAGGCGATCCATATTTATGAAAAAATCGGCTATCATATAGAAGGAGAAATGAAGGAACACTTCTATATAAACGGAAGCTACCAGGATGCCTATATGATGGCGATTTTTCAGGCTGAATGGGATAATAATGCTTGAAAGGAGTGAAGGCTTACTATATCAAGAGAAACTTCCATCAGTAGGGGATTACGGCCAGTTCATGCGTGATGAAACAGATCGTGCAGACGTTCACTCGGGTATTCCGTGTATTCGTCTGCACTGCCTTCACGGATAGCTGCTGAAATACCAACTGATGAATAGAGCTGCAGCAGCCTTCAGGAAAAACGTCCTCTTAAAATGGCCAGCAGTTGTTCCGCCATGTAATCTGCGGAGTAGCGGTATCCTCCCTCCACCCATTCCATAATCATTCCAAACATCGCATAAGCCTGATAGCCTGCCAAAAGTTCTTCCTCCACACTCGAAGATAAAGACGACCGGTGAAAATCCAAAAGCAGCAGTTCTTTCAGCTGGGATGTAATCATTTTCTGAATCCCGGGCAATGCCTCGGATAGAATGGCTACCCGGTAGAAATCCTTATACTGATGTACGTGATGAAAAATCTTGATGTTTTCTGCTTTAAGCGTATGAATCTGTAATGGATTCACCTCATGGTAAGGCTCTTCATAGGCCAGTCTCAGATTTTCCAGAACGTCTTCTGTCAACTCTTCCAGCAGTTCTTCTTTATCTTTATAATGGGTGTAAAAAGCAGCACGGCTGTAATCGGCATGATTTACAATGTCCGTAACTGAAATATCCTTAAATTTTTTCTGCCTCATGAGTTCAACGATGGTTTCTTTAAAAGCTTGTTTGGTTCTTCTGATTCGTCTATCCAAAAAGTATACACCTCCGCCTTTTCTGTCTATTAACTTTCCAATCTTAAACAAAATTCAGCATATCGTTTAAAAGTTGATGATTGAGCCATAATTGTGAATTGCAACGGTTCACACAGCTCTATTATACTGAAAATATAGATTAATAGACACCTGTCTATTAAATTTACAAAAGGAGTGATGATTCATGAAACTGAAAGACAAAACAGCCATTATTACAGGTGCCGCATCTGGTATGGGGAAAGCAATGGCTCTGAGGTTCGCACAGGAAGGGGCCCATGTCGTAGCGGCAGATTTAAATGAAGAAGGTCTTCAGAAAGTAGTGGAAGAAATCACGAATGAGGGTGGTACAGCTACACCTGTAAAAGTTAATGTTGCGAATCAGTCTGACATCGATAACATGGTTGATACAGCTGTAAAAGAATACGGAACTCTGGATATTTTAGTCAATAATGCCGGGATCATGGATGGAATGGAGCCGGCCGGAGAAATTACCGATGAAAAATGGGACAAAGTTTTTGAAATCAATACAAAAGGTGTCATGCGCGCCACAAGAAAGGCTCTGCCGATTTTCCTGGAAAAAGAAAGCGGCGTGATTATCAACACAGCTTCCACGGGTGGCTCAAACGGTGCTCATGCCGGGGCAACTTACACCGCTTCAAAACATGCGGTAGTTGGTTTCACGAAAAATACCGGCTGGATGTATGCTGACAAAGGAATCCGCTGTAACGCCATTGCACCAGGGGCTGTGGAAACCAATATCAGTTCCTCTATGCAGGGGGCAAGCGAAGCCGGACTGAAGCGGGCGGGAATGACCCACGGCCTCACTCCCCGGACAGGATCTGCCGATGAAATTGCCAAAGTCGCTGTATTCCTGGCTTCTGATGAATCGAGCTTCGTCAATGGCACCGTCATCACTGCTGATGCCGGATGGACTTCAGCATTTTAATTTTTAACAAGGAATTTAAGAAACTAAAAAGCGCCGTTCCTCCTGTGGCTTACCTGGAGGAACCGCGCCTTCTTTTATAGTCCATTTGAGGATTTCTTATCCCCTCCCCTGATGGCTGACGAAAGTGAAATGAACTGTTTTTGATAAATACTTCATCTGTACATTCAGACTTTTTTGTCCTTCATAATATCAAGCTCCTGATGACTCCCGGGGCTTTAACTATGCACATGCTCCGGAATATGAACACATGCTTCTTCATCCGCGATAATTGTAACCTGCGGGTGCTGTTTCAATACAGAGGCCGGGAAGTTTTCACTGATTTCCCCATTTATCAATCTGGCCAGTGCCTCTGCTTTTTTTGCACCTGATACCAGTAATACGATCTCCTTACTTTCCATAATGGATTCAATGCCCATGGTGATGGCCTGCGTTGGAACATCTGCTTTTGATGCAAAAAATCTGGCATTCGCCTCGCGGGTGCTCTCATCTAATTCAACCACATGGGTCCGGCTTGAAAAGGGTGTTCCTGGTTCATTAAAACCGATATGACCGTTTAACCCAAGTCCTAAAATTTGCACATCCACATTACCAGCCTGCTTAATGGAAGCCTCATAATCCCGGCATTCCTGCTGGAGATCTCCAGCCGTACCATTAGGCAGATGCACATTTTCCGTGGATAGATCTACATGTTTGAATAATTTTTCATTCATATAATAATGATAACTGTTCGGATCCATCCTCCCCAAGCCGACATACTCATCCAGATTAAACGTTGAAACATCCTTAAAGGAAACCGTTCCTTCCTGGTATTTATCGATCAGCTGTTTGTACAGACCTTCAGGGGTTGACCCGGTTGCCAGTCCAAGTACAGGCTTTGGGACTTTCTGAACTTTATCTACAAGATACCCGCATGCTTTTTCACTCATTGTCTGATAATCCTTAACCCTAATTATATCCATGGCTCATTCTCCTTTATACGCAATCGTTCCCCGACATAGACTGTATTGAATATTCAAATCATCATCCACGAGTAAAAGATCTGCATCTTTCCCTTTCGTAATGCTTCCTTTCCGGTCATAAACACCGACTTGTTTTGCCGGATTCACAGCCGTCATTTTAATGATATCCCGGATGTCTGCATCATTAAGCTCGAGCATACGCTTGGCAGCATCCCGCATTTTCAAGATGCTTCCGGCCAGTGTTCCATTTTCCAGCACGGCTTTCCCATCCGAAACGATGACAGGCTGGCCTCCTAATTCGTAATCCCCATCCGGTAAACCTTTTGCCCGCATCGCATCGGTAATTAAAATTAACTGATCACTACCGACGTTCCGGTAAATTAATTGCAGCATTTCCGAAGCGACATGGACACCATCTGCAATCAGCTCTGCCTGCAAATCTTCAAGCTGAAATGCGGCCCCTACAGCACCAATGTCCCGATGATGAATCCCGTTCATTTGATTACAAAGGTGGGTTAACTGATGTAAGCCATAAGGAATAGCCCTTTTTATTCCTTCAAAATTCGCATCCGTATGACCCGCAGAGACATTCACACCCTGGGAAGCCAATTCCTGAATAAACGAACCATCCGTATCGTGCTCAGGGGCCATCGTAATGGTTCGAATCTTATTTCCGGACATCTCCTGCCATTTCTTAAACTTTTCTACATCCGGCTCTTCAATGTGCTCCTGAGGCTGCGCACCCGCTTTGGATTTCTCAACAAAGGGACCTTCCAGATGGACACCAATCACCTCTGCATACCCGTCCTTCTGTTTATAATCCCCAGCATTGGCTAATGCTTTCTCAATATTTTCTGTGGAGTTGGTCATCGTGGTAGCGAGAAAGCTTGTTGTCCCTTCTTTTGGTAAGAAGGACGCCATCGTATCCAATGCTTCCTCTGTAGCATCCATAGCGTCCGCTCCATTTGCCCCATGAATATGTCCGTCAATAAAACCCGGAATCGCTGTCATTCCAGACCCATCAATGGTACGTGTATCTTCCGGTATGGTCTCACCTTCCTCATTCATTCCATGAACGGATGTGATGACGCCATTATGAATAAGGATACTTCCATTAGAAATAGCTTCATCTTCTGTATAGATGGTTACATTTTTGATAAGCAAAGGTTGATTGCTCAATGTCATTCTCCCCTTTCAAACACCTCTAGTGGTCTAGACCTCAAGTTGTACATTTTTATAATTTTTTGATAAAATTTCTCATATTAAAAGACTTACATTAGGGGATGCTTAAGATGATTAATAAAAATTCACCCATACCTATTTATTACCAGCTGGAACAGGAAATAAAGACATTTATCGATCGCAATATCTATGCACCTGGAGATTTCCTTCCCTCCGAACGTGAGCTGGCAGAAAAGTACGAGATTAGCCGCATGACGGTGAGACAGGCAATCAATAACCTGGTCAACGAAGGTCTTCTATACCGTGAAAAAGGCAAAGGTACCTTTGTGGCCGAGAAAAAATTTGAACAGGACCTGTCCGGCCTTACCAGCTTCAGTGAAGAAATGAATAACCGTGGCTTAATGCCATCCAGCCAGCTGCTGAATTTTCAGCTGATGTACGCAGATTCTAAAGTTGCAGCAGCCTTAAACATAGATTCATCCGATTTAGTATATGAGATGAAACGCATACGCTTTGCAGATGATGAACCTGTAGCCCTGGAATTTACTTACACCCCGCAAAAAAGAATCGGCGAACTGACACAGGAAGATATTCAATTGTCTTTTTATGAATTCATGGAAAATAAACGCCAGTTCTCTATTGCTTATGGCGATCAGTCCATTGAAGCATCTCTTGCCAATGAAGAAGAAATTCAGCTGCTAAAAATTGATCAGGGAGATCCAGTCCTCGTGATCAAACGGACGACCTATCTGGAAGGTGAAAATACACCCATTGAATATACAAAATCAGTTTACAGGGCCGATAAATACAAGTTTAATATTCGAATGCCCCGGAGTTAGGTGGATTTATCCCTATCATCCGGTTCGAATGTATGCTTGATTTGAGCACTCGTTTAGTAGCCTCCCCATAAGTCCACTCCTGCTCATCTTGTTTCACTTTTATTGTAACGCCTTGCAGGTTAAAAATCAAACTAGAAGTATACATGTCTATACCAGTTATGCTGTATCTTAACGCCATCTGCCGGATGGTATTACCAAAAATAGAGACGGTAATGATTGATCAATCATCATTACCGTCTCTATTAAAGATGATAACTTACATTCCTTTAAAGAAGTAGGATTAATAGATTCCAACCTGGTCAAAACCATCTTTTACAGCCGTTACTTCCTCGCTGCTTTCTCCATATAAATCCTCTGCTGACTGTACGATGGCTTTCCTTGCATCACTGAAGTTGGAAGTTGGTGTTAAATAGGCAGTCAGGGCACGATAATAAATATGGCCGAGCTTGTCCTTTCCAAGCTGTTCACCAATGAGATAGGCAGCGTGATTCGTGATGGATGAATTAATATGAACCCCGCCATTATCAATATCAAGTGGCAGATCATAAAATTCATTCATATGTTCAGGATACTGACCATCACCAAAAGGAGCGACGTCATCCGATACCGGATACTTATCAGGGTTACTTAAGCTGCGCAAAGATATCCGGCCGCTTTCTTTTGCCTCAGAACCCATGATATCCTCCCCAACTTCCCAATCATCCGCATCAATTAAAGCGCCAAACACATCGGCAAAGGACTCATTAAGAGCACCGGATTGATTACGATAATTCAGGTTAGCGGAGTGAGTAATAACACCATGAGTCATTTCATGGGCAGCCACGTCAAGACCCGCAGATAACGGAACCATAAATTCACCGTCTCCGTCACCATAAGTCATAAAGCGGCCATTCCAGAAAGCATTGTTGTAGTTTTCACCAAAATGAACATAGGAGATAATCGGCATTCCTTCTCCATCCAGTGAATTTCGGTCATGTTCATTTAAATAATAGTCATATACCTTTTCAGAATTATAATGAGCATCAACCGCTGGGCTCGCATAATCAGATACCCATGCGTTACTGCTATTTTCAAAAAGTTCACCTGTATTATGGTCAAATGTATAAATACCCTCTAAATTCTGATGCGTTTCGTCATAGAGTTTAAAAACACTCTCCTGTCCAGATTGTGTTTCTTTTGTCGCATGAAGTGTTCTTTTTTCTCCATGAACCCCTTGTCCAATTCCATTTATCGCTTTCTTCTTCATGTCATCGGTGTGCAATAAAGCATTATACTGATCGACAATCTCCCCTGTATTCGCATCTACAAATACAAACCAGTTTCCAGGCTGGTCACCTAAGAAGTTCAGATTCACCTTGTACGATAAGGTATTTTGGCCTTTAAAGGTATAGACCACTAGTTCTGAAGTTGGCTTATAGGTTAGAGATTCAGGTGCATTGACGGCTGATTTTGCAATGGTTACGGCTTCACTTTCTGTTAAATCGGCATTTGTGTCTACATCGGCATTTTTCACTGCCTTATTGTGACGCCCATTCACCGCCACCACTTCATTCTGTTTATTAAAGTGAACAATAATTTCCGTTCCCTCAACAGGTACATCCTTTTCTGTCTGCTGGAAGCGAACGTGAGTCATCCCCAGCTGATCTTTTTGAACATTTTTCACCTTAAAATTTTTCTTCGGGTTGTTGATCCCAAGCTTTTTTTCATTTTCAGCCAGATAATTTAGGGCATGCTGTGAGGAGCTGCCTTTTTGCTTCTCAGCCAGTTTCTCCTCTACAAACAGAGGAACATTCGCATTTTGATTCCACACAGTCCCGCTTTCTGTCTTAGCAGTTTCCGGAGAATTCTGCGGTTGAGCCAGTACACTATTGGCAGATCCTAAAACTACCGCTGACGATAGAATAATTGGTAGTGCAAACCTTTTTTTCAAATAAATACCTCCCTTGTTTTGATAGACTATATTATAGAATAATCGTTTGATTATTGCATGATTATTTTGAATTGTTTTTATATTGTAAACTATTATAAATTTCCTGGTTTAATAGTCTTAGTAGATGGTTAAGTGAATGCGCGCAGGATTTAGTAGTGTCGGGATGTGTGCGGGATTATTAAAGGTATTCTGAAATATAGGAAAAGAGGACAAAAAAAGACACCTGCTCATTCAGGTGTCCTAGAGAACCTTTGATCTTGTTAAAAACCGTTTGCCTTCCGGACCCTCCAGTGAGAACATTCCTCCACGTCCGTCAACCACATCAATAATCAGCTGGGTGTGTTTCCAGTACTCATATTGGTCTTTGGAGATGTAAAAAGGAGTCTCTCCAATCGTCCCTAATTTCACATCTGAATTTCCAGTTCGAAACTCATCCCGGGGGTAACACATCGGCGAACTTCCATCACAGCAGCCGCCGGATTGATGAAACATCAGCGGCCCGTGCTGCTCTTTTAAGCTTTCAATCAGTTCAAGCGCGGCGTCCGTGGCCACTACTTTTTCCTTCTCCGTCATGGTTCTCATCCTTTCTTATAGAACATTTTTGCTGAAACACATCCTTTGAAAGGAAAAATACAAGGTTGATCGTGTGGGCGATTTGAAGAGTTTTGAGAATTTAGAGGAGGGGTACTTTGATTATTTATAGAATTAATCCTGATTTTGCGGGATTATGCCGATGGATGAATGATCTGTCCTGTATATACAGGATCTGTCCTCTTTTGAAAATAATTAAGCCATTTTTAAAATTTATTCGACCTGTTTACGAAAATATTGAGCGGAAATTTTATGAATCAAACCAAACTTTGCGGAATCCATCGCTTGAAAGTTTAATTGATCCGGAATGGGAGTGAATCATTCTATTATTCTTGTATTCAACCAGAAACCGTATGATTCAACCTGAAATACATGTATTCAACCTAAAAACTCCTGCTATTCCCCAGGCCAGTCATCCAGCCATATTTTCAGAATACGGGGAGCCAAAATCGACTCCCCTGTTAAAGACACACAAGGTTCATTAGAATAATCCTTGAGCGTCCTTGCTATAGCTTACGAGCAGGTTCTTCGTTTGTTGATAGTGTGAGAGCATCATTTGGTGATTTTCGCGCCCAATTCCGGACTTTTTATAACCGCCAAATGCTGCGTGGGCAGGATAGGCATGGTAGCAGTTCGTCCATACGCGTCCAGCCTCGATTCCCCGTCCAAAACGGTAGGCCTTATGGAAATCTCTCGTCCATATTCCTGCACCAAGGCCATAAAGGGTGTCATTGGCAATATCCAGGGCTTCTTCATCATCTTTAAAGGTCGTTACGGATAGAACCGGTCCGAAAATTTCCTCCTGGAAGATGCGCATTTTGTTGTTTCCTTTAAAAATGGTTGGCTTGACATAGTATCCTTTTTCAAGGTCTCCGTCCAAGTAGTTTCGTTCACCGCCAACAAGTACCTCTGCTCCCTCCTGCTTTCCAATATCCAGGTAGGACGTGATTTTTTCCATTTGCTCTGTGGAAGCCTGGGCCCCCATCATCGTATCTGTATCCAGTGGATGACCGATTTTAATTTCGTTCACCCGTTTTAATGCTTTTTCCATAAACTTATCGTAAATAGATTCGTGGATCAACGCACGGGATGGGCACGTACATACCTCTCCCTGATTCAGGGCAAACATAACCATGCCTTCAATCGCTTTATCCAAGAAGGCATCATCTTTATCCATCACATCGTCAAAGAAAATGTTTGGTGACTTGCCGCCCAGCTCGAGGGTAACCGGAATAATATTCTCTGAAGCATACTGCATAATTAAACGACCGGTTGTGGTTTCACCGGTGAAGGCGATTTTTGCAATACGATCGTGTGAGGCTAATGGTTTACCGGCTTCCACACCAAAACCGTTGACGACATTTACCACACCAGCTGGCAACAGATCCTGAATAAGATCCAAGAACACATGGATGGAGGCAGGTGTTTGTTCGGCAGGCTTCATCACCACGCAGTTTCCGGCGGCAAGAGCAGGTGCCAGCTTCCAGGTTGCCATAAGAAGCGGGAAGTTCCACGGGATAATCTGTCCTACCACACCGAGTGGCTCATGAAAATGATAGGCAACGGTATCATCATCAATCTGGCTAATGCCTCCCTCCTGAGCACGAATGGCACCTGCAAAATAGCGGTAATGATCCACGGCCAGTGGAAGATCAGCAGCCAATGTTTCTCGTACGGCCTTTCCGTTATCCCATGTTTCAGCTACCGCCAGCGTTTCCAGGTTCTCTTCCATGCGATCAGCAATTTTGTTAAGGATGTTGGCTCTCTCTGTTGGTGAGGTTTTCGTCCAGCTCGCTGCAGCTTCATGGGCTGCATCTACGGCCATATCAACGTCCTCTGCTGTTGAACGGGCAATTTCGCAAAAAACTTCCCCCGTTACCGGCGATACATTTTCGAAATACTTCCCCTTTACCGGAGCCTTCCACTCACCCCCGATAAAATTGTCATAACGCTCCCGAAACTCAACGACTGCACCAGGATGATTCGGCGCTTCATACTTCATTAAAATTCCTCCCTTTCCTGAAATCAGTTATAATTATAGATGTAATAACTTGGACAAAAGATGATCTATATTACATATATTAGAAAAGGGATGGAATTATTCGTAAAATCGGTTGGTGACGGTGCCTGTCACGCCCCGAATAGTGTCGAATAATCTTTAAATTGCTGACGCGATGGGGGATGAAGGACAGAACAATCCGGAAAAATTGAGGTAATGTCCATCATCTGTACAGATGATGGACATTAGCATGCATAAATATTGCGGGAATGGCCTTCATTACTCTGATGATGGACTTTTCCATGCATAAAAATAGCCGAAATGGCCTTCATTACTCTGATGATGGACTTTTCCATGCATAAAAATAGCCGAAATGGCCTTCATTACACTGATGAAGGCCAAAACCGTCCAATAACTCCATAAAATTGTCCTTCATACAGGACAATTATGAAAAAACGAAAAGATTCAATTCTGTATTGATAGGAAGTCAAATTCAGGTCCATTAAAAAATGCCTGGACCATCTAGTATCCAGGCATTCTTACGATCATAAACCGATTCATGTTAATGGTATATATTTATAAACATCTTTGTGCATGCCAACCTCATCTCCCGGAGACAAAATTCGACAAAATCCGGGCGGTGACAGGCACCTAAACCCGCTTCAGCACGGCATCCTTCACTTGCTCAAGCCGCTTTTCACTTTCTTCTCGTGTTTTACCTTTCACCCCGAAGTAAAACTTAATTTTCGGTTCTGTTCCTGATGGACGGAGGCAGCACCAGCAGTCATCATCCAGCAGGAACTTCACAACGTTGGATTTTGGTAAATCAATCGTTTCCACATGATCATCCGCTAAGTACGTACGCTTTGACGTGGCATAATCTTCCACAGCTTCAACCTTTAAATCCCCCGCTTTTTCAAGGGGATGTTCCCGGAAATCGGACATCATCTGTTCAATCTGCTCTGTTCCGGAAATTCCTTTAAGCGTAATAGAATGAAGATCTTCTAAATAATAGCCATGACGCTGATAAATCTCCTCCAGAGCATCAAAAAGAGTTTTTCCTTTTGATTTCCAGTAAGCAGCCAGTTCAGCAGCCATCATCGCAGCCTGAACGGCGTCTTTATCCCGGGCAAAATCACTGATTAAATAGCCGTAGCTTTCTTCATAGCCAAACAGGAACTGATGGGCTCCCGTCTTTTCAAATTCACGAATTTTTTCTCCAATAAATTTAAAGCCTGTCAGTGTATCCAGCGTATCCACTCCATAATGGGAGGCCACAGCTCGTCCCAATTCTGAAGTCACAATCGTTTTAATCATCATCCCATTATCAGGTAAGGGAGTTTTATTGGCTAAAATATAGTCGAGCATGAGACTGCCCAGCTGATTCCCTGATAAAACCGTATATTCCCCATCAGAGCCTCTCACTGCTACACCTAACCGGTCAGCATCCGGGTCGGTTCCGATTAAAATATCCGCATTTTCCTTTTTCCCATACTCAATCGCCAGTGTAAAGGCCTGGTGTTCTTCAGGATTTGGTGAATCGACCGTTGAAAACTCAGGGTCCGGTTTCGCCTGCTCTTCCACAATGGTCACCTGTTGAAAGCCCAGCTGATCCAGGCCGTCTTTGACAAATTGATAGGCGGTGCCATGTAAAGGAGTAAACACAATCTTTAAATCATCCGCCTGGCTCTGAATCACATCAGGATTTAACGTCATGGATTTCAAATGACTCAGATAGGCTTCATCAACAGCATCATCCATCCATTGGAGCCATCCCTTTTCCTCTAATTCAGACTGTTCGACAATATCGATGGCTAATTCATTTTCGACGGCATTCACTTCCTCTACAATGCTCTCTGCCTGTGCGGGAGGTATCTGTCCTCCGTCTTCATTGTAAACTTTAAATCCGTTATACTCCGGCGGGTTGTGGCTTGCCGTAATGACAACTCCGGCAGCTGTTCCGAGATGACGGACAGAGAAAGAAAGTACAGGTGTCGGTCGCAATGAGGTAAATAAGTAGGTTTTGATTCCATGAGCCCCCATCACTTTTGCCACTTCCAGGGAAAATTCAGGTGACTGATGACGGGAATCATGGGCCACCACAACCCCTTGCTTTTTCGCTTCTTCTCCCTGGTTTTCTATGTATTTCGCCAGTCCTTCAGCTGCTTTACGAATGGTATAAATATTCATTCGATTAATCCCAGGGCCAAGCTCGCCGCGCATCCCGCCTGTCCCAAATGTGAGCGGTTGATAAAATGCTTCTTCCAAATGGGCCTCATCTGAAGACAATTCATCCAGCTGCTGACGCAAATCAGGATCAAGTTCCTTAAAGTCCTTCCACCGTTGATAATCATCCTTCCACGCCATTTAATCTCCTCCTGTTAATATTTATCATTAGGTATCATTTCATTTTCATATCCTCGACCAGTACCCTTATTTTAGCATTTGCACCAAAATGTCACCACCCCTGAGTAAAGCGCTTTGATAACTGAAATTTTGCAACATTCGGAAGACACAATCCCGAATTCATGCTACCATTAAACCTAGGCACATGATCATACAAAAGGAGGATGTCTCATGGCTAGTCGAACAGAAGCTATTGTTCAATATTCATTGGATGCCTTACTGGAAGATGAAACTTTTTTACCAAATCTGACGGGAGAAGCACGTAAGCAGGCTTTCACCTCCCTCGCATCGATACTCTCGACACCCAATCATATACATAAAGCTTTTTTACGGGTTGCACTGGAAAATAAAAAAGTGGTCCGCGTACCCGCCTTTCGCGTCCAGCATAATAACACTCTTGGGCCGTATAAAGGCGGCATAAGATTTCACGAATCGGTCAATGAGGATGAGGTCACGAATCTGGCAGCACTGATGACCTTGAAAAACGCTCTTCACGAAGTTCCTTTTGGCGGCGGAAAAGGAGGAGTCGTCATCAACCCAAGGGATTTTTCCGAAAAAGATCTTCATAAAATTTCCGTAAAATATGTTCATTACTTTAGTGACGCATTAGGAACTGATAAGGATATTCCTGCACCAGATATGGGTACGGGCGAAAGAGAAATGGACTGGATGATGGCCGAATATAAAAGCATTAAACCAGGTGAACCTTACCGGGGAAGCTTTACCGGAAAAAGTGTGGTTAATGGCGGTTCCTTAGGCCGGCGGGAAGCAACAGGGAAAGGCGTCTATTTTACTTTCCGTTATTTAATCCATGATTTTGTTAACCAGCAGCAGCAGCTTTTAGCGAACACAGATAACCGCTTTGCCAAAACAGCCCTTGAGACTGCTAACCGTCCACTCAACATTGCGGTGCAGGGCTTTGGAAATGTCGGTTCCGTTGCCGCCTTGGAAGCCTATCAGTGTACTCATTTGCAGAACAAGGTGGTTGCAGTCAGTGACCGGAATGTGACCCTTTATAATTCCGAGGGACTGAATATCCCGGGATTGATTAATTTTACCAAACAGAATCAGGGCGATTTGCCTGCCACGGAAGAACAGCTTGAAAAATCCGGTGTAAAAGCAAAAATCATGGGCCGGGAGGAAGTTCTGTATTTAGAGGTGGATGCGTTAATTCTGGCTGCCCTTGAGGACCAAATCCGCGAAGACAATGTCCAGCAAATCAAAGCTCCTGTGATCGTGGAAGGGGCCAATGCTCCCGTAACAAGTGCGGCGGACAAAGTGTTAAGTGATCAGGGCGTCATCATTATCCCTGATATTCTCGCTAACGCTGGCGGGGTCATTGTATCCTACCTCGAGTGGCTGCAGGGGCGCGAAACCCAGTTTTACACAGAGGAACAGGTCTTTAAAATGCTCTACGATAAAATGCAGCATACCCTTGATGCAATTTTGCCCCAGTTTTTTAATGATCCGTTTCCGTTACGGGAAAATTGCTACATTCATGCGGTTATGAAACTGTCTACCATTCTGTATCGTCATGGAAAATTGTATTAACGTGCATATAGGCCGGGACATGAATATTTTCGCTAAAGATAAAATGAAACTTCGATCAGTGGGGATTTTCTCCATCCCCCACCGATCGTTAGTTAAACTTATCAGAAATTTACTGGGAGTTTCCCCCCACTTAGGTCCTGTCAGGGTAACCAAGTCCTAAAGTGGGGGTATTACGGCCAGTTCATGCGTGATAACGAAACTACTGACCGAATGGAAGATACGATTAAAAAGCAGGTTTTATCGGAACATTTATGTCCAGAGATGTTATATTACTAAGTGAAAATTATGCCTGGTGGGATAATGAGGAGGATGACAGCTACAATGAGCAGTAGGATGAAATCGGAAGGGTCATCGAAGGATTATGCCTCTCTCCTTACACGACAATCTCCCTTCCAGTCATTTGCCGTACGATTTCCCTGCCTATTTCCAGGGATGCGGTTGCCGCCGGTGATGGCGCATTGCATACGTGCAGACTCTGCTTGCCATGTATGATCTCAAAATCATCCACAAGTGTCCCATCTGATCTCAGTGCCTGCGCCCGAACGCCGGCACCTCCTGATACGACATCCTCCGATTTTATCTCAGGAATTAACCTTTGCAGCTCTTTAACAAATTTTTCTTTGGACAGAGATCGGGTCATCTCACTGAGTCCTTCCCGCATATATTTTCGGGCAAGCTTCCAAAATCCTTTGTAACGCATAACCTCCCCAAAATCCCTTCGATCAAAATCCGAAAAGGTATATCCTTCACGCTTAAAACTGAGCACCGCATTAGGCCCTGCTTCTACCTCACCGTCAATCATTCTCGTAAAATGTACCCCCAGGAACGGAAAATCCGGGTTAGGGACTGGATAAATCAGATGGTTGACCAGCTCCCGTTTTTCAGGCTTTAATTTATAATATTCACCTCGAAAAGGAACAATCCTGAGATCGATGTAGTAGCCCGCCAAGTAGGCAATCCGGTCACTATGCAGCCCGGCACAATTGATCAGAAAACGTCCATTAAAGGTATTCCTGTCTGTTTCGACGGTAACCTGGTCAGACTGCTCCGTGATCGACCGGACCGTTTCCCCACACCGAATCTCCCCATCCTGCATTTTAATCAACTCAGCCATTTGATTGGATACCTGCTTATAATCAACAATCCCGGCAGAAGGAACCTGAATGGCCTCAATCCCATTAACATGTGGCTCTCTTTCCTGCAACTGCCGGCGATTCAGCCTTTCTATGTTTAATTGATTTTCCATTCCTCTTTGGTAGAGCTTTTCCAGCTGCGCCTGCTCATCACGATTCGTTGCGACAATTACCTTTCCGCAAACCTCATAATTGATTCCATGCTTCCGGCAGAACTCTACCATGGACTGATTGCCGCTTTTCGCCAGACGCGCCTTCAAACTGCCCGGTTTATAATAGATTCCGGAATGGATGACCCCACTGTTATGCCCGGTCTGGTGAGCCGCAAGTTCCTCTTCCTTTTCTAAAATTAGTACTTGTTTGGACGGATACTGTCTGGTTAATGCCAGGCCCACGGACAAACCGACAATGCCCCCTCCAACAATGATGTAATCGTACATGGGTGGATCAGCTCCTTTGCCAGGTTGATATTTCAGAGATTGTGCGATTGTTGCATTGAATGGTTCGTTATGATGGATATGGTCTGCTAGAATGGTTTAACACATGGAAATTTTTTACGAGGCCAGACAATCCTATTGATTCAACTGCCCATCCAAATACTCAACTACAGCGGCACGATCTCTTAAAACCTTCGCCTCCCGCTCTTCATCCTTTTTCAGCTTATTCTGCGCCTTTTCATAAACCTCTTCTATCCGGTCCCGGGGAACACATACCACCCCGTCCTCTTCAGCTACAATGAGGTCCCCTGGATGCACCACCACACCGTTGAAGGAAATGGGTTCATTGATGCTTCCGTGTCCATGCTTAAATCCTGCAGCAGGTGTCGCTCCTGCACAAAATACCGGAAAGTCCAGGTCCCGTATCTCCTGTATATCGCGGACAGCACCATTAATAATCGCACCTGTGTATCCCATGGTCTGTGCAAGCCCCATGATAAAATCTCCCGCTGCCGCACGGTCCACGTAACCCCCTGCATCCACGATGAGCACTTCTCCCTCCTGTGCTTCACGAATCGCTTTCAGAACCAGCTGATTATCTCCAGGTGGAATTTGCACTGTCTTCGCATAACCTACAACTTTTTGCGTATCCTTTACTGGTTTAATGGTTGGCCACAAATGATTGTACTTATCCAGTCCATCTGAAACTGCCGTAACAGGCAGATCCTGAAATTTTTCCAGCCAATTTGTCATTTGTTCTTCACCTCTGTACATGATTTGTCTATTGTCAACTGTATTCGCCAGATTTTTCTGAAAACCTTCTTATAATTTTCTCGACAAATAAAGATGTTATTGAAAGCGATGAAACATATCTGATTGAAAGTATGAAGGGAAACCGCCATATCACGCATCGCAAGCCGCGTAAACGAGGCGGTACTGCTCCTCAAGGAGGTATTAGTAAAAGTCAGGTAAGTATTCTGGTGGCGATGGATAGAAGCGGGAATATCATCAGCCGGAAAAATGGCTTTGGGAGAACAACCGCTTTGGAAATCGAAAGCGTATTGGGCGATTATATCGAACCTTCCAGCATCTTATGTACGGATACGGCATCCAATTATAAGAAATTTGCCAGCCTGAAGAAACTGCCACACGAAACCATCAACGCAAACAAAGGCATCTATGTGAAGAAGCATATCTATCATATTCAACACGTTAACAGCTATCATAACCAATTGAAACGATGGCTGGACAGGTTCCAAGGAGTATCCACCCGATGGCTGGATAACTACCTGTATTGGTTCCGCTTCCTGCAATTAAACAAGAAGCTCCCATACGAGGAACAAATCACTTCTTTATTATTGGGTTGTTGCCGAAAATCTAATCATTTTACAGTTGGTGAATTAAAAGTGGCATAAAAAACAGCTCCGTTAAACACTCATCCACGGAACTGTTCTTTGAATTGGATTTATTTTCTTATGCAACTAAAGCCATCCGTTAGTTTAGCCAATAGATATAGGTTAAGGACCACCTTGCAAACTGTAAACTAAATACTTATTCTGGTGCTCTTTTAGCATAAGAACAGTGGGAACTGTATCATACTTTTTAACTGTCTTTTGTCCCTTTTCTGACAGTAGCACCTCCATCCCCCTTACTGTATCACCTGTGGGCAATCCTTCTCCCTGAAATTGTTCAGTAAATTCTTCGTGGGTAAGAATATGAGGATGCTCATAACTCCTGCCACTATATTCCACTCGTTCTGGTGGACCCCAAAAAACGAATAGCAATACAGTAGCGATACTTAATCCCAGACCATATATGGATAATTTCACTTTCGTAGAAGCAGCCATTTTATCAGTCCTTTCCTGATTTTTTCACTTTGAAACTTGTTCAACATTTCTCCCCGTTTGTTGCATAACCTTCTCATTTATATTTTAACATAAAATTCCAGAAACCTTCAATTTTCTAGGGGATTTCGAATGACTGTGAAAACCACAATATTTACGAAAACAGGCAATAAAAAAGAGATGTGCGGCCACGCCCCTGATCACTTATATTTGTCACGTATGAACTGGCCGTAATCCCCCACTTCAAGTTTTTGGGTGGGATCCCAGCAAGACCATGTGGAGGATGAATACCCCCCCTTATGGAAGTTTCACTTTATACACATCCACATATTTATCTGCTGCCGTTATATACCAACCGCTGATAAGCTGATACATTGCATATCCGTCCACAATCAGCTTTCGTTTTACTGTGAAAATGTAGTTCTCCTCGACCATCGGCCCTGTTTTATCCTCCCAGTCCGGAGTTCCATAAGTATGAAGGCCTTCTCTTCTGATTTCCCCAATATCCTTGATTCGAATTTGCTTCACATTCGTTGGAATTTCGCGAACCCGTGGCTTTTGCCGGTGAGTTGTCCCGGAAGAAACGCCTTCCAGTTCTTTCGTTACGTCTTTGATAAAATGGGCAAACGTGATCCCATGTTTATTTAACGCTTGATGAGGATCGGTTCTGCGTCCAGGGTCCAGCGTGGCATGGGCAAGAATATCCTTCCGGGGATTCAGACCGAATTTCCGGCAGAGATACGCATGATACCATACATAACGATTGTAGGCTTCTTCAAAATCAATATTTCCGCCATAGCAGAGCTCGACTCCGATAGCGGCATCATTGGCATCCGCACCAAACCGATGATTATCCCTGCTTACATTATAGCGGACATGCCAGGCCTTTTCTCTTAGCGGAAGGATCTCCAGTATTTGATTATCATCAATAAACGTATGAGCCGATGCATTCGGCTGGGTATAGTGAAAATAGTGCCGGTTTCCCGCTGCTGTGGAACCTGGATTTCCCGTATCATGGGCAACAATAAAATGCACTTTTTGAATCTCTTTTCCACTTCTGGCCGGCCCCTTTTGTATGTAATTTCTCGTAATGGAAAACTTCTTCTGGTGAAAGGACATAAAAATCCCCCCTTGATTATTTTCTACTTCTATAATCGCAGGGAGGAAAAAATTGGTGCCTATTTTGCAAACTTCTCTATTCCATACGAAACCGCTTAAAGCCTTTTTCCGTTTCCGATCGGGTTACTTCCATATTCTCCACTCGAATAAATGGACTCAAACCCTTTTTTACCTCTTTCAAGTAATCCTCAACGCTGTCCTCAGAGCCCTCTATTTCCATTTCCACCGTGCCGTCTGACAGATTGCGGGCATAGCCGTTCAGTCCGTATTCACTTGCCTTCTGCCAGGCGGTGGCCCGAAAACCGACACCCTGGACTCTGCCGCTGACGATGACGTGTGCATGCATGTCTATCACCTCGTTTTTTACTAGAAGTATAGGATAGAACCGTTCGTACATCAAGACAGATTCACCTGTTAGACGTATGGCTCGGTTCATCTATTTATCTGTAATATTACACGCCTCAGCTACTAATTCGACTATATGAACGACTTCCATCTGATTGCCTGCTTTCTCCCGTTCTGCTCCCAGTTTCATTTGCAAATGACAGCCGGGATTGGTCGTAACGATGACTTCCGGTTTCACCACGGTTGCATGCTTCATTTTTTCATCGAGAATATCCATGGATTCATCATAATGAACGAGATTATAGATCCCTGCAGACCCGCAGCATAAATCCTTTTCGGGCATTTCGACATAGTGAATACCGGGTATTTGATTCAATAACTGTAATGGTTCATCAACCCGTTTTTGCACAT
Organism: Virgibacillus sp. MSP4-1; assembly: GCF_010092505.1. Taxonomy (NCBI): domain Bacteria; kingdom Bacillati; phylum Bacillota; class Bacilli; order Caryophanales; family Bacillaceae; genus Virgibacillus; species Virgibacillus sp. MSP4-1. Next base: position 2,067,249 of record NZ_CP048021.1, read on the forward strand.
TTGTCATATGGCAGGACGGCTGATAGGTAACGGTTTTGGATATTTCTTTTTGCAAGGGCAGCTCCAGCTCATTCAAAAGCACACTAATATCAACATTTTTCTCTGCAAAAGCCCGTGCGCGATCTTCCCAATCCGGATCACCCGCCAATAAACGGTCATATTCAATCAGCATCGCCCCACAGCCGCCAATACTATTCACAATATAGTCAAAGTCATACTGCTCAAAGGCCTCGATGTTCCGCCTGGCCAGGTCTTTCGTCGTTTCAGTCTCCCCGCTATGGTGTTGAATCGCTCCACAGCAGGTTTGCTCATCCATTATGGTTACTTCACACCCGGCTGCCTGTAATAGTTTCATCGATAAAGTATTAATAGAGGAAAACATCGTATCCATCATACAGCCCTTAAAAAATCCCACTTTGTACACGGGTTTGTTCGCTGACGGATAGTGTTTTTGACGCTTTCTTTTTTTCATCGGTCCTTCGAAAGCGGGCAAAAGGTTTTCAAAGGCTGTCAGATGCTCAGGAAATACGTTTATTAAACCTGATTTTTGAACGATCTTCTGTAAACCTGATTTCTGATACACGGCCAGACCAGTGCCCATGGAATTTAACACCCGTTCTTTCGGCATCGCTTTTTGATACATGAAATTTTGCAGCATTTTCACCCGATTGGGCATGGTTTTCTTTTTCTCCTGCTGTAACACATTTTTGGCCGAATCCAGTATTTCTCCATACTGTACATTGGTTGGACAGACCCGTTCACACGCACGGCAGCCTAAGCATAACTCAATCGGTTCTTCCAAATCGGACAGAGGGATTTTTCCTTCAGCGGCCAGTTTCACTAAATGGATGCGTCCACGAGGGGAGTGGGTTTCTTTTCCCATGGTCAGATAAGTCGGACAGGCCGGTAAACAATAGCCGCACTGGACACAATCAAACGTCTTTTCGTAGGCTAATGATTCATGACTCATCCGTTAACACAAGCCTTTGCCCGGGTTCGGGAAAAATTTTTCCGGGGTTTAAGATATGGTTGGGATCCCAGCTATTCTTCATTCTTTTCATCATATCCACTCCCACTTCACCTAATTCCATCTCTAAAAATGGGGATTTCATAGTCCCAATTCCATGCTCCCCTGACAGGGTTCCACCAAGCTTAACGGCTGTTTCAAAAATTTCCTCTACCGCTTTTTCCACCCGCTTCATTTCCTCCTCGTCCCGTTTATCCGCAATAATATTCGGATGGAGATTGCCATCCCCCGCATGGCCAAATACAACTAAGTCCACTTGATGTTTTTCTTTGATTTCTTTTAATGCCTGAAATAAATCGGGTATTTTGCTTCTGGGAACGGTGGCATCCTCGGAAATCTTCGTCGGCTTCACCCGAACAATCGCCGGGGATACAAGCTTTCTTGCCTTCCATAACTCCCGGGCTTCATCATTTGTCTGAGCTACCTTTACTTCCCGGGCTCCTGCCTGCAGACAAATGTGTTTTGTATCTGTGATTTCCTGTTTAATCGCTGCCGGGTGTCCGTCTAATTCGACTAAAAGCAGTGCCTCCACATCGGTCGGTAAACCTAATGGCTGATAGTTCTCAACAGCCTGTATGGACGCCTGATCCATCATTTCCATTTTAGCAGGCAGGATCCCGCCGCTTAACACTTGAGAAATAGCCCGACCCGAATCAACAATATCATCAAACAGCGCCATTAGTGTCTCTGTTGCCGGTGGTTTAGGGGTCAAACGTAAAATGGCTTCGGTAATAATCCCGAGTGTTCCTTCCGATCCCACGATTAATTTAGTCAAATCGTATCCGGTTACATTTTTAATCGTTCTTCCACCAGTTTGAATAACCTCACCTTCCGGGGTTACGACTTCCAGCCCAATCACATAATCTTTGGTAACTCCATACTTTAAGCCCCGGGGACCGCCGGAGTTCTCCGCCAGATTTCCGCCGATGGTTGACACATGGGAGCTGCTCGGATCAGGGGGATACATCAGACCGCTCTCCATTGCCGCAGCATGAATATCCGCTGTTAATACTCCCGGCGAAACGACCGCCACCATATCCTCTGCATCTATTTCCAGCTTTGAATCCCATTTTGATAAATCGAGAACGACCCCGCCCTTTACGGGTAAAGGACCTCCACTCAAACTCGTCCCCTGTCCTCTGGGATAAATGGGAATATGATATTGGTTAGCCAGCTTCATAATGGCTGCGACCTCATCTGTATGTTTCGGCTGCACCACTAGTTCCGGAACATGCATACCAAACGATGCATCAAAGGAATAGCTATACAAATCGGCCTGATCGGTTAAAACTCTATGATTTTCCGGGATCAGCTCACGGATGTACTCTATGAGTTTTTCATCCATATGCTCATGCGCCCCCTCTCCCGTTCTGTTTTCCTTCCCAATCCGAAGTTCTGATTTTTAAAAGGAAAATGTAAACTACGCAACGTTTGACGTTCTTACTTATAAAGCTTTTACTAATCCACCATCAACCACAAACGATTGCCCTGTTATATAGGTATTCGCTTCGGAGGATAAAAACACCACCATTTTGGCAAATTCATCCGGTTGTCCATACCTGCCCAGGGGAATGGAGGCTTCGGCCTGCTGACGGACTTCATCAGGGGACACTCCAAGTTTCTCTGCCCGAATTTCATCCAGACTCGCAACTCTATCCGTCCCAATCCGGCCCGGTCCCACCGTATTAATTAAAATTCCGTCCCGCGCCAACTCCTGGGAAAGGCTTTTGGACAGCCCAACAATGCCTGCCCGAAATGTATTGGATAATAATAGATGATCCAGTGTTTGCTTAATCGATGACGAGGCAACGTTAACAATTCTGCCTTCCTTATTTTTACGCATGGAAGGTAATACTTCACGAATCAGCCGGACAAAGCTTAATAAATTTAACTCATAAGCGTTTTGCCAATCCTCATCTGTAAATTGATCAATTCCGCCTGCAGGGGGTCCGCCAGCATTATTGATTAATACATCCACCGTGCCGTACGTCTCCGTTGTAACGTTAACGAGATTTTTAATGTCTTCAGGATTGGTAATGTCACAAACCTGATTGATTACATTTTTATTTCCTGTATCCTCTATGATTTCGGCTGCTGTTTTGTGTAAAGCCTCTTTATTTCGACTTGATATCACGACATTGGCACCTTCCTCAGCAAACTGTTTTGCTGTTGCTTTTCCAAGCCCCTTGCTTGCTGCTGTGACAATGACGGTTTTGGTTTTTAGGTTTAAGTCCATGGGAAGTCCTCCTTTTGATAGGGTTTTAGTCAACTAATGGTTTAAGTGTCTGGCTCCTGGTTTTATACTTAATACACTATTAATTCTATCCCTATGCTTTTAACTCCTTTTTTCGAGCAAACTCTATTTAAACCACTTCATTCCCCTCTCGTCTATTTACTGCAAATAAATTCTATGACAGCAAAAAAGCCTGGAAACAATGCTCCAGGCCAGAAAAGGGAATCAAGATGGAATCCGGTCCATGCCTGATTCATCCCTTATAGTAAAAGTAATAAAATGAAAGATTACAAAAAGCTGCCGATTAAACCCAATAACGCCCCTATAACTCCACCAATAACAAAGGCTTTAAAAGAAACATACTCAGGATTGATCATTTCCGAACTCCCCCTTTGGCAGAAGTTGTACTTGATCGAAAAACCTCATCAGCTTTTGTATCTTTCTTTCTAGTATTATTGTAACATATTTACTAAATTTTAAGACTTTTGAATGATAACTTTTTGTTAACGTTTTTACAATACCACCTGTGTCCCAACGGAGTGTCCCTTGCTAAAGGAGATGAGACTTCCCTTCTCCGTACCATCCAGTATGACGACTTCAGGGACTTTATACGTCAATGCATCGAGGGCGGATTGGATTTTGGGGATCATCCCTTCTTTGATGACCCCATCGGTGATCATTTCCTTTGCCTCAGGCTCTGTTATGCGGGGAAGTACCTTTTTAACCCCATTTTCTGCACGGTAAATCCCGGGAATATTACTGACAAAGCATAGACTGCCGCCTAATGCTTTGGCCATAGCAGCTGCGGCTACATCCCCATTGATGTTGTATCGCTCTCCATTTAATCCGGCACCCAGAGGAGAAATGACCGGTATAAAATCCCTATCCATCAGAGACTGTAAAATTTCTGTGTGTACGGCTTCCACCTGTCCGACCTGGCCAAGCTCTGTTTCCTCTACCTGTCTTGCCTGGATGAGGTTGCCGTCCACTCCGCTTATGCCTGCTGCCTGGCCGCCTGCCTGTTTGATACTTTGGACGACTTGTTTATTCACCTTTCCGCTTAGCACCATTTCAACAACATCCAAAACCTCATCTGTTGTTTTTCTCATTCCATTGACAAACGTGGTTTCCACCGCTAATTGTGTGAGCATCTCTGTAATCAGCGGTCCTCCGCCATGAACAATCACAGGCAGCCATTGTCCACTTTTATGCAGCTTCACAATATCCTGATAAAATGCAGGAGGGAGCTCCTCCAGAACGCTCCCTCCAAACTTGATTACTAAAGGCTTCATATGCGTCACCACCTACGTCCGATATGAGGCATTGATTCGTACATAATCATAGGATAAATCACAGCCCCATGCATTTCCTTTCCCTGTACCCTCATGAAAATCAACAAACAGGGTGACATGCTCCTTCTGCAATTCTTCACATGCTTTATCCTCATCGTAGGGCAGTGGAAGTCCGTTTTCCACAACCTTTACCGAGCCGATGGAAACGGTTAAGTCATTCGGATTCAAAGGCGCATCACTGTAGCCAACCGAGCAGACAATGCGTCCCCAATTTGGATCTTCGCCATGTACAGCCGTTTTAACCAGGTTGGAGGAAATGACACTTTTCGCAATCTGACGGGCTGCCTTATCGCTTTCAACTCCACTCACCTGAACCTCAATCAGCTTTGTTGCACCCTCACCATCTCTGGCAATCTGTTTGGCCAGTGATTCGCAGACAAACCGGAGCCCCTCCAAAAAGCTTTCCCAGCCCCTATGATCCTTTGTCAGACGTTCATTCTGAGCCAGACCATTGGCCAGCACCAGGACCATATCATTGGTACTCGTATCGCCATCGACCGAAATACAGTTAAAGGTTTGATCTGTGACCTGTTTTAAGGCGGCATGTAAATCCTGTTGATCGATACTGGCATCTGTCGTAATAAAGCTGAGCATGGTTGCCATGTTAGGGTGAATCATACCGGACCCTTTTGCCGCGCCGCCAATCGTTACGGTTTTCCCGTCAATATTCATCTGAACCGCTACATGTTTCGTAAAGGTATCCGTAGTCAGTATCGCTTTTTCAAAGTGATCCGGTTCATTCTGCTGCAGAGCCGATGGAATTTGCTGTATGCCCTGATTGATTTTCTCCATTGGCAAAAGCTCACCTATAACTCCGGTTGAAACGACCGCCGCATGATGCTCTTTTATATCTAAGGAATCGGTAAACGTTTTGCGCATTTCATAGGCATCCTGAAGCCCCTGTTCACCTGTGCAGGTGTTTGCCTTGCCTGAGTTGACGATAATTCCCTGGAGCTTTCCTTCCCTGGCGATACTATCCTGGGTGACCACTAATGGAGCACCCTGGAACCGATTCGTCGTATATACGCCTGCAGCCTCGGCCGGAACTTCCGAATACAGCCAGCCCAGGTCTTTTCGTTTAAATTTTACTCCACAATGCATTCCGCCGGCAGTATAGCCTTTGGGTGTGGTTACGGACCCTGCTTCTAAAACATGTAAATCATCCAACTTTTCAGCTGCCTGATAAAATGTACTCAACCGTTCTCTCTCCTTTCCTATTCATCTTTGTTTTATTTTTTTAAGGATAAACCGGAGAATGCCGGAGTCCAGCATCCACATCCCAGCCATTTATCAGATTCATATTCTGAACCGCCTGACCGGATGCGCCTTTGACGACATTATCGATGACGGACACAATGGTTACTTTCCCGGTCCGTTCATCCACGGTTACACCAAGGTCACAGTAGTTTGAGCCATAGACCTCCTTAGTGGAAGGCCAGGTTCCTTCAGGGCGCACCCGGACAAATGGGGTGCTGTCATAATACGCTTCAAAGGCTTGAATGATCTCTTTTGCCGAACAGGCTTCCTGTAAATCGGCATAAATGGTACACATAATCCCACGTGTCATCGGAATAAGATGAGTCGAAAATGTGACCTGAATGGGTGCTTCGTTGACTTCTGTTAACACCTGCTCCATTTCAGGGATATGCTGATGCTGGCCAAGTTTATAGGCTTTCACATTTTCATTGACTTCTCCAAATAAGGTTGTAAGGTAAGGCTTACGTCCAGCACCGGAAGCACCGGATTTGCCATCAATAATAATCGATTGCGGGGAAATACATTTCTTCTCCACTAAAGGAATAAGGCCAAGTAAAGCAGCCGTCGCATAGCATCCGGGGTTGGCGATCACGCGTGCACGTCTGACTTTTTCCGGATAGACATCAGCCAATCCGTACGTCACTTCCTGCAGGTAAGCCGGATTTGTGTGCTCAGCATTGTACCATTGCTGATAGACGTCCGGGTCCTTCAGGCGAAAATCTCCGGAAAGATCGATACACTGGATACCTTTCTCTGCGAAAGCGGGCAGCCAGTCCTTGCTCACCCGGGCCGGTGTAGCAAAAAAGATCAGGTCCACCTGGCTTGCCACCTTGTCTGTGTCCAATGTTTCCAGTTGCTCTTCGTAAATGGCCTGCAAATGCGGATACAGTTCTGTGATGGGTGTTCCACTTGTTGAATGCGAGACAATGAGGTTCAGTGTGACATGTGGATGTTCATGAAGCAGTCGTATCAGTTCAATTCCGCTGTAGCCATTTGCACCAATTATTCCAACCCTCAAAATGCTCACTCCCAGAATTTTTATTTTTCGGATAATTATACATTCTTATTAATATTTATGCAATGGGTTTTTGTGATTTTTCTAAAAATTCGGGACTGTCCCCGGTTGTTTTAAAGCGTTAATGTGCTAAAGTGCAGGGCGTCAAAAAATCCTCTACGGTTTTTCCGTAGAGGATTCATGGCTTACTTTTATAGTGATTGTTGTTCACCAGTTCCTTCAAGGTTTCTCTTTTTCCTACTGGAGATAGTCCCCACAACGAAGATAGCGATAAGAATCACTACGACAACCAGGGCGAACAATATAGTTGAAGAGAACAGCTGAATTGGATAGCCCAGTGCTACACCAATTACTCCAAAGTCAGCATCTCCAAAAGTAGTACCTTCAAATCCAAGAGAACCTAACACTGGAAGCAAAATGGCTGGCAGGAAGCTGATTAATACACCATTCGCCATGGAACCAAAGATTGCTCCTTTACGTCCGCCTGTTGCATTACCAAATACACCTGCAGCCGCACCTGTGAAAAAGTGTGGAACTAACCCTGGTACGATAACTCTCAAGCCTAGTACAGGTAGAATAAACATACTGATTAATCCTGCAATAAAGCTAAAGATAAAACCAATAACAACTGCATTATTCGCAAATGGGAAAACGGCAGGACAGTCAAGAGCCGGAATAGCATTTGGTACGATTTTGTCAGCAATACCTTTAAATGCCGGAACAATTTCAGCTAAGATCATACGCACACCGGCTAAAATTACATATACACCTGCAGCAAATGTAATCGCTTGAATAAGTGAAAATACCAGGAAGTTGGTACCCCCACTAAGCTCTCCTTCAATAAATGTAGGTCCGGCAAATAAAGCAACAACGAAGAACAGAATAGCCATTGTCAAAGACACGGAAACCGAAGTATCCCGTAGAAATCCGAGTGATTTTGGAACTTTTAGCTCTTCTGTAGATTTCGAATTCTTCCCTACTGCATTCCCTACAGCACCTGCTACTAAATAACCAAAAGAACCAAAGTGACCGACAGCGAAATCATCTGACCCTGTAATTTTACGGGTGAATGGCTGTAGCATAGCCGGCATAAGTACCATTAAAGAACCTAATATAAAGGAACCCAGAACGACTAGTAAAGTGCCATCTATACCACCAGTCATCAAAATTACAGCTACTAAACAAGCCATAAACATCGTATGATGACCGGTCAGGAAAATATACTTAAAAGGAGTCAGACGTGCTAAAACAATATTAAATAACATTCCAAATAACATTATCATTGCTGTTTCAGTACCAAATGCATCCTGTGCCAGCGCAACGATCGCTTCATTGTTTGGAATAACTCCCTCTAAGTTGAAAGCCTGGTCAAACATGCTGCTGAAATGACCCAGGGAACCCGTAATAACACCGGCCCCCACATCAAGTATGACAAACCCCATGATGGTTTTTAAGGTACCAGAAACAACATCGGCTACCGGCTTTTTTTGTAATAGGAGACCAAAGAAAGCAAATAGTCCAACAAGTATAGAAGGAGTCCCTAAAATATCTTTCATAATTATATCAATCATAGCAATTATTCCTCCTTAAAGTGCTGTTCGAGCGCTTCTTTTAATTCTTTTTGGTCCATTAAATTGTTTAGCTTAATTACGTTTCTGGTTCCGTCATCCAACGCTTCTATAATTTCATTTGATCCTAAGAAATAATCTGCTTTCTCTGTTTTACTTGTTGTTAAATCCGTATGGGACACATCTGCTTCTACTCCCATTTCTTTCAAAATCTTTTTCACATTCATTTCTACTATAAAACTGCTTCCTAAGCCATTACCACAAACAACTAGAATTTTACTCATTGGTTCTCCCCCTCTTCATTTGAATATTTATCAACCAGATCAATGACTTCATCTTTACTTGAAGCATTAATCAAGTAATCAACATTACTCTCCTCAGAAAGCATATTCGTCAGCTGAGATAGCGCCTTTAAATGCGTTTCATTATCAACAGCTGCTAATACAAATAATAGATTGGCTTTGTGCTTTTCCTGTTCAGAAAAAGAGACACTATTTTTTAATCGGAGCATGCTAAGGCCAACCTGGTTTACGCCATTTTCAGGACGAGAATGCGGGATTGCAATTCTTGGTGCGATTACTATATATGGACCCAGATTTTTAACATCTGAGATCATAGCGTTCACATATTCACTGCTGATACGGTTTTCTTTAAGCAATGGCTCAGCCGCTATTTCAATAGCCTTTTCCCAATTTGAAACGCTGTCTTTCATCTGAATCATATCTACTGTTAACAAATCCTTTAGCATGGGCTTTCCAAACTCCTTTAGCTCCTCTTTGCTATCTAAGTTAAAATACTTTGTCAAATCATGAAAAAGAGCTGCTTCATCTGAAATGGTTGCATGTTTTTTTACTAAATTTATTAATTCGGAAATGGAATTTGCATCTTCTACATCATGATTTGTGCTTAACAAATTAAATTGCCTTAAAATATATTCTTTTTCTTTTTCATTTAATATTGGATTAATCACAAAAACAGGTACCGATGATGAACTTTGAATAGGCGCTGTAGAGAAGATCACATCTACATCTGAACAGCTTTGCTGATGAAATTGTCTAACCGAAACATTGTCTACAATATCAATGGATGAGATTAACTCTTCCAGTTGTACACGCAGTATATTAGATGTGCCAACCCCATTCTCACAGACAATTAAGGCCCTTTTTCTCGGCTTTGGCCTTTTCCCTTCCCTCTTAAGCCATCCGCCAAAATGGATAGTCATATAGGCTATTTCCTGTACCCCAACTGATTTATTAAGGAGTGCTTCTAAGTGAGAAGTGACTTTAGCTGTTAATTTATATACCTCTGGATACTCTTCCTGCACGGATTCTGTTAAATTATTATGAATTTCGACATCATACTTAATCCGATAATAGGCAGGTTTAAGATGAGTAAATAAGGTTTCTTCCAATTCGTTTCTTTGCCGAAGCATTACACAAGCATACTTCTGAAAATCTGTCACCATTTTCGTAATAACTTTTTTCAGTTCCATCATTTCTTCCGTTTTTGCTTCGTTATAATCAGAGTGGTTTACACGTGAACCCAGCAGATTCATTGTGAGAAAGTAGATCTCATCTTCTGGCAGATTCACACCTTCAGCCTTTAACTGCCCGGATATCCAGTATGCTGCCTCGAACTCTTTGGTTTCCCGGAGTACTTCCTTTTCAGATTCTTCGACAGAAACACGGTTCCCCTGCTCAATCCTCTGCTGCAGTATGAGCAATTGGATAGCCAGAAAGTGCAAGGTTTCATCGGTTAGTTCATTACCCAAAAATGTCTCAGCATTCAAAATCACCGTTTTCATTTGATTTAAATGATGCTGATTAAAATAACGAAGATTCTTAGATTCTATTGATGAAATCTGATTAATATTGAGCAAAATATCATTCCACTTATCTTTAGAAATAAGCTTTGTTGCGTAATGCACCAATGCACTTCGCTTTGTCGATTCTTTTCCTTCAATAATATAACCATCTGTGTGTTGGTAGATTAAGGTAAGAGACCATTCACCTAACTCTTTTTTCAACAAATTTAAATCACTAAAAACAGTTCCTCTGCTTACCCGGGTCATGGACATAAAATCTTTTACAAACAGAGGTTGCGAATCTGTCATTATTTTCACAGTCAGTAATGCTAACCGCTCGTCTTTAGTATGAAAGTACTGCCATTCATCCAGCTCATTAATCAGTTTGGGAATTTCTGACTTTACAGATTTTTTTAAATAAAAACCTGTTCCTTTTTGCTGCTGAATCTTTTCCAATTGGTGTTCCCTTAACCAAGCATTAATCTTCTTCAAATCATAATAAACGGTTCTTCTGGAAATTCCGACTTTTTTGGATAGTTCCTGAACCGTATAAAAATCATCTCTGTCCAAAAACAGGTTTAAAATATGAACACTTCTTTTGTCCAGTGTCATCGGGATCCCCGGCCTTTAGTGCAAAAATTATATTCACAAGATTACGTTAGCTAACTTAAACTAATTATAGTACGGTTAAACCGGCATTGGAAGTGCTTTCAATATTTAATTTTAGTACAAATGGTTTGTGCAAAATTATACTCTCGTATCTCCTCTGAAAATTTAAGGAGTCCATATATATGAAATTCCATCATCAGTTCCACTAGTGGTAAGCACCACAATCCAGTTTTTCATTTATCCATACTTTATTATATTCACCCTTCATTCAGGTTCCTTTTTCCACATTTTATTAGTACAATCATGTTATGACCTTATTCGACAACTAATGACAGCATTCATAAATTGTGCTGCAGACCATCGTTCAACAGCTATCCCTTGAGAAGAAAGGAGCTAACCAAACATGACCACCAGCCCGGAAGTTAAAAATCACCTTACCTATTTAATCATGCCCTTTACTTATTCCCGCCCTTTCGAACAGGTGACTTCCCTGCCTTTCTTTCAGTTGAAAAAAATGACTACGGAGAAAGTGTACGACCATATTGAAAAGCTTATCTCTGAGGAAGACAAGCGTATCGGCAAATCGTTTTCCCTGGATCATAATTGTCGGACAAAAGTCGGGCTGCCAAATAACAAAAATAAGCCCATCACGTACAAAGTGAAGCATCATTCCTTTGATCTAATCATTGAAGATATCGATCTGTACCTTTTTGACACACAGGTCGGATTTCTCGTCTATCATATCCGGCTTTCTGATTCCGCAAACTCTATTTCTATTGAGGACTTCATTCTTACAAACTATCATCTGAAGAAATTTTATTTTAAACATAATGAAATGTATTTTTACGATAAAAAAAGTAAGGATGAATGGATGCAAAAGCCCGTTGATTTTCAGCAAATCAGTGAGTGGCTTACAGCGGACATTTCTGTTGACGCCTTCTTTGATCAGCATTCCAGCAAGCTTAATCATTCACTGATTTATACAGCTGCCTACATGGAAAAGCCGGAAGCAGATGTGGATCAACAGATGCTCAAGTATATCTTTTATCTAAGGAAAAGCTATAAGCATTCCTACCTGCCTGCGAAACAGGAGCTTGATTTGGAGATGAATGAGGATGTCTATCAGCCGTTTGAGAACAGCTACTGGGGCGTGGCGAACGAAGGAATTGTCAACCTTTCCTATGAAACTGGACATCCGGCGACAGATCTATTCTTTCAAAGGGATTTTTTCCAAAAGTTAGAGAGTACATATTTCTATTTATACATTCTGCTTCTCTACCAGAAATACAGTTTATTGCATATGTCGGTAAAGGCAGGCGAAATTCGTCAGGAGCTTGAAGGAAAGGAATATGCGGAGAAGCTGAAAGTGATGAATCAATACAAGTTTGAAATTGTTGACTTTACGGTTCGCGGCTTCTATCAGCAGGTTTCCTATATTACGCATCATTCCGAGTTTTATGACAAAATTAAAAAGAGATTGGGAATCCCGGAGCTCCATGAGGAATTAAAATCAGAAGTAGATGCACTGACATCATTTATCGAAGCGGTTGCCTCCAATGAGCAGCAGACCAGAGAAGAATCCGAGCGGAAAAAGAGTGAACGGACAAACTTTTTTATTCAATTGGCTACGCTGTTATTCTTGCCCATTACCACTGTGACAGGATTTTTCGGCATGAATATCCCATTAATTTCGGAACTTGGAGATGATCATTTTTATTATTCTCTTATAGTTTCCTACATGATTGCAGGGGTGATCTTTGGGGTCTATAAAATACGAAAGTCGAGACAGGATAGAAAATAAATGTTCGCTAATCTAAAGCAATTTTCTTATTTTCAGTGAAGAGATAAAGGGAAGATTCCATCAATGGGGTTTTACGGCCAGTTAATACGTGATAAAAAATACCTACAAATCCATGACCTTCCTTAAGACTTATAGTAAAATAGATACATATCTTCAAGTGAGTGAACATTATAAAGAAGGGAGTCGGGGCCTTTGTATCAGGATCAGGAACTGGTAACGATCGAAAAAGAGATGGAAAAGGCTGAAGAATTGCTCAAAGTAAACAAGCATGACAATGCCCTCCAGGTATTTGTGACCATCTATGGACTGGGAATCAGCTATTTGTATAAAAATTATCTGGGCAGACTGGAAAAGCCTGAAGAACTGCTTGATTATTTACGTGAAAAACGAATCAATATTTATTCCTGTACCTTTGGAAAATATATTGAACTCGTTCGCAATACAACATTTATTGATGAAGTTTATCAAATGATTCATCCCGGTAAAAGATATAAGAAAAGTGCCCTCATCGATAACTTAAGTGAAATAAACCAGAATCGGAACCAGGTTGTCCACCCGGAGTCCTCCAAGCATTCGAAGACTACCGGCATTGACCGTCAATTTGTTAAAGTACATATGGAATTATTGAAACTTTTCTTAAATGATTTTAATTTATTTACCAAAAATGCATTTAAAGTGGTTTCCAATTACGAAACGTTCAACTTTCAAAAAATTGTAGGGGAAACACAGCTTTATGAATCCTTAAACGAGGTCATTAATAATGAAGATATTGATACGCTGGATGTCACCTACCTTTCACCGAAAATCCCGCAAAAACAGACGAATCATACCATTAAAATGTACTGGCAAAAGGTGAATGAACTTCTAAGCGAGGACAAGCTGACCCTAAGAAGAATTATCAGCTTTGATGAAAGTGATAAAAAAGAGTTAAAGCTTCTCTGGTTTCTATTTGGTCAGATTCCGGATTATTATCAAAAGCTGAACAAGAGTGCCTTTTTCAGCATTGTGAATTCCTCCGCACTGGTGACAAGGGAATCTGGAGAACCTGTCAATCTTATCAACCTGATTTTAATGTATAATAGTAATAACCCGAACGTCGGACATGCCTGGGTTTTCGGTTCTCACCCAAATATTCTAAGCAGTAATCAGGAATATCTCCACTTATACGGAACCAACCTGTCCATCTTAAGAAAAATTTATAATGACTTTTTCAACTCCGGTGAGATGGTAACGGAGGACTCGCTTAAGAAAATGCTCCATAAGCGAAACGACGCTCTGAATGAGGAGAATATTGACAGCTATATAGAAAACATCTCCAAGCTTTTCCCCCGTGTGGGAATTGATAACGGACCAGATCAAATCAGAAAAATGATGGAGTGCTATCAGGCAATCATGCAAGGCACTGCTGATGACGTTGATGATTTTGTCTGGTAATAACGTTAATACGTGACAAAAGGTGATCGTGTGAGAAAAAATAAACATTCCATACACAACGTAAACTCTTACCTGATGGATTCGGACTATGAACAGAAATCCGCTTCCCAGTACGCGATTGGTTCTAGGGTTATTTTATTGATGAAAGATTTTATTGAAGCAAATCATATAAAGGGCAGCCATATCCTGGACGTTGGTTGTGGCCCGGGAAATCTTACGGATGAATTGGCAGGTCATTTTAAACCTATGGATTGGACGGTTACGGGCATTGATTATGATACTCTCGCCATTCAAAAAGCCAGCTCCAGGTATCCCCACATTGAATTTATGACAAATGATATCTATCAGCTGGATTTACCGAGATCCTATGACATCATTTATTCCAATGAGGTCCTGCACTGGATGCCTCCTGTGCCGGAGCCATTTATGAAACAACCTGCTGTCTCTCATTACTTTCTGGAAAAAAGTGTGCGGGAACAGTATGAACAGTGGGGTATGGATCATTTTAGAACATCTTTAGCCAATCTTTATCAGCACATGACGTACGGAGGCTATGCCTTTTTACAATTTGGCATACAAGGTCAGCTTAGGAAAATTTATCATATGCTGAATCAAATCATCACGGAGAATTTCCATGAGGATAGCAGACCTATGTTTTTTCCCCTTTTCTATCCGGCCTGGGATGATCTTCAGAAGCTATTTAATGAGATTGGCTTCACCATTATTTCAGCCGACTTACAAAACGAGGACTTAGTAGAGGAAACGCCGGCGCAGGTTTTAGATTTTGTGGAAGGATTTACAGGGGATTATTTCAGAAAATGCCTGGGAAATGTGAAAACAGGCGAGCTTTATGAAAAAATCAGCTCCTATCTGAAAAAGCACTCGTGTTCAGCGATTACCGAAGAAGAATGGCAGCATGGAATTTTTATATTGAAAAAGTGAAAAGTCATACTGAATTAGGCCAGGGGGCAGCATCCCCTGGCCTATCTGCTTTTCACATGTAAAGGTCCTATGTATTGCAGAGCTGCCATCATTCATTTTAGTTTCATTGGCTCCACTTCCCTTACACGCCTGCACTGGTTAGCTTTCCCTTTACACTTCTAATTATTCATCTGCTTTATAGGCAACCGGCTTACTTTGCGTTGTGCAGTTGAGAAAGGTGATCCAGGACAAATTCATAATAAGCCTCGGTGTGTGGAACAAAATCTTTTATTGTCAGATTGAGGGATTGGGTCCTGATCTGATTTCCCTGATAAGTCAGGGCTTCTGTTCGATAATGGTGATCATTCCTCTCCAATATCTGCTTAAAATCGTCCATTGGCAGACAGACAATCCCTGCTACTTCATCTGGATTTATCCTCAGTTCTGTGATATCCCTCTTATAATGATAAGCATAAACATAGCAGCATTCCCGGTCCTGTTTTCCATTTGGCTGCTGAAGAGTATCACGAATGATTCCCAGGGGCGTTAACTCAGCAAATGGTACCTCCAGCCCGACTTCTTCCTTCATTTCCCTTGATCCTTCTTCAGGTCCCTCTCCGGCTTTTAAATGTCCGCCAACTGTAATATCAAGTAAATTGGGATAATTCACGCGAGCATTTCTGACTTGAAAGAACAAATAGGGGATGCCATTCCGATACATATATAACCAGCATTGAAAGGCCGCATGCAGCCATTCCTGTTCATGAACGGCCTTTCGATATTCCTGACCAATCACTTGCAGGTCGTCATCCAATACATCTAAACGTTCATCCATTGTGGTTTCTCCTTTATGTTTTAAGCAAAATTTATACCTTCTCTAATACATTCAATAGTTGACCTTCCATCCCCTTTTTTATCCATTTAAAAGCTGGTTTCGATTTTTGCGGAGCTCTCTCTTAGAGGTTGAGGGTACAATCTTTTTCCGAATAAACTTCAAACTCGAAATGGTTGCCAATAGACCCAGGGATTCAAGCATCATTCATCCTCCTTTATCATGGGGTATTTGGTTAGTATTTCCCCGATGTGAAGGATATATTTATGGTGCCTGTCACCGCCCGAATTTTGTCGAATTATATTTAATTTTGCTGCTGTCCAAAGGAAAGGCGTACCTATGATCTATAGATACGCCTGAGTAAATGCTTGGCAAGTACAGGAAGAGATTCGTGCCTTCTATTAGCCAAGTACCTGTTTTATAAAATCAGGATTAGGGTAATCGACTTCTTCTGCCTTCCGAATCACTTGACTTGTATCATATTTTACTCGCTGAATACTGACATTAAAATGCTCTCCCTCTCCTTCAGCAATCAGATAGGATGCATGGTTCATGCCATCGAACGGAAGACCCACACTTCCCAGATTGGCAACCGTCTTGCCGTTTATGTAGCGGACATAGGGAAGATGAATATGGCCATAAAGATACAGGTCGGCGGATGCTTCCTTCATAAGTTTGCTTTCCACTGTCTCATCATCTTCAGTAGGCTTTACGATGTCAAAAAGACTGTTAGGGGTGGCGTGGAAGGCATGAATTTTTAGCTGGTCGGTTAAATCGATGGTAGCCTCTGCAGGTAAGCCCTTTAGATAATCAATATCTTCATCCGAGAGCCTTTCCGCGGTCCATTTCTGCTCCGTCCTCATCATATCCAGCGCCTGGTCAGGTACCTCTCCATCGTGGATGCCACGGGTGACCCACTCATCCGCATTGCCCTTCACAACTGTAGTATTCAGCGATTGAATGAGCTCCAGTGAACGTTCAGGCTCAGGGCCGCGGTAGCAAAGGTCACCAAGAACCACAATTTGATCTGCCTTTTTGGATTGAATATCCTCTAAAACAGCCTCTAATGCCGTTGCGTTTCCGTGGATGTCTGAGATAAAAGCGATTTTCATGATTGGACCTCCTTATTTCCGTTTCTGTAATGCCATTTTATCATTTTATCATACCGAATTCTGGATACGAAAAATAGGATGAACCCTCACACTATAACGTAACGACTATTCGACAGAATTCGGGCGGTGACAGGCACCATCCCAAACCGCCTTTCGTGCCAGTTCATCTGCGTGCTTATTTTGCTTTTCCGGAATCCATTTGATGAAAAAGAAAGGGAAAGGATCCGATTTTTCTCTGATTTCATTTAACAATGGCTGAAAGGCCTTGTTTTTCGTGAAATCCGCTTCAATGACATCCACGACGATTTTGGAATCGGATCGAAAGGATAAAATTTCATCGGGAAATTGCTCCCTGCAGATTTCCAGTGCTTTAATCACAGCGATAAACTCTGCTTCATGATTGGAGAGTTTGGTATCGAGGGAAAAGGAATATTCATACTTTTCCCCTTGGGCTTTTATGTAAATTCCAACTCCAGCAGGCCCTGGATTACCTCTTGCTGCACCGTCTGTGTAGACCTCTATCAAATGGCAACGCCCCTTTACGCTCGCTTGTGAAACATTCTGTGAAACAAGATTTTTCGGGTGGTGACAGGCACCTTAACTACTGCAGTTCCCCAAGCTTTTTGCAATAGCGGGTTTCGTTAAATGGGGTTTGCTGCTTCATGACATCGTACATTTCCTCCACTAATACAGTGGCTATTTTTTCTTTCGCAACCTGCTCTGTATAACCGGAGTTGATTAATCGATCCAGATTAACCTTCGCGCATTTGGGTTCATCCATAGATAGCTGGTTATCAATCACTTCAATTAATTTACTTCTCATTTTTTCATTTGGCATTTTGTTTCCTCCACGTTCCATAGTTTCACCATATTTTATCAACTGCAGGAGCTGATTACAACTGTAGGGACGCAGAGTGAGGCTCTTTTCGCTCAGGAACAGTACCTTCAATTTGTCTGCAGGGGAAAATCCAGGCTACATCAAGTGAAACTTCCATCCATGGGAGGTTCTTCATCCCCATTGATGGAAGGTTCAGTTTTCAGCTATTTACTGGCCGTTTAGCCCCACTTAGTTTTGGTGGGTTACTCTCAAAACTTGAAGCGGGAGCATTACGGCCAGTTACTACGGGAACATGATGGAACCGGACCGATTGATAATGCTTTAGCGCTTTAAAGCGGAGCGGGACAGTCCCTAGTTTTCGCCGCTTAATTCAACCAAAATTTTGGCTTGGGTTTTGTCATTGGATAAGGTTTCGAAGCCTTTGTCGACAATGTTATCAAGCTGGATATGGTCGGTTATAATATCCTGGGGCTTCAATTGTCCGGTTGCCATCAAGTCAATCGTCTGCTGGAAACTTGTTGGTGTGTAGGCAATCGATGACGTAATGTTGACCCCTTTTGTGGTTAACTGGAACGGATTCCATTCAATAGGTCTGGCGAAAATGGATACAATGACCATGGTTCCCCGTGGTTTTGTTGCTGCAATGGACTGTTCAAAGGTTGGTGCTACACCTGCAACCTCAAAGGATACATCCACTCCGTCCGGCACAATATCGAATATCGCTTTTACCGGATTGGTTTCACCTGAATTGATCACATGTGTCGCTCCCATTTCCTTCGCTTTTTGCAGCCGTGTTTCGGATAAATCAAGAGCGATAATATTGGTTGCACCAGCCGCTTTAGCCGCAATTATCGTGAGCAAACCTATGGGGCCGGCTCCAAAAATCGCAACCGAGTCGCCGAATAACAGGCCGCCCTCCTTCACCGCCTGTACCGCAACGGCTGTAGGCTCTACCAATGCTCCATCCTGCAGAGTCAGTGGTTCGGGCAAGGCGTAAACATTAGCTTCAGGGATGTTGGCAAATTTGGCAAAACCTCCATCAGTGTTTAAGCCGATAAAACTAAAACCATCATAAGGATCAACATCTTCAGGTTTATTTCCAAAGGTCAAGGTTGGGTTTATGGCAACTCGGTCTCCTTTTTTAAAACGAGTGACATGTGAGCCAACCTCTTCCACAATTCCGGCAAATTCATGTCCAAAAGCAAATGGGGCTGTATCTCCTGTTAAGGGATCAGGATTTTCAGCGGGGACGAAAACTGGACCTTCCTCATACTCATGTAAATCACTGCCACAAATACCAGCCCAGGCTACACGAACTTTTACATCATGATCTCTTAGAGGCCTTTCTTCCCTTTCCTCGACGCGAATATCTTTTCTTCCATACCATACAGCTGCTTTCATGGATCAACATCTCCTTTTGTCCGCAGGGATTTGAGTGAGCATCCCGCAGTTATGAATGAATGTCCTTACATCCTTTACTTTAAATCATGCACGCATGTTTGTGAATAGTTTCACATAGATTAACACAAAATGTTCAAAATCATTCGACAATATCGTGACGATTGGTACAAGTAGTCTTCTGAGGAAATGTAAAGCAGCAGGACGGCGGAAGTAGAGCAAATTAGAGGATACATTCTAACGAGGCCCATTTAGAATGAACGCAAAAGCAATAGCACAATTTTGCACGTAAGTTTATAAATCAATTCACGTGTTTTCTATTATTCCGATTTTTAATGGTTTACTGACTAATTTTACGGGCGTGACGTAATTTTTTTGCTTTAACTGAAGCAATTTTAGAAGGGACTGTGAATATCTTCTTGTCATGTTGAAGAGGAAATATATTGAAAATTATGGTAATATATAAAAAGTATTTAACGTTTATGGAAGCAGATAAGTAAATTTCTAAATTTAAGTGGGAAAGTGGGAGTTACTATGCATTATAAACTCTTGATTTTGCTAATAGGTACCTATTTATTGGCGTTTTAAGTTAACTTTTTGCCTGCATTAAAACATCCAGATATAGAGCTCGGGATGTTTAACATCCTTGTAACTATAGTATTTATGGTCTTATTGGTAATGTACTCTAAAAAAAGCAGTCGTTTTTTCAGGACTTTTTTAATTTTCGGGGGAATATCCGGGATAATTGTAGTTAGCATCACAGCTTTTGAACACGTTATGATTGGTCATGGTATTTTAGATGTCATAGCATCCGTACAGCATCCGTTTTACCTGATATTTATTGTGCCTTTATTTGGAGGTAATGTGCTTTTTGACCTTGGTTATGGATCATACTCACTATTGATGTCATTGTTTTATGGAGGAGTATTGGCTCTAACGCGTGATTAAAAAATCAACCAGCCCCTTCCTTTTAATAGGATAGAGCTGGTTGATCAATTTGTATAGCTATATAGTTTATGAAACACCCCTAAAAAAGAAACCTATCGAGAAATTAAAGAGCTTCCTTTTCCAGACGCTCCTTACCTTTGCCTGTTTGCTCACTTATTTTTTCATTTTGGCTCATATGTCGATGATGAAGGTTAAGATAATAATCCAGGGCCTGACTGGCATCGATGGTATCCTGATGGTTCATCCCTTTTTCTTTCGCGGTCTGAATCATCCATTGGCGTTTCTCTTGAATTAATTCCAACAACTTATCATTAAAATCAGCCATTTTTCCACTCCTATCACGTAAAGTGAAACGTCAATAAATGAGAGTTTGAGCGTCCAGCGCATTGTTTCATCTAGGTGTTCATCCTATTCGTTCGTATTCCCGCCTGATTATTATATGAAACAAACGATTTCAATCGTCCGTTACTTCAGCTTCGTTTTCCTCAAAGATTGACATTCGTCCGTAGTCCGAAAGCCTTACATTTATAGTAGTCATATTTTAGCTATCATTTATTCCTCACCCCTATAATACTAGAAATGTCGACAAAAACAAGTAAAATTACCCACTTTTTGATCATTTTATAGGTGCAACCCCCTTCCTTTGTACTATAAGACTAGTAAAAACCTATAATTGGGCTAGATAATCAGGTATGATCATCCGACAAAATTCGGGTGGTGACAGGCACCTTCTAAATAAAAAGGCTCCGGCAAATAACGCCGGAGCTTTTTTCACTCTTAATATAATCCACTCTAACCTCTATACCCCAGTTCTCTGGAAATCTCTGCTGCTGTTTTTTGAGTTTCTTCTAGTATGATTTCCTCACGTTCTTCTGAGTAATCGTTAGTGGGAATACTAACCCCTAATGCTGCGATTGTTTCACCGTTAAAATCTTTGATTGGATAAGAGAAGCCCATGGTATCCCGGTAATGTTCGGCTTTACTGATGGAATACCCCCGTTGTTTAATGACATCCAATTCCTGTTTTAATTGCTCTATCTTATCGATGGTATTTTCCGTCATCTTTTCAAGCGTTATATTCTGCAGATAATCCTCACGATCCTCATCATTCATATAGGCAAGCAGTAATTTAGGAGCTGAACCCGCATACAGAGGAGAACGGCCACCAACATGGATGACAAGCCGTACAGGTTTCGTGCTATCCAGCTTTTCTACATAAACAGCCTCATCCCCCTCTATAACTGCCATTTGTACCAGTTCATTTAACTTTGAATTTAACTTTCTCATATAAGGAAGGGCTATTTTTCGATATTCCAGCTGATCACTGACACGCTTTCCCAACTCCAATAGTTTTAAGCCGAGTCGATACCTGACATCGTGACTGGACCTTTTCACCTTCACTAATAATCCTGCTTCCTCCAGTGAGGTAACAAGCCTGAATACGGTAGTCTTGGGAAGTCCTGATTCCTCTACTAATTCATATAACGTCATTTCCGATTTGTTTTTAAAGCAGTCTAATAAATTTACAGCCTTTAATAAACTTCGACTCATAAGCCATTCACCCTATTTATTTCATTTTGTTATGCTAGATAACGTTTATAATATACACATAGATAAAAGCACATAGAGTAACCGCAAAGAAATACTTTCCATTCCATCGATACGCAACCGTCCAGCCGTCTTTTCTGACACAGCTACTTATAATGATGTTCAGTGCGTTTAATGGACTGATGGCAGATGATAACATCCACGCAAACGTACACATAAAAGCAATGGCCATCGCACTGACCTGAATATCTGTTGATAATAGTAGTGTTAATATGATAGGCACAACGATGATCTGGTGCATGCCAAATAACGCCATAATAGTCACTAATAAAAGAATCAGTAAAAATAAAAGGAATATAGAGATTTGTGACGACCAGACCAGAATCGCTCCAACTACATCAACAATTCTTGTGTTCACCAACGCATTTCCAAACAGACCTGCACTTAAAAAAATCGCAATTTCCATGTTTATTCCATTTGCTACTTGCTTTTTATATGGAAGAAATACCTCTTTCATTCTCCCCTGCTTTTGTCGTATGACGGCCCATACAACAGGAATAATCATACAGTTCATACAAACGAGAGTTAACATTGGCTGGTCAATGATTGCTTCCTGTAGAACTAATAATATGAGGAGACTAACAACGAAAATTAGCAGGAGAACCAGATTTTTGTTTTGATTGTCTTCTTTCAGGGAAACTTGTTCCGGAATATCATCGTCACTTTTCCGCGGGCGCAGGATAAAAAAACCAATCAGGATTTGTATAACTGCAAATGTCATTCCAATGGGCATATAGTTCAAGTAGGACATCTCCATGGTAAACAGAACAATGCCGACCGAAGCGAAAAAGGGTGACCAGATAATCGAAGGGGTAAATCCACTATAATAAGCCTGTGAAAGCATTTTAGGCTGAATGTTTATATCCTTCAGAAACCCATGAACGATCCGTAATGCCCCCATATTCAAAATAGGAGCGAGACTAAGCATAAAACCGCTTGTTCCATAAAAGGTTTTTTGCTCATCATCGTTTCTTTTTTCAAACATAGTCACAACTCCATCAATAATACCTTCCTGTCTCAAAGGTATAGATAATAAAGGAGCTAGAATAATAATAGATAATAGTGCAAGATTTTGAGTGATTCCATTAAACAGATTCAAGCCTGTATAGCCTTGGAAAAAATGAATCAGAATTCCCAGAAAAAATAGACTTCCTGTTAAAACTTTTCTCTTGGGATTTAATTTTTTATAAACCATTAAGAAAACAAAAATACAAAGAACCTGTAAGACTAGATTCATTGTATCGTAATTTAGCAATTGAGTGAAAAGATATAGGCCGCTTATACTAATAATCATCAAAAAACGAAACATAATCAAACCAGCTTTCCCCATTATTCCCTAAAAAATACGTAGTTGTTCACCTACAGTGCCCGCTGTATTAATAAGCCGTTAAGAGCTTAACAAACCGGTCTCCAACCTCAGCTGTTGCTGCTTTCCCTCCAAAGTCCGGGGTTAATTCTTCTCCTTCATCAATCACTTGTTGAATCGTTGAAATGATTTTTCTTCCCCATTCCTCTTCACCAAAATGGTCCATCATTTGGGCCACAGACCAGATGGCAGCCAAAGGATTAGCTAGCCCCTGACCGGCAATATCAGGTGCTGACCCATGCACGGGTTCAAACATGGATGGATAAGTATGCTCGGGATTAATGTTAGCTCCGGTAGCAAGCCCCAGACCACCTGAAATCGCTGCACCAAGATCTGTCAGGATATCCCCAAACAAATTCGATGTGACCACAATCTCAAAACGCTCAGGATTCGTAACCAGAAACATACTGGCTGCATCCACTAAGTATGAGGCTGTTTCAACGTCCGGGTAATCCTGTTTCACCTCTTCAAAAACTTCATCCCAGAAGACCATGGAATAATTGAGAGCATTCGCTTTGCTTACACTTGTGAGAGACTTTCCCTGACGCCTGGCTTCTTCAAACGCGTAACGAATAATTCGCTCCGTTCCTTTTCGGGAAAAAACTCCTGTCTGTAATACGACTTCCTCAGGCTCACCCTTAAAAAGCCAATTGCCTTCACCAGCGTACTCTCCCTCACTATTTTCGCGTATGACCAATAGATCGATATCCTTGGCCGTTTTCCCTTTTAAAGGAGATAAACGTTCATTCAATAGTTTGACAGGACGTAAATTAACATACTGATCAAACCCTTTACGAATTTTCAACAGTAAATCACGTAAGGATATATGGTCTGGAACACCTGGATAACCAACCGCTCCTAAATAAATCGCATCAAATGATTCTAATTGTGATAAACCATCTTCATCGATCATTTTTCCATTTTGCAGATAGTACTCACAGCCCCATGGAAATTCCTCAAAAGTAAATGAAAGGCGTTTGTCCATCCTCTCTATTGCTTGTAAAACTTTCACTCCCTCAGCTACAACCTCAGGACCTATGCCATCTCCAGGTATTAAAGCGATTCTTTTCTCCTTCATTGCAACCTCCATAAACCATGATTTTTTACGTATAGCCATTTAACCAATCGTCTGTCTATCATTCCCTGTCTTCCATCGTTTTCCCTAATAATCGTGAAGACTGGCAACTACAGGTTGCCAGTCACTTCCGTTTACTGTAAATATTCTATGATTGTTGAAATCCCCTGTCCTCCACCAATACACAGGGTAACCAGCCCGTACTTTTCACCTCTTCGTTCCATTTCATGCAGAAGCTTTGTCGTAATAATCGCCCCGGTGGCACCAATCGGATGACCAAGGGCTATGGCACCTCCATTGACATTTACTTTGTTCAGATCCATGTTTGCTTCACGGATCACCGCAATGGACTGAGCAGCAAATGCTTCATTTAATTCGATCAGCCCAATATCTTCCATAGATAAATTCGCCTGCTTTAATGCCTTTGCGGTAGACTCAACAGGTCCAATTCCCATGATGTCCGGTGATACACCACTGGTCGCCTGGGCAATAATTCTCGCCTGAGGCTTGATTCCATACTCCTCCACTTTTTCCTTGTTCATCATTAACAAGGCTGAGGCGCCGTCATTTCGGCCACTGGCATTTCCTGGTGTTACGCTGCCTCCATCTTTAAATACGGCGGGCAGTTTCGCTAATTTTTCCAGTGATGTCAGCCTGGGATGTTCATCTGTATCAAATGTAAACGTATTTTTCCGTTCTTTCACTTCAAAAGGGACAATTTCATCTTTAAACCGACCATTGTTAATGGCAGCGTCTGCAAGCTCCTGGCTTCGCTGCGCAAATTCATCCTGCTCTTCTCTGGAGATTTGATATTTTTCGGCCAGATTTTCCGCTGTCAGGCCCATCGTCAGCTCCCCATACTCTTCTCTTGGCTGGGAGCACGGCTGACTTTCTGTATTCGGATCCACTAACATCCCATTGCCAGCTTTATATCCATACCGGGCATTCCGCAAGTAAAAGGGAGCGGTACTCATGCTTTCTGCTCCACCTGCAACCACGACATCAGACAACCCAAGCTTAAGTTGCATATCTGCATTATTTATAGCCTGCAATCCGGATCCACATTGCCGGTGGACCGTATAACCGGACACACTTACTGGTAAGCCTGCCCGCAATGCGGCCAGTCTACCGAGGTTTGCCTGATCCTGACTTTGCTTCGCCTGACCCAGAATCACTTCATCTACTTCAACGTTTGCTCCATATCGATGAAGAACTTCTCCAATCACTTTTTCCCCCAGGTAATCAGCCGTCACATCCTTTAATGAACCTCCCATTTTCCCTACTGCAGTACGAACAGAACCGATAATATAGGATTCATTTAGTTTCATATTATCCTTCCCTTCTCTTTAATTCGCGAATTAACTCCCCGGCAATGATGTTTCGTTGAATTTCAGATGTACCTTCATAGATTTTGGTAATCCGGGCATCACGATAGTAGCGTTCAATTGGATAATCCTTCATGTATCCAATCCCGCCATGAATTTGGACAGCGAGGTCAGCTACTTTGTTATAGACTTCTGATCCATATAATTTAGCAATCGCCGCTTCTTTGACCACACGCTGTTTTTGATCGGTCATCCATGCCACCCGGAACGTCAAGGATTTTAATGTTTCAATCTGCATACTAATATCCGCCAGCATATTCTGGATGGTCTGGATCTCCAAAATAGGTTTGCCGAACTGCTCCCGCTCATTTGCATAGCTCAGGCAATGCTCCAGTAATTTTTCACAGGAGCCCAGGTTACGTGCGGCTAGACCTGCACGACCATTGGCAAGTACCTTTAACGCATTTACATAGCCCTGCCCTTCTTCACCCAGTACATTTTCAGCCGGAACCTCCATGTCTTCAAAAAATAATTCCGCAGAGTGAGAGCCTCTAAGCCCCATTTTTTCTTCTACACTTCCTAAAGAAAATCCGGGAAAATCCTTCTCAACAATGAAAGACGTAATTCCTTTAGCACCCTTGTCAGGATCCGTAACAGCCATTACGGTAAAAACATTCGCATCAACTGCATTGGTGATATAATGCTTCGATCCGTTAATGATATATTTATCCCCTTTTTTTACAGCAGTTGTCTTTAAATTGGCGGCATTTGAGCCCGCGGATGGTTCCGTTAAAGCAAACGCACCAATCCATTCACCTGTGGCCATCTTCGGTAAGTATTTCTGTTTTTGCTCCTCTGTTCCAAACTCGACAATACCCACTGTCCCGATTCCGGTATGGGCCCCTATTAAAGTTGTAAAACCGTTATGAGTTTTGCCCAGTTCCTCAAATACGGCACATTTATCGACCATGCCAAGGCCCAGTCCCCCATACTCTTCAGGGATACTTAAACTGAATAGACCCATTTCTTTGGACTGTTCAATGATTTTTTTCGGGATTTCATTGTTTTCTTCAATTTCCATTGCCACCGGTTCCACTTCTTCTTTTACAAATTTTCGCACATTTTCACGTAAAAACTCGATGTCTTCTGAGAAAGTAAAATCCATAATTGATAGCCCCTTTTCCTATTTGTTTTGGAATGTTGCCGGCCGTTTTTCAATAAAGGCCTTCGTTCCTTCCTGTTTATCCTCTGTTCCAAACACAACCGCCTGCGATAATTTTTCCATCCACATGGCCGTACTCTCATCGATATCAAATCCTTTGTGGACGGCCATTTTAGCTAAATGGATAGCGACAGGTCCTTTCTTTAAAATTTCTGTTGCCACTTCCTGAGCTTTTTCAGTCAGGCTGTCTTCTTCAGCTACATAATAGCTGGCTAACCCGATTCGTTCGGCCTCTTTTCCTTCTATCATTTTTCCCGTTAAAATCATATCCAGGGCACGCCCTTTGCCAATGATCCGTGCCATGCGCTGAGTACCGCCGGCTCCCGGTATAATCCCTAAATTGAGCTCAGGTAAGCCGAATTTCGCTCTGTGGCCCGCCATACGAATATCACATGCCATGGCTAATTCACACCCGCCTCCCAGGGCATACCCCTGAACAACGGCGATGGTGGCCTTTGTTGATTGTTCAATTTTAGAATAGAGAGACTGCATACCGGGCACAATCGCTTCGAGGGGTTCTTTTTCATGTAGTTGCTTAATATCTGCACCCGCAGCAAACGACTTTTCCCCTGCACTTTGAATGATGATTACCTTTGTGTCCTGACTTTTTTCTGCTATATCCAAGGCCTGATCAATTTCTTCAAGCATGGCTGCATCTAAAGCGTTTCGCACGTCCGGACGATTAAGGGTTATCCAAAAAATACCTTTCTCTGTTTGGATATCAACATTTTGAAATGAATTCATGATATCACCCTTCTTTTAAGAATAGTTATAAAACCCTTTCCCTGATTTTTTCCCAAGCCGACCTGCCTTCACATATTTGGTTAGAATGGGTGATGGACGGTATTTTTCACCCAATGTCTGATGGAGATATTCCATATTGCGAAGACGGGAATCCAGGCCTACTAAATCCGCCAGTTCAAGCGGACCCATTGGGTGATTTAACCCTAGTTTCATCGCTTTATCTATATCCTCTGCACTTGCAACCCCCTCCATAAACAGATTCATGGCTTCATTCCCGATCAAACCATTCATCCGGGAGGTCACAAATCCAGGGAATTCATTCACTTCAACCATCTCTTTTTGAAGCTGATTGGCAATCGTTCTGACCTGATTCACCGTCTCATCTGATGTATCCAGACCACGTATCACTTCAATCAATTTCATTTTGTGTACAGGATTGAAAAAATGCATCGCCACAACTTTATCCGGACGGGAGGTTTGTGCCCCAATCTCAGTCGGACTCATCGTTGAGGTATTCGTGGCAAGAATCGCTTCCGGCTTACAGATTTCATCAAGCTGCTGAAAAATAGAAATCTTTAAACCTATTTTTTCAAGGACAGCCTCTACAACGACATCAGCGTTTTCGGCCGCCTTTGTCAGATCGGTTTCAAAATGCAGATTCTCAAGCGCCGTTTGATAAACTTCACTTGTTAAAAATCCTTTATCACAGCTCTTTTTAAGCAGAGACTCAATGTCACTCTTAGCTTTTTCAAGAGCTTCTTCTTTAACATCATTCACATAAACCTCATATCCGGAAATGGCAAATGCATAAGCAATCCCCTTTCCCATCACTCCTGCACCAATAACAGCGGACTGATTCATGACGACATCTCCTTTGTAATACCTGAATGATCAGTTAGTAAATCTTTTCTAAATGTTTTTTGAAGAACATAGATGCTTACCAGAACGATCACACCTATCATATCCGAGTAAATTCCCGGGATCGTCATTCCGATAGCTCCAGCAAATAAAAGCATTCTTTCATACCAAAATGCGTGTCGAAGGACCCATCCTTCAGCAGCGCAGGCAATGCCAATCACACCAATAATTGCTGTAATAACTGATAGAATAATCTGAGATGCAGATCCGATTAACAGAAGCTGTTCTCCATATACAAACAGGTAAGGGACAATATATGCTGTAATGCCTAATCGAACAGCAGTCATCCCTGTTTTCATCGGTTCGGATCCTGCAATCCCCGCTCCGGTAAATGCGGCAAGGGCTACTGGTGGTGTAATGGCTGACAATGATGCAAAGTAAAAGACAAATAAATGAGCAGCAATCGGCGCTACACCGAGCTCAATTAATGCGGGAATGGTTAAAGGTACCTGAACAATATACGCCGCAACGGTCGGTAACCCCATGCCAAGAATGATACTTGCCACCATCGTAAATATAAGCGCAATCAGTAAGATACCACCAGATAATTCAATAATCAGACTGCTGAATTTCAGTCCAATTCCCGTCAAACCTATCATGCCTATGATTAATCCCGCCGCGGCACATGCGATCACAGTTTCCAGTGACGCCTTTGCTCCAAGGTCTAAAGCTTTCACAATCTGCCTCCATGAAAGTCTGGTAGACACCTGAATAGCTGCTACTAAAATCGTGCTTATAATCGCATAAAGCCCTGCTTTCATAGGTGAACTTCCACCCACAAGCATAACGACTATGACAATTAGAGGAATCAGGAAGTGGAACCCTTTCTTAAAAATTCCCCAGGTCCCAGGCAGTTCTTCTTTTTTAATACCTACCATTCTATTCCGTCTTGCACGCAAATCTACTTGCAAAAACAGGGATAGATAATAAAGAACAGCTGGAATAATGGCGGCAACAGCCAATTCCATATACGGAACTCCTAAATACGCAGCAATAATAAATGCTGAGGCTCCCATAATCGGCGGCATAATTTGGCCGCCGGCAGATGACACAGCTTCGACCGCAGCCGCAAAGTAATTTCTATAGCCTGTTTTTTTCATCAGCGGAATTGTAAATGCACCGGTTGTGGCTGTATTCGCAACAGCACTTCCTGAAATGGTACCAAGAATGGAGCTTCCAACAATGGCCGTTTTAGCCGGGCCTCCCCGATACTGTCCCATGGCTGAGACAGACAGATTGATAAAGAAATTTCCGGCACCTGAAACTTCCAGAAACTTTCCAAATAAAACAAAAAGGAATATAAAGGTTGCCGATACGCCCAGTGCTGTTCCAAACACACCATTTGTTGTGTAAAATAAATGATCCATAATCCACATGGGTGTAAATTCCCGATGTCCTAATGCTCCTGTAATAAAATGGCCAAAGAATCCGTAGGCCAGAAAGATAAACACCAGCACAACAAGCGTCTTCCCTATTACTCTTCTGGTAGCTTCCATTAACGTAAACATCGCAATAAAACCAAGAACAATTTCTAAACTTGTTAATTGCTCAATATAGCTCATACGAGATTGAATCTCCTGAGCATTAAAGACAAAATATGAATAAGAGACGATGGATAAAATCATTAATAACCAATCGTACCCATGCACCTTCTCTTTACCTGCTTTTTTTGTTGGTCGATAGATGGCAAATACCAGCACTAAGGCAAAACCCAAATGTGCAGAACGCTGAAGGATGGACTCAAATACGCCAAACAACCCTGTATACAAATGGAAAATAGACATGGCAATAGCTATGATAGATATTAGTATGCCTGCAAACCCTTTCAACGCACGCAATTTTTCATGGGTCACTTCCGCCTGGTTCTGCTGAATATCATCCAGGTCAACATGGTTTCCTGCCATATCATCCCTCCTCATGAGAGGAGCATTGAACGGGCTATTCTAATGCTCCTATCTCCTTATAATATTTTTCTGCACCAGGGTGTAATTCTCCAACACTATTTTTCACCGAATACTCGGCGTTAAAGTCACTCATTACTTTAGAGATATCTTCCCAGGAATCTCTTTCTTCAATGATCATTTTTGTTAACTCATAAACCGTATCTTCATTCATCAGATTATTGTTAGCTAACAGTACCGTATATCCGGCTGTGGTCAGGACATCTTCTGACTGGTTTGGATACGTACCAGCAGGGATGGTATGTTTAAGATAACCTTCATTTTGGGCATGAAGGGCTTCAACAGTCTCTTTTTTAAGTGGGATAAAACGAAGCCCTAATGTGGTATCTAATTCCTGATATACGGCAACAGGTGCTGACAGCATTCCTGTAATAGCATCGATGTGCCCATCCCTGAGTAAATCTGCTCCATCAGAGGTTCCTACATATTCAATACCTTCGAGGTCATCATAGCTCATATCATTCAATTTAAGGATCTCCTGAAAGGCAAGTTCACCGCTGTAGCCTTTAATACCTGGACTAACCGTTTTCCCCGCTAAATCTTCAACAGAATGTATATCTGAGTCAGCACGAACGGCAATATGAAAAACATTTGGGTACAGTGTAGCAACCGTGCTTACGTTTGTTATCGGTTCTTCAAATGCTTTCTCTCCATTCAGTGCTTCTGGTACGGTCTGCCCGTTACTAAAAGCAATATGAAATTTATCCTGCCCTAAACCAAGCAGATTAGATATAGACCCTCCTTCTACAATGGTTGTAGATGAGTCTGGAAATAGATTATTCATTTTATCTGACATGGCACCTGATAATGTATACCAGAAGCCCCCTTGGGTAGCTGCACCAAATGTGATTTCACTTGGGGCTCCACCAGAAGCACTGGCCCCTTCTCCGTTATTATTCGAACCTCCAGATTGTGAGGAACAACCTATTAAAATTCCTGCCATAAAAATAGTAGCTGCCAATAACCACATCCGTTTTTTCATGTTATGTCCTCCTTCACAGTTTAATTTTCTCTTTAAATTCAGTACCTGTAATATCCCGAAGCTCAGACATCGATAGATCTGATAATTTTTCAACCAGCACCGGGCCATCATCTGTAAATCTAAAAACCGCATGCTCTGTAACCAGCATTTCTGCCTTCCTGACTCCACTGCTTGGGAAGGTTAGCTTTTCTACTAATTTTGGTTGATGGTTTTTGGCCTGATGAGTAGAAGCGATAATGATTTTTTTCGCCCCTGCCACAAGATCCATCGCACCACCAACCCCTAATATACTCTTACCTGGAACAGCCCAATTGGCAATCTCTCCAAAACGATCAACCTGAAGGGCACCTAATACCGCTGCATCTACGTGACCCCCGCGAATGATGACAAAGGAATCCGCACTATCAAATAACGATGCACCTGTATCCATTGTAATCGGTTTCTTACTCGCGCTGATTAAATCCATGTTTACATGCTCTTCATCTGGTGTTGGACCGATTCCCAACAGACCATTTTCTGATTGTAGGTACACTTTCTTCCCATTCAAATAATCCGGAATTAAGGTAGGAATACCAACACCAAGATTGACAACGGCACCTTCCGGAAGTTCTTCTACTACTCTTTTGGCAATTTTAATTCGATCAGATTGACTCAACATAAACCCCTCCCTTTTTCACGTATTTAGTCTCCACAACGTAATCAACAAATAAATGAGGGGTAACTACCTGATGAGGATCCATGTCTCCGGCTTCAACAATTTCATCAACTTCTGCGATAACAGTCTTGGCTGCTGTTGCCATTAGTGGGTTAAAATTTCTCGCGGTGTGGTCATAGATGAGGTTTCCCAGTGTATCCGCTTTCAAAGATTTGATAATGGCTACGTCTCCTTTGATCGCCTTCTCAAGTATATATCTCTCGCCATCAATCATTTTCTCTTCTTTTCCTTCAGCAATTTTTGTTCCTACAGCTGTCCTGGTATAGAAGCCGCCAATTCCTGCACCGCCGCAGCGAATCGCTTCGGCCAATGTGCCCTGGGGGACCAATTCAATTTCCAACTCCCCATTGTTCCAGGCCTCCACTGCATCTCGGTTCGTAGTAAAATAGGATCCGACGGCTTTGTTTAAATTTCCGGCCAGCAGTAATTGGCCAAGTCCTCTGCCTGCCTCTCCCAAATTATTACTGACTACGGTTAAATCCCTTTTATCTGATTCAGCAATTTCATCAAGAAGGGTTAAAGGGGTTCCTGATAGTCCAAACCCTCCAACAAGTAATGTATCTCCATTTTTTATTAAATTTAGAGCATCACTTGAGTTTATTAACTTTCTCATTCTTATGTCCTCCCTTATAGTGTACCGTTCATGAAATGTATGGACTGCCAGGTCATCATCTTCCTTTTTATAAATGCAATGCTATTGATTCCGTAATTCGGAATTAAGATTCTGTTTTTCTAAGTTGATTATAATTTAATTATTCTAAAAATTCAATACAAAAATAGAACCTTTTAGCATTCACAGCTAAAGGTACCAGCGGAATAGTTATCTGATTGACTCTGTGGGGACAATGGACAAAGCTTTTAAATTAATGTGCCGGGAATCGCCCAGGCTCTTTATCAGATCAAATTTCATATAGTGACACCCACCCCCATTTCCTGATAAGATACTACTACTGACCAAAAATCATTCGACAAAATTCGGGTGGTGACAGGCACCAATAAAGGAGGTTTACATATGCCAAAAGATGATGATATAGATAAGGCTACGGGGGGTGCAACCGTTCAATCATTGGAATTCAGGCTGGGGGCATTTGGTGCGGCGATTCCCCTGTTGTTTTTTGTAATATGGGCAATCACCATTAGTGTACTCCAGCTTTCCTCGGAAGTTGGACTTGTTCTGGGGGCCATTATGGGGCTGACCCTGGGACTTTTCTTTTCTAAGAGTAAATGGGAGGATTACGCTCAGGGATTGTTTGATGGACTGGCACAGCCGGTTGGTGTCATTGCCATTGTTGCCTGGTTTTATGCCGGGATGTTTGCACAAGTGTTACAGGTTGGCGGACTCGTTGAAGGACTGGTATGGGTTGGATCCATTACAGGATTGAGTGGTGGATTGTTCGTTGCCATGACCTTCCTTCTTTCTGCAACTTTTTCAACCGCGGTGGGAACGGGATATGGAACGGTGGTTGCTTTCAGTACGCTGATGTATCCATCTGGGATTGCTGTTGGGGCAGACCCTCTCTTTATGTTCGCCGCAATTCTGGCCGGAGCTGTGTTTGGCGATAACCTGGCTCCCGTTTCCGACACGACCATAGTATCAGCCGTAACCCAGGATGCAGACGTTCCCGGAGTCGTTCGCTCACGTTTTAAATATTCAATTGCCGCTGCGATTCCAACATTCCTGTTATTTGCGATATTTGGCGGAGGCGGTGGTGTGCAAGGCGACCAGGCCGCTATCGGTTCGATGGCCGAGTCCATTTCACCAGATGGACTGATTATGCTTGTTCCCTTTTCCCTCGTGCTATTTTTAGCCTTGCGTGGACACCATTTGCTGACATCCCTGACATGGGGAATTGTATTTGCTATTGCGCTCATTGCCATTCTGAATATCAAGCCATTGACTCAAATTCTGAATTTTAATCCTGAATCGGATATGATTGTGGAAGGCGCATTAGTATCGGGGATTACCAGCTATTTTAATATGGCCGTTTTGATTCTGCTTATCGTCGCAGCTAGTCACCTCTTGAAGCTGGGCGGTACGATGGAAGTGATTACAGGCGCGATGATTAAATGGATTAAAAATTCTGTCCGTAAAGCAGAAATCGCTATGTGGAGCATTGTTGCCCTGTTAAATAGTGCCATAACGATTAATACGGCGGCTGAAATTGCGGCGGCTCCTTTTGTACGAGAGCTTGGAACGAGATATAAAATTCACCGTTATCGCAGAGCCAATATGCTGGACGCTATCACCTCAGCGTTGGGATACATTTTTCCCTGGGGGGCGCCTGTCCTGTTGGGCTGGTCAACCATCCAGTCGATGCAGGAGCAATATGAATGGCTCCCTGTTGTGAATCCAACAGCTGTCTTTCCTTTCGTATTCCAAGGCTGGTTCCTCGTCATCATTATGCTGATTGCTGCCTTAACTGGCTGGGGACTTCGGTATGAAGGGAAGAATGGTGATGGGTGAGGTGCCTGTCACGACCCGAAATTCCTCGAACTTTGTCGATTTTTATTCGGCGACAAACGTTCCTGATAGATGTAGAAAGGGGTATGACAACAGTATTGTCATACCCCTTTCTTATTCCGTATGCGCATTCGACAAAAATCGGGTGGTGACAGGCACCAGCCTATAGTGTATCATCCTTCTCCAGCATCTCAGGATCTACCTGAACAGTGTCCGGATACTTTATGCCGGCTCCTGTGTTTAAGCCTACTACGGTCTCCTTTTGCCCAATCCAGCCTTCCTCCCGCAGTTTGCGGATAGCGACAAATGTAGCTGCTCCCTCTGGGCATACGAAGCTTCCTTCCATGCCTGCTATTTTTTCCTGTTCGTCCAAAATGGCTTGATCATCTACAGCCACCGCACTTCCATCCGTATCATACAGGGCATCCAGCACAAGAAAATCTCCCAGGGCTTTAGGCACATTAATACCAAAGGCAAGGGTTGATGAATCATTCCAGAACTCTGATTCACGCTCGCCATTCTCCCAGGCTTTCACAATGGGAGCACATCCTGTTGACTGAACCGCTACCAATCTAGGTAATGGACCTTCCACCAGGCCCAGTGTTTTTAATTCTTTCAAAGCCTTATAAATGCCGATCAGGCCTACTCCACCACCTGTCGGGTATACGATAACATCAGGAAGCTTCCAATTGAGTTGTTCGGCAATTTCCAGCCCCATGGTTTTCTTTCCTTCTATCCGGTAAGGCTCCTTCAGGGTCGAGGCATCGTATAAATTATAATCCTTTACAGCCTTTCCAACAATTTTTCCGGCGTCACTAATGAGGCCATCCACTAAATAAAGATTCGATCCGGCTAAGGACACTTCTGTTCTGGTAATTTCGGGAGCATCCTTGGGCATAACAATGGTGGATTGAAGTCCGGCCCTCGCACTGTATAAAGACCATGCAGCCCCGGCATTTCCATTCGTTGGCATCGCAAGCTCTTCTACTCCTATTTCTTTTGCTTTCGATACACCGACAGCTGCCCCTCTCGCTTTAAAGGACCCCGTAGGAATCAGTCCTTCATCCTTCATATAGAGATTTTCAAGCGACATGTCCTCCCCAAGATTGGCAAATGATACAAGCGGTGTCATTCCTTCCCCTAAGGACACCACATTTTCATAATCTTCAACAGGAAGAAGCTCATGATACCTCCATAGTGAATTTTGCCGTCCTTTCAGATCCTCAGCTGCAAAATTTTTCTGCAACTCATCCAGATTATAATCTACCAGAAGCGGCGAACCGCACGAGCACAATTGATGCTGCTCCTTCGTACGAAACTCCTTCCCGCATTTCGGACAATAAAGATGCGAAACATAACTGTATTTCATAAAAACCCCTCCCATTAATGATTATTCGACAAAATTCGGGTGGTGACAGGCACCTAAGAGTCCCATCTCCAAACACTTTTCAACGGATAACTGTTTTGAAAATTTCGGAAAGCGGATTTCTATAATTTCCTCGCTGCAAGACACGATTTCACCCCGGCCAAAGACTCGGTGCTTGACCATCATCCCTTCCTGCAAAGCATCCCGCTCTTTTATCGCATTCGGGTCATAAGGGATTCTGCTCTTTTTGGTGCGAGTCTGGCTTGTCGTGATTGTCGTGCCTTCCCTCTTCCCTGTCTTCTCATCTTCCTTAGTAACCTTAGCTGGATGTACAATCCGCTCCACATCATGATAGAAGCGTGACGGTCGCCCTTTTTTCCCGTACTTGCGCTGGTAGGTTACAAGCTCCAGATGCTGCTCGGCCCGGGTCATGCCAACATAAAAAAGCCGGACTGCTTCCTCCAGCGGTTCGTATACCCCATCCTTTGCACTTTCCAGATCAGACTGCGCCGGAATCACTCCATCCATCAAATCAATCATATACACCCTTGGAAATTCCAGCCCCTTCGCACTATGAAAGGTGGAAAACGTTACGGCATCCTCATCCTTATTAAACTTTGAGGAAGCCATCAGGGCATCCAGGTGTTTGATCCGTTTCCCGAACCCCGCCACACTGTCCACCGATTTGGCAATGTCCTCCAGAGTGTTCAGCATATCAAACAGATTTTCCTTATTAAAACCGAGCCGCTTACTCATATCCTTCAAGACATCTTCATACCCAAGCTCATTACGTATAGAGCGGATTGCCATTCCCGGATCCATCCCCTTCATTTCACGAAAAATCTCTTTTCCCTTTTGAATCTTCACCTTCTGAAAATCTTTCAAACGGGTATAACGAATCAGGTTGTCAAACACCGATTCACCGTTCCGCATTCGATGAAGCTGCTCTATATGGTTTTTCGATAAATACCAGTTAAACTTTCCATACACCCTTTCGAAAATATCCGTCCGCCTGGCGTCAAAAGCGAGTCGCATAAAATTCAGGACATCTTTCACAATCCAATGGCTGAAAAACCGGTTGTCAGGATCCTTCATATAAAAAGGAATTCCGGCCCGGGCAAACGCATCAATTAAAGGAATCGAGGACGAATGGTTCCGGTATAATATCGCTGCATCCCGAAAGTTTTCAAGCAGAGAAATTTGATCTACCAGATAGCGCGGCTGCTCATGATAATCCCCTAGCGTAGTCAGCTCAACCTGTTCACGGGAAGGATTGTTCGTAAACATCTGTTTTTTATAGCGATTTTTGTTGCGCTTAATGAACCTGTTCGAGACATCCACAATCTCCCGGCTGGAGCGGTAATTTTGCTCAAGCTTAAGAATTTTCGCTTCCGGATACACTTTTTGAAAATCAAGCAGGTATTGAGGCTCGGCCGCCCGCCACATATAAATCGACTGATCATCATCGGCAACGACAAATAAATTTTTGTGCTCCTCCACAAGCTGCTCAATGATGGCATGCTGAACCAGTGACGTATCCTGACTTTCATCAGTGAGTACATAATCAAATTTCTGCTGGTATTTCCTCCGCAGCGTCTCGTCCGTTTTCAGCGCATCATTCGCCAGAGTAAGCATATCGTCATAATCAAGCAGCAATTGGTCAGAGCGGGATTTTTTAAAGTCCTCGTACTGTTTTAAAATATCTGCGGCTTTCGGCACATCACATTCGATGGCCGGCCACTTTTTCTCAGGGATAAGGCGATTTTTAATATAACTGATATAAGTAGTGAGCGCCTCCAGCTGGTCCTCCGTTATGGTCTCCTCGTGGACAGACTGATAAATTTTCCGCAGAATTTGCTTCTTATTCCGCTCCCCCTGCCCTTCAATGAGCTCATACCGGATTCCCTGCCGATGAAAATACTCCCTCACGACCTGAAAAGCCAAACTATGTATAGTAGAAAAATGAACAGAAGGAAGATCGGGAAAAAACTGCTGAAACCGCTCTTTCATATCATGGGCCGAAGCCTTACTGAACGTAACAGCCTTTATGCGGGAAGGATCGGCCTTTTGAATCTCTATTAAATAGCCAATTCTCATAATAATCGTTGTCGTTTTCCCTGAACCCGGGGACGCCAGCAGCAGGAGCGGACCCTTTGTATGTAAAACCGCCTGCTTTTGGACCTTATTTAGCACAACCCCCAGTTCAGCACTCTTTCTATCAAAAAAATACGAATCTCTGCTGTTCATCATAAGAACTCCTCTATGCATCTACCGCTTATATTCCCTATTAATCGTATCATAGAGGACCCCATGTGGATATATGGGAAATGTTTCATTCGACAAAATTCGGGTGGTGACAGCGTATAATGGAAAATAAGTCAAACTTTAATTTTAAGGAAAAAAGGTCGACCTTAACTAAAGCCCTCCATTTCCATTTTTTGAAAGACTCATCTACCACAGAAACTTTATAATAGGGCTTCTCTAGAACGTGAAAGGACCTTGCGTTTCATCCTACAGAGGATACCGCCTAGTAAATATAAACTTAGATTTCACGTATTATTCGTACTTGTAGGACAAGATCCATAACGCTGTCACTCGAGGTCAAAAGCCTCAGGCACGATGTACAATGTGATCTAACGTCCTAGAGAAGCCCCGTTTTGGGTTCAAAAGGTATTTCTGTATTCTTGCTTACATCATTCGAATTTACAGTATTTCTAAGCTGACAATTCTTCGTTCGATAAGACGAACTTCTCATAAAATAGGCTGGCGTTTTTCCTGTGCAGCTTTTTGCTAATCTGATCTTGAAGTGTGTAATCTTCATGACTTGTCCGGTACAACGTTTGGTGTTTAATCATGGAATAGGCTAAACGAATCATGCGATTTCCTATCGCTATATACGCTTGTCTGGGGTATTTTCCGCGTTCTAATAGGGCTAAATATTTCTGTTTCATATCGGGATTGTTCCTGGCTAGAGTTCTCCCTACCTGGTAAACGATGTTTCGGAAAGTCCGCCTTCCCTGTTTAGAAACGGCATAATAAGACGGACTTCTGTCCCCTGATTGTTTTACGATAGGATTTGTCCCTGCCATTTTAATAAGTTGCCCCGCATGATCGAAATCGGAAATATCGCCCATTTCCGCATATAATTCTGCTCCCGTTACGACCCCGATTCCTGAAACACTTAACGTCACAGCTCCTTCTGTTTGTACAAACAAGTCTTCAATTTGCCTTTCTAAATTCTTAATTTGTCTCTCTAATAACTCCAACTGATCTAATTGCTGTTTTAATAAGTAATGTTCGACCTGAAGGTCGTCTTTTGGTTTGGATATGGAGTATTTCGCAAATGCCAAAAGAGTCTCAATGGATTGATCGCGCATTTTTAAATTCTCGCGAATGGAAAGTTCACGTAACCCTTCTGCTCCAAGGGATAAGATATCGCTCGGGTGAAGGCAGTGTCGCATGATATAACGTGGCGCTTTACCAAATAACTGTGAAAATGGTTTTACGTTTCTATGCTTACCATCCTTCCAGACACTTTTCCCCTGGAATTCCCGAAAGATATAGTCAAGATAAACACGAATAAGATTTTTTACTGCTGTTTCTCCTTTGACTAATTCACGACGAGCACGAGTAAGTTTTTGAAGATCATGTACCTTGCCAGTTGCTAACTCGCTTGAAGTACCCCGTCCGTATATAATTGACTGGACAATAGCCATAAGGTCGAGGTTATCAGTCTTTGACCCATTCAAAATAGACTTTCGTTCATTGGCCGTTGTCGCGGCATTCAAAATACGAACTTGGTACCCTTCATCTTTACTATGATGTACCAGATCCTCATAATAGTGACCAGTTGTTTCCACACCCATGACGACTTTTTTAAAGTTATGTTGATCCATCTCATTTTTTATATGATGCTTAAGTTTCTGAAAGCCAGACATCGATGCATCAAACTCAAAAGGCCGAACTAGAATCTCTCCATAAAATGTACAAATCATTCCTTTATGGGTATATTTCGCTGCATCTACCGCCACAATTAATAAATTTTCTGCACCTACTTTTCGAAGAAAATCCGCCCATCGACTTCCATTTTTCCCTTGAATATGGTTCAATAATGAGGAAACCATCGTTTTCATCTCCTTAATTGGGTTAGTAATTGGAAGTTCTGTGGTAGGTACTTCTATTTTACAATGAAAACGGTGGTTTTTTATATGGAATAGAACCTATTTTCTATACTAGGCACCACCCGGTCTATTCCTTTCGCCCGGAAAGGAACCACCCTCCAATTGCAGTGGATAGTAAAACCGACCAGAAAACAGCCGTCCAGGTAATGCCATGAGGAAACTCGTGCGGTAATACTCCGACATCCTCATGAGCCAATGTAATGACCGCAAGCTTAACGCCCACCCAGGCAACGATAAGGTATGCGGTAGTTTCCAATCCCGGACGGTCGTTTAGCAGTCTGACAAACCATGTTGCTGCATATTTTATCAGAATAAGTCCTGCAATCCCCGCGAACACAACAATGGCAAACTTTGCTCCATCCATTCCACCAAATGCCGGCAGTGGCGTTTCCGGCAGTGCGATGGCAAGGGCAACCGCTGCTAAAATCGAATCTATGGCAAAAGCCACGTCTGCAAGGCCAAGCTTGGCAACGGTTGGCCAAAAGCCTGACCCCTTCGAAAGTACTGTGTTCTCATCGTCCTCCTTATTCGACCCAAGCACATGCTTCATCCCTAAATAAATCAAGTAAGCAGCACCGATTGCCTGAACCTGCCAAACATTAGCAAGAAATGAAATG
Source organism: Virgibacillus sp. MSP4-1 (assembly GCF_010092505.1). NCBI lineage: Bacteria > Bacillati > Bacillota > Bacilli > Caryophanales > Bacillaceae > Virgibacillus > Virgibacillus sp. MSP4-1. The sequence continues at coordinate 2,107,939 of NZ_CP048021.1, forward strand.
GCAAAAATAGCCGAAAATCTAAAAATAAAAGCTAACATAACGCCATAATTAATGGCCCGGTTTTTTTGATCACCAGGCAAATGTTTTGCGATAACGGCCAATACAAGCGCATTATCAGCTGATAGCAGTCCTTCCAGACCAATCAGCACAAGTAATGTCCATCCGTATTCAATCCAGATTGATTCCAATGTCCTTTCTCCTCTCACAATTTCATGTTGGTATTTGCATAAAAAAGAGACCCCTGCACTAAAGCAAAGGTCTTGCTAACAACGGTTAGGTCGCCAATAATGCCGAGAGTCGACTCTGTTTTGACGATCATTACTGTTAAAGCTACTCCCCTTAATTTCATATGAAAATTATATCAATAAAACAAAAACCTGTACATGAAATTCGACAAAATTCGGGTGGTGACAGGCACCTGAATAGGACAAAATCTCCTCCACATATACTCTAACAACAAATACATGCGGGGGGATTTTTTCATGAGACATGTAAAACTGACTTACGATAGACTGGTGGCCTTTTACATGGAGGAGGCTGACCGTCAAACAGCTTTTCGATATGCCTCAAAAATGCGGAATGCCGTCAACCCTTACATAATTGTGGAAAAACGAATGGATCATAAATATAACGTGATTAGCGGTTTTTCCTATGTAGCGGCGATGAAGCAACTGCGGAGAAAATCCCCTTTCCTCTGCTATGTGGTGGGCCCTTTTGAATCGGAAACAGAACGAAAGCTGTCCATGCTTAAGCATTGTGTAGAGAGAAACGAAAACATAAACTACGTGGAACTCCTCTATTATGAATTAATCCGTAAGTGGAAAATGAATCCTCGCTCTATTGATCATTTTCTGGGGAAGGCCTTTATTGAAAAAAGAATCCAATCACTCCAGCTATGGCTATCAGGTTCAAGACACAATCATTCCGGGATACAAACGAACTATGAAACCAGGACGTGTATGCTGTATATAAATCCCAGCCTAAGCCACCGCCACCGTCTGTCCTATTACAACCAGCTCCTCCCCTCCTCTTACCAAAAGAAAGCAGAGCAACTAGCAATGAAGCCTTTCATCCAGGCCATTTTCCTGAACAATTTGTACAGCTTTAAGGAAAAGTGCCTTCTCGCAGAAATTTTCCTTTCTGAGGGTGAGGGTACAGAATGGAACAGCAGCCATCTCTTTCTATTCAAGAGATACAGAGAAAAATACCCTCTGTTTGAAGACTTTTATGAGGCAAAAAAGCAGGTTCGGCAAGCTCTGAATCCGCAAGAGCCCATGGAGGAATACTGGTCCGCTATCCCTCATCCGAAAACTCTGGAGGAATACCTGCTGGATTACGAGATTTATAATCTGTATTCACAAATGTACTGAGGTTTCGTTCGACAAAAATCGACTTGATTCGGGTGGTGACAGCGTATAATGGAAAATAAGTCAAACTTTAATTTTAAGGAAAAAAGGTCGACCTTAACTAAAGCCCTCCATTTCCATTTTTTGAAAGACTCATCTACCACAGAAACTTTATAATAGGGCTTCTCTAGAACGTGAAAGGACCTTGCGTTTCATCCTACAGAGGATACCGCCTAGTAAATATAAACTTAGATTTCACGTATTATTCGTACTTGTAGGACAAGATCCATAACGCTGTCACTCGAGGTCAAAAGCCTCAGGCACGATGTACAATGTGATCTAACGTCCTAGAGAAGCCCCGTTTTGGGTTCAAAAGGTATTTCTGTATTCTTGCTTACATCATTCGAATTTACAGTATTTCTAAGCTGACAATTCTTCGTTCGATAAGACGAACTTCTCATAAAATAGGCTGGCGTTTTTCCTGTGCAGCTTTTTGCTAATCTGATCTTGAAGTGTGTAATCTTCATGACTTGTCCGGTACAACGTTTGGTGTTTAATCATGGAATAGGCTAAACGAATCATGCGATTTCCTATCGCTATATACGCTTGTCTGGGGTATTTTCCGCGTTCTAATAGGGCTAAATATTTCTGTTTCATATCGGGATTGTTCCTGGCTAGAGTTCTCCCTACCTGGTAAACGATGTTTCGGAAAGTCCGCCTTCCCTGTTTAGAAACGGCATAATAAGACGGACTTCTGTCCCCTGATTGTTTTACGATAGGATTTGTCCCTGCCATTTTAATAAGTTGCCCCGCATGATCGAAATCGGAAATATCGCCCATTTCCGCATATAATTCTGCTCCCGTTACGACCCCGATTCCTGAAACACTTAACGTCACAGCTCCTTCTGTTTGTACAAACAAGTCTTCAATTTGCCTTTCTAAATTCTTAATTTGTCTCTCTAATAACTCCAACTGATCTAATTGCTGTTTTAATAAGTAATGTTCGACCTGAAGGTCGTCTTTTGGTTTGGATATGGAGTATTTCGCAAATGCCAAAAGAGTCTCAATGGATTGATCGCGCATTTTTAAATTCTCGCGAATGGAAAGTTCACGTAACCCTTCTGCTCCAAGGGATAAGATATCGCTCGGGTGAAGGCAGTGTCGCATGATATAACGTGGCGCTTTACCAAATAACTGTGAAAATGGTTTTACGTTTCTATGCTTACCATCCTTCCAGACACTTTTCCCCTGGAATTCCCGAAAGATATAGTCAAGATAAACACGAATAAGATTTTTTACTGCTGTTTCTCCTTTGACTAATTCACGACGAGCACGAGTAAGTTTTTGAAGATCATGTACCTTGCCAGTTGCTAACTCGCTTGAAGTACCCCGTCCGTATATAATTGACTGGACAATAGCCATAAGGTCGAGGTTATCAGTCTTTGACCCATTCAAAATAGACTTTCGTTCATTGGCCGTTGTCGCGGCATTCAAAATACGAACTTGGTACCCTTCATCTTTACTATGATGTACCAGATCCTCATAATAGTGACCAGTTGTTTCCACACCCATGACGACTTTTTTAAAGTTATGTTGATCCATCTCATTTTTTATATGATGCTTAAGTTTCTGAAAGCCAGACATCGATGCATCAAACTCAAAAGGCCGAACTAGAATCTCTCCATAAAATGTACAAATCATTCCTTTATGGGTATATTTCGCTGCATCTACCGCCACAATTAATAAATTTTCTGCACCTACTTTTCGAAGAAAATCCGCCCATCGACTTCCATTTTTCCCTTGAATATGGTTCAATAATGAGGAAACCATCGTTTTCATCTCCTTAATTGGGTTAGTAATTGGAAGTTCTGTGGTAGGTACTTCTATTTTACAATGAAAACGGTGGTTTTTTATATGGAATAGAACCTATTTTCTATACTAGGCACCAGATGTGGTATTTTTTCCCTTTCTCATTCTTGGTTCCGGAAAAATGGTCCAAAAGCACGTCCATATTCATATACGGAGGTTGTTGTTTTACCTGTTTACCGAAATAATACCTCAGGCTGCTCCACGCATAATCCTGGGGGCTGGAAACAATATTTGCTTCAAGAGGATTCAGGTGGATATAACGGCTCGTCTCAAGCATACTCTCCTCATTGGCAATCAATCGATCAAAAAAACGTTTTTCAAACACATGGCCCGTGAGCTTATACTTATAATTAAAGTAATCCGCATAACGCTTGTTCACCCGGGCCATCACCTTTGAGATCTCCTGCTCCTGTGAACGAAGCTGAAGGTGGACGTGGTTGGTCATCAAACAATAGGACGCCACCTCAAACGGACATTTCTGATAAACATGCTCCAATATATAAAGAAATGTCAAAAAATCCTCCTGCTCCAGGAAAAGGTCCTCACGACGGTTGCCTCGACAAACAATATGATAAAAATACCCAGGCTCCCAAATGCGCTTTTTTCTCCCCAACATGCTCACCTCAAACTATTTTTATTCCTCAGGCAAAACTGACCGCGCCCGAGTGTGAGGTTAGTATACTCTTTCCTAAAAAACCGTGCACATCGGCGAAAATGAAATATATTTACGTAGAGTAATGAAAATCAAAAAGATAAGCAAAAGGAAAATGAGTTTTTTTGGCTTTGATTCATGTGGAAGGATTAATTTATATGTATTTCGGGGTGGTGCCTGGGGGTGGTGCCTGTCACGCCCCGAATAATCTTGTTTCACGGAATGTTTCACGCAAATAGATAATTATGTCTGGTCTCAGGTTCACTAAATTTCTTTTTCATAGATTTTTTATGATTCTTGACGCCACCAATGTTTTCAAGTAAATAATCAGTCCGGTAAGCATCTGTCTCCATTGATGATCTCTCAATCCCTCAGTAAGCGAACTTAAATCTTAATATCCTAATCCGCTGTTCCCATTACAGCCCCTACAAAGAGCAGAACAGACCAATATTGACGAACCTATTCCGATAACGTACAATTTACTTTAGTAAGTTTATTCAAAATAAATTTAACGAACTTAACAACTGTGCAACATCAGATTGGATACAAATTCAGTCCAATAGGCTTCAAATAGCTAAGAATAATACGGGATATCCTCACTCGTGCCAGTGCCAGGCCATGCTTATCTATGGCATTACACCTTTGAAGATTTTCCTGAAACGGAAAGAGGAGGACGATTACAGTGGACAAAACAAACACAGCACTCGTCTTAATTGATATGCAAAAAGAGAGTGAATTCGGCATCCAGGGGGTTGAACAAGCCGTTCAAAACGCTGAATTATTAATTGCAGAATGCCGGAAAAAGGGCATCCCCATCATTTATACCCGCCAAATTAACCGGGAAGATACGATTGGTCTTTCAAATCAGGAGCCATTGAAGGAAGATGGTACACCTGTCTTTTATCATGATGGAACCGATGCTGTAGATATTTTGGATAAAATGAAGCCTCAGGAACATGACATTGTGGTTGATAAATACCGGTGGAGCAGTTTTTATGGCACAAACCTGGATCTGATTCTCAGGAATATGGGCGTTAAACATTTGCTGATAGGCGGCTTTGTAACGGACGGATGTTTAATGACATCTGTATTTGATGCATATTTTCGTGACTACCAGGTACATCTGGTGAAGGATATGTGCGGCGCCACTAACGAAGGGGCCCATATGGCTTCTATTCTAATGATGGCCAATTGGGTTTACGATGTGGAGATTTATAATACTAATGAACTTATTAAAAAATTAACCGGGAATTCATATAAAAGCTGGAAATCCAGTTATCCGGATCAGCTCCAATTCACTCCAGAAAATATGCGCCGTGTGTTCAGTGAGCTTTAGGGGGGCTCCGGGGGTGGTACCTCCCGGGGGGTGGTGCCTGTCACGCCCCGAATAATCTTGTTTCACGGAATGTTTCACGCTCGATATGATTCATAATTGAAGCTTTGGCCCCCGATGACGGACAGAAAAACTCGGATATGCAGTTGAAATGTCCTTCATACAGTCTATGAAGGACACTTCACCATTTAAACAGCACCGAATTGGCCTTCATAGCGATGATGAGGGCCAATTCAGCTCTGAATCCTGGGCGTAATGTCCTTCACAACGCTCCGTCACAACGCTTCACAACGCCAGTCAGTCAAAATTTTATTAATAAACCCTCTTTACAAACACCGAATAATCAGCAGCAAAAAGACCGGGCACCTAAAGGACCCGGTCAGTCTATACTGGAGAAGTTGCAAAAAGCATCTCCTCACTCATTTAAAAATTTCACACATACAGCCTCTGGTGCATGTACATTTTTCTGCAGCAGAGAAAGCGTTCCCTGCTGTTGATCTCTTTCAAACAGGGTAAGTGTGCCTGTTTCCTGATTGGCTGCTACGATAAACTGTTCTGTTGGATCCAGTACAAAATCCCGTGGCCAGTCCCCTTCTGTATGGGTCCATTCGATAAATTCCAGCTTGTTATCCGCTTTTACACGATAAATGGCAATCGAGTTGTGCCCCCTGTTGCCAGCATAAACAAACTTCCCATCCGAAGAAAGATGAATCGCACTGCCCTGACTATTTTCCGTAAAATCCGCTGGAAGGGTCGATATATATTGAACGTCCTCAAAGGTCCCTTCCGTTTCATCATATTTAAGCACAATGACTTCATTACTGAGTTCCGTCATCACGTATGCATACGGAGCATTCGGATGAAAAGCCATATGACGCGGACCGCTGCCAGGTTTTAAGGATCGCACACTTACTTCCTGTAAAACATCGCCATCGGGCTTGTAGGTTGTGATCCTGTCACTGCCTAAATCGACGACAACCACATATTGTTCATTTGGTGTAAAACCGGCAAAGTGAAGGTGCGGTTTCTCTTGTCGTTCATGAGGTCCACTTCCCTCATGCCAGGCGGATTTTGGCGGCTGAATCGATCCATCCTCATTCGTTAGAAAAGCCTCTGCCTGCTTCGTATGAAAATTAGCCGAGACAACTAAGCTGTTACTGCTGTTAACACTCACATGACAAGGAGCCGAGCCGTCTGTAACCTGGCTGTTCAATTTTTCCAATCCACCGGCGTCGTCGGTTATTTTAAAAGCCGCGATTCCGCCCTGATCCCCTTCCTTAGAGACCGCATAAAGATATTCATTTTTCCTGCTGACCGTTAAATAGGTAGGGTTGTCAAGATGAGCCGAAACCTCTACATTCGTAATCTGCTTTTTTTCCGTATCTAACGTAAAACGATAAACTCCCTCGCTATTCTTTTTCGTATAAGTTCCGATATAACCTGTAAATTGTTTTGCCATAGTCCAGGATCCTCTCTTCGTTGTAAAATTTCATCTCCCTTTATAATAGCAAATGCGGTAGTGGGAAGAAAAGAAGGTGCCTGTCACCCCTAATGCACATCACCTGAAGAATCTCTCTTTACATAGAATAAAATGAAACTTTCATAGGCAGGGGAACGTTCTCCATCCCTATTTATTGGACCTTTCAGGAATGTTCCGGACATCCCTTAGCCTGTAGGTTACCTTCCCGACTTAAAAAGAGGGTGTGACAACCAGTTCATGTGTGTACATTAAAGAAAATTCCCGCTCCAATTAGAGACTTCCAAACCTTTATCGTACTGACCTCGTGTTTTAGAGAGCCGGGACAATGAACCTGTCCCCCTGTCCCCCCACCTCCTGAACACTTAAAATTTCTCAAACAAATCCGATATAAATAAAGTGGCTTCTCAAAAATTCGACAAAATTCGGGTGGTGACAGGCACCAAAAAGGAGGCACCAAAAAGGAGGTTCAGCATGAAAAAGTATGAGATTCAGGTTCAGCATGAGAGGAAGACGATTGATATGGTGGTTCGGGGCAGTTTCTCGGAGCAGGATGTGCAAAATTTTATGAGGGATTATCAGAATGCGGTATCGAGTATTAAGGCTGAAGAGTATACGTTAGAAATCGATTGTACAAATATGGATATTTTGACTCAGGAGATGGTTCCGCAGATGGAAGCTTCCTTGAATATGTATAAGGAGTCCGGTTTTCATACGGTCCAGCTTAATATTCGAAATAATGCCGTTCTGAAGCTCCAACTGCACCGCTTAGCACGCAGCATTGGGCTTAAAAACGCTAAGACCGTAGACGTTTAGTCAAGACTGGAGAACCACACTGTTTTTACAGTCATGATCCATATCATCCCATTACGTTTGCGCACAAATAATTATATGGTGAAAGACACGATTTTAATAGAAAAAGGAGATTCAAATCAGAATGAACAACATCAAGATAAGAGAAGTCGCTATTTATCATCCCGAAAAGATTGTGCATAACCATTTTTTTATTGACCATTTTAAAGAAAAAAAGGATATTTCGCACTTCTTAGAGGTCATGGGAAGAGAAAACCGATACGTGATTGATAATGAAGAGGAAAACGGATTAACGATGGGGATTGAAGCGAGTAAAACGGTACTTGAGAGAGCAAATTTAACCGGAGAGGACATTGATATGATTGTCTTTTCAACTCAGGTTCCGGAAACCACCTTCCCTACAAATGCCATCTATGTCCATCATGCCATTAACGCTAAAAAACAAGCCATTACAATGGATACAAACGCGAACTGTGCCGGTATGACAATTGCTGTGGAACAGGCATCCTATTATATGAAAGGGAATCCTAACGTCCATAAGGCTTTAATCATCGGTTCTGATTACAACACGCTCGTCAGTAACCCTGACGAAGAAATCACTTATGCGAATTACGGGGATGCCGCAGCTGCTGTGATTTTAGAAAAAACGGAGGAGAACACCGGGTTTATCGATTCTACGTATTTTTCCGATTCGTTTATCCGCGATAAGATCCGATTTCCTAAAGACGGCTTATCGAAAAGCATCTTAGAGGATAAAAGTGTTTCTACCATTCGCTGGCAGAAGTTTGATGGATCCCAGGCCTTACCCCCAGCGTATGACATGATTTCTACGTTGTTAGAACGCAATCAGCTGGATGCTAAAGACATCAAGGCCTACTGTTTGTCACAATTTGCTTTGAGCAACATCCTGAGAATTCAGGAACATTTTGCTCTTGATGACGAACAAATCGTCTATGTTGGCGATCGATTTGGATATACAGGTACAAGCAGTCCTTTTATTGCCTTACACGAAGGAATTAAAGATGGACGTATCCAGCGCGGGGACTACGTGCTGTTCTGGACAGTCGGAGCAGGTCACGAATTAGTCGCTACTTTATTTAAATATTAATGTGACAATTATTAATGTGACAACATTTTTCATAAAAACAGGATCGTATTCGCCTCAGAAACGATAAAAGCCTTTTGACTGCTATAACAGCATTCAAAAGGCTTTTCTGTGTGATTTGCAAGAGTAGATTTTTACATTTTAAACTGACGCACCAGACCGTTTAGTTCCTCAGCAAGCTGTGATAACTGCTCGGAACTTGCGGTTACCTCCTGCATGGTACTGTTTGTCTGCTGTGAGGCTGCGGCAGATTCCTGCACTCCGGATGCAGCCTCTTCAGATACGGAAGCAATTTCTTCAATAGAAGCATCCATTTTTTGACTTGAATTCGTCATCTCTGTAAGATTATTGGTAACAAATCCTACACTGGCAGCAATTTCGTCGATGGCAATACGAAGGGTTTCAAAAGTTTCTTCCATCGATTGAATTTCATTTGCTCCTTTTTCCACTTCAGCATAACCCTCTTCAAGTGATTGAACCACGGTTGAGGATCCTTCCTGAATGCTACCCACAATTGTCGTAATTTCTGTGACAGAATCAGACACCTGTACAGCTAATTTCCGAACCTCATCCGCTACTACAGCAAATCCTTCCCCATGTTCTCCTGCTCTGGCAGCTTCTATGGCAGCATTTAAGGCTAACAGATTCGTCTGGTCTGCGATGTCCTTAATGACGGTTACCAGTTTTGAAATTTCACTCGACTGGGCATCTAAGTCTTTTACCTTATCCACCGATTGATCAAAAATGGAGTAAATGGACTTCATTTGATTTACGGATCGGTTCATCAGCTTTCTTCCATCATGCGTCATATCCAAAACTTGCTTTGAGGCATCATAAGTTAGCTCACTATCCTCATTTGATTCTCTTAATTTCGTAGAGAAAGCTGTGACATTTTCCGCCATTTGACTCGCATGGTTCGCCTGATTCTCAGATCCAGAAGCGATTTCTTCCATTGCCGCCGAAACCTTCTCTGTGCCCTTCATGACTTCATTGGCGGACTGTGTAAGTTCTTCACTATGAGCAGACACTGTCTCAGACACAGAATGAATTTTACCTAATAGTTTCTTTATATGGTGACTCATGTCGTTCGTAGACTCTACAAGCTGGCCAATTTCATCCTTGGATTCCACCTGTAAATCTTCGTCAGATAAATCTCCATCTGCCATTTTCTTCAACCGATTCATAACCGTCTTCAGCTGTTTCGTCATGCTTCGGGACAGGAGTGCTGCAATCAGGATTCCTAAAATGACCGCCAAAATCATAATGATCAGACTAATACTCCCATTTGTACTACTCGCATTTACGATATCATTGCCCGTTTGATTCATCTGTTCTTCACGTTCAATCGCCAGTTGTTCAAAGGATTGAATCAATTCATCTGACAGCGGCTGAACCTCAGTTTCCATTATTTGCAGAGCTCTTTCTTTATTGCCCTTCTCGTACTCCGCATACACCTGATCTGTCAGGGTACCCCATTCGATTTTCTGATCAATCAGCTCTTGAACCTTTCCGGACTTATCCAGTTCAAGCAACTCATTTTCCAAAGCAATGCTCTCTTCTATACCATTCTGAAACTCTTCCTTGTATGTCTCATCTTCATATAACAAAAATCCCCGCAGCAAATTGGTTCGCTGGGACATATTTAAGGCAATCTTTTCTGCTTTCACTAATGAATTCAATTGTTCATCATTTAACTCTTTTACTTTATCATTCGTATTTTGATTGAAAATTAACGTTGTGATTCCCAATACTAAAACGAATAAAATAATCGTTGAAAAAGCTGCAAAAAGTTTTGATCTGATGCTTTTAAAGTTGAATACTTTTAGATTTTTCATAGGATGTCACCTCTGTCTTTTCTAGTTGATAAAGTACAACTTCCATCAGTGGTGGGCTCGTTCCCCCATTGATGATTCGTTGAACTTATCAGGAATTTGCTGACCGTTGATTCCCGCACTAATTGGGTTACCCTTAACACCACCTGAATTGGGTGGATTACGGCCGTTCATGCGTGATGAAAAGGTCTGCAAATGAAATTCCAGTTCCTTTTCACCAAAGTTTCTTTATGCATAAATCATCAATCTATCTAAAATATGTATATATGTTTATCGATCTCCCCATTTCTCAAAATAATCCTCCAGTTTCGTTAAAATTTTCTCATTTCTTCACCCATTCACAGTACAAACGCTACCAATCGCATAATAGATACAGAAAAATTTTCAGCTCCCCATTTAATATCGACTGCTTCCCTGAAATCTTTAGTAGGTGCCTGTCACCCCCCGAATAATCTTGTTTCACAAAATGTTTCACATTGCACCCGGGGCAGCGACCGAGGGCGTGCAAGGCTTCTGGACTGCGGACTTCTTTGTCCTGGGACAGTGTACCTGTCCCCGGGGTGGTGACAGGCACCTGAATAAAAATAATCAAAAAATTCTAAGTAATATATTGCATTTCGACACGGAGCATAGTATTATAGATTCCATCGATATATTGCATATGGGTAATACATTATTTAGCACCAAAGGGGGCACTTATCATGAAAGGGAAACTGTCTTTTTCGTCTTACGCAGTCATTGGAGTCATGTTATTTGCATTATTTTTTGGAGCTGGTAATCTAATTTTTCCAGCAAACCTCGGCCAGAATGCTGGTACTAACGTCTGGTCAGCGACATTTGGATTTTTAATTACAGGAGTAGGGCTGCCGCTGCTTGGAATTATTGCCATGAGTTTTTCAGGAAGTCGAAATCTCCAGGAGCTTTCAAGCCGTGTACACCCGGTTTATGCTGTGTTTTTCACATCACTGCTTTATTTAACAATCGGGCCATTTTTCGCTTCTCCCCGTACAGGGACAGTGGCATTTGAAATTGGTATATCGCCTTTTGTAAGTGAGTCTTCACAGCAGATCGCCTTATTTATTTTTACATTAGTGTTTTTTGCAATCGTACTTTTATTTTCATTAAAGCCTGCAAAGCTTGTTGATAATATCGGGAAGTTTTTGGCACCTGGACTCGTGGTTCTGCTTGCGGTTCTTCTGATTACGGCAATCGTCAATCCGATGGGAGCCATGGAAGCACCCCAGGAAGCTTATACTAGCGGGGCATTCATCACTGGCTTCCTTGAAGGATATAACACCATGGATGCACTGGCATCGCTGGTATTTGGAATTATCGTCATAAATGCGATCCGCTCCTTAGGTGTTACATCCAATGCCGACGTTCTCAGAATTACCGTAAAGGCGGGCAGCATCGCCATCTTGCTGCTTGGAATGATTTATGTCGGCATTGCCTATTTAGGAGCAACGAGCACACAGGTATTCGGAATCTTTGAAAATGGGGGACCCGTTCTTAGTAACGCCGCATCCCATTATTTTGGAACATTCGGGTCCATTCTGCTTGCGGTTACCATTACATTGGCCTGTCTGACCACTGCGATCGGGCTAACGACCGCCAATGCGGAATATTTTCATACACTGTTTCCGAAAATCAGCTATAAAGCACTGGTTGTTTTCTTTGCAACCTTAACCTTTGTCATCGCAAACTTTGGATTGACGAACATTATCACCTATTCTGTACCGGTTCTCATGTTCCTGTATCCACTGGCTATTGTACTCATGCTTCTGACATTTTTGTCGCCGTTGTTTAATCATGCACGCCTTGTTTATGCGGCAACGATTGCGGTAACGTTCTTAATCAGCATTTTTGATGGACTTAAATCACTCTGTCAGTCACTGGGGATTGAGTATTTCGGTTGGATGCAGCCGATCGTAAACTTCTATGAGCAATCATTACCGTTATACAATCAGGGCCTCGGATGGCTGCTGCCGGCCGTTGCCGTTATTGTAGTCACCGGTGTCATCAGCCGTTTTCAAAAAACAGCTGAGGTTCATGCATCATAATATGTGAACAAATGCGGGCGCGCCTGGTTCGTGACACCAGCAATACAGGGAAATTTGCCGCGTGCTGGAGCCGGTCGTGGCCTGTCATGATTTCTTAGGTACAAATCCGTAATCTTATATTTCCTAAAAAAAGCGGGCCTCCTCCTTGTTGAGGGGCCCGTTCTTTATTTGCTGAAACTCCTTGGCAGGGTTCGAAGCCAGTTTTCTTTCATAATGGCTGCAGCTTTCTCTTTGTCACCTTGTTTCATCAGGTGAATAATCGACTTGTGTTCATCAATGGATTCTTCCGTCAGAATGATAGAGTTATAGAAAAAATGTCTGTGAACATGCGCCTGCAAAGACTCGAGACTGCTTTGGATATAAGGGTTGTTTGCGATATCAACAATCAGCTGGTGAAATTCTTCATCAACATTCAGCGCTGCATAGCTGTTATTGGAGTGGATAGCTTGTGCGAAACGTTCATTAATGGCTTCAAGCTGGGCAAGCTGATCGGTTGTCATTTGGTCAATCGCCAGTTCTGCGGCTAGTGACTGTAATGCGGCCAGTGGCGGGAGCAAATCTTTAATGGCCTCCCGTTCAATTTCGGTTACCTGTGTCGCCTTCCCCGGATACATTTTGACAAATCCCCGTACTTCCAGGAGCTGCAAGGATTCTCGTATCGGCGTCCGGCTAACTCCTAATGCATCTGCCAGTTCTTTATCATTTAGCTTTTCACCTGGAAGCAGCGTACCATCAATAATCCACTGCTGAATCTGTGTAAACGCATATTCCTTCGCAGACTGACGAGCATGTTTGGCATAGTTTGCAGGTATGGGCATGGATATCCGCCTTTCTACATCTTCATATTGTATGAGTATAGTATACATCAAAAATTGTCTCTTTGAAATATGCGATATATTGGGGAGGTGCCTGTCACCACCCGAATTTTGTCGAATAATAAAAAGAGGCTCACCTCCCCTAATCAGATCAGAAGGTAAGCCTCTATTTTATAGCCGTGAAACATTATGTGAAACAAGATTTTTCGGGTGGTGACAGGCACCAACCTATCTCGCTCTTTCCCGCAGCTTGAATTTTTGTACTTTTCCGCTGGCTGTCATTGGGTATTCATCTGTAAATTTGATGTATCTCGGGATTTTGTGTCTTGAAATTTTTCCCTGACAAAATTCACGAACCTCTTCCTCTGTTACGCTTGAGTCTTCTTTAGGAATAATCCATGCCATTATTTCCTCGCCGTATTTTTCATCGGGGATTCCAATAACCTGAACATCGAGAACGTCGGGGTGTGTGTACAGGAACTCTTCAATTTCTCTTGGATAAATATTTTCACCGCCGCGGATCACGATGTCCTTGATCCGCCCTGTAATTTCCACATAGCCATTTTCATCCTTGATGCCGATGTCCCCGGTATGGAGCCAGCCATCCTTATCAATGGTGTTTTTCGTCGCTTCTTCATTGTTGTAATAGCCTTTCATCACCAGATAGCCTCTCGCACAAAGCTCGCCGGGTGTATTAGGAGGCAGTGTTTCATTCGTAGCAGGATCGACAATTTTGACTTCCACATTCGGCTGGGCCTTCCCGACTGTACTTACTCTGAGTTCAATAGGATCATCTGTTTTGGATTGGGTTATTACTGGGGAGGATTCAGTCTGCCCGTAAGCGATGGTGATTTCCGAAATGCCCATCTTGTCCATGACCGAGCGCATGACCTCAATCGGGCAATTGGATCCGGCCATGATACCGGTGCGTAAATGACTCAAATCGTATTGATCAAAGGAAGGATGATTGAGCTCGCCAATAAACATTGTTGGAACGCCATGTAATGCGGTACATTTTTCCTGATCGACCGCTCGTAAAACTTTTTCTGCATCAAAATGCTCGACCATGACCATTGTTGCCCCCTGGGATACAGAGGCTAACGTCCCCATCACACAGCCGAAACAGTGGAAAAGAGGAACAGGAATGCATAAGCGGTCCTCTCCGGTTAAATTCATACGTTCGGCCACTTGTTTCCCATTATTGACAATATTGTAATGGGACAGCATGACACCTTTCGGGAAACCGGTCGTGCCTGAGGTATACTGCATATTAATCACTTCATCATCGTGCAAACTGTCCTTCCGTTCCAAAAGGCTCTCATCCGTAACGGACAGCCCCTTTTCCATGACTTCCTTCCAGGTATAGCAGCCGTCATAGCTTCGATCACTGATCACGATGATATTTTTTAAGTTTGGCAGTTTGCTTGATTTCAATTTCCCCTTCTCACTATGCTTCAACTCCGGACAAACTTCATTAAGAATATCAATATAGGAAGTATCCTTATAGGACTCTGTCAAAATCAGAGTCGTAGTGTCCGATTGCTTAAGCTGATATTCCAGTTCAGTCGCCTGGTAATTCGTATTTACGGTTACCAAAACCGCCCCCATTTTCCCCGAAGCAAACTGGGATAAAATCCATTCAGGCTGGTTATCCGCCCAAATTGCGATATTCTCTCCCTTCTCAATCCCTAGAGACATAAAACCTTTGGCAGCCTCGGTGGATAACTCATCCAACTGTTGATACGACCACCTTAAACCTTTCTCAGGATACACGACGGCTTCCCGATCCGGATGTTCCATGGCCTCCTTTTCGAGTAGTTCACCAATCGTTTGGTTTAGTAATGACATGAATTTTTAACCTCCTCTGAATTTATTAAAAGGCTTTAATCATGCTTGTTTATCCTTTTATTTCTAAGCCTTTTTTAAACAATTAGTTGAAACCGCTTACAAAATTGGCTATGTTTTTACAGAATGAATAAGTTTATATTTATGTATAATGATTGAACTCTTCTTTTACCATTCATAGAGACAACATCCCTGGCTATTATATGTTTATTATCTTTTACAGCATTTTATCATTAAAATATGGTGCCTGTCACCGCCCGAATAATCTTGTTTCACAAAATGTTCCACGCTCCCTTCAGTAAACAATACATTATGAAAACAGAGGACGAAAACGGTTGGTTTCATCCCCTGTTCATTTGCGAGAAGCAATTATATATCATTCGACAAAATTCGGGTCGTGACATGCACCACTATAATAAATACCACCAGCGATGCAACCACCGGAATTGTAACGGTATGTACTCCTAATAGATTGCCATTGGCTTCATTGTAAAAGTGAATACCTATATAAGAGCCGATTCCGGCAATCATGGATGTTATGGCTCCATATTTGTTGGCGGACTTCCAGTAAAGGCCCAGAACGAGCGGCCAGATAAACGCAGCTTCTAAACCTCCGAATGCAAATAGGTTGAGGAAGATGAGCAGCTCTGGTGGATGAATGGATAATAGAAAGGCAATCACCCCAATGATGCCCGTGACCCCCATACTGATTTTCCTGATTCGTTTTTCTGTTGCGTCCGGTTTCACATAATTAATATATAAATCTTTGACAACCGATGAACTGACCAATAGAAGCAGGGAGTCAACGGTGGACATCATGGCTGCTAAAGGCGCTGCCAATATAATCCCGGCCAGCCACGGCGGTAATACCTCAAGAGCAATGAGCGGGATTACCTGATCGGCCACATCAATCCCGGGCAGTACCGGACGGGCAAAGACACCGATTAAATGCATATTTAACATGATAAACCCGACAACCACGGTTCCAATCAGCAACGCGCGGTGCATCGACTTCGAGTTTTTATAGGACATTGCCCGTACAGCTACTTGTGGCAAGGCGACGACACCGACTCCAACGAGAATCCAGAATGAAGATACATAAAAGGAGCTGAGCTGACCGTCTTGTCCATACGGAGTCACTAAATTTGGATTTTCCGCCATTAAATCCGAAAAAATGTTATTCAGACCCCCACCGGCAGCGACAACCGCTATCAGTAAAATTAAAGTTCCGAGAAACATAACAATCCCCTGAATCGTATCCGTTAAAGCTACGGCCCGAAAACCGCCAATGGTGACATATAGTAAAACTGATATAGAAAAAATAAATAAAGCCGAGACATAGGACAGGCCTGTGAGGGATTGAATCAAATGGGCCCCGCCAACCCACTGTGCAGCCATAGCGGAAAATAAAAAAACAATAATGCTTACAGCCGACAGAATAACAACGGTTTTGCTATTGTATCTCCCTTTCAAAAAGTCGATTAATGTAACAGCCTTGTAGCGTCTGGCCATGATCGCGAACTTTTTCCCCAGAATTAATAGAACAAAATATCCGGTCGCCACCTGAGTCATCGCCAGCAGCACCCAGCCAAGACCCATCGAATACGCAGCCCCCGGTCCACCCAGGAAACTCGACGCACTTCCATAGGTAGCCACCATCGTCATGGCCAGGACAAGCCCGCCGAATTCACGACTGCCAATAAAATAATCACTTAGAAAGGATGAAGATCCCGCCATTTTCCGATTGGACCAAATCCCTATCAGAAAAACAATAATCACAAATATAAGCAATGGAATCATAACTCCCCAGTTCATGAGGACCTCTCCTCCTCCCTATCCTCATCTTCTTCATCAAAGGAAACTTCCTTAAGGACAAACTTCACAACAGCCCAAACTAGCAGAACCATTACGATAAATCCCAGGATACAGCTGTAAAAAAACCAGGACGGAAAGCCAAAAACATATGTATATTCATCCGGGGAAACTGATCCCAAACCATACGCGAACCCATACCACCAGATGAAGTTAAATAAAGCCAGAGCACATCCGATGAGAGCCTCGCGATGGGCAATTTTGAATTTCTGGTTCCGGGTTAAAGGTTTGTTTTGATTCATCATGGACCTCCTTCCGTACATGTGCCTCTTTCCAATACGTACTGTCACTATCCGAATTATGTCAAATCCCAATCAGTTTAACAAGGTTTATAAACTGGTGAAGACCAAATCCACTGTGAAACATTCCGTGAAACAAGATTATTCGGGTGGTGACAGGCACCAGCCCAATAAAAAAGTGATGGGCCTAAGCCCATCACTTTTTCTATTCAACCAGCGATAGCTCAACTGGAATAAACTCGTCTACACTTTCCCCTTTTGATACTTGAACAGCTGTTTCAATTGCCTTCTCACCAATCAATGTTGGTTGTTGGGCGATAGTTGCTGCCAGACTTCCTTCTTCAACAGCTTGAACGGCATCATCTGTTGCATCAAACCCTACTACAGTCACATCTTCAAGACCGGCTGAACTTAATGCTTCCAGTGCACCTAGAGCCATTTCATCGTTGTGAGCAAAGACAGCATCGATTTGGTCTGTACCCTGAATTATATTTTCCATTACTGTCAGACCTTCAGAACGGTTAAAATTAGCCGTCTGTTTTGCTACGACTTCAATTCCCTGTTCCTCATCAACTACATTATGAAAACCTTCTCCACGTTCACGTGCAGCTGAAGAACCAGGGATTCCCTCTAATTCAACAACCTTTCCTTCACCATTAAGCTGTTCCACGATAAAATTGGCTGCCATTTCGCCGCCTTTAACGTTATCTGAAGCAATGTGGGCAACCACTTCTCCACCTTCAGCACTTCGGTCAACAGTTATAACCGGAATATCAGCGCTATTAGCTGACTCAACAGCAGAAACAATAGCTGCAGAATCAGTTGGGTTGATAAGAAGAACGTCTACATCCTGTTGAATTAAATCTTCTACATCACTAACCTGCTTAGCCGAATCATCCTGGGCATCAACTACCGTTAAATCAATACCTTGTTCCTCTGCAGCCGCTTCAGCCCCCTCTTTTAAGGTAACGAAGAATGGGTTATTTTGTGTTGATACTGAAAGACCAACTGCTAACGTATCGTCCTTACCTTCATCACTGCCTTCTGAATTCTCATCTGAACCAGGAGCTTGTGTTGAACACCCAGCAAAAATCATGACCACAACAAGTAACCATCCAAAACGCTTTAATAACTTTTTCATTGATTGACCCTCCCATAAGTTTTTTTATTAAAAGTGTCAAAATACACTTTTTAACCAGTTAAGCAGCCTTCTTACGATCGAGTAATACAGCTAATAGAATGACAGCACCTTTGACAACCTGTTGGAAGAAAGAAGACACGTTCATGAGGTTTAAGCCATTATTAAGCACCCCAATGATAAGAGCACCGATAAGTGTTCCAAATATCCATCCCCTTCCACCGGTTAAGCTTGTTCCTCCAAGAACAACAGCAGCAATGGCATCCAGCTCATAAGCCGTACCAGCTGTTGGCTGCGCTGAATTCAAACGACTCACCAGAATGAGCCCTGCAACTGCCGAGAAGATACCGGAAATCGCATATACCCAGATTTTCACCCGGTCTGTTTTTATTCCTGATAGAATAGAAGCTTCCTCATTCCCACCAACCGAGTATACCTGCCTGCCAAAGACAGTTTTTTTCAATATAAGGTACAAGACAATATAAGAAACCGTCATCATAATTACAGGAAAAGGAATCCCAAATACATAACCTTTACCTATCATTTCAAATGTGAAACTCTCTGATAGTCCGGTAATTGGACGACCTTCTGTATATACTAGAGTTAGTCCCCGGAAAATCGTCATGGTTGCCAGTGTTGCAATAAATGGAGCAACATTTCCTTTTGTCACCATTAGACCGTTAAAGGCACCCATCACACCTCCAGATAGAACACCCAGAAGAATGGCCAAAATCGGATCCATGCCAGATGCCAGCATTCCTGCTGTAAGAGCGCCTGCCAGTGCAAGAATGGAGCCTACTGACAGATCAATTCCGCCGGTTAAGATAACAAAGGTCATACCAAAGGCGATTAAGGCATTAATAGATACCTGACGGAGTACGTTTAAGATATTATCTAATGTAAAAAAGTCATCACTTGTAAATGCCAGAACAAGTATGAGTAGAATAAGTCCTATCATTGGCCCAAGTTTAGATAAATAAGATGTTATACTTTTATTCATGTTACATCCCTCCCGTAGCAGCTTGCATAATTTTTTCCTGATTCGCTTCATTCCTGTTAAGGGTTGTGACCAATTCACCTTCACGAACCACCGCAATCCGGTCACTCATCCCGATAATCTCAGGCAGTTCAGAAGAGACCATAATAATAGCCACACCATTTTCAGCAAGCTCATTCATAATTTGATAGATTTCTTTTTTAGCCCCAATATCGACACCTCGTGTGGGCTCATCCAGAATTAATACTTTGGGATCAATACCGAGCCACTTACCTACCACAACCTTTTGCTGATTCCCTCCACTAAGTGACTTCACAGGCTGATTTCGTCCAGTTGTTTTCACACTTAACTTTTCTATTAATCTATCTACCATTTCCATTTCCTTATGAGTTGAAATGAATCCCATATTTGAAATCGCTTTAAAATTTGCCATGGACATATTTTCCTGAATTTTGAACGGTAACACAAGTCCTTCCTGTTTACGATCTTCAGTTATAAAACCAATACCTTCCCTGATTGCATCAGCAGGATGTTTAATTGCCAGACGCTTTCCATCCAGATAAATATCACCTTTGGAGCGCTTTCTTGCTCCAAATACAGCTTCCATAATTTCTGTTCTTCCCGCTCCCATTAGACCAGCGACACCAAGAATTTCACCTTCACGAACCTGGAAGGAAATATTGTCGAACCATCCTTCCCTAGCCAATCCTTTAACCTCAAGCTTTATTTCACCTGGTATGACGTTTCGCTCCGGAAAACGTTCCCCTAATTCGCGACCCACCATCATTTTAACGACTTCCTCAAAACTTGTTTCCCGTATCAACTCTGTACCAACGTACTCACCATCACGTAAAATGGTAATACGATCACAAATCTCAAATATTTCTTCCATACGATGTGAGATATAAACAATACTTACACCTTGTTCACGTAACTGTTTAATAACCTTAAACAAGGAAGTAATTTCACGGTTTGTTAAAGCAGCTGTTGGCTCATCCATAATGATTAACTCAGCGTTGGAAGAAAGAGCCCGGGCAATTTCAATCATTTGCTGCTTTCCAACCGATAGCTCCCCAGCCTCCATATCAGGATCGATATTGATTCCTAATTGCTGAAGGCTATCTTTGGTCTGGTTCTTCATTTCCCTCTCACGAAGAAACCCGGTTTTCCCAACTTTTAATTCCTTTCCAAGAAACATATTTTGAGCAACCGTTAAATGCGGAATGATATTAAGCTCCTGGTGAATAACAGCAATTCCGTCATTTTCAGCCTCTTTAGGATTGGAATAATGAACTTCATTGCCTTTAACCTTAACAACACCTTCATCACGTGCGTAAATTCCTGTCAATATTTTAATGAGTGTTGATTTTCCTGCCCCATTCTCTCCCATTAAGGCATGTACCTCACCTGGATTAATTTCAAATTCAACATCTTTAAGCACTTGGTTTCCAAAAAAGCCCTTATGAATATTTCTCATTTCTACAAATGGCTGTACAGGCAATCTATTCACCACCTTTTTTAAAAAATAACCCCCGACTGTAAAATAACGTTAGCATACGGTGTACATTCGCCTGTACGAATCACCGCTTTCACATGTTTGCAAGCCTCTTTCAATTCCTCATGTGTCACATAATCAAAGGGAATCTGCTGATTTTCCATTTGATTGTGCAGTTTCGTATTTTTACCTTTAATCTCCTTAGCCCAGATCATCTTTTCTACCTCCATATCCTCCAATACCTCATGCAGGACATCCAGAAAAGTTGGCTGACCAAGCCTTAAAGCAAGATCAATTTTTGGTACATGATCGGGAATCGGTAATCCACAATCCGCAATGGCTATCTGATCCGTGTGCCCCAGATTAGATAAAATGGCTGATATGTCGCTATTCAAGATGCCGTGCTTTTTCATAATCCATCTCCTCCTGTTCCTTTAAGAAGCCTTCAACGTCTGTTATAGAAGGTAATCCAGCCTGTGCTCCCTGCTTTGTAATCGAGAGTGCAGCAACCGCACTCGCAAATTGGCAGGCTTTTTCAACAGGAACCCCTTGGCCTATTTGAAAAGCAAAAGCCCCATTAAATGAGTCACCAGCACCAGTGGTATCTACAGGTTCCACTCGATATGCAGGAATCAACAGTGGATCTGGGTGGTCATTTTTATAAATGACAACACCATCCTTTCCTTTTGTTGTAATCAGCTTTTCCTTAAAGCTATCGGGATGTTCTAACTGCTTCATCAGTTCTTCGGATTCATACTCATTAGGAGTCAAGTAATCCACTAAATTTAATAGCTCCTTAGGCAAGGACTGGAATGGGGCTGGATTTAATACAACCTTAACCCCCGCGTCTCTCCCTATTTTGGCCGCTTCAATAACAGCCTCCATTGGAATTTCCAATTGTAATAGAATAACATCACTATTTTTCAGAACATCCTTATAGGTTTGGATCATTTCTTTTGTTATGGAAAAATTTGCACCAGAATTAACGATAATTCGATTATCCCGCTCAGATAGTATGATATGGGCTGTACCCGTTTCTGTATCCGAAACCGGTTTCACATAGTCCGTAAGAATTCCGTTGTCATCCAGATTTTTTATTAACTGTTCCCCATAAATATCCTGACCTACAGCACCAATCATCGTTGTTTTAGCTCCTAAGCGTGCAGCAGCAACTGCTTGATTTGCTCCCTTTCCGCCAGGGTATGTAGCAAATCCGGAGCCTAATACCGTTTCTCCCTGATTAGGCATTCGCTCCGTTTGCACCGCGAAATCCATATTGATACTTCCTACGACTGTAACTTTAGGGCTATTCACTTAGCATCATTCCTTTCCTTGCTGATTCACGCTCAACCAATTGAACAGGAAATATATGTTGGGTCTCCTCAACTGCTTTGCCTTCAATTATCTCCATCAGCAAGTTTGTTGCTTTTGCTCCCATATCATAAATGGGCTGAGCTACTGTTGTTAGTGCCGGAGAAGTCGTCTCACCTAAAGTAATGCCATCAAAGCCAACGACGGATAAATGATCTGGAACTTTAATCCCGAGGGTTTCCGCCGCTTTTAAGACCCCAACAGCCATCAAATCATTCCCTACAAAAATTCCGTCAACATCCGGATGATTTTTTAATAGATTCATTGAGGCTTCCTTGGCAGTTTGTAAATGATAATCACCATTAACGACTAAATCCTCTGAAAAGAAGGGCTTATCGGAGACCATATCCAAATATCCCCGCAAGCGGTGTTGCGCATTCATTACAAATTCAGGACCGGCAACATGTGCAATTTTTTTACAGCCTATATTATGTAAGTGTTCCACCGCCAGCTTTGCCCCATGATAGTTATCGGCGGATACACACGGAATACCTGGTTCAAAATTACGATCCAAGGCAACAACCGGAGTATTGATTCCTTCCAAATGATCACTGGTCAGAGTACTTGTAACAATAATAAAACCATCCACATATTTCTTTCTTAAAACGTCAATATAATTTTTCTCTTTTAATACCTGATCATCAGAATTACACAATACAAAGGTATAATCCTTAGCATTCGTAACATCTTCTACTGCACGAGCAAGTTCCGGGAAAAAGGGATTGGTGATATCGGGAACGATTAAACCAATCATCCTGGACCGCCTCGTATATAGAGTTCTCGCCAGTTCGTTAGGCTCATAGTCTAATTTTTTGATAGATTCCAGCACCTTTTCCCTTGTATCTTCATTAACATATCCATTTTCATTAAGTACACGGGATACCGTTGCAACGGACACATTCGCATGTTTTGCAACGTCCTTAATTGTTGGCATGATCCCCACCTCAGCAGTTTATAAAGTGAAACTTCCATCAGTAGGGATTTACTCCATCCTCTACTGATGGTTAGTTGAACTTACCAGATTTTACTTTGCCGTTTATCCCCTCTACTTAGTCTTGGTGGGTTCCCTCTAAACTTGATATGGGGGATTTCGGCCAGTTAATACGTGATAAATAGTTAATTTCAGCTTCTAACGCTTATCTGTAACCGGTTACAGATTTATCCGAAATAAAAAAGGGTTTATGTAACCCGTTACAGTTAATATAAAGCGCTTACAGATGGTTGTCAACAATTTTTTTTAATTGATGGATTCAGAGCTCCTCTCCCATTGCATATTCGGCTAAACCAAAGTTAAAAAATTTTTTCAATTTCCACTTGTTAAAAATAGTTTTCAATATTATTATATAAATGTAAACGGTTTACAAAACGAGAGGGGTGACTATATGACGAAGAAGAAAAAGAAGAACGTATTTTTTGAAAAAGCGCAGCGGTTCGGGAAATCATTTATGTTACCGATTGCAGTACTTCCTGCCGCTGGGTTACTGCTCGGGATAGGTGGTGCTTTCAGTAATGCAGCGACCATCGAGGCTTATCCATTTTTAGATGTTGCCTGGCTGCAAGCAATTTTCACCATTATGAGTTCAGCGGGGAATATTGTTTTTGCGAACCTGCCGATCATCTTTGCAGTAGGTATTGCGATTGGACTTGCCAGATCAGACAAGGGAACAGCCGGTCTTGCTGCGGTAATGGGCTTTCTGGTCATGCACGCAACCATTAACGCGATGCTGTCCATTACAGGGAAGCTTGCGGAGGAAAGTATTGCCGAAGCAGGACAAGGCATGGTTTTGGGTATTCAATCACTGGAAACTGGTGTATTTGGTGGTGTCGTCCTTGGCCTGTTAGCTTACTGGCTGCACAACCGTTATAATAAAATTGAATTGCCGAGATTTTTAGGTTTCTTTGGCGGTTCACGGTTTATACCCATCGTAACTTCTTTTGCTTCCATCTTTTTAGGAATTATTTTATTTTATGTATGGCCGATTGTTCAGGGAGGGATCTTCTCCTTAGGTGGACTGGTAGAGGCAACGGGTTACGTGGGTACACTCATTTATGGTTTCATTTTGCGTCTGCTTGGTCCATTCGGGTTGCATCACATTTTCTATCTGCCATTTTGGACAACCAGTCTTGGCGGTTCGATGATTATCGATGGATCACTTATCGAAGGAACACAGCGTATTTTCTTTGCCCAGCTGGCTAATGCGGAATCCGTAGAGCAATTCTTTATGGGAACGGCCCGCTTCATGTCCGGACGGCATATTACGATGATGTTTGGACTCCTTGGTGCGGCACTTGCTATTTACCACACCGCTAAACCGGAGAATAAAAAGAAAGTCGCCGGGCTTATGCTGTCCGCCGGTTTGACATCCTTCCTGACTGGTATTACCGAGCCGCTTGAATTTTCATTCTTGTTCATCGCACCCGTATTGTATGTCATTCACGCATTCTTTGACGGATTAGCCTTTATGATGGCCCATATTTTTGAAATTACGATTGGCCAGACGTTCTCAGGTGGTTTTATTGACTTCCTATTGTTTGGTGTCCTGCAGGGAGCGGACAAGACGAACTGGTTCATGGTTCCGATTATCGGGATTCCATGGTTCTTCCTGTACTACTTCACTTTCAAATTTATGATCAGGAAGTTTAACTACAAAACCCCTGGTCGTGAAGATGAGCAAATGGAAGAGATGTCCTATACAAAGACGGAGCGGGCAAATGCAATTATAGCCGGACTTGGCGGTGAAGGAAATATTAAAGATGTGGATGCTTGTGCTACGCGTCTGCGGGTAAGTGTCAATGAATCAGAACTAGTCAATAAAGACAATCTATCAAAAACAGGTGCAAAAGGGGTTGTAGCAAGCGGAAATGGCGTACAAGTCATCTACGGCCCAGAAGTAACCGGAATTAAAAATGAAGTAGAAGAAGCGTTAGGAGATAAGTAGACAATGAGTATACTGGACAAACTGGAAAACCAACTAATTGTATCGTGTCAGGCATTGGATCATGAACCCTTACATTCCTCTTTTATCATGGGAAGAATGGCGCTCGCTGCTTACGAAGGTGGAGCAGCCGGCATCCGCGCCAACACGCCATCCGATATCACGGAGATTAAACAACAGGTCGATTTGCCTGTAATTGGAATCATTAAGCAGGATTATACGGACAGTGAGATTTATATCACGCCGACACTTAAAGAAGTAAAAGCATTGCTTGAAGCAGAGACGGATATGATTGCGTTGGATGCGACCAATCGTCAACGTCCCGGAAATGAGAAGCTGACGGATTTGGTCCGTTATGTACGGGAACATGCCCCAGATGTGCTGCTCATGGCCGATGTGTCAACCTTAGAAGAGGCTAAAAGCGCGGAACAGCTCGGATTTGACTGCGTATCGACAACGTTAATTGGCTATACCCCTTATACGGAGGGCATGAGTCTGGCTGATGATGATTTCTCCCTTCTTCGTCAATTCGTGGAGCACGTCTCCATTCCTGTTGTCGCGGAAGGAAAAATTGATACCCCGGCAAAAACAGCAAAAGCCATCGAACTGGGAGCGCATTTTGCAGTGGTAGGAAGCGCCATCACTCGTCCGCAATTGATTACCCAGTCCTTTGCAGCAGAAGTGAATAAGGTAAGTAAACGATAGATAGAAAAAATATAGGCGGAAGCACCCGCTTAGACAATGAAAAGGACTGGCCTCGTGCCAGTCCTAAATTTTTTTATATTCATTTAGCGCATGCAACGTTTTTTCGTGGATGTGCATTTTCTCCTGATTACTTAACAACAGCATGC
Organism: Virgibacillus sp. MSP4-1; assembly: GCF_010092505.1. Taxonomy (NCBI): domain Bacteria; kingdom Bacillati; phylum Bacillota; class Bacilli; order Caryophanales; family Bacillaceae; genus Virgibacillus; species Virgibacillus sp. MSP4-1. The sequence continues at coordinate 2,133,985 of NZ_CP048021.1, forward strand.
TCAACACATCAATAGAGTATAAAATCGATAGTTGACTATTCAGGAATCCCTTTACCAGGTGAGGCATAATGTTGGATGTATATAACATGAGATCGGACTTTTCTGCCAAAGGGGTCTCCGAATAACTGGTGATGGAGATAACTCTCGCACCTCTACGCTTGGCCACGTTAATCCCATCGATTATCTCCTTTGTCTGCCCCGAACTGGAAATAGCAATCACCAAATCCTCTGTATCCAAAATCGATGACGATATAATCATGGCATGTGAATCAGTATGCGTATCAACCGCACTGCCCATTCTCGAGAGACGAGCCTTTAATTCCTCTGCTGACAGACCGGAGCTGCCGATACCAAAGATATGAATCCGGTTCGCCTGTAAAATCCATTCTGAAGCTTGTTTGTAGGCCTCAATGTTCGTAAGAGAGTTGGTTGATTTGATGATGGATTCATAAATCTGATTGACGGCTGTGATTGCATCATCCGCTTCATGGGTCTCTTCAACCGCATCACGCAACAGAATTTTAAACTCCACAAAACTGGTGGCATCAATCTTTTTACAAAAACGTGTAATGGCCGCAACGGACACATCAATTCGATCCGCCAGCTCCTGAATATGGATGTTTAACAAATCCTGATTATGCTCGACCACATAATCGGCTATTTTTTTCTCCGTCCTGCTCAGTGTCTGATATTTCAGCTGTATCTGGTCCAGAATTGAATGGGTCATCGCGATTCCTCCAATGGTAGCATTACATTTATTATAGCTTTTGGAGGGCGTTTCTGTCATCATCCGGATGTTGTTAGTTTGCACTTACTTCATCCTCATCCTTATCTATTTCATTTACATTTACACTCTTTGCAATGCCAATACCTGTATAACCAAGGATGATCGCAAAAATAAAACCTACGTAACATAAAATCGCCCATGGAGCATAGCTGAGCGTCGGAACACCCAAGGTACCTGCCATAAATACACCTGCGGAAGACCACGGAATCAGAGGGACGACCACAGTACCGGAGTCTTCTAAGGTTCTGGATAAATTTTTCGCCAGCAGTTTTTGTTTACGGTACGTATCTTTGTAGATTTCGCCAGGTACGATGATTGATAGGTAGGAATTCCCCGTGACTAATGCCATGGTAATACAGGAAAGTACGGTAGTCAGAACCAGGTCGCCCGTACGCTTGACGATTTTCATGAGTGCACGGATAATAACTTCCAGTGAACCAGATTTGGTCATAATACCGGCAAAAATAAAGGCACTAAATGCGATTAACACCACGCCGGTCATGGATTGCATGCCACCCTGATTTACAAGTCTCGTTACTTCAAAAATTACACTTTCCGGATCAAAACCAGGCTGGTTAACCATGGATACATGGAATCCTGAAACCGTAGAAGCAAAGATGTCGGTAGCTGAAAACCCCTGCAGCCATTTCCCTAGAATCGCGGCAATAAAAGATGAAAGGATAATTGTTGGAAGCGTTGGTTTTTTTCGAATGGAACCATACAAAATAATAATAGGCGGAAGCAACAATAAGAGATTCCACTCAAACATATCTGCCAATGTCTGCAGCATCGTATTCATAGTCTCCGGTGTTTCTACATTACCTGAAGATAGATTAAAGCCAACAAATAGATAAACTAATAGACTGATAATCGCCGCAGGAACTGTCGTCCATAACATATGACGAATATGTTCATACAACTCACTGCCCGCCGCAATTGGAGCAAGGTTTGTTGTATCAGATAGTGGTGAAAGTTTGTCTCCAAAATAAGCACCTGCCACAATGGCTCCTGCTGTTGCCGGGAGATTGGCCCCAAGACCTGTCGCAATGCCCATTAACGCAACACCGACAGTACCTGCAGACCCCCATGACGTACCAGTTACAATGGATATAATGGCTGAAACCACAAATGCAATTAAGACAATAAACGCAGGATCAATGACTTGCAGACCATAATAAATCATCATCGGAATTGTCCCTGAAATCATCCAGGTACCAATTAAAATTCCAATCGAAATTAGGATTAAAATCGCCGGCATGGCCTGCTTTATCTTCTCCTGTATCCCTTCCATCATTTCGTCCCAGCTTAAACCGAGACGAAGGGCAATTATTCCTGCATAAACAGATGATAAAATTAAAAGCGGCTCAGGGTTAAACCCGTATACACCATAACCCACAGCAAGCAAAATCAACATAACAACAATCGGTGAAAAAGCCTCAAATAAATTCGGCTCTCGCTTCATAAATAGTCCTCCTCTTTAATTATTATTCGACAAAATTCGGGTGGTGAAAGGCACTCCCCTACTCAAACGTTCCCTTCACAACAATCTCTTGATCCCTCAGCATGTGCCGGCCTTTTGCCAATACATGCTCGACTTCCAGAGTTTCTTTGTTGAGCACTAGCACATCCGCATCTGCTTTTTCCTCAATCCTGCCTTTCTTCTTCAGCCTCAGCACCTTAGCCGTATTTCTTGTCACTAAAGACAGGATCTCTTCTAACGGCAACCCCTGTTCCTTAACAGCCGCAACTACCTGCTCGTACAGTGTTTTCGTGCTTGCGACACCAAAGCCGATCAGGTTTCCCCCTTCATCAAACTTTGGAAGACTGCCATTCCCATCTGATGATAAGGTGAGGTGCGACATATCACCGTGGTTTTCCTTGTAATACCTGATCCACTCCCCTGTCTTTACATCCGCTGTCATATCCACGTAGGCTCCTTTGCCAGCCAGAGCTATAGCATCATCGAGCAGCTCCTGACTCCTTGTCACATGGGTTGCATAGAGATGGGACGGTGGAATCTCATACTGTACAAGAAGCTCGTGTAATAAGGAAAGGTATTCTTTCCCAGGACCCGTATGAAAATGTGTAACACCTGCTTTTCCGCTCAGCAGACCGCCTACCCGTGATTCCCCGGCAAGCTTGGCCAATTCATGTAAAGAAGGTTGACCAGAGCGGGAATCAGAAATTGCAATTTCGCCGGTGCCAATCACTTTATCAATTAAAATCACATCGTCCTTAACACTTGATGTAATGGTGGGTGTAGGGACATCATAATTACCTGTATAAATATAGGTGGATATCCCTTCTTCTTCCAGCCCACGCGCCTTCGCAAGCAGCGACGTCATATGGCGGGTTGTGCCATCCGTTCCAAGCAATCCAACAACAGTGGTAATTCCAGACTGAATCATATCACTCAACTGAATCTCAGGCGTCCGTGTCGCAAAACCGCCTTCTCCTCCGCCGCCAATTAAATGGACATGAGGATCAATAAACCCCGGGACCACAATGGAGCCCTCAGCATCAATGACTTCTGTCTCCACTCTCATTTTTTCAACCGCTTCCTGATCGACATGTCCAATCACAGCGATTTTTCCGTCCAAAATTAAGATAGACTGTTTTCCGATATAGTCTGGCGTATAAATTTCTCCATTTTTAATTAACGTAATCATGTTGCCGCCTCCATTTAATGAACATTGATTATTTTCAAAAAATTACCGTTAAAATAAATAGACTTGCAGCCAAGCCCTTTCAGCATCTGAAGCTATACGAAATAAAATCTCCTTTCTCTTTTTGTATACATCCTCTCACTCATACCATATGCAAAAATCATGCCAATCCATTTTCGCCGTCATTTCGACATTGTTTATCAAAAACAAAAAATATAGGTTACCTTATAGGCGTATATATAGCCTATAAAATAACCCATATCCTAAAGCTGGCTAAGCACCTGCTTCCCAAAATCCGTAATGCTTGTCCCCTGCTTTTTCGCACCTGTATAGACACATTCACACTTTTTCAAAATCTCCAGCTTCGTACGTAACTGACTTTCCGTAATTGGCTGATTCATCATCGCTTTTAACGTTACACGGCCAATTCCGGATTTCCCGCCCTGATATAGAGACAGACATTGAAGAATTTCCTTGAAAATTCTTTTGTCCCCGGCCTGATCAAGCAATTTGATCACTTTATTTACATCACTCGTATTATCATTTTTTATCGTCAAATGACGGGGAAGATCCTGAACAGACGGCTCCACACCATCTACAGTCACGGAGAGATAAGTAAGCAGTCCCTCTAATTCCCTGACATTTCCGGGCCATTGGTAAACGGAAAGCCTGTCGAAAATCTCCGTGGTAAACCGCATATGAATCTGGTTTTTCTGTAAAAAGTAATCAACTAAATCCTGTATATCCTCTTTTCGATTCCGCAGTGGAGGTACCTCCAAAGGCAGCTGATTAAGCCGGTAATAAAGGTCTTCCCTAAACGTTCCTTCCTTGATGAGGTCATGGAGGGGTTTATTTGTCGCCGCTACGACCCTCACATTCACAGGAATCATTTTGTTGCCACCCACGCGCATGACTTGTTTTTCCTGTAATACCCGCAGGATGGCCGCCTGAATTTTCAGAGGTGCATCACCAATTTCATCTAAAAAAATCGTACCATTTTGAGCTAATTCAAATAATCCTGCCTTGCCACCCCTTGCTGCACCTGTGAAAGCTCCTTCTTCATACCCAAATAGTTCACTTTCAGCCAGCGACTGTGTGATCCCTGCAAAATTGACCGCCACAAAAGGACCGCTTCTCCGTGAAGAATGTTCATGAATAGCTTGGGCGAATATTTCTTTCCCCGTTCCGCTCTCCCCCATAATCAGGACTGTATAATCACTGCGGGCGAGCTTTTTTGCCAAATTCCGGGTCCCCCTCATTAAATCGCTGTGCCCGATAATATCATCAAACGTATATTTCGTAGTCATACCGGTATTAAGTTTTTTCTTCCGTATCTCCTGCTCCATTCGCTGCACATGAGTCACATCCTGAAATGTGATGACTGCACCCGTAAAAGTTTCATCCAGCCGTAAAGGCTTCATCGTTGTTAAAATGTTTAAACCCTGAAAAGGAATCATTTGCCGAGGGAAGGGTTCTTGTTTGGCCATGACTTGATCAATGGGAAAATCCCGCAGCACTTCCGTATAGTTTTTTCCAAGTGAATCCTGCCCATCTATCCCCAAAATACTGCTCGCTTCCTCGTTAAATATGGTAATCTTCCCATCCGCATTAATAAAAATAATCCCTTCCTGCGCTGCATCCAGCACCGATTCCAGGTAAGAGTTCATCTCATGCTCGTTTTGAACCGACTGGGCAAGCTCCCGGCCAATCCGCACAAAACTTTTTACGTAATCCATAGTCATATGTCTCGACTGATCAAAAGGCTGTTTAAGAATCCTTGCAATTTCAAATAAAGTACTTAAATCCAGACTCCGATTTTCAAGGTCAATCACCCGCTGAATTTCCTCAGGTACCAGGTCCTTCAGCCCATGTGTTACGGCTACATCGATTTGACACACATCCGGAATGACATCCATGTCCGGCGAATACGGTGTAAAATCTAAATAATCAAAGCCGAGCCTCTCCAACATGGACATAGATTCATAGGCGACTTCCTTCGTATTACTTACCAGAAGACACTTTGTCCCAACTGGCAACTCAAAGAGAATTTCAAGTTTATTAAAGTCGATAGAACGATTGGCCACCACCAGTGGAGCCTGCACTTTGGAAGTATCTACAATGTCTCTGTAAATTTCCTCCGCCCCTGATGACAGAATCAAATCTACCTCTTCCAAGTCAACCGGCGGAAAATGATTGCTGCGCAGCTGAACCTCACCACCAAAAATTTCGTGGATCTTATCTCTGAATGTATAGTATAAATCAATCTCTTTCGTAATAATGAAGATAATAGGTTTGTTCACATGTACCACTCCCGGAAAATGCCTGATATCATCTTTATCAGTTCTGAGTTCAATCAAACGTTTGTTTAATTATTTATACGTTTCAGGAACTTGAAACTGTTTTCCTGGTCACCAACTTGCATCCAAATATAGAAGTTTTCTTTTCAGATGATTATACCATTTTACCAGAACTCTCTTTTAATTTTGGAGCACCTTATCAAGATGTTTCGACAAAATTCGGGTGGTGACAGGCACCAAGTCCATAGAGTACGATATTTTGTTTAAAATTTATATATACTTTCTTCCCTATTGTGGCAGGAGTTGAATTACATTCTAAAATTCCAGGTGATAACAGCACCTCGAATAGAAGAGAGGTATTCTAATGACAAACGCTAAGACGAATCCCAAAGTTGATGACTTTTTGAGCCAAGCCCCAAATTGGCAGCAAGAATTTGAGGAACTAAGAAGAATTATTCTCGACTGCGGACTTACTGAAGAATTGAAGTGGAATCTGCCCTGTTATACATTTCAGAAGAATAACATCGTAATCATACAAGGGTTTAAAAATTACTGTGCTCTGATGTTTTTTAAAGGTGCTTTGTTAAAGGATCCGGAGGCAATTCTGACCAGTCCAGGGGAGCACTCGCAGGCACAGCGCCAGATTCGGTTTACCGATGTTCAGGAAATCGTTACAAAGGAATCCGCATTGAAGGCTTATATTCATGAAGCGATTGAAGTGCAAAAAGCCGGATTGGAAGTTAAAAAGACTACCGAATTCACGATTCCTGATGAACTTCAGGTAAAGTTTGATGAATCCCCTGACTTTAAAAAAGCATTTGAAGCACTGACCCCAGGAAGGCAAAGAGCCTACATTCTTTACTTTTCTAAAGCCAAACAATCCAAAACCCGAATATCAAGGATTGAAAAGTATACGGAGCATATATTCAATGGAAAAGGGCTGAATGATTAAACATGGTGCCTGTCACCACCCGAATTTTGTCGAATACAAATTTACCAGAGAGAATGACATCCGCAAACGGATGTCACTCCCTTTCTCATGCCTGTATGAGCGGCTACCTGGTGCGTGTGAAACATTCTGTGAAACAAGATTATTCGGGTGGTGACAGGCACTTTATTCTTGCTTTTCAGAAAATAAAGCGTTATCATTTGTTCATAGAGGTATACAAACGTATATATACAAAGGGAGGAATTTCCATGACAACGTATAGTGTTGAAGAAGTAGCAAAGCGCATACAGCATACGAATGTGAATCCAGATGTGACAAAAGAAGAAATCCTGAGTATTTGTAATGATTGCCTGGAATATGGCTTTGATGGTGTCATGCTTCAGCCTGGATGGATTGGGGTTGCTAAGGAGCAGCTTAAAGGATCTGACGTGAAGATCTGTACGGCTCTCGGCTATCCAATGGGAGGTGCCTTAACCCAATCTAAAGTCCAGGAAATGAGAGATGTCGTTGCTTCAGGTGCTGAACAGGTTGATTTCATGGCAAATATCGGCTACCTCAAGAGCGGCATGTATGAAGAGTATAAAAATGAGATGGCAGAAATCGTTAAAGCTGCTGACGGCAAAGTAACTAAGATTATGCTTGAATTTGGCATGCTGACACAGGATGAAAAGGAAAAAGCAGCAGAACTGGCATTGGAAGCCGGCGTTTCCTATCTTAAAAATTCCAGTGGCTGGGGCAAAGGCGGCCATGCAACCGTTGAAGATATTAAACTATTAAAATCGATTGCCGGAGATCAGGCACTTGTTAAGGCATCCGGCGGTATTCGTGACATGGAGAAAGCTACCGATATCCTCAACGCTGGCGCCAGTTTAATAGGAACCAGTGCCGGAGTCAAAATTGTAGGTGGTGCAGGTGAAGCATTAACTGACTATTAAGTGAAGCACAGGTATTAAGGGGGATGGGAAGTGACTAAAAAGTTTAAAATTGACAGTAACAGTCCAACCCCCATCTACCAGCAGATTGCAGACTGGATGACTGAAAACATTACGTCTGGTACTTGGGAGAAAGGACAAAAATTACAGTCTGAGGAAGAATTATCAAGACAGTTAGAAATCAATCGCGGGACGTTACGAAAGGCCATCTCAGTTCTGATTGAGCAGGGAATGTTGATCCGTATCCATGGAAAAGGCACATTCGTTGATGAACAAAAAATTTCTTATCCATTCGCTCAGGAACTTATATCCTTTGCGGAATCGATGGAAGCCAAAGGTTATACATTTCAAACCAACGTACTGGAGAAAAAAATCATCCATCCCAATATTCAAACACAAAAAAAGCTGGATATAACGGACAATGACTATGTCCTCTATTTACAAAGAGTAAGGTTAATCGAAAATGAGCCCACAATCGTACTTGCTAACTGGGTCTCCCTAAAGCATTGTCCAGGGATAGATCAGGAGGATTTTGAAACAGTGAGTCTGTTCAGCGCCATTGAAAAGTACTCCAATTCTAAAATAACCGTTGGAACAAGACGTTTTTCGGCAAAGGCATTAAATCAAAAACAAGCAAACCTTATCTCAATGAATAAAAATGATCCTGTACTTCATATCAACCAGACTACATTTCTATTAAATGATATACCCATTGAACATTCTGAAGTACTGCTGCGAACGGATAAGTATGAGGTGACATCTGTTTTAACCAGATAAGAGGTGGAATTCTTTTTATCTGAAAACCAGGCAATAACAATGGGGTGTTTTTATGAGTTTTCACAGATCAAAAAAGATTCTTACCATCGGAAGCTATAATGTTGGTTTAACCTGTAAGACGGGCCGACTTCCGATGTGGGGAGAGACCTTAATAGGAGAAGGGTTTTCCGAGAGCTACGGAGGAAAAGGTGCGAATCAGGCCGTGGCCGCAGCAAGGTTAGGCGGCGATGTAACTTTTGTAGGTTCCTTAGGAAAAGACCGTTATGGCGATGATGGCTTAGCCATGTTAAACCAGGAAGGAATCGATACTTCCCATGTGTTAAGAAACAGTGACAGGAACACAGGGGTAGGCATAATTCTATTAAATGACGATAACGATAACGGCATTATTGTAGACTTGGGAGCGAATCACGACTTGAGTCCCGATTATATCGCAACACTGGAAGACACCATCGCTGAATCGGACATTGTCATTTTTCAGTTGGAAACACCTATTCAAACGGTAAAGAAAGGAATGGAAATCGCCTCTCATTACGGAAAAACAATTATTTTCAATCCGGCTCCTGCTAATCGTGAGGCTATGGATCTATTATCCCTGGCAACAATCGTCAACCCAAATGAATCAGAGTTATTGTTATTAAATGGAAGAGATACAAATCATTCACCTTCAGAGGATGAATGTATAGAGCTGGCTCAACAGCTGCTGGCTAAAGGTCCTGAAGCTATGATTGTCACAAGAGGAGAAAAGGATTGCTTACTTGTTACCGAAACACAAGTGACAAACATTCCGCCCCGAAAAATTGAAGCCAAAGATACCACTGGTGCCGGGGACGCTTTTACAGGCGGACTTGCCATCGCTTTATCTGAAGGAAAAGATCTAATCAATGCCACGAAATTTGCCAGTTTAACAGGGTCATTTTGCTGTATGAAAGAAGAAGTCGTTCCAGCTTTACCATATAGAGAACAATTACTTTCATATGAAGGGAGTAAGGAATCATGAGAAGAGTCATTATCGATACAGATACGGCCGGAGATGATACGATTGCCCTTTTAACCGCCCTGCATCACTTCAAAGTTGAAGGAGTAACGATTACAGGGGGAAACGTCGACTTTGACCAGGAAGTTGAAAACTCTTTATATACCATTGAAGTATTTGATCCCGATGACTATGTCCCTGTTTATAAAGGTTATGAAGGTCCGATCATCACATATGGAAAGCAGCAGCATCAGACGGTAGAAGATGTACATGGGAAAGATGGCATGGGAGACTCTTTCTTTGATAAGGCAAAACAAAGGCCGGAAAGTGGACACGCCATTGATTTTATCATTAAAAAAGTGAAAGAAAACCCTGGTGAGATTTCCTTTTTAGCGATTGCCCCCCTTACCAATATTGCAATGGCTCTCAAAAAGGATCCAACGATTGCCAAAGATATTCCCCATATTTATATTATGGGCGGCACAAACAATACGCTGGGCAATATTACAGCCGCTGCCGAATATAATTTCTGGGTTGATCCTGAAGCTGCTCGTCTGGTCCTGCATTCCGGAATTCCTATCACAATGGTGGGATGGGACATGTGCACAAAATACTCCGTTATGAAAGATGAGGATCATGAAGATATCAAAAAACTTTCGACAAGAAAATCCGATTTCTTTATTGATATTAACCGTGTTGTCATGAAGTTTAATAAAGAGGTCCATAAAATCAACGGCACCACACATCCGGATACGTTACTCGTGGCCATCGCTGCGAACGAAGACTTAATGACACGTTCTACCCACTATTATGTAGATGTTGAAACACAGGGGGAGTTGACCAGAGGCTATAGTATGGTCGATTTAAACAATCGCAGCGAAAGGCCACCGAATGTCAGAGTCTGTGAAGAAGTCGATCAAAAGGGTTTTAAAAACGCCCTATTACAAGTACTGGCAGCGGATTAAGGCAAGTATCTTTTTTTCAATATACTGTAACCGATTACATTATACTTCTAAAAATAAAATGAGGTGAAAACATTGAATATATTATGGGGTTTGCTGGGGATTGTATCCATTCTTGGGATAGGAGTTCTTCTCAGTAAAAATAAAAAGAAAATTAAAGCAAGAACTATCCTATTTGGACTAACGCTGCAAATTGTATTTGCCTTTCTCGCTTTAGAGTCATCAATTGGTCGTAAGGTTCTGGAAAGTCTTTCAAAAGTCGTACAAAATATCATCGGCTATACAAGTGAAGGAATTTCATTTCTATTTGGTGGCTTAGTCGGTGGTGAAGGATCCATCTTTGCCTTTGAAGTACTGACCGTCATCATCTTCTTCTCATCCATGATTTCGATCTTGTACTATTTAGGTATTATGCAATGGGTGATACGCATTATCGGTGGTGGCTTGGCTAAACTATTAGGGACTAGTAAAACCGAATCCTTATCTGCAGCTGCAAATATTTTCGTTGGACATACCGAGGCACCATTAGTTGTTAAGCCATTCTTAAAGAAGATGACAGAATCCGAACTCTTCGCCATCATGGTCGGAGGAATGGCCTCCGTATCAGGGTCTGTACTTGTCGGTTACTCTCTATTAGGGATACCCCTTGAATTTCTATTAGCCGCAAGTTTTATGGCCGCTCCATCAGGATTAATCATGGCCAAATTAATTGTGCCACAGACGGCAACAGAAGAAGAACTGGCTGAAATCAATAAAGAAGTAGAAACGATTGATGATGATGAAGCAGAAGAATCAAAACCCGCAAATATCATCGATGCAGCAGCAAGCGGGGCCTCAACCGGTCTTAAAATGGCACTGGAAATCGCAGGTATGCTGCTGGCATTTGTATCCTTAGTTGCTCTAATTAACGGAGGATTAGGTTTAATCGGCGGTCTCTTTGGATTGGAAAGTTTAACATTAGAACAGATTCTCGGGATTATTCTTTCACCAATCGCATTTCTTATTGGCGTTCCTTGGGAAGAAGCTGTACAGGCCGGACAATTTATCGGTCAAAAGATTGCAATCAATGAATTTGTTGCCTTCGCTTCTTTAGGTGAAGTCATTAATTCCCTTTCTGATAAAACCGCAATGCTTTTAAGTTTCGCTTTAGCCGGATTCGCTAACTTCGGCTCAATCGCGGTTCAAATTGGTGCCTTAGGTTCATTAGCTCCTACCCGCAGAAATCATGTATCAAAATTAGGAATGCGGGCCATGATTGCCGGTTCTCTGGCGTCTCTATTAAACGCTGCCATTGCTGGAATGTTCTTTTAATTTTAAATCCCGTTAACGAAAAAGGAGTTGTCACAAATGAACAAAACGATCAACGTAATATTAGACTGCGATCCTGGACACGATGATGCCATATCTATGATTCTAGCAGCTTCAAAAATCAGCAACCTTCATATAGAAGCAATTACTACGGTGGCTGGAAACGTGGAAGTAGAAAAAAACACATTAAATGCTCTTAAGGTTTGTGACATTATTGGACTGGACGCTCCGGTTGCCCAGGGCGCTGCCAAACCGTTACTTAAGAAAACAGAAGTTGCCGAGGAAATCCACGGGGAAACTGGACTGGATGGACCCAAGCTTCCGGACAAACCTAGCAGAGAAGCAATTGATCAGCATGCCGTGGATGTAATCATTGATAAAGTACTAAACTCGGAGGAAGGCATCACCCTGGTACCAACAGGGCCACTAACGAATATTGCCATGGCGATGATCAGAGAGCCGGCCATCATCCCTAAAATCAATGAGATTGTCCTTATGGGCGGAGGAACATTCGGCAACTGGACACCTGCTGCAGAATTTAACATCTGGGTGGATGCTGAAGCTGCTAAAGTTGTGTTTGAAAGTGGTGTTCCTATCGCCATGTTTGGTCTGGATGTCACTCATCAGGCACTGGCGACAAGAGATGTCATCGACCGACTCTCCACCATTGATAATCATGTGGCCAACTTTGTCGTGGAGCTTTTGCAATTCTTCTCCCAAACGTACAAAGATGTTTTCGATTTTGAAGGCGGTCCCATCCATGATGCATGTACAGCCGCTTACTTAATGGACCCGTCCATCTTTGACTTACAGCATTTACGAGTGGATATTGAAACCAAAGGGGAATTTTCATACGGGATGACAAGCGTTGATACACTCGGAGTAACCAACAGAGAACCGAATGTACACTTTGCTTACCAGCTGGATCAGGAAAAATTCTGGGATTTGTTTGATCGGGCTTTAAGAGCTTACTCGAATTAAACCGGGGAATGAAAGCCAGGTTTAACAGGAGCGAATCTATTCGCTCCTGTTTTTTGATTATAGAGGTTTTGGCATCTGTGGGTAGTGCGTGAGAGGGGCTATGAAGGACAAAAGCACCCGGAATGGTGTTGGAAATGGCCTTCATAAAGGCGATGAAGGACACTTATTCCTAAGAATTTTATAAAACAGGCCTTCATAACGTGAATGAAGGCCATACCACCTCAAAATCCGGGCAAAATGGCCTTCATTCCTGCATTGCATCGTTCGATCATTTCCTTATCCCTTCATTCTGCCCCCCTGCATTGCTTCATCCCATCTTCATTCCATCACATTTCTTCATAAAATAAAAATGCCCGGGTCGCCCCAGGCATTTTTAATAGATTTATAAAATATATTTCTTATACATAGGATAAACCTCCGGGAAGCAGAGCTCCATAAAGGTTTTTCTAAACGCTTCATTATTGATCCCCATATAAACATTGGCATTTGCAGGGCTATCATCCTCATAGATTCCGTTTGGCTGTAATTGCACGACTGTTTGTCCGCGGCACAGGCCTTCACATTCCACTTTCAGATTAGCCCCCGTATACACATCATCTTCACCGCTTAAATCAGGATCAATGGCAAGCATGACTGCTACTAAATCGTGGACGACAACGCCGGTGATGCGAAGACTATCCCAGTAGGTTTTCTTATAAAAGTTGGACATTTCACTCAGCAATGCCCCCAGCTCCCCGCACTCGGTCTCAAGAAAGAACAAATCTTCCAAGCTTACTCGGGTCTGCTGCGTCACATCCAGTCCCACCATATTAATTTCAATGTCTTCTCCTAATTCGTAAACTTCCTGAACTGCTTCCGGATCTGCCCAATAGTTAAATTCAGCGACAGCCGTGCGATTTCCATAGCGGACGCCCCCACCCATGGACCAGATTTTCTTCACTTTTTTCATCGTTTCTCTATCTTTCTGAATCGCTAAAGCAATGTTCGTCAGGGGACCCAAGGTAATGAGTTCGATTTCCCCTGGATTTTCCCTGACCGTTTCCAATATAAAATCCACCGCATGGGTTTCTGAACGTTTGGATAGGTCAGGAGTGAGGGTAACATCACCAAGGCCTCCTGCTCCATGAACCGATGTTTCCTGATCATAGGTTGTGAAGGTATCTAATTTTTTCAATGAAGTGGGTGCACCAGGATAAACGAGACAATCTGCGTCCATTAAATTGACAATTCCTAAAGCATTCGATACACAGTTGTCCAAGTTAACGTTTCCGGCCACTACCGTGATTCCTAATACATCAAAATTCTGATAGGTTAAAGCAGCTACAATTGCATAGGTGTCATCAATGCCAGGGTCTGTATCGATAATGATTTTCCTTTTACTCATGTTGTCACTCCTAGTTATCTATTTTTGATCGATTAAAGCGATGATTTTTCCATAAAGGGAAACTTCCATCCGTAGGGGATTTTCTCTATCCCCACTGATTTGGCCAGCTGCGGCTCACAGGCCTAACCGGTCGCCTCCGCTTTTCTTGTTAGTTGAACTTATCAGGAATTTACCGGCCGTTTATCCCCTCTTAGTTTTGCTGGTTCACCCTCAAGACTTGAGTGGGGATATTACGGCCAGTTAATGCGCGAGAAACGTTTCGACTTCTTTACGTGTAGGCATTCCTTCCTGTGCACCTAATTTTTGTACGGACAGTGCGGATGCTGCGTTGGCAAACTGAATCGCCTTCGCTAGTTCTTTTTGTTCAGAGAGAGCAACCGTTAAAGCCCCATTGAATGTATCCCCGGCACCTGTGGTATCTACCGGAGTTACGGTATAGGAAGGGACCGTCAATCGCTCTTCATGCTGGCAATAGGAAACTCCATTCTTCCCTTGGGTAATGATTAATTTTTGATTCATAGGCTTGTCCATATCATTCAGATTAAATAATTGAGCCGCTTCACTTTCATTCGGCGTGATATATGTGGCTTTAGACCAGGATGAAACAGGCAATTCCTTGGCCGGCGCCGGATTGACGATCATCGGAATATTGTGGGCATGGCATAAATCGAGGCAGTACAAAACGGTCTCCTCAGGAACTTCAAACTGAATCAGAACAAAGTCACTGGCAAGAATGTTTTTTTGATATTGTTTAACATAATCAGGCGTTACTTCATCGTTCGCTCCCGGGATAATAATAATCTGATTATCGTTATTAGAGAGCAGAATATTCGCAATTCCTGTGTTTTGGTCTGGAATCCTGTCTACCATGCTCGTGTCAATGTTTTCGTCCTCTAACCTTTTAAGCATGTCCGCTCCATTTTGATCATCGCCTACCCGGCCAATCATCTGCACGTTCCCGCCTAATCGGGCAGCTGCTACAGCCTGATTGGCTCCTTTTCCACCGGGCTTGGTTTGAAAGCTCTGTCCTAACACGGTTTCCCCCTGGTTAGGTAAAATATCGGTAGCTGTGATCATATCTGTATTAATACTTCCAATCACTGTGATCGTAGGGGTCTTCATCTCTATTCCCTCCTCTTTCGTCGCTCTCTTCCTGTGATTCTATTTCGGTTAAATTAAAATTTTTCAGTATGGGATTCATAGATTTCTCTGGTATTGTTAAATCCTGTTTCATGCTAAAGCAGACAACCTTATATCCCTGTGTCCGCCCAAAGATTAATGACAAACAAATTGCATCTTACTGTAATCGGTTACATTAATCCTAATATTATTTTTATATACCGTCAATAACAGACAACAGATGTTCACCGTTTGTCTCCATTTACGAAAAAACCTTGATCAGCAGAGAGACCGACGTTCCCTGCTGATCGGTTGGGACACCCTCCCCACTTAGATGCCGCTCCTATACGAAAAGCAACCGTCGACCGGGTGTTCCTACTCCAATATATTCCTTTTTTAAAATAGTTCGCGAATATTTTTTTCTAATTGTTTGATGGCATTTCCGCGATGGCTGATTTTTGACTTTTCTTCCTGGGATAATTGCGCCATCGTTTTCTTCCTCTCAGGTAAATAGAAAATAGGGTCATAGCCGAATCCATTTTCTCCCGCAGGTTCAGAAGCAATTTCTCCCTCACATGTACCTTTAAGAAATTCCGTCTTATGGTTCGGCCTGGAAATGGCTAACACGCAAATAAAACGGGCGGTTCTTTCCTCTTCAGGGGTGTCTTTCAATTCATCAAGTACTTTTTGCATATTATCAGCATCAGACTTGTGGTTGCCGGCATAACGGGCGGAATACACACCTGGAGACCCATTTAATGAATCAATCACCAGACCACTATCATCCGCCAGCACGGGTTCTTGCAGCATCTCTGATAAGGTTTCGGATTTAATTCTGGCATTTTCCTCAAAAGTATCCCCTGTTTCTTCAATATCCACCGGTTCTGCCAAATCGTTTAAACTTTTCACCTGGTATCCTAATTTCGAGAACATCTCCCTGAATTCAGAAACTTTTCCTTCATTTCGTGTTGCGATCCAAATGGTTTTCATTTTACAATCTTCCTTTTTATCCGTATCTTTTTATGTGATTCAGTTGCCTTGAGATATGAGTTTGTATGGTTAAAACGAGGATATCTCAAAAGAGCCGAATCCCTTCTATCGTACAGTATCCAGACAAAGGATTGCAAAGTCTTCCGGCTGGATTCTTCAGGGATGGCCTGATTTTGAAATATCCTCATGGTCTATCCTTTAATTCAGGACTTTCGCCGTTTTCTGATTGTAACTTACAGCAATCTGAGTCCCTACTTTGGCATTGTGTTTCACTAATGCAATATTGGCTTCAAGGCTCTTTCCTTTCGTTGCTTCTTTAATTTTGGACAACAGGAATGGGGTACTGTCTTTACCTGTAATATCATACTCTTCCGCTTCTTTAACCGCCTGATCAATAACCCCGTTGATATAATCCTCATCCATGGCGTATTGTTCAGGAATTGGGTTAGCGATAACCGCGCCTCCTTTAAGATTCAGATCCCATTTCGTTTTTATCGTTTCTGCAATGACATCGACAGAATCTGTGTAGGAGTTAAGTGGAAACTCACTCTTTCTGGTAAAGAATGCTGGTAAATATTCCGTTCCATAGCCAATCACCGGAACCCCTTTTGTTTCAAGGTACTCAAGCGTCAGACCTAAGTCGAGGATTGATTTAGCCCCTGCACAGATCACCGCTACATCCGTCTTCGCTAACTCTTCCAGGTCTGCCGAGATATCCATGGTTGTTTCTGCACCTCGGTGAACACCACCAATTCCACCTGTAACAAAGATTGGAATACCAGCTAAATCTGCACAAATCATCGTTGTCGCTACAGTAGTGGCACCAAGTTTTTTCTCAGCCACAATCTGTGGCAAATCCCGTCTGGAAACCTTTGCTACGTCTGAGCTGCTTCCGAATAGCTCTAATTCGTCAGCGGTTAAGCCCACTTTGATTTTTCCATCCATAATCGCAATCGTTGCCGGAACTGCACCGTTATCGCGGACAATTTGCTCTACCTCACTGGCCATTTTCACGTTTTCAGGATACGGCATACCATGAGAAATAATCGTGGATTCCAAGGCCACAATCGGCTTTCCTTCATCTTTAGCCTGCTGTACTTCCTGTGATAGTTCAATATATTTTTTCATTTGTAAATTCCTCCATATCATGATTAAAATTTTCTGGTGACAGCTCTGGTCTTACGGTATATTTTGAAAGAATCGTTTTATGTGCATTGACTAAACCTGAAGTGACAACCTCATCAAAGTCTTTATTCTGTAACCAGGAATAAATAACAGCTGAACAAAACGAGTCCCCAGCCCCTGTCACATCAACGACTTCCGGTGTTTCAACGGCCGGAAAATAACGAATTGCTCCATTTTTCACACCTGTGACCACACCTTCTGATCCATTCGTGACAATCACATTTTGAACGCCCAGCTCCAGCCATCTTTTCACAGAGTGCTCCCAATCCTCCTGACTATGAATGTTCATATCCAGGAAGGTTTCGGTTTCATGTTTATTGACAATCAGCCAGCTTACGGCAGTTAAATCTTTTGGAAGCCTCTTCATTTTTGGAGAGGAAACAGGGATAATGACAAGCGGAATGTGATGTTCAGCCGCAAACTGACAAAGAAATTCAATCGTTTCCCCGGGACAGTTCATATCGACGACAATACACTTCGCTTCCGTAAGTACATCAACATTTTTCAACAGCATTTCCGGTGTAATGGAATCAAAAATATCCATATCAGCCAATGCAATATACAAATCTCCGCGATTGTCTAAAACAGCTGTATAGGAACCTGTTGGCTCATTCTTAAATTTGGTTACATAGTTTACGTTCATAAATGGCGAGGATAATTCATCAATGTACTTCCATTCCGGATCATCGCCTGCCGCTGACAAAAATACAACTTCCTCCCCCAGCCGCCCCAGGTTTTCAGAAATATTTCTTGCGACTCCTCCTACGTTCCTTGAGGATTTTACCGGATTAGACGTCTGTGCCATAACCTTTTCAGTAATATATAATTTTTTATCAACATTTCCTCCCCCAACACAGACAATAGGGGCTTTTTTATTTTCTGGATCAAAAGCATTTGTCACTTTGTTCACCCCTTCCTGGACAAATGTTTATTGTTTCAACTTATGTTAATTATGCGCTTACATTTTAAAATTGTCAACCAATTTCTAATCTTTTGTGATAGGCTATTTTATTTTTATGCTATTCCTTGTAATAACGAGGGTTGAATCCCTATAATCGGATTTTTGAAGATTTACTAAAAAAAGCCGTTACTCCCTTAAAGCAGGGAATAACGACCTGTGAATGATTCTGGTATTGATTTTTCAGCAATCCCTTTGGTAAGTTTCATCCACTTCCATCTTTTTCTCCATATAGTAAGACTTCCATCCTTGGGGGTATTGCGGCCTGTTAATACGTGATATAAGAATTAAGCTGTTCAGCTGTTAAATCGGCAATGGTGTCTGTTGTCTGTAATGTGATGGCTGAAGCGGCCATACCGAGACGAACGGACCGGGCAAAGGATTCACCCTGATTTACTCCAAAAAGAATGCCTCCAATTAAAGATTCCTCTAAACCTGTGCGATCAACCACATCCGCTCGCAGAGGCTGAATATGCTCTTCCTTTCCGTCACGGTCTGCCCAGAAAACCCCCTGCCCGTCCAAATGAATAATCACCTGACTCGCACCTCTATTTATCAGATGTTCAGCCGCCTTTTTGCAGTCTTCAGCCGTTTTAATCTCTAGTTCCGATAAAGCAGCCGCTTCATCCTGACTGACGATAAGGAGATCAACTCCCTTTAGGTTGGAAGGAAGCCTTAACGCTTTGGGTACCGAAACGGGATTAACACACAGCGTCAATTCATCCTTTTCACATCTATGAATCAGATATTCTAACGATTCTTCAGGCAGGTTTGTATCCGCAAATAAAATATTGGATGATGCCAGGTGGGCCCAGCGTGAATCGAGGAAATCCACACTCATCTGGTCATAGATTTGCATATCCGCGACCGCAAGAATCATTTCTCCCGTATGATCCATAATCGAAGTATAGCTCCCTGTTTTTTCCTGATGCAGGGCCAGACATTGGCTCACATCCACTCCGGAGCGTTTGGTTTCTTCCAATAGCCATTTCCCTTCCTGATCGTCCCCGACTAACGTAATTAAAGATACCGGGCATCCAAGTCTGCCAAGGTTCTCAGCTACATTTCTGGAAATCCCGCCACTGGACTGTCGGACTGTGGCAGGATTCGAGGTCCCATACTGAATGGATTTCATCGTTTGTGACTTACGATCGATATTGGCACCACCAATACAAGTAATCCGTGATTCTTCCCGAACGATGTAGGCACGTCCAACGATTTCCCCTCTTTTCATCAGGTTGGATATGTATCCGGCCACTGCCGACCTGGAAATTCCTAACTTTTTAGATAACTCCTGCTGTGAAATAAACGGATTCTCTTTTATTAAAGCCAAAATGTGCTGATCCTTGACCATAAACTTCCCTTCCTTAAACGCTGAATTTATGCCTGTATGAGCGGCTGCGCGGTGCGTGTGAAACATTCCGTGAAACAAGATTATTCGGGTGGTGACAGGCACCGAATCAATGATTTTTAATAACCACCTGATCGACATTGAGATTTTTTCTTGGCTTCACGTTGTTTACGATAATGTCCGTAATATCTTCCGGATCCATTAAACCTTCCATTTCATTTTCTTCAAAGATGCCATCCCAGAATTCGGTCTTCATTCCGCCCATATAGGCACCGAATACATGGATCTTACTGTCTTTCAGTTCAGCTAAAAGACTTTCGGTAAACCCACGCACACCAAACTTGCTGGCACAGTAAACCGATTCGGTAACTTTTCCTTCTAATCCAGCTGTCGATACAATATTGGCAATGATTCCGCTATTGCTGTCCTTCATCGTTGGCAGTACTTCCTGTGTACAGAAAATGGTGCCCTTCAAATTGATATCAATCATGCTGTGCACAGATTCTTCCGTGATATTTTCCGCAAGATCAAAGGCGCCCAACCCTGCATTATTGATCAATACATCAACAGCACCAACATCCTGTTTGATTTTATGAAACGTCTCGGTTACCTCTATCTTTGAGGAAACATCGATTGGATAAACCGAATAATCGTTACCTGTTAAGGTATTGGCTGCCTGTTCAAGCTTTTCCTTGGTTCTGCCCAATAGACAAACATGGCTACCCATTTCAGCATATCGTCTCGCTAATGATGCCCCTAATCCACTTCCTGCTCCAGTAATAACGACAACTTCTTTACTCATGATTCCGCCTTCCTTTCTATGATGATTGTTAATGAAATGCTATGAGTGAACAATAGAATCCCATCAGGAGTCATAGAAATATAATGTTGTATTTGAATATTTTGAACATACCACCTCTTATTTGAATAGTCAATTTTGCGGGCAGGAGGGTATGTGTTGATGTTATTTTTTTTCATGTTAATTCAGCATTCTATTTATGTACACTTTTGGCCGTCAGCCAACTGTGCGTTAGAAACGTGGATGGAGTCACGTTAAAAGTAAGGAATGTATCATAAACGCGAGGATTATCGGTACTTTCTCATAAGAAGTTCGAAATGAATTTGCCGTGCTGGCGCGTTATCGAAATAAAAAACAACCTGAAGCTGCGTAGTATCAGCTTTCAGGTTGTTTTTTCATCCCTAAAGATCATAATTGGATTTAGTTAGAAGCCGTTACCCCGCCATCAATCACAAACTCCGATCCCGTAGAATAACTGGAATCCTCGGATGCGAGGAATAAGATGAGCTTGGATACTTCTTCAGGCTGCGCAGTCCGCTGCATTGGAATGGTCTGTTTCAATTGCTCAACAAGGTCCCTGGATCCCTCTACCTCAATCATAGGTGTTTGAATAACTCCCGGGTGAACGGAATTGACGCGGATGCCATATTCCGCAAATTCCAATGCTGCACTCTTTGTCATCCCGCGCACCGCAAATTTTGAAGAATCATAGGCCGAATTCCCAGCCGCTCCTCTAAGTCCATTTATGGAAGAAACATTGATGATGGATCCGTCACCTGCTTTTTTCATGGATGGAAGTACCGTTTTCATCCCCAGAAACACGCCAACCTGGTTAATATCAACGACTTTGCGGTACTCATCTTCCGTCAGCTCATCAAATTTTTTGGTCACAACAATCCCTGCATTGTTCACCAGGATATTTACAGGACCAAATGTGGATTCCGCTTCATCTATCACATTCTTCCATTCATCAGCCTTTGTTACATCGTGCCTGACAAACTTGGCATTCTCACCAAGTTCCTTTGCCAGCGCCACCCCTTCATCCGCAAGAATATCAGAGAAAACAACCTTGGCACCTTCCTCAACGAACCGGCGGACATGTGAAGCCCCTTGTCCACGTGAACCACCTGTTACGATAGCAACTTTCCCGTCTAATTTTCCCATTTCGGAATGCCTCCCTTTACCCAAAAATAATCGTTCTACCGCCAATCTATGTAATCGCTTACAAAAATATACCTGAAATTTTGACTAATACTAGAGGTTTAGCGGGGAGACATCTGCACAACGATATCTGACAAGCCCTTCTAACCAAGGGATCTGCAAAGTGACTACTGATTCTCTGTATATAAAACAGGCAGAGCCGATCTTCCATACAGCTCTGCCTGTTTCCTGGCAGGATTCCCCTATTTGTATCTGGTACGTGCCTTGCCCTGTGAAACATTCTGTGAAACAAGATTTTTCGGGTGGTGACAGGCACCAACACTACTCCCGCTCCACCAATTTCCGCTTTAATAGTTTCCCGACTGTATTTCTAGGGAGTTCGGCACAGATCTCGTATTGTTTAGGGACTTTGTAGTGGGTTAAATGGCGGTAACAATGGCCTTTTAATTCCTCAAGTTCGATGGTGTGGCCGGCTTTCGGGACCACATAAGCCTTGACGACCTCGCCCTGAGCCGGGTCAGGGATGCCGACGACTGCGGATTCCAATACATCAGGATGGTCGTATAAAACACTTTCAATTTCCTGTGGATAGATATTAAAGCCACCATTGATGATCATTTCCTTTTTTCTGCCTACAATGTAGAAGTATCCCTCTTCATCCGACATGGCTAAATCTCCTGTGTACAGCCAGCTGTTTCGTAAGGCATGATGGGTTTCCTCCTCATTTTGAAAATACCCTTTCATAATCTGTGGTCCCCTAATAATTAATTCACCAACACTATGCTCCGGCAGTTCCTGATGGTCCTCATCCACAATTTTGCAGTCTGTTCCTGGAAGCGGGATGCCGATGCTTCCGACTTTTCGGACACCGCTCGGCGGGTTGCGGTGTGTGGAAGGGGAGGCTTCAGTCAGACCAAAGCCTTCACCGATGACTGCTCCTGTTAAGTCCTCGAACCTTCTGATAATTTCAATCGGCAGCGGGGCTGAGCCGCTGGAACAGATTTTCAAGCAGTCCAACCCATAGGATTCGACGTCCGGGTGATTGACAAAGGCATTGTACATACGGGGCACACCAGGAAAAAATGTGGGCTGATACGTCTTAATTTTCTCCAGCACATCGTCTACCTGGAATTTTTTGATTAACAGGATGGTTGCCCCGACATAGATTCCGAGATTCATCGCACTTGTCATCGCATACACGTGATAGAGCGGGGTAGCGGTCAGAACCACCTCCTGACCGGCCTGCATCTTGTTCCCATACATCGCGCAGCTCTGGGACACATTAGCCACCAGGTTAAAGTGGGTTAACATCGCTCCCTTCATCTTCCCGGTTGTTCCGCCTGTGTATTGAATCACCGCAACATCATCCCTGGGTGAGATGGGAATCTCCCTGGTGATTGGCTCGGAATTCCTGATTAAAAAATCTAAGGACTGAGGGTTGTCATTCTGGGATCTGGATACAAAGACACGGCTGAGCTGATACATCTCATTAACCTGATGGACGGCTTTCAAGTGATCCTGTTCAGCGACCAAATAGTTCATCTTTGCATCACTTGTAATGTGTAACAGTTCTCTGGCGGTATAACGCGGGTTAATTTGAACGACCATCAACCCCAATCGCATGGCGGCATAATAAGCCATCATGTAGTCAGGGTGATTGGGCAGCATCAACCCCAATCTTTCCCCTTTACGTAACCCCAACTCATCCCATGCCGCCGCGAGCCGGTCTACTTTATCCTTAAATTCCTCGTAGGTGAATGATCGGTCTTCAGCGATAATAGCTGTGCGACTTCCATATTTTTCAACCGTTTTCTCCAGCAGCGAATAAAGTGAAACTTCCGGACATTCAATATTTGGATTCACTTCGCTTGGATAGGCTTTAACCCACCTTCGTTCCTGCAAATCTTTCAACCCTTTCACCCCCTATTAAACCTCGCAAAGCCAAATCACTCCAATACCCCGGCTTCCTGATAATATTTTTTCGCTCCAGGGTGCAGGTTCTCAGGGTTAATTCCGTCAAGAGCTGTATCTTTGGTAAAATGTTTGGCTCTCTTAGGTATTTGATCTTCAAACTTCGGAATGTTGTCCCAGAATATCTTCGTCAGGTTGTACGCATAGTCTTCCTCAATATCACTTCTGGCTGTCAGCATGGTCACCATAGTGTACGTCGGAATGGCTTCATCCTGTCCTTTATAGGTCCCGGCCGGCAGATCTCCTGAAGCAATACCGACCCCTTTTTCTTTGATACTCTGAAGCTTTTCTTCGTCTATAGGGAGGACCTTAATCGGCTTTGTGATCTCAATTTCCTGTAAAGCCGGGATGAACGGGGCCCCACCGCCGACAAATACATCCACATTGTTGTCTTTTAGCATCGAGGCGCCATCCGAATAGTTTCCGTAAGAGATTTTACCGCCAGCTTCTTCAATGGTTTGCTCATCAATCCCATACTCCTCCATCATCTTCCAGAAGGCTACCGGACCGCCACCGCCTTTTGGTCCAAGAAAGATATGCTTATCAACAATATCCTCGATGGAATGAATGTCTTCATGGTCTGTGGTTGTCGCAATCGTCTGATAAACGGGATACAAAGCAGCGATGGCAGAAATATTCTTCAATGGCTTATCAAACCCTTTTCCGCCTTCTAATGCTGATGTGAAATCAGAGGTATAGTTTAACCCCATTTGGATATCTCCTTTTTCCAGCGACTCCAGGTTAGAAGTCGAACCGCCCTCAAGCTGGGAAACATTCAAACTTGAGAAGCCATCCATGTAAACATCAACCATCACTGTCGTAATCGGATACCAGCCAGACCCCATCGGCCCGCTTCCAACCTTCAAAAACTTGCTCGGTGCTGCTGGTCCTTTTTCATCAGAGGACGTCTCACTGCCCCCACATGCCGCCAAAACGATGGATAGAGAAACCATCAACACCATCGATATCACTAATTTTTTCATCCTGTTCACTCCTCACTTTCAATCTTTTTCAATTCTCATACCAATCTCTTTTACACTTCAATCTCCACAAATATTTTTCCGAAAGTAAGCCCGAAAATCCTCACTGGCCTGGTGGGACCTGCACAGCCCCACAAGACGAAGCTATCCACTTACCTGCCCGGACTTTTCCGCAGCGAAGGAACGGGATTTTTTCTGCCAGATGATGATGAACGTTGCTAAAGTCAGACCAACCAAATCTGTCAAAAGACCCGGCATCACTAAACTAAACGCACTGGCCAGCAGGAGCAGCCGCCTGACTGTGCCTAATGCTCCAAAGAGGTGATTTTCAAGCGCTCCAGCAAAAAAGATGCAGCTAAGAAACGCGCTGGCTAACGCAATGGCAATGCGGGTGGTATCCCCTCCCTGAAGAAGCAATTCAGGATTGTAAACAAATAAAAAGGGAATTAAGAACCCGCCCAGGCCTATCTTAATGGCATAAAAAGCTGTCTTCGTTGGATTCGATCCGGATATCCCTGCTGTCGTATAAGCCGTGATCGCGACTGGAGGGGTTAAGCCGGACATGACCCCAAAGTAAAAGACAAACATATGGGCAGCGACAACATTGATGCCAAGATCAATCAGTGCAGGCGCGCCAAGTACAGATAGAATGACATAGGCCGAAACAGTCGGCATTCCCATCCCCATGATAATGGAGGCCCCGGCAATCAGAATTAATAAAAGCAGCATTTGCCCGCCTGCAACATCAATGACAAACCGGGAGAAGGTAATCCCCAGCCCTGTTAAGGATACGGAACCGACAATAATGCCTGCTGTAGCACAGGCTGCAATCACAATTAGTGCGTTTCGGGCCCCGTTTTCCAGAGCCGCCAATATATCAATCAGACTCATTCGAGTTGCCTGGCGAATACAGCTTAAAATAATCGTCGCCAAAATCGCATAAAATCCTGATTTCATCGGGCTGTAACCATAGATCATTAACCCGATAATCAAAAGAATCGGCAAAAACAGATAGCTCTGCTTCAACAAAACCTGTTTCAGATCAGGCAGCTTTTCTTTAGGAATGCCCGCCATCTCCAATCGTTTTGCGTGAAAATACACCATCATCCCCGCAATAAAAAAGTAAATCACGGCCGGAATGAGCGCATAGAGAGCAATCCGGATATAGGGAATTCCAATGGTCTCAGCCATAATAAATACAGAAGCTCCCATAATCGGCGGCATAATCTGACCACCCTGGGACGCAACCGCCTCAACCGCAGCCGAGAACCGCTTGCTGTAGCCCAATTTTTTCATAAGCGGTATGGTAAACGAACCCGTGATCGCGGCATTGGCTGCTCCATTTCCGGTAATGGTCGCCACAAGCGCACTGGAGCCAACCGATGACAGCGCAGGACCGCCTGTTTTATTTCCGAATAGACCAAAAGCAAAATCGGTAAAAAATTGTCCGCCCCCGGATTTCATCAGAAACGATCCGAAAATAACAAACAGGATCAGAACGGTCGAACTTACGTAAATAGGAGCACTGAATATGCCTAATGTCCCGTTGAACATGTGATCAACCATCCGGTCATACCCTACGCCCGGATGTGCCAGCGCCCCGGGAAAATATCTGCCTAAGAAGATGTAGGCAAGGAAAAACACCCCGATCGCGGACATCAAAATCCCATTGGTTCGCCTTGTAGCCTCCAGTACGAGGACAATAAAAATCGTGCCGAAAAGGATGTCATTGTTGCTGATATTCCCCTGCCTGCTCTGAATCGCCTCTGCCCCCGTGATCATATAGAAGGCTGTTGCCAGCGTCACAAGTACGATAAAAACGTCCAGAATCCCAAACTTTTTGCCCTTTTTATAAGGGAATAACAGAAAGATTAACAAAAGCGCCCAAATGACATGGACACTCCTTTGCTGCCACGATGACAACGTCCCGAAGCCGGCGGTATAGACATGAAAAATGGACAGTCCTATCGCAAGCACACTGATGATCAGCATGAAAAATCTTGCACGATTCCATTTTTCTTTTCTATGTTTCCAAACCTCTTCAATAAAGGCCGGCTTCTCCTTAATTTTGGTATCAAGCTTTTGCGTTTGAGTCGTTTGGCTCTCCATTTTTAATCACCTCCAATGTGATCTAGTAAGATTGAGTTTGTTTTATAAGGTTTGCTTGCTCCAGTCATCGCAGTTGAAATACACTACGCTTTCCATGGGGGAGCGCTGAGCCTCCTGGCTGCGGGGTCTCATCTGCCTCACTTCGCCCATAGGTGTCTCCGTGTATTTCCAGGATGACTACTCTGCTTCATGGATGAGACTGTTTGACTACTTGCCCTTACCAAGTCTCTGGCTTTTGCAGAGATTATTTACATCGCTTGATTGACAGCGTTTTCATAATTGAATCAAAGTTTTCCCTGGCATATCTATAACATCCACCTGGTTGTTCTACTGGTTTTAAGAATATCGGTTTTACCATAATCGTCTGTGACAAATTCAAATTTCGTTAGATTGCATTCCTTCATTGTCCGTAAATTTTTATTGCACATTTCCGTTCCTAATATTCATGACAGACTTCACCGCTCATAAACACACACCTTCCTTTTTGCATTTGCTTATTAAACATGCAATTTTCATGCCAAATTTAAGATAGCCATTTTAAAAAGGACAAAAAAATAACTGCAGAGCGCAGTTTAATAACCATTCAGAATTTTTATTTTTTTATGGAGCGGAGGCAAATTCAGCAGGTTTCCGCCTCCTCCATTCCTTGAATGATTCAATAATAAATCACTATCATAGAAGTAGCGAAGATTCGAGTGATTCAAAAATGATTCGGGAATTCAGTTTTGAATCGTACTTTTCCTATGTAAGGAAGACTGCTTATCACGCAGCTAAGCACCGATCCTTAAAGCGGAATTACTTGATGTTTGCAACAGGCTGATTGGTTTGATTGATAAAACTTAAAATACTATAAATCGATTGTAAGGCTGGTGCAGGCACGTCCAGCAGATTGGCCTGTCTGACAATATAGCCGCACATCGCTTCCACTTCCATTTTCTTTCCACGGAGACGGTCCTGCAGCATGGAGGTTTGATGATTTCTCGCCTTTTCCGCATTCGAGAAAATCCTGTCCTGAGTGGGCTCGGGATCCAGCGAAAGGCCTTTATGGATCGCCACATTCATAACCTCGGAGCAGATGGCTGATGCAGTTTTGTGCAAATACTCATCATCCAGAATTTGACCGACCCGGGCACCTGCAGCGGCGGATAGCGGATTGAAAGTCGCGTTCCAGAGTAACTTTTTCCACTTTCTTTCCAGAATGTGCCTGGATTGCACGGTATCAATACCCGCCTCATTCAACTCCACCAAAATGTGCGCACATTCCTCTTCTGCCGATGAATCTAGTTCTCCTATGACAAGTTTAACTCGACCCTGCTGACGGATCCTTCCCGGGGCTTCCACAGAGGCTTGAATATACGTGGCTGCTGACAATACTCGCCCTTTGCCAAATACCTCCTCCAATATTTCTTCATTTTCAACGCCGTTTTGCATCGTCAGAATAAGTGCGTGGTCCTTCAAAACATCCTTGAGCTGTTTAGCAACAGCCTCGGTATCATTGGATTTGACACAGAATAATACCAGATCCGAGTTTGCCAGATCACTCAAACGATCCGTAAACGTACCAGAAACACGGAATGGGTCCTGCTCCCCCGCAATCCACAACCCTTCCGTCTGCATCGCTTCCAAATGATCTCCTCTGGCTAAAAACGTTACCTCATGTCCCGCACGATGGAGCATTCCGCCAAAATAACTGCCGACTGCCCCGGCTCCTGCAACACCGATCCTCATAACTATTCCTCCTCTTCCAGTCATTGTTCTAATTAGTTTAGCACGATTTATCTGAAAATTCTATGAATCATCCGCATGACTAGAGTGTGCAGGGAGACTCCTGCCAGGCTTTCTTTTATTGCACCCAAATCTGTTGCCATTCCCAACGAAAACACGCAAGAGATGTATCATGAATTGGAAAACCAGAGGGACAGGCATCTATACTATACCTGGAGTCTATCTTCGTTTATACTATACATAGCATAATTAAAGGAGCGATACGATGATTTCAGCCCAAAACACCCCCAACCTCGCCGGAGTTACCATCAGCGGAGACCACCTAGATTTCGAGCAGCTCTATGACGCCATCCACGATATTCTGCCTGATGAAGGCGAAGATCCCATACATGAAGGGGCCAGGATGAGGATTCTTGGCTTTTGCTATGACCTGAGGCATGCGATGATGGGGCATCGGGAGTTTACTTACGTCGATAATGGATTAGATGAGGATAAGATGCGCTTTCTCGGAGCAGTTGGCAGCACGAAAAACCTCTATTTTTCCTTCAACACGCTATATCCGGAAATGCTGTTTGTGATGATGGCGCTAAACCATTATACAGAGAAAAATGAGTACAGTGGGAGAAGGCCTGGGCTAAATCCGTCCGTAGCCACCGTGATAAAACTGCAAAGTGCCGTATGGTCGTGTCTCGAGGAAACGCTATCCACGCAAAAATATTTAAATACGATCAGAAGCATTAATCATGCCGGAGACCTGGTCCTTTATACCACCCAGTATGTGGATATGCTAAATTTACGTTATCTGAAATGGGATGTTGAAAAACGGGAGAAAAACATCTCGATTATAGCCAAACGGTTATCTGAACAAGGAGATGAATATCAGACGGTAAAGCGTGAGGTACTTGAAGCTGCAGCAGAAAACCATTGCTGGCCCGAGCAGATACAATTAGCAGAGGATTATCCTGAGGAGATTGAGTGGTAGGAGTGCCTCTTTCATTCCAGTCTTTAAACATTTTCAATAGATATATTCGTTGAGTGAGAGGCCAAGGGCTACTTTCGATATGCCTTGGTCTTTCTTTTTTTAACGCATTAATTTTTCTATAAGCTGTAGAATCTTTTATATGAGAAGGCATACTTTGGTTGACAAATATACCGTCTTTTACCTTACATTCAAAATGAAGGGTATTTTCCAAATTCAGATGTTTTTTCTCAATTGAATGATTGGGGAAGTTAAGCAATAGTATCGTGACATGAAGGAGGGACAGTTTACCTGTCCCTCCGTCCCACCATGAAATCCTTTTCAACAAAATAGTTTAGTGTTAAACTAAAATTAGATAGTTTAATGCTAAACTATTTGCTTTTAGTAGAAAGGGGACTGAAAGATATGGGGAAATTAAAAAATAAGATAGTAGTGATTACCGGTGGCGCTGGCGGAATTGGGAGTGGTATGGCAAAGGCAATGGTGAACGAGGGTGCCATTGTCACTATTGTTGACGTCAATAAGGAGAGTGGGGAATCGATGGAAAAAGAATTACAAGCCATCTCCCCTCAATCGATGTTTCTGCAAGCAGATTTAATGGATCATGATAACCTGGAGCAGATTATAAGTACAGTTGTGAATAAGTACGGTAAACTTGATGTATTAGTAAATAATGCACACGCTTCCAGGCAAAAAACAATGGAGGAGACTACGCAATCGGATTTAGATTTATCCTTTGGTACAGGATTTTATCCAACTTTCTATTTAATGAAGGCTGCCCTCCCCTATTTAAAGGAAACAAAAGGCAATATTATTAATTTTGCTTCCGGAGCCGGTTTAAATGGCCATAAAACACAAGGGGCCTATGCGGCTGCTAAGGAAGCTATCCGCGGAATTTCACGAGTTGCTGCTAACGAATGGGGAGAATTCGGAATCAATGTTAACCTGATTAGTCCGATAGCAAATTCACCAGGAGTGGAAGCATGGGCTAAAGCACAGCCACAATATTATGAAGCTGTTAAAAACAATATTCCATTAGGCCGATTCGGTGATATTGAGCAGGATATCGGGCCTGTGGCAGTATTCCTCGCTTCTGATGACTCACAATATGTTACAGGACAAACGATTATGGTTGATGGAGGTTCTATAATGCTTCATTAAACATATTTTAAATTTTTAGGAGTCGATAGTATTGAAAGATCATAATATGTTTAAGCTTATCCACACCATACAACGAATTAACAATGAACACATTATAAAATTTACTAAATCGTTCTCATATCCGATAGGTATTTCGCCGATTCTTGTATTATCTCAATTAAAAGCAGATGGCCCTCAAAAACAAGTGGATTTGGCAGATTCTCTCGGTTATACCAAAGGTGCAATGACAAATATTGCTAATAAATTAGTGACATTAAACCTTGCTAAGAAGGTCTATGACGAAGAGGACCGACGAACCATTCGACTGGATATCACACCTCTGGGCGAAACAGCTTTACAAGAAGCACAAGCAATCGGCCAAAAAATATTTATCCAGCATTTTGAAGTATTAAGTGAAAAAGAACTCGAATTCTATATGGAGATTCAAGAGAAATTAATGAAGGAAATAGAAAAATCAGATACGTAACAAAAGAACTTAGGAGGTATTCTTATGGGAAGACTTGATCAAAAAATCGCCATAATTACTGGGGGAGCTCGCGGAATGGGAGCTTCACACGCTCGATTATTTGTAAAAGAAGGTGCTAAAGTAGTAATTGGTGATATTATGGAAGAGGATGGACAAGCTTTAGCAGAAGAACTAGGGGAAAATGCCAGATTCGTAAAACTTGATGTTACAAAATCAGATGATTGGCAACAAGTAGTTACAGAAACCGAAAAAGCATTTGGTCCGGTTAATATTTTAGTGAATAATGCTGGAATTAGTATGAATAAATCACTTGAAGAAATTACAGAAGAAGATTACCGGAAAATTGTTGATATTAATCAAGTGTCGGTCTTTCTTGGAATAAAAGCTGTTGTACCCTCTATGAAAAAAGCAAATAGTGGTTCAATCGTAAATATCTCTTCTATTAACGGACTTGTAGGTGGTGCAATAGGATATACCGACACGAAATTCGCTGTAAGAGGCATGACCAAAGCAGCCGCACTTGGATTAACTTCAAATGATATTCGTGTCAATTCAGTACACCCTGGCGTTATTGAAACACCGATGATAGCACAAGAAGATTCAAAGGAAGCTATCCAGGAGTTTGCGAAATATATCCCAAATCAAAGAGTAGCAAAACCAGAAGAAGTTTCAAACCTGGTTTTATACTTAGCATCAGACGAATCAAGTTACAGCACAGGCGCAGAATTTGTAGTAGATGGCGGATTAACGGCCCGATAAATATAAAGTGAAACTTCCATTAGTGGGGGTATTACGGTCAATTTATGGGGATACATTTAACTTTAAATTTTCCACTAATCTATAAAGTAAACTATTGAGGGAAAGAGACTTGTGTGAATAACAAGTCTCTTTTTAATATTCTTATGACAAGTCTTACTGACGATGCAAGTAACCGTACTCTGAGGAGATAGTGAAAAGGATCGCAATGTTCTCATTATAAAAAACTACATATTAAAATATTAATGAAAATGCTTACTAGATAGTTTTTCCTCCCACAACATTTGTGTCTGTTGCTTGGTCTGATTTTTTAAATCCGGTAACCTTTTTAGGAATTAAAAATAGAAATAAAAATGCTAAGGCTGAAAATATTGTAAGGGCTAACGCAGTTTTTGACATAGCAGCAACAGCATTTCCACCAGCAGCAAATAAAGCAAATGCAACTAGGCCAAACGAGGCACCTACGCGTTGTGAAGCGTTTTCAATTAATGTATAAGTAAATGTTACTACACCCATGCGAGCAGCATTAGCTTTGGATAACACAACACCTCTCAGAGCAGGGCCTACTAATCCTATACCCGTACCAATAAAACTCATAGCAAAGAAAAGATAGAGAAAGGACGTATTAAGGTTTACAAATGCTAACATCCCTGAACCTGTAACGAGTATAGCTATACTAGCCCCTATCAAGGACCGCGCAGAAAATTTACTCATCCATCTCCCACATAATAAATTCGCAATTGCCATAGAAATGAAAAGTGGCATCTGTAATAGACCCACAACGGTGGAGGATTTGCCCTGTATATCTTGAATAAAGAAAGTTAATATATACATTACACTACTAAACGTAACAAACATGAGAACGGCAATGATGGATATCACCCAAAAATTACGGTTTGCAGCATATTCTATATCTAGCAAAGGCTCTTTACGTTTTCTTTCTAGCCAAATTAAAATTAGGAATGATAAGGCGAACAATCCTAATGATGGTGTCCACATCATGGATGAAACCCCGTAATTATTAATAAATGTTGGGATGGATAATAGACCGAGTAAAATAAAAATAACAAATACCACGCCTAAGAAATCAAAAGACTCTGGTTTATCCCCCTTAACAACGGGTATCCAAGCTGCAAAAATCACAAATGTAACCACACCAAGAGCAGCGCACAGCCAAAAAATAGATGACCATCCCATACTGTCCACAAAGGTTCCACTTAAAAGAGGTCCTATTACTCCACCAATAACGGAATAAAAACCAAAAATTCCTAAAGCTTTTCCCCGTTTTTCATTTTTAAAGAATTTGCCTGCGTAGGTAAAACCAGCTGGAATGACAGCAGATCCAGCCACGCCTTTAATAAATAAACCCACTACTAATACCCAGAAAAAAGGAGCTACCGCAACAAGTACGGCACCAATCACAAGAAGTGCAGAACCAATTAAAATAACGACTTTTTGACTATAGGAATCTCCCACCCAACCAAAAAACGGTTGAAATCCCGTTAATCCCAGCGCAAATCCTAATTGCATCCATACTGAATATCCCGGCCCTAACTCAAAAGCCTCTAACATTTTAGGATAAGCAGCTATATGTGTAGCCTGAGCTAGAACAACGAAAAGAACCCCTAGACATAAAACATGAAAGGCCCTTCGAATGGACTTTTCTTCTAAAGATAATTGAGCGTCCATTTAACAATCTCCTCCAATTTGATAGTAAGGCAACGCTTTTTATACGTTGCCTTTTATTTCTTTAACCTAAATCAATTACACAGCTTTTTTCACGTGTATATTCAATAATTGAATCAGTTCCATAACCACTACCCTTTACTCCACCAAATGGTAAGTCAGTTCCAACCCGATTATAAGTGTTGACCCAGACATTGCCGGCCTCCATGTTCTGAATCATGCGATGAGCACGACCTAAATCAGATGTCCACACACCCGATGCGAGACCATAGTCCGTATCATTGGCAATTTCCACGGCTTCTTCTTCCGTATCGAATGGGATAATCACGCCTACAGGGCCGAATATTTCTTCTTGACAAACTCTGTGTTGATTACTATTCATTAATAGTAATGTAGGCTCTATCCAATAACCATCTGAATATTCTGAATTTTTGTTGGATAGTACAGCTTCTCCACGTTTGCCACCATATACGATTTCTCCCCCCTCATTTAAACCTAAATCAATATAAGAGCAAACCTTTTGATATTGTGGTAAGTTTGATATTGGTCCCATTGTACTCTCAAGACTTAGGGTGTTTCCTAGAATAACCGTTTGAGGATTTGCCATTTTTTCCTTTAATCGCTCAAGCACTTCATCTAAAATCGATCGTTGAATCAAAATTCTTGATCCTGCCGCACAAATCTGGCCTGAACTCCCCGTAAATAATGAATAAGAGGTAATTGTCTCAATTGCTTTATCTAAATTGGCATCTTCAAACACGATATTAGGTGATTTACCACCTAGTTCAAATGTTAACGGCTTAGGTTGGTGAGCCGAAGCCCTTGTGATGGCTTGTGCTGTTACTCCTGACCCTGTTAAACTAACTTTATTTATATCTTCATGACTGACTAATGCATCCCCAATTTCACTTCCTAAACCAGAAATGACATTTACAACCCCTGGCGGTAAAATACTAGATAACAACTCTCCATATCTTAGAGAGGATACAGCGGCGTGCTCAGATGGTTTAATAATTATGGTATTTCCTCCCGCCAGGGCATAAGCTGCCTTAATTGTAAATGTAAATAAAGGCGCATTCCACGGCAGAATACCTAACACCACTCCATAAGGCTCTCTAAGTGTATATCCAACTGTATCCTTTCCCATTTGGACCGTTTTTCCTTGTCCTCCATCCATCGCCGCGGCTCCAGCAGCATCATACCAAATGTCTACTAAACTAGGAATCAACCCGTAAATTGTCTCTCTAATCACCCAGCCGTTGTCCATTGTTTCTAGTTGTGCTAGTTCCTCGGCATGTTCTGTTATCAGGTCACCAACACGCCTTAAATAATTTCCCCGTTCCCTTGCTGCTAGAGAAGACCAGCTTGGAAAAGCATCCTTAGCAGCTTTCACTGAATATTGGACATCATTTTCGTTACATAAAGGAATAGACGCCCATGCTCTTCCTGTTGCAGGATTAATACTTTCCATTGTTTTTTCTGAAAATGACGGTACTAACTTTCCCTTAACTAAGTTTTGATAGAACTTCACTTCGGCCTTCGTATCCAAAATAACGCCTCCTATAAGATTAGCCTAAAAAAATTATATTTTTCCTATAACCCCATTTTTTCCTTTTCCATATCTAACAATTTTCTTTTTAAAATTTTACCAGCTGCAGTATGTGGAAGCTCTTCCACAATTTCTAATTCCCTAATTTTTGAATAATGTACAACCTGCTCATTCACATATTCCATCAGTTCTTTTTCTGTTGCAATTCCATCTTGTTTTAAAGTGACAAAGGCCTTTGGAATTTCACCAGTATTAGAATGTGGCTTTCCAATTACCGCAACATTGCTTACAGCTGGGTGCTGAAATAATAAATCTTCAATTTTACTAGGATATACATTATAACCATTATAAATGAGCATATCCTTTTTACGATCAACAATGGATAGTAGACCATCCTCATCAATAATTCCGATATCACCTGTATGCAACCAACCACCTCTAAGCGTCTCTTCTGTCTGTTTGGGTTTATTATAATAGCCTTTCATAACCTGTGGTCCTCTTACGCAAATTTCTCCTGTCTTTCCATTTGGCAAGGGCGCTTCACTACTACCATCAATTGCAATAATTTTCACTTCTGTATCAAATAACGGAGGCCCCACCGTTCCAATTTTTTGTAAACCAGAACGTATAAGTACCGTATTAGAAACGCTCGACGTAGCTTCTGTAAGGCCATATCCTTCACCAATAATCGCATTTGGAAACGTTTTCCTTAACAGTTTCATTTGTTCCTTAGCTAAAGGAGCAGATCCGGAACCAACACTTTTGACAGTTGAGAAATCAAAGTTTTTCACATCTGGATGTCGACACAATACATTCCACATCGCAGGAGCTCCAGCTATATCTGTAACCCCGAATTTTTCAATTAATGACAGAAATTCTTTTGGATTAAAACGATCAATGAGTACGGTTGTTTTTCCCAAGAAATATGGATACACAATACAGCTAAACACCCCAGAAACGTGAAATAATGGAGATGGGCTAAGACCAACAGTTGTTCCTGGTAAAGAAGCATATTTAGATAAATAGACTTCTTTATCTTTTTCCACAGGTTCAAGAACCAATCCCCCATCGTCCTCTACGTGTGCGAGACATCCGTATCCCCATGCTGCGGTTTGAATCATACTACTAACTAAATTCATATGCGTATTCATCACACCTTTTGGCCTTCCTGTAGTTCCTCCTGTATAAGCAATTTGTACCAAGTCATTTTTTGGATCTATAGCGATATTTAGTTCTTCTTCTGTACTATCAGCCTGTAGTGCCTGGAAACTATACCAATTCTCCCCATAAATACTGGTATCAATTTGATTATCTTCAGTAAACATTTCCCGATCCCCTGAAACGATTACTTTCTTTAGCTTCGTGTTATCGTAAACCTGTTGAATTGTTTGAGCAAACGTTTCGTACGTAATCACTACTTCTGTGTCAGAGTCATTCAATTGATATTCAACATCATGCGCTTTAAAGTACGGATTAATAGGTGAATACGTGGCTCCACAAAGAATAATGCCATAGTAAGCAATGATATATTGAGGACAAGTAGGTAAATGCGTAGATACGACTGTACCCTTATCAACTCCTAATTTCCTTAGTGCATTCGCGAAACGTAGAGACTTGCAATATACCTCCCAATAAGTTATCTCATGGTCTCTATAGATATAGGCAACTCGATCACGAAAACGGTTAGCACTACCTTTTAATATGGCTCCAACACTAACATTCGGGTAGTTTAAACTTTTTGGCATGTTCAGATCATAAATTTGATTATTTGTCCCATTACCCATAAAATTTAATCACTCCTTTTAAATAGTCTCAAACCTTTAATGCTTTATTCATCATATTAGTAGAATACAAATAGGAACTTATCCTTTGATGAAAATCAGAGATACTTCCTAAATAGTGTTCAAAGAAACGAGCACGCTTTAAAAATAGATGACAATCCAGCTCTTTTGTAAATCCAATCCCTCCATGAATTTGAATATTATGCGAAGCAGATTGGATAAAAGCCTTCGTCGCATATGCACGTGCACTATAAACAGCTGGTACTCTATCATT
The DNA here is from genome assembly GCF_010092505.1 of Virgibacillus sp. MSP4-1. Taxonomy (NCBI): domain Bacteria; kingdom Bacillati; phylum Bacillota; class Bacilli; order Caryophanales; family Bacillaceae; genus Virgibacillus; species Virgibacillus sp. MSP4-1. The sequence goes on from NZ_CP048021.1 coordinate 2,171,004, forward strand.
TTCATCACTATCGACTATCCAGTTAGCATAATAGCTTAAGGAACGAGCCGTTTCTAATTCCATTTTCATATTCACTATCCGATGTTTGATTGCTTGAAATCTCCCAATAGGCTGACCAAACTGCTCACGAATTTTAGCATATTCTGTTGACATCTCGAGAATTTTATCCATACTCCCTACTAAGACAGAGCTAATGGCTGCATTTAAGTACAGTAACCCCTCTTGTAGAACAGACCACCCTTGATCAATCTCCCCAAGGACTTGACTTCTAGGTACACTTACATCTTCCAATTTCACTTCATATAATCGCCGTGTATCATCGATGCTCTGCTGTTGTGTGATTTCCACCTTTTCTGATATATCAACGAATACTAATGATAAGCTGTCACTTCCGCTTGTCTGCGCCGTTCGTATAATAAGCAGGAGCGTATCGACCTGATCTGCATCATTAACTAGGGTTTTAACACCATTAATAAGGATTGAATCATCATCTACGCTAGCATTACAATCGATTTCATCAGAACAATAACTCTTTCCAGGCTCTAACCATGCTAATGAAAATTGTTTTGAACCTGAGGCTATTTTAGGCAAATACATTTCCTTTTGTTTTTCACTTCCGAATTTCTCCAATAACGGTACAACCAAAGCCATGGTTTCTAAATAAGGACCTGGTAATAATACTCGCCCCATTTCCTCGTTTATTGGCACTAAATCTAAAGCATTAAGTCCTAGCCCTTCGTACTTTTCTGATATATTAATTCCTGAGCAGCCCAGCTCTGCTAATCCGGCTTGTGTTTGTTTTAAAGATTCGTTATTACCTGCTAAAAAATCTTTAGCAATTTGTGTTTGTCCAGATTTTTCCATATATTTTCTTACATAATTACGAAACATTTCTTGCTCTTCATTTAATGAAAAATCCACATTTTCCCCTCCGATTCTTTTAACTTTTTATATCTTTAGGCAACCCAAGTACTCGTTCTCCAATGGTATTCCTTTGGATTTCACTGGTTCCTCCCCCAATGGTGAGACCAAATGAAGATAGGAATTTTTCTTGCCAGATGGAATCATATGGGGCATCTTCTTTCCACAAAATGCCTTGGTGACCTTGAATGGCTATGGCATAATCAAATAACTCTTTCGTGAGCTCACTCACCATCAATTTATCCATTGAACTTTCCGCTCCTGGTTGACCATTTTTCAAAGTCTGAGTAAGGTTTCGATAATAGTTTAATAGAGTACCTCTTGTACGTGTGTAAAATTCAGCCATCTGCTGTTTAATAAAAGGATCTTCCATTAGAGGTACACCGTTCTTTTTATACTTCCTGGTCATCTCTACAAGGTCATCAAATTGTTGTTCTAGCGTAAAGACTTCCCCGCCAATGCCTGAGCGTTCATGCAGCATAAGAGAAATCATTACTTTCCATCCCTCATCCACTTCTCCAACAATCTCTGCATCATAAGCAACAGCATCTGTTAAATAGACCTCATTAAAATCTTGTTGTCCATCCATTTGAACAATAGGTTGTACTTCAACACCAGGTTGATTCATGTCTAATAAAAAGACAGTCATACCTTTATGCTTTTTTTCTGGATGGCGACTCGTGCGAGCAAGTAGAAAGCAACGATCAGCTAAATGGCCATAACTCGTCCATACTTTCTGTCCGTTAATAATCCAACGATCACCATCTTTTGTTGCACTCGTCGTAATGGCTTTTAAATCGGAACCAGCATTTGGCTCTGAGTACCCTTGACACCAGATCTCCTCACCTGTAACAATTTTTTGAATATACCTGTTCTTTTGTTCCTCTGTCCCGAGCTGCATTAAAGTGGGCCCTACCATATGAATGCCAACATAGTTTAACGTTGGTGGTGCTTTTACTCGAACCATTTCCTGTTGATAGATAATCTCCTCAATAATTGTGGCATCGCGCCCACCATATGCTTTTGGCCAGGCAATCGCTGCCCAGCCGCCTTCATATAAAGTCTTTTGCCAGTTTCTCAAAAATGCTGAATACTTGTTCTGTTCTTTTGGTAATTCTCTATCCCCTTCTAGCCATCCATACGGTAAATTTTCCTCTAGCCATGTCCTTAACTCATATCGAAACTCTTCCTCTTGTTTATTGAAGGTAAAATCCATTGTACACATCCCTCCCGTAATTATTTAGTTAGCTATAGGTTTCCATTGAGGTAGTGCCCGTTCATCATTAATATCCTGCCAAACCATTCGTACAGGCATTCCGATTTCTACTTTCTCTGGTTCGCAGTCCAATACATTAGCTAAAATCTTCACATCTGGTATTTCTTCAATCTCGACTTGTGCAATAATAAGGGGAAGATCATCTTGAAAACCAGGTAAAAAGGGGCGATAGGATATAATATAAGTGTAGACAGTTCCTTTTATATCACTACCAAGATTCTGCCAACTCAGATTAGTACCCCCACATTTTGCACAACTTGGACCTGGAGGGTGTGCGTACTGATCGCATTCATCACACCGTTGCACCATCATTTCATGATCATCCGCCGCATCCCAGTACGGCTTATTATCCTGGGTCTTAACAGGTATTGGCTTTTTATAATCCATTTGTATCCCTCCTATTCATTTCTGAGAATCATTGCACCTGCAATATCGGGCCCTGCCCAGCCTGTGCAAATTCCTATTTCGCAATCTTTTACTTGTCGATCTGTTCCTTCATACTCATGCCGTATTTGTCGAACGATTTCGAGCACATTGTTCATTCCATGTGTATACCCTTCTGAAAGCATTCCCCCAGCCGTATTGGTAGGAAGTTTTCCATCAAGTCGTAAATTCCCATCTGCTACAAAATCTCCAACTTCTCCGCGAGGAGCAAATCCAAAGGCTTCTAACTGTCGAAGTACTACCCAACTAAAGCAGTCATATATAGAAGCAACGTGAATATCTTCTGGTTTGACCCCTGCAGACTGATAAACTTCAGGAGCCACATAGTCAGATGCTACCTGTGTTATATCTGACCAATAATGGGCATGTGGATGACACTGTCTTGATGATAGCCCCATAATATAAACAGGTTTTGATTTGCAATCTCGTGCCCGTTCCGCTGATGTTACAATAATGGCATTCGCTTCATCTGATTCAAGGCAAAAGTCATGTTTAGTGAATGGGTAACTCAAATAAGGAGTATTCATATATTCCTCCATATCTAAAGGTCGCCCATGAAAAAAGGCGTTCGGATTTCGTTGAGCATGTTCATAAAAACTAACACAAACATGACCAAGATGTTCCTGAGAAATTCCTGTTTCATACATATGCCGCGTGGCAAACAAGCCGAACCACTGTCCAGGACTGGCAGCTCCATAAGGTATAATGTAGCTTCCACCTTCAAAAGCAGTCTGCAGCATATCGGGATCCCAGCCGCCTCCCCCCATGCGACTTCCTGAGCGGCCATTCATCGATCGAAAGATCAATACTGTGTTTAATTCCCCGGCCTCAATTAAACTAATTGCATCACTAATTAGCATCTCTGTACTACTTCCTCCACCGAGAATATCTTTTACATATTTGGGACGAACCCCAAGATATGTCGCTAACTGATGAGAGGTACAAGAATCATTTTCGTTATAACTCATAAACCCATCAATATCTTTAGCTTCCAAACCAGCATCTTCAATTGCTATTCGTGCTGCATCCAGCGCCATATGTAAAGGCGTTGTTTCGGATTTCTTAGAGCGTTCACTCTCTCCAACTCCTACTATTGCGTAACGATCTTTTATTTTACCCATATAGAGCACCAACCTCTTTCCATTCTTTTTTATGAAATTGTAGTGTAGCTTTTCCTGTTCCGACGATTTTGTCTTTATTTCTGGTGGCGTGTAATTCTAGGTCCACAAATCCCTTTCCATCCTTTTCATAAATTTTGTCGATTACACCAGAACATGTGATTTCGTCTCCAGGTCGGGACATGGCTCCAAATCGCATTCGAAATTTTTTTACAGTTGCCATATCCCCAGCAACCTCCATGACATATTGTCCCAAAAACCCCATAATGAGCATTCCGTGTGCAATTACTCCATCCATTCCGATTTTTTGTGCAAATTCATCATCTGTATGCAAAGGGTTAAAATCCCCCGATGCCCCGGCATATTTCACTAACTGCACCTTGGTAATCGGTGGTTTTGTTAATGACGTAAGCTCTTGACCAACCTCTAAATTTTTTACCTTTATTGGTACGTTTATAGACACCTGATTCCACCTCCTATTCAAAGTGAATCTTAGAATTATCCTGCTAAGTTTCGATAAACAATGGTCATACGACTATTAGCTACCAATTCACTATTTTCGTTCTTCATTTCTGTATCCAGTACTATAAACTTCATTGGGCCACTTTTTCCTTCACGATCATACAAATCAGATACTTTCATCTGACAGGATAGTCGATCACCTAAATAAACGGGACGATGATATTCAAATTCCTGCTCCCCATGAAGCATTCTGCGTTCATCCATTTCAAGTGGTATTCCATCTCCCTCCGATGCAAGCGCTATCAAAAAAGTGGGCGGAACAATAATTCCCTCATATATGGACTCTTTAGCAAATTCTTCATCCAAATATAAGGGATTTTCATCTCCAATTGCTTTAGCAAATTGGGTAATGTGACGCTTCTCCACATCAACTGTGAAAGGCTTGCCGGTCAGTCCAATAATGCTACTATCCAGATCCATAAAATTCACCTCACAAAGTTTAAAATCTTGAACACTTTTATCTTAAATGAGATAGGCATGACCGGTACTAAGATTAAAATCCTTTAAAATTATTTAATTGTTAGGGATTCAATAATTATTAATAAATTCTTTCAAACCTTTAATGATGTGCTTTCAAATTTTTCCGAAAGTATTTTATAAGCACAATTGTCACGACTCACATACAACTTCACCCCGATTTTAGGAAGCCATGCACACGATTGACGTTAAGGAAAAGGCAGAATACCTTTCGGACACAAAAAAATACCCGAAATATATTTTAACTGGATCTGTTTAAAGTGATTGTTCACTTACTAACTAAATCCGTTACCTATATTCCGGGCGTTTTAGCTGTTTATCTATATTTGTTACATCACGGGTGATTGTCTTTGCAACCAATTTATTAATTTATTCTGCAATTTAAGTGATGGTTTATGAATCCCCCTCTCAATATTACTTAAATAAGAAGGAGATATTTCTAAGTCTTCTGCTACTTGAGATAAAGAAAGTCTACATTTCCTTCTTGTTGTTCTTACTTGTTCTCCAATGATTCCAACTTCTCCTTGTATAACTGCATCTGACCCATAACTAACTGTTCTATTTTGTTCGATAGGCTGATAGCGCTGTCTGATTGCTTCAGGAGGCTCAATTAGAACAGTAGCATCCAGCCAAGTCTTTGCCCATCCCCGCTGCGTAGCAATTCCTTCATCCCATTTCTCATAATGCCACGAAGCAATGATACCATCGACAAGCATCTGGTCCAATGCCTGTTCAAAGCGGTCACGTGTACGAGATGGAGATTGACGATTCAATTGTTTACCTGCGACTTCGATTAACGTACGAATTTTATGAGGTTGTAGATAATTACTCTTCCTCGCCTGTGTTCTCCATCTCCAGCTCAAATATCTTGTTAAACGTTTCTCCCATGATTTTCGATAAGGGTCATACCGCAAAGCTTTAATTGGCATGTAGGCAACCTGTCTTCCTGAACCGTAAAGAAAATTTGCAAACACTCTATCAACGGTATAATAAATCGGCCCCTCTAAGAATTGCTCTGTTACCACACAGTCATTGTGTTGGATATCCTTAAAATTAAACGTACGACCTTGGAAAGATAGTTCATTTCTGTTGCCATTCTTGTACACAATTACTTTATCTAAATGAATCCATAAGTTTTGGATAATTGTAAGCGATTCCAAAATTTGACGCCTTTGCTTCCGTTCATATCCACCACGTCTTCCATTTCCTCCAAGTTTCGGTTTCAAGCCTCGTATTGCTAACAAATCATCAATATCAATTTCTACTATATCCTGATGATGTCTGGCTTTTAATAAGAACAGACTACATAGGCCATCTAAAACATCTACAACTAAATCGGACAATTCTTCTATTTGTTCCCATACGTTAATAATAGTAAATTCTTTTCTTTGAGTTTCCTCTGTGACGGCAAAGGGTTTAATTTGGATGGCACCTTCTATCGACCTTTTCTTAGCCTTATACGTAGGCCATTGTGTTGTTTCACTTCTCTCAAAAGAATTCATATAAATGGCTTCCCTAACCAATTGGTAAGGAGCATTGCTCATAACTAATATATTTTCCTCTTCTATTACTATAGAAGATATATTATTGCGCAGTGAGGATAGCAGTGTGTTCTTTCCAGTAAAATTTGTTTGTATTTCAAGTAATTCTTCCAATTTATTAATAGAGGGATCTTTCAAATCCAAAGAAACCAATATATTGTTGATCCAATCCTCTATATAATCATTTGTTATTTTAGTGAATTGGTGCAAAAATTGCATATTATTATTTAAATTATTGTTTATGGTTTTAAAAAATATTTGATTGAATTCTTTCGTACTTAATTGATTTATTTTATTTACACCAATCGTTCTCTGCATATCTTCTATTACCCATATGATTAAATGATTTTTAAACCAATTACAAAAGTTTTCCCATGCGTATTCATTCACTAAAAAAGTATCCTTTTTCAGTCTTTTATCAAATGATGTGATAATGTTATCAATGTGGGGTTGTTTCTGGAGAGTAGGATGATTTGTATAAGGAGTATTGAGGTATTCTTCATATTTATTTAACAAGTAAGCAACAATATTTTCAGCAATGCGCATGATAATATTATATCTAGAGGTAATTCTTAAATTTATAAAAAAATCTTCATTTTCCTTATATGTACGATCCCAGATAATATAAGAATGTGTTTTTAATTGATGAAGATTTGTATACACTTGCATATTATTTTTCTTCTCTATAATCATGTTTTGTTTTTCTGTTGGTTCCTTATTGTTTACAATCGATTTCCTTCCATAATCATAAATTTGATCATAAATATTTATAACATAGAAATCATTAATTTCACTTATCCATTTTTCTGTTACTTTATCACCTCTATTTCCCAGCCTAATAGGATCCCTGTAACTATTAAGAATAATCTCATCCATTAAAAGACCTCCTTATTATGCATTGCACTAATAAAACAATCTCATACTGCGCATTAAATTTACTGATTATTTTGAATAATATTAACACATTTATGTGCTTTTGCACAACAGGAAACAGTCTGAATAGAACGAAGTATACTTTTAAAAATGTACCTATTCCACGAGGCCAGCAAGAGACTGTGCGGTAGCCGGACAAAAGTAAAAGTGTACACAAATAGAGTACTGGATGAAACATGATAAAAGCAACATAAAGAAAACCCGACACATCCTCCTGAACCATATAATCGCCTGTACTTAGAACAATCAGCGAACATCATGCCATGAAGGAGGGACAGTGTACCTGTCCCTCTGTCCCTCATCGATCATAATAAAATGCTGTCTCTTTATTTAATAGATAGGGGCGCAGATAGCCAACTGTGCTGCACATGGGTAAGACATCTTCACTCAGTTGAATGCCGAGCACATCTTTTATATAGTCTTTTCTTTTTTTCATTCTCGCCCAGAGTTCCGGATACTGCTCCTTCATTTCATTTTTCAGCTGATCGTCTGCTAATACAATGGTGCTTTCGGCTGATACGCCATCATATCCTGAAACTCGCGGGATGATATCCGTTTGAAAGATCATGCCGCTTTTAATCAATTCATCTGAACCCTCATAAATAGGCGATGACATCCACTCTTCATCAGCGGTCAGGTGTCCCGGGCATAATCCCCAATTATATTTTTCACGGGGAAGAACACGATCCACCAGGTCATACATTTCCCCGCCTGACATGCCGATTCGGATATTTTCAAGCCAAGCGACAATGGCAGTGAAATACGGCGCGGCCAAATCTTCCACATAATTCTTTTTCGATTCCGGCAACTCGGACTTATCCATCACCGCATACCCTGCTCTGCTTGACAGGCCGCCTTTATACCCTACTGTTAAAGATATAGCATCTCCCCGTGTCACTTTCTTAGCTGATGGATATAGGTTGCCTTTTTCAAACCTTTTTCCTGTAGATGCGATCGTCACTACGGTATTCTTTTGACCGTAAGCATTGAGTTCACTGCCCAATTCTAGTTCAGAAACGCCAACATCCAGTTTATTCGCAGCTCGTAAAACACAGTCTGAAGCGAGTGATGCTCCAAACTCATAGTGTGCGATTTCATTTGCATTATTGACTCTTCTTGCTCCATGGTTTCCAGCAATAAACAGATCTGTCCGATTGGTGAGGGAACCGCCATTTCCAATCATCTCTTTAACCTCATCTACAATAAATGAAGGGATATCAAAAAAGTCCCGATTATTCTCCACCTTACTCGTAAAATGTTTCCAGCCTGCGAGCCCAACGTCCATCCCCTTCTGAATTCCAGTCTCCATGAGAATACTCGAAAAAGTCTTCGCAGGTTCCATAGGCTGATTCGGCAGGGAAAAATGCGGACAATGAATCGCATCAGCCGGAATTCTTGAGTACTTGGCTTTGTTATAGTTTTCATTTCCCAGAACCAAAAAGGCACTACCATCCGAATGAAGAACCAGCAATGCCTCTTCAAATCTGGGGATAAATCCAACCAAGTATTCAAAATTCCCTCCATGTTCAACATCCGCATAGATCATCAAGGCATCCAACTCCAGACGTCTCATCTCCTGCAACACCTTGTCCATTCTGTATTCGATTGTTTCATCACTGATGAATATGGGGGTTCCGCTGCAATCAGGGGTCGGGATATGGATTTTACTGCTTAGTTGTGCGTTCTTATCGTTATATTGTGATTTCATCGTATGTCCTCCATAATTTATTCTCATGATGATTGAAGCTCCTATAAGCATTATACATGTAACTGGGACGGAGGGACAGGTTCCTAGCCTCGTCCTACCATTCATGCCGATAAAAGAACTCACATTTTTATTAAAACTCGGGTTCTTGCGAATGAATTCCCGAAATTTTAACTTAATAGATCAATGTAACTTTAAAATTAATGCTTCTAGGTCTTTGTTATTAAAAGTATTAAATTCCACACGAAACCATCATTAAGGAGCATAAGTGGGTTCATTTCACCTATTTGGGACATTAAAGAGGCCTGATTGTGATTACCTCTCTCTGTTTATTTAAAATTTATTCAGTTTAGTATTGACAAATCAGTGCGGGCACAGTCACAGTCTTATAGATTACACAAATAACTACAACTAGCACATAAGTGGTTCCGGGCACTATATCTTAACTAGTTCCTTTTCCGGATGAACCAAATAGGCGCATTTTAGAAATAATAGTTTCTTTGAGCGCTTCTGTCCCTACTCTAATATATTTGTTCGCTTCATATAAATCAGAGTTCTGATTTAATACCTCCCGAATAGCCTTAGTAAACGCAATATGGTTGTCAGCATTTACATTAATTTTTGCTGTACCCATTGCAATAGACTTTTTAATTTGACTATCTGGAAGACCTGAACTGCCATGCAACACTAATGGAATTCCTGTGATTTTTGCTATTTCATTCATTTCCTTAAAACCTAATTTAGGTTCTCCTTTATAAAGGCCATGGACAGAACCTAAGGCTGGTGCAAGACAGTCAATACCAGTACTGTTAACTAGTGATAAACATTCGTTTTTATCGGCATAAATTGAATTAGTTTCTACTAGACTTCCTTCCTTACCTCCGATGCTACCCACCTCAGCTTCAACAGAAACCCCGTATTTCGAAGCATAACTCACTACTAGTTCTGTTTGCCTAATATTTTCTTCTATTGGTAAGTGGGAAGCATCTATCATCACAGAAGTAAATCCACTATCTATTGCATTCTTACAACTTTCAATACTGGAGCCGTGATCGAGATGAAGTGCCACAGGAACAGTTATCTTCATATCTTTTAGCAATGCTTTTACCAAAGAAACTACAACTGAGAAACCACTAAAATAGTGAACGGCATCTTCAGTTACACCTAAAATAACCGGAGCTTTTTCCTCTTCCGCTGCCCGCAAAACTGCTTGTGTCCATTCAAGATTATGTATATCAAAATGCCCTACCGCATAACTTCCTTTTCGAGCTTTATCTAAAATTCCTTTCAAAGAAACTAATTCCATTTTAGTTCCACCTTAATAATGTCCTTTTAATATAGTTTTTCACTAAGTAACAGAAATCCCAGACACAAACATAAAAATTGTTCAGGGACAATCATCCCCCTCAACATAGAAATCATATAGAGTGTTGAGAGTTTAAGCATCCATTAAATAGATCCTACCAGAATGTCATCCATCAATTTAGTTTAGCTAGAATCTCCCTAATAAAAGCTGGTTCATCCTTTGGAGTCCTGGAAGTAACTATGTTTTTACTAACGACTACCTCATCATCTCGATAATTACCTCCAGCATTTTTAACGTCATCGCTTATCCCCATAAAGCAGGTAAGTTCCTTGCCTTTTAAAATTTCAGCACTAATCATTACCTGTGGTCCGTGACAAATTCCAGCAATCAATTTTGCACCATTATTCAATTCCTTGACAAACTTTACTACATTATCATTAATACGCAACTTCTCTGGTGCACTTCCCCCAGGTATCACTACGGCATCAAATTCACTTGAATCTGCATCAGCAACCGACAGTTCTATCTCATATGAAATTGTATTTTTCTTACCTTTACATACCTCACCCTTTTGCTTACCTATTATTACAGTTTCATGACCAGCCTCTTTAATTGCCTCATAAGGATTTTTCATTTCCGAGTCTTCATAATTATCTGCTATTAGAAAAGCTACTCTCGCCATTTTTATTACCACCCTTAATTTAGAATATTAGATAAAGCTTCTACCCTATATAGTAGAAGCATTTATCTAACTAAAATAATTAATTAACCATATTCTCAAAGAATTCATATGCTTCTGTATCAGAATACCCTTCATGCACCACTTTATTTACAGCTTGAATCATTTCCCTCGGATACTTTGATTGGAAAATATTCCTACCCATATCGACACCTGCAGCTCCCCCTTGTATAGACTTATATGCAAGAGTTAGTGCATCTTTTTCGGGGACTTTTTTTCCACCTGCTACAACTAAAGGTACTGGACAGGCTGAAGCAACTTTTTCAAATTCATCACAGTAATAGGTTTTTACGATTTGAACACCAAATTCAGCCAGCATTCTAGTTGCTAAGAGGAAGAATTTGTTGGTTCGCTCCATTTCCTTTCCAACAGCCACTACACCCATAGTAGGGATTGAATATTTTGAACCTAGGTTAACTGCTTTATTTAACGCTTCAATTGTCTCCTTTTGTCCATCTGCACCAATAAAAGTTTGAATCGCAATAGCACTAGCATTCATTTTAATCGAATCATCAATATCTACTACCATTGACTCATGACTTAAGTCATCTTGCAAAACACTTGATCCTGATGATGCCCTTAGTGCAATTGCTTTATTATATGTTGTTGGTACACTACTTCTAATTGCACCCCTGGTTCCCATTAAACAGTCAGCGTATTCTGCCAATTCCGGGATTAGTAAATCCAATCTTTCTAGACCGGATGTTGGCCCCATAAAGTACCCATGATCAAACGCTAACATAACTGTATTTCCAGATTTAGGATTGAAAATTCTTGATAGTCTATCTTTCATACCCCAGTCATAATTAGAAGCACCTTTCACATGGTAACCCCCATTATTGCTAAAAGGTATATTTTCTGAGAAGCTTTTTGCATCTTTATTTCCCACGTTATCCGCCATTTTATATCACTCCTTGCCTTTATTAGTTTTAACTAGAAGTCATAATCATTTGTATTTTCCTTAGTGAATACAATTCTTTCAGGTAGAACAATTATTCCGGAGTCCTCAGCTTCATAGTCATAACCTTGAATCGAGTTAGGTTCCACTGTAACTTCACCGATAGTTGGGACATCCAGGGTATCCCCAACTTTAAGCTCATTCCCTTGCGCTAAATGATAAGCGACATATACTGCAAGTGCACCTTGTGTTGTTACATCCCATAAGCCGTGGTTATTTATTACACCATTTTCAATATATTGTCTCATTGAATTTGGAGAAGCAAATCCTGTAATAATTACGTCTTCAGCACTTAATCCATTATTTGCAGCTGCTTGAGCCATTGCAGGAAGTGCTGTTGAGTCAGGAGCAATGATAGCGTCTATATCAGGATAAGAGTTCAGAATACTCTCACCTACTTGTAGTGACTTTTGTTCATTGGCTTCTCCAAATTGCGTTGTTACTACTTCCCAACTAGGAAACTCCTCTTTAATGTATTTATTTGCATAATCTACCCAAGCGTTTTGGTCCGGTACAGTTGGGCTTGAGTAAAACCAAGCTATTTGCTGCTCAGCGGTAGGATCCTCCATTTGTTCAGCAGCCATATCTACCAACATCTTTCCTAAAATTTCAGGGGTTCCCTGGTTAACATATATTGATCTATACTCTGGATTAACGTCTGCATCCCACGTTACCACTTCAATACCTGCATCTATAGCTTTTTGTAATGCATCATTTAGACCATCACTAGAAACTGATGATATAGCAATCGCATCTGCTCCACTACTTACAGCACTGTTGATAATTTGAACCTGATTGGCAACAGTACCTTGAGGGGCGCCATCATATTTAACCTCAAAACCAACCTCTTCAGCCATTGCCTGTGCACCATCATTACCAGATTCAAAAAAAGCATTCCCTGTCATTTTCGGTATAAAAACTACTTCAATTCCCTCACCCGAATCTCCTGAACCACCTGAATCACCAGATTCATCGCTATTAGCCTCACTATTACATGCAGCTAACAAGGATGCTGCAATCACAATGGTGAGAACAAACATAACGCTTTTTAATTTCCCCATATTAATCTACCTCCATTTGACCTTTTTTGGTATTAACATTCTCTTAACTTTAATCCTAAAATCCGACGAAATTCCAAGGAATGCTACTGATATAATTAAAAGTAGACCTGTTACTAACCCAATATTCTGCGTAGAAACCCCTCCCATTTGTAATCCCAGTTGCAAAAAGCCTATGGTGATACTAGCTAAAGCTGTACCAACAACACCCCCTTTACCACCAGTTATTAGTGTTCCTCCTAAAACTACAACAGTTAAAATTGGCATTAAGTACTCAGCACCAAAATCTGCTCTAGCGCTCCCTAAGTAGGATGTCAATATTACTCCTGCAACTCCGGCACTTAAACCTGATAAAACATATGTACTGGTCATTATTTTTCTTGTATCAATTCCAGAGTAGTCCGCTGCATTTTTGTTAATGCCGGTTAAAAAAATATATCTACCATATTTTGTCCGGTGCAGGAGTAGATAAGCCATAATGAACATAACAATAAATGCTGTAACAGAATTCGGGATGCCTAAAAAATTTCCATGTGCAATCTGGCCAAAGGAATCAGGAAATCCAGTAATCCCCTCATAAGAACTTACCCCTGATAAACCAACTAATACAATAGCTATTCCGCTATATAAGAGCATTCCACCGAGGGTAATAACCATAGCTTGCACACCCCCATAAGCTATTAAAATACCATTTAGCAATCCACATAATCCACCAGATAAAATCGCTAGAATAACAGATAACCAAATGTTTAATCCAACAATTTGAGAAAGTAATCCAGCAACCACAGAAGTTAAACCTATAATTGATCCAAAAGATATATCTATACCCCCTGTAATCACTACCATTGTCAGGAAGAAACCGACTATCGCAATCGGGATAAAGTCGTTAAAGCTATTTAATAAAACTGTTATATTCCAAAACCTGGGGTTAACTAAGCCAAATACTATTATTTCCATGATAAGAACTATAGCTAACGTCAAATTCCATTTGGGTATTCTATTTAACATCAGGCGGATACCTCCTCTTGAAGAACTCTTGCATTTAGTCTTTCTTTTTTAGCCTTCTTAGCATCCCTTCTTGCAATTAGTGCATCAAATACAACAATGATAATTAAAAGAGACCCTGAAATAGCATCATTCCAAAATGCAGGAACCTTCATAAATACTAGAGCAGAATTGATTGAAGTTATAATAATAGCACCAATGCCCGCTCCTATTACTGATCCGATACCGCCAGATAAAGATACTCCACCAAGAACTGTTGCAGCAATGACAGTCATTTCAATTCCTGATCCGGCAGTGGTAGAAACAAAACCAATTTGACTGGCAAATATTAGACCTGCAACTGCTGAACAAACACCGGAGACCACAAATGATATTATTACGTATCTTTTGACATGAATCCCTAATAATACAGCTCCATCTTCATTATCCCCAATAGCTTTAAAATACCTTCCTTTTTTAGTCTTTGATAAGTACAAATGGATTAAAATTACACAGGTTATAACAATTAAAGCCAATAAATTTATACCAAAAATCTCCATCTGTGAAATGTTTTTAAAACTTACGGGAAGATTTTCAACCCATAACCCCTCGGTATAAATCACCTGAATTACTCTTGTTATTTCAAGCATTCCCAGCGTCATAATGAAGGAGGGGATTTTTAGTTTCGTTGTTCCCAATCCATTAAGAAGTCCAACAAATCCCCCTACTAATATGGCTATTATTACTGCTATTACTATACTCCCGCCATCTCTAAGATAGATACCACTTACTGCAGCACTTAACCCCAATATTCCACCTACAGAAATGTCAATTCTTCCTGTTAATAATACAAACGTCATTCCTATGGATAGTACGATGTACAGCAAACTGCTCTGCAACGAGTTATGTAAGTTTTCCAGGGATAAATAGTCGACATTTACCATCCCTACACTCACAAACAAAACTAACAAAAACAAAAATGTCCTAAATTCACGTTGCTTTGTTATATTTTTAACTATTAACATATGCTTCACTTCCCTTATACGATCCAAAGGCAATTTTCATGACATTTGCGGCATTTATTTCGCTTGGCTCAAGACTTGCATTACAAATACCCCGATAAATGCCGTAGATTCTGTCACTAATTCTTTCAATTTCCTCTAAATCTGAAGAAATAAGCAGTATAGAATAACCCTGTTCTTTTAACTCTGAAATAATTGAATAGATATCGTTTCGTGCAGCTGCATCTATTCCTCTAGTTGGTTCATCCATAATAATTAATTTAGGATCTGTAGATAGGATTCTCGAGATCACGACCTTTTGCTGATTCCCACCGGAAAGGGATTTTATTTCCTCTTCATAACTAGTTATCTTTATCCTTAACTTATCAACATATTTTTTGGCTATTTCTTCTTCATTCTTTTGATTTATAAAAAAACCGTGGTTTTTAATGACTTGAGCAGTTATGTTATTTTTAATTGAACTTATTGAAAAAATTCCGTGTAAAAAACGATCTTCAGGAATATAAGCTAAACCTTTTCGAACCGTCTCACTAATTGATAGATTGGTTATATCGGTCTCATTTAAATAGATACTTCCACTTTTAACCTTAGTAATTCCATAGATTGATTCGGCTATTTCAGTCCTTCCTGCTCCAACAAGACCAGCGAGACCAACCACCTCTCCTTTATAAACGTGGAAGCTAATATCTCTATATCCGTCGCCACTAATGTTTTGTACCTTGAGAATAGGTTGTTCCCCATTATGATTCAAAGCTTTTTTCACAAATGACTTTCGGTTGACACTATCTTCATCTTCCCTGGGCAGTAGACCTTGAATTAACTTTTCTTTAGTGAAATTATTAATATTTCCTTTAAGGGTAATACTTCCGTCCCTTAAAATAACCGCATGGGTGGCCATTTGAAAAACTTCATCTAATCTGTGTGTAATATAGAAAATACCAACACCATTTGCTTTTAGTTTATCAATTACTTTAAACAGTGATTCTGTTTCAGAGAATGTCAACGCAGATGTAGGTTCATCCAGTATTAATATTTTGGCCTCCCTTAATAAACCTTTGATAATTTCTACCTGCTGTTGTTCTGCGATAGTTAGGGTGTTTGCCAATCTGCTAAGATCTATCCCCCACCCCAACTCTTCTATTAATTCTTTCGTTTGTATCCTAACCTCAGCTTTTGTTTTATCAAAACCAATAGTTAGATTTTCTTCTACTGTCATATTTGGGAATAGCAATGGCTCTTGCGGTACCAAGTAGATTCCTTTTTTATGTGCCAAAAATGGGTTGAAATTTGTGATTTTCTCCCCTTTTATCTCCATATTACCTGCGTCAGCACTATAAACGCCTGTAAGAATTTTCATCAATGTACTTTTTCCTGCACCATTCCCGCCGATAATTGATATAACCTCTGAATTATTAATATCTATTGAAACACCTTTTAAAACCTTATTCTGGTTAAACGACTTTTCTATGTTTTCTAATCTAACCAGACTTTTAACTTCTTCCATGAATATCCCCCCCAATCACGCTTCAATTTTGTAACCGCTTTCCTTAAAGATTGGTTTAATTATAAGATAAAACATTTTATTTATCAACCATAATTTTATTTATTTTTTTATTTTTCTGAATTATTTACTCCACAGTTAATGCGGTTTTAAATATTCTCCATAAACCAACAGTACACTACGGAAATGCCATAAATGTAATTTTTAAAACACAAATGACTTATATTGACTGATAATGTTTTTGCTGTTATATTAAAAATAAATCGCTAACAAATGTTTTTTATTAAATATTTTGTTACGAAATATAGATAAAGAGTGATGAATATGTCATATGAACAGGATCTAATCGTAAAAACTGCATGGAAGTATTATAATGAAGGTTTGACCCAAAATGAGATAGCAGAGTCTTTGAATTTATCAAGGATGAAAGTAATTAAGTACCTGGAAAAAGCTAAAACAAATAATATTATCCAATTTAAAATCAACTTAAATAAATTAACTAACATAGACCTTCAACATAAAATTAAACAAAAATTCAGTTTAAAAGATGTTTATATTGTTCCTTCTAGTTCCCAATCAACTGCTACCAGTCTTACAATTGCAGCAGCACAATACATTGAAGACCGAATCACAAGTGATACGATGATTAATATTGGTTATGGAGAAGCTGTTTCAAAAACATTGGGACACTTAAATATTTCAACTAAATACAAAGTTACGTTTGTTTCCCTTTCTGGTGGCGTCAAATTTTATATGCCAACCGCAATTGATACAGCATCCGATTACTACACAAATCCGAACTATAATCATTACATAATGCCCTCTCCATTACTAGTTTCATCAGATAACCTTGCCGAACAGATGCAGAATGAGAAACCCATCAGGAAAATATCAGAAATGATTCCACACTCTCATATTACTGTTATTGGTATTGGAGCTTTGAATGATCGTGCCACTCTTGTTAAAGAAGGGTATTTAGATAAAAATGATATGGAGATTATAAAATCAAAGGGTGCTGTAGGCGATCTATTAAGTCAATTCTATGATATTAATGGTAATGTTTTAGATCTAGATTTACATAAAAAGTTAATTAGTACCGAAATCGAATTATTAAAATCATTAAATCATGTCGTTGGAGTAGCAGGAGGCATAGAAAAAAAGGAGGCCATTGCTGGTGCACTAAAGGGAGGTTACATTGATGTGTTAATTACAGATGAATCAGTTGCTCAAAGTCTGGTCTAGTTATAATTTTAAACTGATTAGAAAGGGAGTTAAAGATGAAGAAACATGTATTGGCAGTTGATGCTGGAACAGGTAGTGTTCGAGTGATTTTGTTTGACTCACTTGGTAATGAACGTTGTGTTTCACAATCGGAGTGGACTCATAAAGAAGACCCGAGGTATCCAGGCTCAATGGATTTTGACGTAAATACGAACATATCAACAATTATTAAATTAATAAGAGAAACCATTAGTAAAAGTAACATTAATCCAAATGACATTGTATCTCTTTCAACAACCAGCATGCGGGAAGGTATTGTCTTATACGATGAGAATGGAAAAGAGCTATGGGCCTGTGCCAATGTTGACTCAAGATCTGAGAACGAGGTAGCTAATCTACACAAAATAAGTTCCTCTTTAGAAGAGGATATATACAAAACTTCCGGTCAAACCTTTTCCCTTGGAGCAATTCCGCGAATTCTTTGGGTAAAAAACAATCTGCCCGAAACTTATGAAAAGACTAAATATGTGACTATGCTTAATGATTGGATTATTTATCGCTTAACCGAAATCCTTTCCGTTGAACCATCAAATGGTTGCACAACAGGTCTCTTTGATATTAAAAATAGAGATTGGGACCCAAAAATTGCCAAAATGACAAATCTTAAAAGCGACATTTATCCAGTAGTTTACGAGAGTGGAACGGTTATTAGTAAAGTGACTAAAAAAATGGCAACGCTTACAGGATTAAGTGAAAATACTTTGATAGTCTCGGGGGGTGGTGATGCCCAATTAGGTTGTATCGGTATGGGCGTAATTAATGATGGTGATGCAGCAATATTAGGTGGGAGCTTTTGGCAATATGAATTTACAACAAATAACGTCAAAATAGACGATGATTGTAGAGTAAGAATTAACTGTCATGCAATTCCAGATTCTTGGCAGTATGAAGCTATTGCATTTTTTCCTGGTCTTGTAATGAGATGGTTTAGGGACACTTTTTGTGAGTTTGAGAAATATATTGAGAATGAGACCGGTGAAAGTTTATATGCTCAGATGGAAAAACGTGCTGAAAAGATTCCAGCTGGAAGTAATGGTATGTTAAGCACATTTTCAGATAAAATGAATTACATTTCCTGGCGACATGCATCCCCAAGTTTTATTAACTTTAAACTCGATTCCAAAAAATTTAATAAAGCAACTTTTTATAGAGCAATAATGGAAAATGCCGCATTTGTAACAAAAGGAAACATTGAGTTAGTTAAGGAAATCACTGGTAGTTCTCCGGAAACGATTGTTTTTGCTGGCGGAGCATCCAAAAGTGCCTTGTGGTGTCAAATTATTGCCGACGTTATAAACAAACCGATAAAGGTACCTGTTGTGAAAGAATCTACTGCATTGGGAGCTGCTATCTGTGCAGGCGTAGGCGCAAAAATTTATGATAGTTTTGATGATGCGATTACAAGGGTTGTTAGATTTGAAACTACCTACTATCCAAATAAGGACAATAATAGGGTTTATGAAGAACTATATAGGAAATGGGGAGATATATACAAAGGACAATTAGAATTAGCCGATAGGGGACTAACCGATCATATGTGGATTGCACCAGGGTTAAAATAAACTTTTAGGAGTGTTGAAATGAGTATAATTAATGAAAACAATAAAGAATATAGATTTGGTGATAGTGGTCCAAAATATTTATTGAAGGGACCAAGAATGAACTTTGGCGTGGTAGTGCTAAAGCCCGGACAGGATTTTAATGCACACTATCATAATATCATGGAAGAGAACTTTTACATCCTAGAAGGAGAATTAGAGATACATATAGATGGAGAAATTTTCAATTGTAAACAAGGGGATTTCATTCATGTAGAGCCAAAAAAAGTTCATTATTTAATCAACAAAGGAAATAAGAACTTTAAAGCAGCATTTATGCTCTCCCCTTATCAGGAAAAAGACAAAGTTGAAGTTAATTATAAACCTTACAGCAACTGATCTTTATTTAGACTAAAATAGTATTTCTGATCACATTATTTAATGTTTAATACAAATACTACCCACATCTTTATAACAGATGTGGGTGTTCTCTCTCTATCCAATAAAATAACCTATAAGGGGTGTCATACTTGAACAGTTTTAAATTTCAAAATCCAACTAAGCTATTATTTGGCAAAGGACAATTAAATACTTTACCAAAGGAAGTAGCCCGATATGGAAATAGAATATTGCTTGTTTATGGAAGTGAAAGCATACTACGCAATGGCATTTATGATAACGTCACAAGTATATTAAACAAAATTGGTGCAGAAGTCCATGAGCTCCCCGGGGTAAAAGGCAATCCACGTGTAACAACCGTGCAGGAAGGTATTGATATATGTAAAGAGGAAAATATTGAATTCATCCTAGCCATAGGTGGGGGAAGCGTAATTGACTGTTCAAAAGCGATTGCAGTCGGAGCAAAGTCTGATTCAAATATTTGGGATATTATTACTAAAAAGGCAAAACTCGAAGGCGCACTTCCATTAGGAACGATATTAACAATGGCCGCTACTGGTTCTGAAATGAATAAAGCATCTGTTATTACCAATTGGGATTTGAATGAAAAAATAACCTGGGGATCATCTATTGTATATCCGAAGTTTTCAATTCTTGATCCTGAACACACTTATTCTGTTCCGCAGAAACAAACAGTCTATGGTTTAGTGGATATAATGGCACATGTAATGGAGCAATACTTCCACAATACAACAAACACGCCTGTTCAGGATAGTATTTGCGAATCACTTTTAAAAATTGTCATCGAAACTGCCCCCAAAGTTTTAGAAGACCCGGAAAACTATGAGTTTCGTGAAACAATAATGTTATGTGGAACAATGGCAATGAACGACATGATAAGCATGGGAACCCGCAGTGACTGGGCACTTCACCATATTGAACATGCAGTTTCAGCAGTTCACGATATTCCCCATGCTGCAGGAATTGCAATACTGTTTCCACATTGGATGCAATATGTTGTTGAAAAGGATATTCCACGCTTCAGGCAATTTGCTGTAAATGTATTTAATGCTGAAGGAAGTGGAAAAAGTGATCTATTAATTGCATTGGAAGGAATTGAAAGGCTCCAATACCTTTGGAAGAGTATTGGAGCACCATCAACCCTTAAAGAATTTAATATTAATGAGGATAAATTTGACATAATAGCAGATAAGGCCGTTTCCATGTTCCCTGTAAACAGTAATTTTGTCAAACTAGATAAAGAGGATGTTCTTAATATTTTACATATGAGCTTATAATAGACTACTACCACTAAGACTAGTGAATTTAATTTGAGATGAGTGATGAAGGTGGAGTAAATGTACACACAGTAAATACTAACATTGTAAGATGCCGTAACCATATTTCTATATCACATTGATTTACTGGTTCTGTACTATAAGGATAACAGTACATAAAGGTGGATTATTTTCTGCTATAATCTGAATTTATCCCGCCTACTCCCTTTTTATAACATGAGCTTTCTAAATCTATTAAAAAAGGCCTTGCATAACCCTACTGCAAGACCTCATTCCAATATCCATTTTCCTCAGTCATGTCCAATCATTTCCTCTAATTCATATTGGCTCCTATGTAAACCGTGCCTCAGCCCAGCCTGCATAATCATTACTCTTCCCATCGCCAGCAGACCTCAGCTCTTCATAAAATTTTCCGAGATAATACTGATA
The DNA here is from genome assembly GCF_010092505.1 of Virgibacillus sp. MSP4-1. Taxonomy (NCBI): domain Bacteria; kingdom Bacillati; phylum Bacillota; class Bacilli; order Caryophanales; family Bacillaceae; genus Virgibacillus; species Virgibacillus sp. MSP4-1. The sequence goes on from NZ_CP048021.1 coordinate 2,192,454, forward strand.
AATTCCTCAAAACTATTCGCTTTGACCAACTGCTGCACAATTGAGGGACTGTCGATGATATTATCCAGTAAATCGCACAGGAATTGTAAGTTCTCTGCACTTCTTCACACTAATAACCCGATTACATCCCCTTAACCAAAAACCATCCATTCTTTAATTCCTCACGATTATAATAAAACCGTTTCTTATCCTCATACCGAACGACGCTTCCACCAGCAGCTTCAACTATGGCTTGTCCTGCTCCAGTATCCCATTCCATTGTGGGAGCGTATCGTGGGTAGTAGTCGGCCTTCCCTTCAGCTACCAGGCAGAATTTTAAAGAGCTTCCGGCTGAGACGACGTCAACTTGGTGCCCTGCCTTCTGAAGTTCATCGATAAAGGCCTGGGTATCGTCAGACATATGCGAGCGGCTGGCAACAACGTTAACTACATCTGTGTCAGCAGCGTTAGGGAGCTTTTGACATTTTTGTATAAGGTCAGATTCATCCTGGAACTCAATTTCAGAGGCATTTTCTAATTTAAAAGCACCTAATCCTTCTTTTCCAAAATAAAATGTGTCCATGGCTGGTGCGTATATAACTCCAAGTACTGGATATTGGTCTTCAATCAGGGCGATATTGACCGTGAATTCACCATTTTTCTTAATGAATTCTTTGGTTCCATCTAATGGGTCTACAAGCCAGAATCGGTCCCACTCAGATCGTTCTGTATAAGGAATTTCTGCTCCCTCTTCACTGAGAATCGGAATGTCTGCAAAAGAAGAAGTTAATCCATCAACAATAGCTGCGTGTGAGCGTTTGTCAGCAATGGTTAATGGAGAGTCATCTTCTTTAAACTCCACATCAAAGTCTTCCTTATATACCTGCAAAATTTCCGTGCCTGCATTTAGAGATATCTCTAAAAGTTTTGCCAAATTTGCCATACGTTCAACTATCCTTTCTCCTTTTGAATTGCCTGGTTCAGTCTTGGCTAAGGACTAGCTGTTTTTTTGCAAAATCTAATTCTTCGTCACCGCAGTTGAACAAAAATCGCCTTCCCCATAAGAGGGGGACGGGTACTTTTAATGCATATACCCTTTCTCTTTCAGGTACTCGACAATCTTCTGTACGGATTCTTCCAGTGACTGCTGATCCGTTTCAACAGTGATTTCCGGGCTTTCCGGCTCTTCATACGGAGCATCAATTCCGGTGAATCCTTTGATTTCTCCTGCTCGTGCTTTTTTATAGAGGCCTTTTGGATCACGGGCTTCGCAAGCCTCTACGCTGGCCTTCACAAATACTTCGATAAATTCACCGTCATCAAGCAGTTCTCTTACAGCATCTCTGTCCTCACGGTAAGGCGAAATGAATGCTGTCAGGGTAAACAAGCCTGCATCAACCATCAGCTTGGCCACTTCACCGATACGGCGGATGTTCTCTTTACGGTCTTCAGGGCTGAAGCCTAGATTTTTGTTCAATCCATGACGAACGTTATCCCCGTCTAAACGATAAGTATGAACACCCTGTTTATACAATTCCTTTTCCAGTTCAACAGATACCGTGGACTTCCCGGAGCCGGACAGGCCGGTAAACCATAACACCGCACTCTTATGTCCATTCAGCTTCTGCCGTTCTTCCTTTGTAACCTTTGAATCATGCCAGACAATGTTTTCTGATTTTGCCATTGTTAGAACCTCCTAAAACCATACAAAATTTACAATACTTACGGTGGTAAGCATCACGATAATACTTAATGGTGCCCCTATCTTTATATAATCCGTAAAACGGTAGCCGCCCGGTCCATAGACAATTGTGTTCGTCTGATAGCCAATCGGTGTGATGAAACTGGCCGATGCTGCAATGGCAACTGTGACCGCAAACCCCGTCGGATCTACCTGTAGTTTATCCGCCATTTCCAGTCCAATTCCAACCATTAGCACCGCGGCAGCACTGTTGGTAATCAATTCGGTAAAAATATTGGTGAGCAAGTATAGAACGAGAATGATGCCAAAAAATCCGAGGGGCTGTCCTATCGCCATTAGCTTGTCCGCAATGAGCTGGGCCAGGCCTGTTTTTGTCATCGCCACTCCTATGCCAAAAGAGCTGGCAATGATCAGCAGCACATTAAATTGGACGTATCCTTTTGCTTCCTCTGGTGTAATCATCCTTGTGACTAAGAAGATAAAGACCGCCAGTGCCATGGCCTTAAACATGGATACAATACCAAGGGCCACCAGCGTAATCATCAACAGTAATACGGTAATAGAGAACCAGCCTTTTTTCGGATCCTCACGTAAGGATTTCGGTGTATCCAAAGAGGAAACGACATAAAAATCATTCGACTGATGATAATTTTGAATAAAATCAGGACCAGCAAGCAGTAACAAGGTATCTCCTGGTTTCAGGACAATTTCCCCGATTTTGCTGTGAATCCTTTCATTGTTACGGTGAACCGCAATCACCCCTGCGTCATATTTAGAGCGGAAGCGGGATTGCTTAATTGATTTGGACAATAATGATGATTGATGGGATACCACTACTTCCACGAGCTGTGAGGTTCCATCCCGTAAGTCATCAATTTCAATGTTCGTTCCAGTTTCAATGTACAGGCCTTTTTTCTTCTGCAATTCAGCAAGGGTCGAAATCAGTCCGGCGAAAATAAGACGGTCTCCTGCCTGAATCACCGTCGTGGAACGCACAGGTGATATATGATCCTCACCGCGAATAATTTCAATTAAGTATAAACCTTCAAGCTCCCTTAATCCGGCCAGTTGAACACTGCGGTTGATATGAGGGAAATCCTGTCCGACCACAAGCTCCGCAATGTATTCTCTGGATTCCTCTTGTACCTGCTGCTGGATCCCTTTATGCTCCGGCAGCAACTTATGTCCTACTGTCATGAGATAGATCATTCCGATGATAGCAATGGGTACACCGACAACAGCTAACTGAAAGAAGGAAAACCCTTCAAGCTCTCTGTTCAGCAGTTCCCCGTGAACAACAAGATTCGTCGAAGTTCCCATTAGCGTAATCGTCCCGCCTAAAATGGTGACATAGGATAAGGGAATTAAAAATTTTGAAGGAGCAATCTTGTGTTCATCACACCATTTTTTGATTAATGGAGTAAATGTTACAACGATGGGTGTATTGTTTAAAAAAGCAGAGAAAAACGATGATGGAACGAGCAGACGCAGCATCGATCCGGTTTTGGTTCTGCTCCGGTTGAGCCATGATTTCATAAACTGATCGACCAGGCCGCTTTTCTGCACCGCACCAGCCACAATAAACAGTAGTGCAATCGTCAGCATGCCTTCATTGGCAAAGCCTGATAAAGCCTCCTGTGTATCCAGTATTCCTGTGATTAAGAAAATAACCAGAACAGAAAAAATCACCATGTCAGGACGGGCTACTTCAAAAAGCAGCCCTGCCAACATGGCCACAACCATGACCAGAACAAATATCATTTCAAAAGTCATGAATATGTGCCCCTTTTATTCTTGCATCCCTTTAATCAATACCTCAGCAACTTCCGGACGGGAGAATTCTTTTGGCGGCTTTTCCCCACTGCGAAGCAATCCGCGAACCTTCGTACCACTTAGGTGAACATGATTTTCTTTATCATGCGGGCAGGTTTTCGCCGTTGCCATGTTTTCACATTTCGTGCAGTAGAACGCATGCTCAAATTTGAAAATGGTAATGCCCAGCTCATCTTCAAACTGGCTGATAAACTCCTGAGCTTCATAGGTGCCATAATAATCGCCTACACCAGCGTGGTCACGGCCGACAATGAAGTGCGTACAGCCATAGTTTTTACGGACGATCGCATGAAGAATGGCTTCTTTAGGTCCGGCATAGCGCATCGCTGCAGGATAAATGACCAGGCGTGTACGATCTTCAGGGTAGTAGTTTTTCAAAATCACCTGATAGCTTTCCATCCGTACATCAGCTGGAATATCATCAGACTTGGTCTCCCCTACCAGCGGGTTAAGCAGCAGACCATCCACCGCTTCAAGGGCACACTTTTGAATATATTCGTGGGCTCTGTGTACAGGGTTACGGGTCTGGAAACCTACAACCGTCTTCCAGCCAAGGTCGGCAAACATTTGACGGGTTTCACTTGGATCCATATAGAAGTTGGTGAAATCCCCATGATCCGGGCGATTTAACAAGGTAATCGGTCCTGCTAAGTATACATCGCCACGCTCGTACAGCTTTTTCACTCCGGCATGTGCTTCGTCAGTGGTGCCGTAAACTTTTTCCGCTTCCAGTTTTTTATCATAAGTATATTTTTCCTCAAGCTGAAGGGTACCATAAATGACTCCGTCCTCCCCTTTCAGCGCAATTTGCTCTCCAATTTGAAATGTTTCTGCTTCCTCTGATGTTACGGAAAGAGTAATTGGAATACTCCACACCGTCCCATCCTGAAGACGTGTATTTTGTACTACGCTGTCATAATCGGCTTGTTTCATAAAACCTGTAAGTGGGCTGAAACCACCGATACCGATTAATTCAAGGTCAGAGATAGACCAAGGGGATAAGGTAAGGGATGAAAGAGCTTCCGCGTTTTTCAAGGCTTTTGTTTTTTCTTCTCCCGAAAGCTCTCTATTAATTAATGTTCCGCCGTGTGCTGTAATCGACATAAGAAATAAACCTCCATTTGTACTATTGTTCTCACGATTTATATTTTATCATATCTTAATGATGGTTTGCTCGGAATTACTTGGAAGTTATATGAAATATTTAGGTGTGAGTTTCTTCTAGCTACATAACTGCTCTCTTTGCCTGCTCTGACATTTTCACAATATTGTTTTTCACCCAATTCAATTCAACTGGAACATATTATATCGCTATCTTTCGTACTGAATATTCTCTAATCAGGGTTTTATTATCCTTCTTTGGCTATTCAAAAATCTCATATTTTGTCAGTGTGAGTATGCTCAAAATTTTATATTTGCTGGCTGTCGGATATTTATTATCTATTGACCTTTGTACAAACGTTACAATAGTTTAAAGTTCTGCGCTATTTCTGTATCTCATTGATTTACTGGTTCTGTACTATAAGGATAGCAGTTTTATTAATATTTGGTTTTAATTGTTTTAATAAATTTACCCCCCCCTTCTCCTCTCCTTTCCATCTTTAAACTGGAAAGAAGACGATAACCACTCTTCATTTTTTAAACTAATAAAAAACGCCCGACACTTTTAAAAGTGTGAGCACTAAGGTATCTTCTATATCATACTCTTGTTAAAAACATTCTTTTTATCTGAATCGGTGACTCAAACTAAACCGTAAACCATCTACGTTTCAACGCATGGATAACTGCATTTGTACGGTCTTGAACTCCCAGTTTTTTTAAAATAGAACTTACGTGGTTTTTGGCGGTCTTAACAGAGATAAACATCGCTTCAGCAATAGCTTCATTGTTATAGCCTTTTGTCAGAAGGTCAAGTACTTCCCATTCCCTATTACTCATTACACCAACTGGTCTCTTTGTTTTCTTACCGTGAACATGCTCCACATAATCGTTGTAGAGAATGGACGTTAATTCATGATGAATATATCGTTTTCCCACCATAACGTATTGGACAGCTGAAATCAATTCCTCACTCGCCATGCCGTTGAAGAAGTAGCCGTGCAGCTTCAGTTTAAATAGATTGATCAAGTATTCATTGTCTAAACTGGAAGACCATACGATAACCTTTTTATTATGTTCTTTAAAGAGGTCGATAAGATTATATATATCAACATGAGTATCTAAATCGACGATCAACAAATCAATAACTTCAACATCTCCTAATAGTTTACTGTATGTTTTTGATTCATAAGTTTTAAATTCACAGGTTGCAAACTCATTTTCTAAGATATTTACTATTCCCTCTCTTAAAATGGAAGGTTCTTTTAAAATTGCAGCTTTCAATATTGGACACTCCTCATTTATTGTCTCTTTCAAGAGAAAGGATAGCCGGATTTACCGACTACCCCCGTATCTTGCTTGATGTAATTATTAAAGTTTAAATTGACGTACGAGATTGTTTAGCTGTTCAGCCAGTTTAGCCAATTCATCCGAACTTTGTGCAACTTCTTCCATCGAAGTACTTGATTGTTGTGCGGATGCTGATGCTTGTTCCACACCTGCTGCCGATTCTTCAGAAACAGATGCGATCTCCTGAATAGAAGTATTCATTTGCTCGCTATTCTCCGCAATATCTGACAGGTTTGTGGTTACATTTTGAATATTGTCTACCATTTCATTTACAGCATCATTGATCTTACCAAAGGTTTCACCTGTTGTCTTAATCTGACTTGTCCCTTTCTCAACTTCAGAATAACCGTTTTGTAAAGATTCAACTACACCCGAAGACTCATTTTGAATGTTCCCAACAATACCCGTAATATCATTAACAGATTCAGCTACTTGCTCAGCTAATTTTCTGACCTCATCAGCTACTACAGCAAATCCCTGGCCATGCTCACCAGCACGTGCAGCTTCAATTGCAGCATTCAAGGCTAACAAATTCGTTTGATCAGCAATATCCTTGATCACTGAAACCAACTTGGAGATTTCCTGCGATTGATTATCCAGTCCCTGTACCTTTTCTACTGCACCTTTAACAATTTCATCAATTCTGGACATTTGCTGGACAGATGATTCCATCAATTCACTGCCTTCTCCTGTCAGGTTTAACACCTCATTAGAAGAACTATAAGCTTCTTCACCATTTCCATTTGCCTCCTGAACTTTACCAGTGAAATCACCCATTTTAGAAGAAAGATCACTTGCATGATTTGCCTGAGATTCTGATCCAGATGCGAGTTCCTGCATTGTTGATGAAATTTGCTCTGATCCTGTCTTTACTTCATTGGAAGATTGCGTTAATTCCTCACTTTGGCTACTTACGGTTTCAGAGATTTCCGATATCTGTTCAAGAACCTGCTTCAAGTTTTTACCCATTGTATTTGTGGCATCGGCCAACTCACCAATTTCATCTTTACCATCATATTCAATGGCTTCAATTTGTAGATTGCCATCAGCGACAGCATTACTGACCTCCACAACTTTATTGAGGTTTCGGGAAACGACTCGACTGATAAAGAATACAAGCAAACCTCCTATAACGATAGCGAATGCCATGGATGCTATCAGAACGGTCAATGTTAATTGTTGACTTTCTTTTGCCTGGTTTACAGCCATCGAACGCTCTTCATTCACAATCGTACGTAAAGATTCTAATAAATCCACTGTTTCTGAACGAATACTGTTCGCTTGAGAAACCAGGGCGTCCAATTCCCTGGTATTGTCATTTTGCACGGCTTTTACAATATCCTTAGTAAATAGATCGTTCATTTTTTTATCATTTTCTACAATTTGATTAAACAGATCCAGTTGTTCCTCTGTATCCATTTTCTTTTTTATTTTTGCTTCTAAAGTATTAAATTTTTCGCGTCTCGTTTGATATTCTTCCAAGAATTTTTCGTCAGGTTTCTGCGCATAGGCTACGACCCGAATTCCTTTTGACCTTGTTAAAGATCCCATTTCTGTCACGTTTACGGAACGATCTCCTCTTCTTTCTAAAGCAGCAATATCATCACCAATAGAATTAATTAATGCTGAAACGATTCCAGTTGCTGCACCAAATAATATAAAGACAATAATTAGAGAAACACCGAACTTCCAGCCGATATTTAAATTTTTAAGCTTCAGTTTGCCAAACATAATAAAAAATCCTCCTTAAAACTTTAGCTATGCTTCATTTACCGCTTCCGCTGCATCTATCTCCTTAAGATTTAAAACTTTTTCCAAGTCTAATAAAATCAATAATTGCTCCTCAAATCTTGCTACGCCAATTATGTAATTTGCAGATACACCTTCCATCACGTTTGGGGGACTGTCAATCATAGACTCATCGATATCTTTTACATCCGTAGCAGCGTCTACAATTAAGCCGACCTGTGTATTCTGAATAGTAACAACCAACACTCTTGTACTGTCGGATTCATCCATTTGGCCAATTCCCAAGCGGTCTTTCAAGTCAATTAGAGGAGTAATTTCCCCTCGAAGATTGATGACGCCCTTAATAAATCTTGATGTGTTTGGTACTGCTGTAACAGTAGTTAGCTTCTCAATTGCCAGTACCTGTTGTATGTGAATTCCATATAGTTCTTTATTCAGTTGAAACACAAGAACTTTTGACGTCTCTTCCATTTTCATCTTACCCCCTTTTAATACTTACAAAATTGCGGGATCTATGATAAATACTGTAATGTGTAATCACTGTACTACCTTCACTTTACAGATCAATAAGTAAATACACTGTCATTCCTCCAGCATTCTCAAAAAAAACGGGTACCTGAATGGCCTTTTCATACCCTGTTAAAGAGGTTTCTCCCTCCAAAATAGTCGGAAAGGTAATGTCCATATTAATTCCTTTCTCTTCCCCGGCTTTAGAAATCCCTCCGGCAATCATGTTTCCTAATTCCCCACTAAAAGAAGCAAGCATCTCACCTTCCAATGCCATGCCGTACATAGTTTCTCCGATTGCACTAAACACATCGCGATTCCCTGAAAAAACAATTTTACCTTTGATATCGCCTGTAATTCCGATTAAGACACCAAAATCCAACTGTAATGCCTGTTGGAATAATACAGGCTTTGCTATATCATGGTTTATCGGAACTACATTCTCAATTGAGTCAAAGGTTCCTTTTAGCAAATGACTTACAGTATCAGCCCTTTTTTCTGTTTTCGTCGTCATCTTAGTCCCCCATCATTCTATGTATTTTATTTATTTATAAAATAAAAAAGGCTACTCTATTAAAATTCATAGAATAGCCAAATTCATCGTAAACATAAGTCATGATTATTATTAAAAGTGGCAGCCGGGCGATCATGGATTATAATAATTTTTATAATCGTTAGACCCTTAGCTTTGCGTCCTAACCTTTCGGAAAGTTTGCCTTTTTCTCTAATATAATTCTTTTGTTTTAGTTCCTTAGTCATGGTAATTTATCATTTTTTAGATGTCAACATATTTCGACATTTTTTGATATTATGATTGGAACTTTAAAAACTGGTCCTTTTATATTAGGCTTGGGAATAGCTGTTAGAAGCTAGTAACCTAGGAGGGTCATGATGTTTTGTTGTCAATGCTTCTATCCTTCCGTAACACACGCAACACGGATGTTGACGATTCCCAATCCAGTTTGCTTAGATACACATGGAGATGTACTTCAAACCGGATGGTTCACGTTATGGTCCATAAACAGACAGACACCACTAATTTTCAATTTTTGATACCAGTTACGAATACCGTTGCCCTTGCCGCAGCGGGACAGCTCACCTGTCCCCCTGTCCCTACAACCCAGGCACCCGACTTCCCAACGGCTTCATCTGCTCAACGGCATACCCTACATTCAACAACCTGCTTTCACTAAACTCCGGTCCCATAATCTGTAACCCCACCGGCAAATTGCCATTAAATCCACATGGAACGGACAATGCAGGGATACCACTAAGATTCGCCGGTCCTGTCAGACGAATAAAGTTGCTTAGTAAATCGACATTTTCCCCGTTCAGATCTACGAGGTCTTCCCCAATATTGTTTGGCATGACGGGTAAGGTCGGTGAAATGAGCACGTCTACCTTTGTGAATATTTCTTTGAATTCCTGGATGAGCTGTTCTCTCACTCTTTGCGCCTGGGCGTATGCAGTCGAGGAAGGAAAGGCACCTGATAATAGAAATCCTTGAATATCTTCTCCAAACTCTTCTGGCCGGCTTAATATACTGTTCATATGGATAGCGGAAGCTTCGGATACATTGAATGTAAACATGGCCGCTTGTGCATCCTGAAGAGCCGGGATTTTCACTTCTTCTACTCTGGCGCCTTGATCGACAAGAGCCTGAATTGCTGCGCGGGTGGATTTTTCAATATTCGAATCGATGTTGTTGAAAAAGAAATCTTCATTGATCCCAATGACTAAGTCTTTCACATCGCCAGTTATCTTATCTAAGTAGTTTTCCACAGGTGTGTCTGCGGAGGCTGGATCTTGTTCATCGTGCCCGGCTGCAATTTCCAGTAAACCAGCCGCATCTTTGACTGTTTTTGCCATTGGCCCGACGTGATCCTGCGTCCATGACAAAGGATACACGCCATGTGCACTCACTCTTCCACGCGTAGGTTTTAAACCGACAATCCCGCAAGCTGCTGATGGAATACGTACCGAACCGGCTGTATCTGTTCCAACCGAAGCCATACTTGCACCAACGGCAACAGAAGCCCCGGAACCTCCACTCGAACCACCAGGAGTTTTGCTAAGGTCCCAGGGATTTCTTACGGCCCCATAATGCGGGTTGTTACTGGTAATGCTCATCGCATATTCGTGCATATTTAACTTTCCTGTAAAAATCACCCCTGCCTCTCTAAGTTTAGAGACAATCGTTGCATCATATCGGGGAACAAAATCTTTATGTATTTTCGAACCCATCGTCGTCACTTTGTTTTTAAAATAAATATTATCTTTCAATCCCATTGGAATCCCGTGATACATTCCACGGTAATTTCCGTTCAAAATTTCCTCTTCCGCCTTTTCTGCAGACTTTTCCGCCTCTTTACGATAAATATCTAAGTAGGCATTCGTTTTTCCCTGACTCGCTTCCGCACGGTCCAACACCGCCTTTGTCAATTCGACAGGTGAAAGTGCCTTCGTTTTCATGAGAGATGCTAATTCCTCTACTGATTTTGTAACGAATTCTTTTGTCAAATTGTCTACCTCCATCTGATTTCCTACTAAAATTGGTATTATTCAGTCTTTTCTGTTCATGATAATTATAGGCTTTGCGCAAGTGGGGTTGTCAAATGAAGTGGCTGGTTGGGAGGTTAGAGGATGGTGTGAATGCTAAACTAAAGTTAACAGTTTCGTCTATATAAGATTGAACCCTTGCTGGAGCAGCAGAGGACAGCGACTTGTATATGTTGTTAAGAGGCAATTCTGTAAATAATACTTCCTGCCCATATTCGTTGCTATATAGATAAGCGATGTCAAGTACTAAACACGAAGATGACTATTATCCGTCTTTAAGAGACAAACCTAATCATTGGTCCATAAGTGGTGCAATGTACGGGGACAGATGCTCTCTTGACACATACCCGAATTGCCAAAAACTTGATTCATTAAATAATTACCATTATAATTATAAAAAAGGGGACCGAGTACATTTTATATACTCGGTCGCTTCAACTACATGCCGCAATTTGGGCGGCTGGCCGTATTGTTTGATTAAAGAAGTAATCACCCTACTCAGGCCAAGAGCAGAGGGCGATTACTTCTTTTTTTTATTGGTGACAAGTGCGATGACAGCTACTACAGATGTTAATCCTGTTGCTAAAAAAATACCAAATTGAAATAGCATGTTCATGATTTCATATGTCACCATTTAAACACCCCCTTTCTCAGAGGGAGTGCCAACCGCCCGTCTGCTTTATGTAGTTGATATTATTAGTTTAGTACAGTTTATGCACACTATTAGACTTAACAATATAGTTTTAAAATCTATTTATTCCATACCCCGAATATGAGGATAGCTTACATAATAGATCCCTGGTACCGGGTACGGATACGAGATTCTCAGTAGGTGTAATATACTGATAGCCTTTTTTGAGTTAAGCTAACTGTGATAACCAGTCAAATGCTTCAATTTTATTTGGATCTAGAAAATCATTTAAAATCAGATCTGAGGATTCCTCTATTAGAAACTCTATAGATTTAATTTCCCCCCACTGTAAGTAATAATTTAAATTGTCTTCAATTTCATCTTCATCGTAATACTCTGCAAAGAAGTTAAGATCAAAAAAGTTTCCATGAGCAATATATAATGATACGAATAGTAAACTGACACTTCCATATTCCTCTAAAATTGCATTTTTAATATTTGGTTTACTTCTGCTAATTAATTCGGTAATAGCTAAATATTTTAGACATTCCTCATGTAAATCTGAATCCTTTTCAAAATCTTCTTCTAACATCTGCCCTAATCTTACTGGGTTTATAAATAATTCTAAATTATTAAACCACTCGAGATAATGAAATTTAGGATCAAAGTCTTCACCAAACGCAATACTTTGAAATTCGGAATAAATTGAAGCTAAAGTAAATAGGTTTATATATACTTGGTGTTTTTCCAAATCATTTTCATAATATATTAATCCCTTATCTGATAATCCTTTCCAAGATTTCTTAATCCATTTTATAGCAACATCATTCTTCCAAACTCCTAGTTCTTCTACTAATTCTTCAACTTCTTCCCATATCATGTTACTATTCAATAATACTACCCTTCTTTCATTTAAAATCCTTAAAATTCAATAACCGCGAGTTTTCAGTTATCCTTTATTTCAAGCAGTGTCACACGCATAAAATAATCACACAGCCTTGTTTTCTAATACACCCAAACACTCCATTTCCACTGCCTCCCATCTACTATACCTATTTATAAAATATGTATCATCCTTTTTCTTCACATTAATGGTTATAGAATCCTTATCAAAATAAACCTTCTTGGACCGGCGCGAGCCTGCCAAAAAGTCAAATAGTAGCTTAGGGTTTACATAGATAACGGTTAATTTTCCATCCCATGTGCCATGTTCTTTAATGACCAGTAATAGCTTTCTTTTCGCTTTGGTGCAATTTTGCTTTAAAAAACTCCCCAGGAACCATTTCAATTCCTGTCGGGACAAAGTAAAACTCGGGTTGGAAATATTATTTGTTGTATGCATTTTTAAGGTATGATTGTTTTTAGTGCCAAAAAGACCTTTCACAAAGCCTAATGGATCATTATCACCGTTTAGGACAACATCTGAGTCAATATTAAAATACTTATCTGCCAACTTTAATCTCTCAAGAATTTTTTGAAACTCCATTCTCTTTCCTTCTACTATTTCCGGTACACACCATTCCCCTGTTTTTCTATTATGCACTGGCGTTGCCTCCATACAGTCCTTATATAAATCTATCAAATTCGTTATATCTTCTTTAGCCCGTTTATCCTTTATTCTTGTTATTAGTTCAAAATTACGACTGGATGGATTACCATTCTTACTTCCAAGGCCGGAGTTCGTAAAATTTGCAGATCCATGGTAGAAGGCATAGCCGTTATTAAATCGAAAATAATAAAACTTCGTATGCACCCGCTCGCAATAACGCCATGTAATACTGGACTTCACGTCTTCATCTAACCAGCCTTCCAAACCGCTATTTCTTCCTTCTTTTTCATTTCCAATATCATAAACAATGGTAAAGTTTATCTTGTCTTTTTCTTTAAAGAGCCTTCTCCAATGTGTGATTATATTTGCTGACAAATATGGAGATACAATCACAACTTCTTTGGCATGTTTTAAATCAACTTTAAAATCTTTATAAAACTCTCGATTATCGGGTAAATGGTAAATTTTCAAAAAGATTCCCCCAAAACAGTTTTTCTATACAGGTGGGTAAATGATATACTCACCGGAAACTTTAATTCACGTCAACCTCGATATCTTCCATGTCCCTACCATTGGGTGATTGCAATTGCAATTCTGACAGTCTTTCATTATAAAATAAACTCCCCATTCAATGTTCAAGTTATAGTGTCCATTTCGAATAGGTCAGCCCCCCTTGTATCCCGTTTGTTTCATTAAAATAATCAACCCAAACTTTTACTTTATTGGTAACAATGGATGAGTTTTATTGAATGTATCCAATCATTCTCTCATACGACCTAAAATGTTTATGTAAGAAGCTAATAAAATCTCTACTTGAAAAATCATACGGTTCAGAGGTGAAAATTGTAATATTCACGGCATCATTGCTTTTTCTAACTTCTATAGCTGAATTAGCCCCATTTAAGCCATATTTAAGGTTTAGATTCGTTACATCCTTTTTCTTAATATCACCATAGGAATGATCCATAACAATGGATAGTGAATCAGATTTTGAATCTATTTGCATCCAGCGCTTATTTTTATTTTTATTTGGTATGTACGGTGAGACTCTTAAATATCCGGCTTTTAACATTTGCTTCCTAAATTGGACAGACGGGAACTCTTTTTTTATAACACTTAAAAATTCCTCTCTTAATTGATCACTTGTTATATGTAATAGCGACTTGCACCTGCCTATAAATGGTTTAGAGCCAATTATCTCCTTCTCCGTATTAGACTTTTTATATTCTTCATCCGTAATGATCAATACATCTTTTAACATGGAAACACCCAAACCTCTAAGCCATTTGAAATAATCTTTTAGATGATTAGAAATTTGTTCGATGGTTGTTTGCTTTTCATTCTCTTTCATTACCACAATTAGTTTCGCAGGGGTTTGAGTCACCTCACAATAATGAGCTGCCTTTACAACATCACCTAAGAAGGCCTTTCTATCTGTTTTATGTTCACTCTCCAGTATGTATTTAATTTTTCCTTCCTGATTAGCAATTATGAGGTCAGGATTATATCCATTGATTAATTCGCTACCCTTAGTTTGCAGTTTCAGTTCCCCAGTTATATGGGGAAATTCTTTAAAATCTTTATCCAGCATTTTTTCTCATCCCCTTTTGAAACAAACACTACTAAATGACCAATTCTCACAACTCCCAAAAAACAACCGGGGGTTCTTCCCGAATCTGTTCGATAATCTGGCTAACGAAATTCTATAATGGACCCAATATTCCATACAGTTAGAAAGGTTGTGTTAAGGTAGGTTTATAGAACGAAAACGGTATTCATCAGAATTTAAAGCACAAGTTGTCTTGAAAATCTTAAAAGAAGAGAAAACATTGATAGCATATGCCTTATAGTACCATTTCGGATGACAGTCCTTGTTTCAACGTCCCTTGCTTCAAAATCCTATGACTAGTTGTATTCAGATTTTATAGTTACTTGTCCATCTAATTTATAATCAGATTCCCCAGTATCAACGTTTTCATCATCGCGGTTTATTTTATATTTACCACCTCTTAGACTGACACTAAAATTGAATTTTTGGTTATCTTTTAAACCACCAGTTAATTGATCATATATGTATTCTTTACCCTCTGAGAAATTTTTCTTAGGAATATGACCAACCTTGAATGAGTCTATATAGACAGCTATTGCCTTTGAATCATATTCATTATCAGGTTCTAATTGTAGCGAACAGTTGGAGAATAATGCATCACTGTATTCAAAAATAGGCTCATCATATGTTTCTTCCAAAATTTCTTTGTTTGTCATACCATCATATTTTTCATCAAAGAAAATCTCATTCCCTTTTTCTTGTTGTATGGCTTTTTTTATAGCTTTTTGGTAAAAGGAAGTTCCTGCAATTTTGAAATCAATGTATTCAAATATTCCGTACTTTTCTTCTTTTGTCACTGAATAACTTGTTTCTGCAATAAGAACTGGTCCTTTATATTCCTCTTTAATTTCTGAGGCTATGTTCTCTTGTTGTTTCTCTGCTTCATTATTTTGAGATGTTTTTTTGCTTTTAAATAATAAATCAAGTATACCCACGTTTATACTCCCCTTTCTATTCATCGCCGGCTCTTTTCTCAATAACCTGGCCCTTGCCCGGAAGAAATGCACTCTTATTCCGGATAAGCGCCCGTAAATTGAACAATATTAATCAACCAATATCATTTAAATTTACCTTCATATCGTACGATGTTCCGTTTATACCTACTTTCTTAAACCCATACCTTTTATATAAACGAAAAGCAGGGTTATCAAGATCAACACTTAATGATAGCGAAATAAAACCAGATTTCTTGGCTTTTTTCATCATTTCCCCAAGAAATAAAGTCCCTATTCCTCGACCTCTAAACTCTGGAGCAACTGCCATACTCAACACAGGTATACTACTATCGATATATCCGAACGTGTTATTGTAGTCATCGAACAATCGTATCCATATAGCACCAACGGGTTCATTGTTTAAATCTGTGGCAATGTAAGCTTCATCTCCGTGTCTTCCCCAATTATCCAAATACTTTGATATGTCTGGTTGGCTTAAAATTTCTCGTGATGGTTTTTGCTCTCCTTCTGGAACAAAAATAGCTTGATAAAGCATTTCCCATAGAAAGTCAACATCGCCGTCCGCTCCCATTCTAATCTTGTAATGTGTCAGGTTTACACCTCCATCCTTGGATTAAATACTCATTCTCTTTATTTCTTTAAATAGCCCTTAGTTAAACAAGCTATCTAAAGGTATATTGAATAAAAATACTGCATTATCCAACAACTACATATCTTAGTTATACATAAAATCTAATAATCACACTGCCAAAACCTGCATATATTAAATGCCAAATACAGCTGTCCAATGTATTTTTCCAGACTTCACTAAAAAGTTCATTCCATACAGCCGACCTGTCATTATTTCACCTATAAATGCCATCCCAGCCACATTTAACTCAGATAATATTTCCATTGAAGTCCACGAGCCCTCATCCTGCTTCAGAGCTTTGAATAATCTGCTGATTCCTTTCATTAAGTAAACCGATATGGTTATTCTCTCTCCCCATCCCTTCCTCTTAAAATAATAAAACCTTCTAACATTAGTCATTATTCTACAATTTCCAGTAAAACCCTTCCTAAAATATGTATTTTAGATATTCCCAGCTAACGTCATCCGGCTTAACTTATTTATGAGTATCTTCTTAATTCACCGGGACAATGTACCTGTCCCTCTGTCCCGCGAAAAACCGGTGTGCACGCCGTGGTCAGCTTTCTTTCGCAAATAGATAATGAATAGCGAAAGGGAGATTATGTTGAGAAAAGACGAAAAAGCGGTTGTAGCCAGGATGTTTGGGAATTATATAAAGAGAGCTCGTGAAGATAAGGGGTACTCGTCGCCTGAGAAATTAGGCCATGAAATAGACCTTAATCCCCGAACGATTGAGAGAATTGAGAATGAAGGAGCAGCTCCTAAGCTTCATACGATTTTTAAACTGCAGGAAGCACTGGATTTGGATCTTAATCATATATTCTATGAAATTAACAGCACTGTGAAGAAACTCCCTCCCGAATAACTCTATTTATACCAATCCTATTGACCCCCCAACATCATCACATGCACTTTTGACTCTTCATCCCCATCCACGTTACACGCATGTCCTCATTATTGCCTCAACAAACCGCCTTCCTAATTCCCCATAAAAGGAGTATCCTCATATGACCGAAATCTTAAACGACTACCGCATTACCCCCTCCACCATTGCCTTACTGCCCGCCAGACATTTCGATTATGACAACATCGTATTAGAAGAAGGCCGCGAACTTTATGTAAGAAAAACCCCCTTGCAAATCATCAAGAGGGCCTGTCTCGAGGCTGGGTCATCTTATGATGGGAGGAGGCAGTACATTATGTATCAAACGAGCTTCCGCCACAAGGTCCCCATTCCTATTTATCCCGACCAGCAAATTTATGCCTTTCCGACTCACTCACCTAACGACTTCAACTGCCAATGGATTTTTTATCCCCACATTGACTCGCTTATCTCCAATCACACCGCTTCGAAAAAAATTCATCCATCGATTATCCGATTTAGAAACGGGGCTGAACTTCCTCTAAAGGAATCTTTTTACCTGCTTGAAAAACAAATCCAGCGAACGGCGATCTGTATGCTGCGCTATCAATCTGCTATTCAAAATCAATTCCCATCCAAAAATGATAGAAACGAAAGGACGATCCATAATGAATTATATTCAAGAGATTAATGCTTTTTATACGTTAGGTGTAACCAATCCTGTTTCAAATTCTGCCGTGAGTCTTTGGCATGCGTTAATGCACATTAACAATCTGACAAGATGGAAGAAAACATTTACGGTCGCTGCAACGGTTTTAAAAACGAAATCCGGGTTAAAGGATAGTGCGTTTAAGCGGGCGCGAAAGGAATTGGTGGACAATGGGTATATTCGCGTTCGATCCCGGGGAGGAAATCAGGCTCCGGAATATCAAATGATCAGTCTGTTGGCCATTATGGACCACAGTGCGAACCTCAATGCCGACCACACGATGGACCAGAGTACGGACCAAAGTGTGAACCACAGTGCGGACCCATTAATAAAAGAAAGAAAGACGAAAAAAAACCAAACCAATCCTACAACAACAAATACAAAATCCGCATCCGTAATTTTCTTTGAGGAAAATGCAGGTGAACTGCCTGCCTATATTCAACATGATATCCAGGAATGGGCTCAGTCTGTTGGTGATGAACTGGTTATCAAGGCTATAAAAAGAGCCTTAGAGCGGAATAAGGCGAACTGGGGATATGTGAAAAGTATTTTAAAAAGCTGGGAGAAAAAAGGGATTACCAGTGTTGAGGAGACTGAGGGAGAGGAACAGACTTACCAAAAGCAAAGGGCCAAACCGCGTGTAACACGGAAAAGAGAAGTGCTGCCGGAGTGGTTTGAAGTGGAGAAGGAGGAAGAAAAGCAGCCTTTAGCTAAGAAAAGTCGTGAGGAGATTGAGGATGAGAAGCAGGAGCTGGCGGGGTTATTGGCTAAGCTATAGATTGTACCCGATCCCCGTGCTCCGTTTGCCATCTACATAATTGGAATAACAGCTCCACTTATAATCATTGAGGGCTGATACCATGTTGGCTTGGAGCGGATTTAAGTAAATATATTTATTTACCTCTAATTCGCACTCTACATTATATAAATATTCAGAAGCATTTCGGCTTTCAAACACATGACCTGTGGATTTATATTTTTGTTGATGTATTTGGCATAATGAGGTGAACCTGCTGAAGGATTCTTCCGGGATGATGTTCATGTGGCTGCATCTGGAGGTGAACATGGTTGGTCATAGGACTGTAGGCATGAAGGGTAAAAGGTTTGCTTTGTTTTACCTCTTTTAAAATCCTTAGGTATTCCAGGAAATCATCGTCCTCATGAAATAAAGTCGTCCGCCTTACTCCACGTGTGTATTTCGCCCCAGGAAACCAGAACCTTTTCTGTCTTCCCAATCTAACACCTCTCATGACTGGTTTTCAGAACCGTAACGTGATATCTATGTTCCTATCTTAGCGAAAACAGATTGCAAACTCAAAATACCAAAACTTAAAAACTCTCAGTTGAGCTGGGGTAAAAAAACATATTCCAGATTATTAAAACGATATTTTATCAATCACCAGACTCAAAATAGAAGTTTGAACTAACTTAATACAAAAAAATAGACTTGCAGGAATTATCCTACAAGCCCTTACTGTCCACCAAATACGGACAAACACCCCTGACTGTCCCTTTGTGGTACCAAGTACGGATATCAATTATTAAACAATATTGATATTTTATTACATTATTCGACTAACATTTCTATTTTTATTTTTGTTTCTTCAAATTCATTGTTTAAATCAATTAAGTTATCTGAGTAATTCAGTTTATTTCCAGAAGGATTTGTAGATGTATTATAGATTTTTTTATATGTACTATAATAATCAGTTAACTTACTAATTTTCTCCTTATAATCTTCACCATCTATATCTTTTATTTGTTGCATCATTTCATCTACTTTTACTTTGTCTTCATTTAATTTATCTAATCTGGATTTAAAGTTGTTCATATCTGTAGCAATACTCCCCCATGAAAAACTAGAAAAGCCATCAGTATCCATACCTAATCCAGACCATTCATGGTTTTTTACATCACCAGAGAACATATACTTAAAAACAGAATCAAAATCGAAACCTTTTGAAATTGCAGTGTCCCAAACGGTTAAGATTATATTACTAGATTCCAAAGAGTATTTAGTTGCATCCGTAATTTCTTGATATGTATCATGAATAATTTGTGGTTCTACTTCAGCCTCCACTTTTTGTTCTTCCTTTGTGTCCGTAGTATTTCCACAAGCAATTAATGATAATAATAAAAGTATAACTCCTATTAATTTATAATATTTCATAAAATTCGTTGACCCCCTTCAATATTTATGCAAACCCATTTTACCATATCACCAAAGAATATCTATTACCTTTTTGTTAGATTGATAAGAAATTCCGTAACGTTCACACTTGATGAAGCACTAAGAAATTGCTATGATAATGGTCATTGGTGTATCGGGGGTCTACCTGTATATGGCGAGTAAAAAATCCATAGCAAAAGAACTACAAATCATCATTCTCAAGTCTTCACCATATTGCTGGAACAATTCCCGTATTATTGCAATACTTCTGAAAGCATAGCCAAATCCGTAATCTGAAATACAAAAAGCAACAGTTTTCATAAGGGTCACCTATGAAATAACTGATGCTTTGGATTTTTGAAAATGGGCAATGACGTCATCCCATTCAAAATATATGCGATTAAAGTCTTCGGCACTAATTCCTGCGCCTGTCTGAACCTCTATAAATTCCAGTTCAAAGATAGCTCGTACACCGTGTTTTTTACCGGCGGGAAGGTGAATAACATCTCCAGCTTTTACTCTGGTGATCTGGTCATCTAATGCTAGTTCTCCTTACCTTTTACAATGGTCCACACTTCATCTCTTAAATTGTGGTAATGGTAGCTGGAATTCTTTCCTTCTTCTATACAAATCCGTTTGGTCACCATCTCTTGTTCATCATCGTATTTCGTATAATCCAATGTGCGTGACCATCCCCAAATCCGTTCTTCATACATCGGTGGCTGATCGAAATCCTTTATAAGATCCTTCACTTTTGGACTGGATGCTTTGTCACTAACTAATATGCCATCAGGACTTGCAGCTACTACTAAGTCTTTGCCATCCAGCACTGTAACAGGGATATCCAGTTCATTAATTAAATGTGTATTTATTGAATCCTCACTCATACGTGGTACAGGGTACAGATATTCCATAACCTCTTTCATCAACACTAAATCTAAATCATTAATTCATACTGTCCTTTACAAATGGATAAATCGCCTAGATGTCCAAGTACCGATATCCTAAACAATACTATTATGGTTATCAATATAACCATAGTTATAAATTGGAAATAATAAGATTAATCAATGAATACATTCCACCATTAGACAACCCTTCAAGTGTAGATGGTGTTGTTCGTATTAAACCAGGGTTGTGTATATTTGAGTTTAAAAAGTCCCGAGATTTAATGGATGTTATATTATTAAAAGCTTTTCTCATTTGCTGATCAGGCAGAACTTTTATAATATTTTGTTTAACATGTGTTTCAATATTGCTAAGCATTGGAAAAGTATATTGCTGCATTAAGTTGTTCCATTCTGAGGACTTTTTTAACTGCAAAATGAGAGCTTGCTCGTATGTAGTTCTAAGTAACATACCGGCACTCACCGGAAAAATATTATAAGCTTTATCATAAGGCTCAACCTGTTTAACCTTCTTATTGGACATCTTATGTAATTCATCCAAAGCAACAATCAAACCAACATGATCATTATTGTCAGGGTTAAGTTTACCATCCCAATTTATATATTCGAAGAAAGTACCTGGGGAATCGCCGCCAGGTGTCGGGCCACCCGATTTTGCTCCACCCTTATTGGATCCTTCTCCCTCTGTTCCTTTTCCTCCTGCTCCTTTTTCTTCTTCCCCCATTCCTTGGGTTCCTTTTTCTCTGGCTCCTTCACTACCATCCCCCGTTTCTTGGGTTCCTTTTCTTCCTGCTCTGTTTCCATCTTCTCCGGTTCCTTGTATTCCTTTTCCTCCTGCTCCTTTTTCACCTTCTCCTTTTCTTTGGGTCCCTTTTCCTTCTGGTTCATTATCTTTATTTTGATCGTATTGCTGCAAATATTCATCAAAAAAGTAAGTACTCCAGTTATTCCTCGCAGCCACGTCTATATTAAAAGTTAATAATGTAACTATCTTATAAACCATCTCATATAATGCTCTGTAAGGAGTTTTGTCATAAAAGTGTGATCTTTCTTTAGAGATTTCCAATTCCTCTTCAGTCTCTATAAAATGATTAAAAGAAATATATCCAATAGTATTGTTTGGTTTCATTCCACTATTCTTCACATTCGCTGTTAAATAAGAGAGGTTAAGCCAGTCTTTCTCACGTTCTAAATAATTGTATAAGCCAAATCCGTTTATATACATTCTTATTGCTGGTCCAAATTTCTTAATTTCCTGATGCCCTTTTTGAGTTTCTCTTATATAAAATACTCCTTCAAAGTCACATACAGTACCTGCTTCATAAGGCAAAAATATAAATTTTTCACTTTTATGAGTCTTCTTTATATTATAATGCTCTTTTAAAATATCAGTGATACTAACATCTTTATTAAGTTTAATAACGACTGGCTTTGAATTAATAATTGTTTCATGCTTCCTAATAAAATTATAAGTTAATTCCCTTTTATCTTTATTATATTTGAATTGGACTTTAGAAGTAAATTTAGCTACATCTCTATTATATAAATCTTCAATAGATGGTGAATCTAAATTTTGTGATACACCATCAACCTTTACATCTAACGAGAATAAATTATACTCCGATTTATAATTACTTAAAGAAACATGCTTCATCTTATCTTGATTGATATCTTCTACTAATACTTTAATATCAGACTCATTAACATTATTAAGTGAAATTTTTGTGCCCTTATCTGTTATTTTTTCACTTTTTTCGTATTTAATCTTATCTCGATAGCCATATATAATAAATTCTCCATCTTTTCCTTTAGATAATATTTTGAAGTTTTTCGCTATTGAAAATATTGAAAGTAGCCCTATTCCCATACTTCCAGCAAAAACTTTGTTATGTTCATTCAATACCTTGTTATTTCTTTTTTTATATGACTCTCCTGGTTTTGAAAGGGATTTAATCGACGATTCAGTAAAACCATTCCCATTATCTGTAACTTCGATGACATTATTTTTGGTATCAATTTCTACTGTAATTTCTTTAGCAAATTCATCGAATGCATTTTTTATTAACTCTGATATAACTACTAAAGGGCTAGCAACTTCACTAATAACATCCATTTGTTTCTCATAAGGTATTTTTATATCCATAACTTCCATAACTCTTCCCCCCTAATATAAATCGGCAAACAATCTTTTCATTTTATTCCATTTTAATAAAAAAAAGGGGATTTATCATCCCCTTTCTTTTTGAACTATTAGAATGTATTCTTGCAACATTGTCTGTATTTCTTCGTTTCTTAATATTGTGGAGTTTATACTATGAGGTAACCTTTTAAATGAATAATCTCTACTAAGCGAAGTAACATTAACATAACCTAAATTACTAAACCATTCTGACAGGATTCTCTCAAAGTTTATTGTAATATCGCCCATAACTGTTCTATGACCAACAATCCAGGCTTGAATACCATCTTTATTAAGTACCTCATTAGTTTTTATCACTACAGCATATAGGTCCTCAAAGAAGTGCATAACTTCTTTTTTTCTTTTTTCATAAGATGAAATTTTTCTTTTTATTGTCTCTTTTACTTTAGGAATATTCTCCATTATCATTTTATAAGTCTTGTAAAAATGCCTCTTGTCCCCGATTGCTAAAGAATCCATCTTTTTATATGCTTGATATTTAGCTATTTCTTTTACTTTTTTATCACTTAGGGTTCCTATTTCTTTAAGCTTTCTTAAAATGGTTAACCGAAGTCTTTCTGTGATTAATTCCCATAGTAAGCTATTGTTACTAAAGCCACTGATTAAAGACAGCTTTTCTTGAGTTTTGTCATTAGAAATTAATTTATTTAGATATGATAACACCTCACCATATCTCTTTCTTTCATGTCCAACCTTTTTGTTCATAACATCATAAAGAGAACTTAAAGTTTCGGATTCTTTTAGTATTTGAGAACCAATACTAGTAGTTTGAGAGTTTTTACCACCTAATAAATCCTCATCACAGTTTTCTGTTGAAATCGGAATATTTAAATACTTTTTGATTAAGTCACCTAACCATTGTAAAGATAGTTTTGAGTATTGACCGTATGCAACAGTACTTTTAGAATCCCCATATGGTGGGGAGGTTAAAATCAAATCTACTTTCCGATTACCCATGTAACTTAAGTCTTTAGCATTACTCAAGTACACTTCAGAATTAACCTCTGTTTGCTGAGGGAAATTTATCTTTTGAAGCATATCTAAAATAACTTCTACATTCTCTCTAAACTCTTTCTTTGAATCAATATTGTGCTCTTTTATTTTTTTGGGTGACATGCGATATAATTTAAACTCATCGTTTCTTGAAAGAGAACTTTTTCTAATAGTAGCACTAAGGGCCGTAAAAAGAATTAGGGCAAACTGTTCTCTATATTTTTTGGTTCTTGTTGATAAAAATTTATCTACCTTTTTTCTTATTATCGATATTTCTTGAATGTTTTTTTCTTTAAACCAATAATCAATTTTATTAAAATTTGGTATATCATCTTCAGCTATTACTGAATCATTTAGCTCATTGTCTAAGAATTTTTCTATCTCTTTAATTGTATATGTATTATGTACAGTTAAGACTTTCGTTCTAGCCAACAGTATTGAAAGAGGATTTAGATCTGATCCCAAAAAATCTAGTCCTGAGTACTTAGCTTCAAGTCCAACAGTTCCACTACCAACAAATGGATCGAGTACTGATCTAATGTTATATTGAGACCGTAATAACTGTATTATTGTGCTAACCATTTTTGGAAATGCTTTTGCTGGATATCCATGGAAACTTCCATTTGTACTAAAAAATGAGGAGTATTCATTTTCTCCAGTGTAGTTCAAATCAATATCCCAATGGTTTATTAGAGAATCATTCATACCTATCAGCCAACCTTCTAATCAGGAATAAAGTTGTCTTTTTGACAGACAACTTCACAATAATATAATAACATGTCTATTTGTGAAAATACCAGGTTTACCTTACATAACAATATAAAAATTATAACCAACTATCATCTTCGGTTTCAGTCAGAACGACATGTGTATGGAAAAACAATCCGAAGTAGGACGAACAACTAACGAATCATGGTCGTTCACTCACTAGCCAGTTTATCTGTGGCAAAAAATGTAACCTCTGGCAGTTAATTATGCATCTCCTGTTTATGGCAAACTAAAAATGTAGTCTTTGGCAGTTAATTTATGTAGTTCCCAAAAGGGGGGTATATAAATAAAAAACCACTTGCCAACCTCTCAAAATAACTTTAAACTCCTCGTTGGACCAACAACGTTCGACAGGAGGTTATTAAGGAGATGTTAGCAGTGGCTGAAATTGATTATATCAGACATGAGGTAAATCAAAAAGGAGAAACATATGCCAGCGTAGGTAGGAAGATGGGGATTGATCCGCGTACAGTAAATAAATATGCAAATCAAGAGGAATTCAAAAAGAAGGAAAAACAAAAGCGCAAAGCTCCAGTACTGGACCCTGTTAAGCCTATTTTAGACAAGTGGTTAAAAGAAGATTTAAAAAAGAAAAAGAAGTACCAAAGAACGTCAAAGAAAATGTATCAACAGTTAAAGAAGTTTCATAGTTTCAAAGGATCCGATCGAACAGTGAGGGATTATGTATCTCGAAGAAAAAAGGAATTAAAAGAAACGATGGAGGATGCTGCATTACCTCTTGAATCCATCCCTGGTACGGCTCAGGTTGACTTTGGAACAGCACCTTTTAAGTATCTGTCCGAAGTGATTGACTTGCCATATCTGGTTATGTCGTTTCCGCATTGTAATGGGTTTTATTTTCAAGTATTTCCTTCGGAAAATACAGAGTGTTTACTAGAAGGGTTACAACGGATATTCCACCATATGGGCGGGGTACCCAAAATCATTCGGTTTGATAATTTCTCTCCAGCCGTGAAGAAAATTTTTTCTAAAGGAGAACGTGAATTAACCGATACGTTTGAGAGATTTGTTTTACATTATGGCTTTCAATATGAGTTTTGTAACCCTGGAAAGGGCAATGAAAAAGGGCATGTCGAAGCCATGGTGAAATATGTAAGAAATAACTTTCTCTTACCAGAGAATACGATTGTAGATCTTGACCATTTTAACGAAACATTATGGACCTTAGCCGAAGAAGACCGTGAGCGTCTACATTATGATAAACAGGTCCTTCAATCTAAATTATATGAAGAAGATCAAGCCAGCTGGCTCATGTTGCCTGAAAAGAAATTTGAATGTGCTCGCTATAAAGAAGTAAAAGCAGACAAGTATGGCATCGTTACTATAGATAAAAAGCAATATTCTACTACTCCTAGATTTGCCAAGCAAAAAGTAAGAGTATCTATTACTTATAATGAAATTATTATTTTGAATGAAGATAACGATGTCATCGTCAAACACGACCGACTATATGGTGTGAAACGGAAATCAATGATCTGGCAACCATATTTAGATTTATTATCTAAACGACCGCGAGCTATCAAATATTCGAGTCTTTATAACCAATTTCCAGCTGTTTGGTCTGATTATTTAAGGAACTGTACGGAGGAAGAACAGAAGAATGCCTTGCGCTTATTAGGAAGTCTTCTAAAGAATAATGACTTTTCATTGTTGAATGAAGCTTTAACGATGGCCTCTTCACATGGTCATCCAAGTGCTGATCAAATTAAGCATTGTTTTTATTCTCTTCTTCATAAAGATAATACTTATGATACGATCGAGCCTAATATTTCAGTACCGGAAATGCCGGCAGTAACAAGAGGGTTATCCCATTATGATTCTCTTCTTCAAGAAAGGGGTGAATCATAATTGTATTTGGCAAGTAAAAAATGTATGAAATGGCATTTAAAAATGTATGCCACTTGCCACCCCAGATTATTGTTGAAGTAAAGACTCTTTGTAACGAAAGCTTTCACCATTAAATACAAGTAAATGTGAGTGATGAATGAGGCGATCTATGACTGCCTCCGTTAAAATTGGATCTCCAAAAACATGATTCCATTGACCAAATTGAAGGTTCGTCGTTATTACTAAGCTTTTGGTTTCGTAACACATGGAGATCACTTGAAATACCAATTCTGCACCCTCTTTATGAAGAGGAATATAACCTAATTCATCCAAGATGAGTAAGTCCAATTTTTCTATCTGTTTCATTAGTTTAGGGAGGGAACCTTTTTGGTTCGCCTCAATTAATTTATTTGCTAGAGATGCCACCGTAAAGAACTTCACTTTACTGCCAAAGCTATGTATGGCATTCAAGCTAAGTAATGTTGCCAAATAGGTCTTTCCTGTGCCAACACCGCCATATAGAATGAGATTTTCCTTTTGATGGATAAAATGCCCTTCAAGTATCTCTTCCCGACTAATCCCTTGAGGGATTTGGATATGTTCCCATTGAAATGGCTGATTTCCGGTCTTTGGCAGTTGTGCCTGATTTAATAATAAATTAATTTTTCTCTCTTCTCTATTTTGTACTTCTTGTTCGAATAGCTTTAAGAGATACTCCTGATGATTTTCTGCTTCTACTTCATGAAAATGTTCTCGTATCCAACTTAACTTTAAGCGTTTCGCATAGGCTTCGATCTTGTCCTTCATTATGATTCACCCCTTTCTTGAAGAAGAGAATCATAATGGGATAACCCTCTTGTTACTGCCGGCATTTCCGGTACTGAAATATTAGGCTCGATCGTATCATAAGTATTATCTTTATGAAGAAGAGAATAAAAACAATGCTTAATTTGATCAGCACTTGGATGACCATGTGAAGAGGCCATCGTTAAAGCTTCATTCAACAATGAAAAGTCATTATTCTTTAGAAGACTTCCTAATAAGCGCAAGGCATTCTTCTGTTCTTCCTCCGTACAGTTCCTTAAATAATCAGACCAAACAGCTGGAAATTGGTTATAAAGACTCGAATATTTGATAGCTCGCGGTCGTTTAGATAATAAATCTAAATATGGTTGCCAGATCATTGATTTCCGTTTCACACCATATAGTCGGTCGTGTTTGACGATGACATCGTTATCTTCATTCAAAATAATAATTTCATTATAAGTAATAGATACTCTTACTTTTTGCTTGGCAAATCTAGGAGTAGTAGAATATTGCTTTTTATCTATAGTAACGATGCCATACTTGTCTGCTTTTACTTCTTTATAGCGAGCACATTCAAATTTCTTTTCAGGCAACATGAGCCAGCTGGCTTGATCTTCTTCATATAATTTAGATTGAAGGACCTGTTTATCATAATGTAGACGCTCACGGTCTTCTTCGGCTAAGGTCCATAATGTTTCGTTAAAATGGTCAAGATCTACAATCGTATTCTCTGGTAAGAGAAAGTTATTTCTTACATATTTCACCATGGCTTCGACATGCCCTTTTTCATTGCCCTTTCCAGGGTTACAAAACTCATATTGAAAGCCATAATGTAAAACAAATCTCTCAAACGTATCGGTTAATTCACGTTCTCCTTTAGAAAAAATTTTCTTCACGGCTGGAGAGAAATTATCAAACCGAATGATTTTGGGTACCCCGCCCATATGGTGGAATATCCGTTGTAACCCTTCTAGTAAACACTCTGTATTTTCCGAAGGAAATACTTGAAAATAAAACCCATTACAATGCGGAAACGACATAACCAGATATGGCAAGTCAATCACTTCGGACAGATACTTAAAAGGTGCTGTTCCAAAGTCAACCTGAGCCGTACCAGGGATGGATTCAAGAGGTAATGCAGCATCCTCCATCGTTTCTTTTAATTCCTTTTTTCTTCGAGATACATAATCCCTCACTGTTCGATCGGATCCTTTGAAACTATGAAACTTCTTTAACTGTTGATACATTTTCTTTGACGTTCTTTGGTACTTCTTTTTCTTTTTTAAATCTTCTTTTAACCACTTGTCTAAAATAGGCTTAACAGGGTCCAGTACTGGAGCTTTGCGCTTTTGTTTTTCCTTCTTTTTGAATTCCTCTTGATTTGCATATTTATTTACTGTACGCGGATCAATCCCCATCTTCCTACCTACGCTGGCATATGTTTCTCCTTTTTGATTTACCTCATGTCTGATATAATCAATTTCAGCCACTGCTAACATCTCCTTAATAACCTCCTGTCGAACGTTGTTGGTCCAACGAGGAGTTTAAAGTTATTTTGAGAGGTTGGCAAGTGGTTTTTTATTTATATACCCCCCTTTTGGGAACTACATAAATTAACTGCCAAAGACTACATTTTTAGTTTGCCATAAACACTTATGATACGATCGAGCCTAATATTTCAGTACCGGAAATGCCGGCAGTAACAAGAGGGTTATCCCATTATGATTCTCTTCTTCAAGAAAGGGGTGAATCATAATGAAGGACAAGATCGAAGCCTATGCGAAACGCTTAAAGTTAAGTTGGATACGAGAACATTTTCATGAAGTAGAAGCAGAAAATCATCAGGAGTATCTCTTAAAGCTATTCGAACAAGAAGTACAAAATAGAGAAGAGAGAAAAATTAATTTATTATTAAATCAGGCACAACTGCCAAAGACCGGAAATCAGCCATTTCAATGGGAACATATCCAAATCCCTCAAGGGATTAGTCGGGAAGAGATACTTGAAGGGCATTTTATCCATCAAAAGGAAAATCTCATTCTATATGGCGGTGTTGGCACAGGAAAGACCTATTTGGCAACATTACTTAGCTTGAATGCCATACATAGCTTTGGCAGTAAAGTGAAGTTCTTTACGGTGGCATCTCTAGCAAATAAATTAATTGAGGCGAACCAAAAAGGTTCCCTCCCTAAACTAATGAAACAGATAGAAAAATTGGACTTACTCATCTTGGATGAATTAGGTTATATTCCTCTTCATAAAGAGGGTGCAGAATTGGTATTTCAAGTGATCTCCATGTGTTACGAAACCAAAAGCTTAGTAATAACGACGAACCTTCAATTTGGTCAATGGAATCATGTTTTTGGAGATCCAATTTTAACGGAGGCAGTCATAGATCGCCTCATTCATCACTCACATTTACTTGTATTTAATGGTGAAAGCTTTCGTTACAAAGAGTCTTTACTTCAACAATAATCTGGGGTGGCAAGTGGCATACATTTTTAAATGCCATTTCATACATTTTTTACTTGCCAAATACACATCTCCCTTAGGAGCCTATAAAATAGCCACTTGCTAATCCCTTTCAATAAATTAATCCTCATTAGACCAACACCATTTAACAGAATGTTATTAGAAGAAATTAGCAGTGGCTACAATAGATAAATCCCAGACAACAAATCAAATCCCCGCAAAAAGCTGCTTACCGTTTAATTTTAGAATACAAGCCCTTAACCACACCAAACCCTTCACGTCTCTCAGCACGGGTTAATCCAAGCTTTAAAAACACCACAACAAATACCAAACTATAAAGAATAGACAAAATGATAGAGTTAATGATACTAGTTTGATTAATAAACAATTCACCCATGCCCCACGTTACTATTCCAGAAAGAACTATGGTAAAGATCACCCCAATGTATTGAGCGTCGATAGGATGAATCCCCAACTTCCACCATACGTACAATAATTGAAGGATGTTCAGTATTATAATCCCTGCAGCGACGGACACTGCTATACCATAAATTCCCCAAACATTAACCGTTAGTAACGATAATATTATGACTGAAACAACTTGCGTTAATGTTAAAAGGATCATGTATCTTTGATTGTTCGTCATTAACAATAGATACCCGCTTGATCCTGTCGAAGCATTGACCAATTGTCCAAAGGCTAATACGATTAACACCATATTCCACTGAGTGAATTCCTGGCCAAATAAATTTAAAATTAAATCCGAATTTAACATGACCAGTGCGGAAATATAGCCACCTAAAACAAAGGTCCATTTTGTTGTTTTTGCGTAGAATGCTTTCAAATCGGCTAATTTATTTTTGCTATATAAATTAGAAATTGTCGGGGCAAAAACCATATTCACTGAAACCAGTATAAAAGATACTAAAATAGTCGTTTGCTGGGAAGCTCTGAATATGCCTATTGCATCCGAAGTCAAATAAATTCCCATTAAAAATACGGGAAGAAAATTACTGGCCTGGTTTAGTAGTTTGATTGACATAAATTGGGGGAATAATTTCAATACCTCTTTATCAACAGAAAAATGCTTCAATTTTACCCGTTTAAATAGCACTGTTTTCCATAATACTACTATGATTGCTGTTATTAAAAAGCTTAATAAATAGCTAATGGATATGATTTTCAAATTGCTTATCCCTATGAGATAGGCTAAACATACCAGGAAAAAGAGTATGGTCGGGCGAATGTAGTTTTCAGGAGTAATTGCCTTAATAAATAAGAACTCTGCTTGATTAAGTGCCCTAAAATATATAATAAGAGATTGAAAGAACACAACCCATATAAAAATTAATAGTCCTTCACGGTAGTTTTGTATATTAACCATTTCACCAATAATACCTTGGGTTAGTAACATAAATGCAATCACTAAAAATGAAAAAATAGTAACCAAAAAAAGAACAGTTAAAACTGTCCGTTGAAAATACTTGGCTCCCTTTTCTTTCCGCTTTGACACAAGTGAGAGTAAAATATTCTCGGAACCTGCACTGGCTACGACAACTAGAAAAGTAACTAAGGACATAAAAAAAGTGTATACCCCGAAATTTTCAACGGATAACAGCCTTGCTATGATGATTAGTGTAATATAGCTAACAAGTGCACTATAAATTTTTCCGGACATTGTTAATAATGCACCAAATTTTGTTTTCCCTAGTTTTGCTTCTATCTTATTAAGCATATCGTTTTAAACTCCCAGATGATATTTAAAATGCCGCCATCCTTCCCGGAAAATAAATTTCACAGCTTTAACAGGATGCTTAAAAACCTTCTTAAAATTATTTTTGTTCTCTTCCTTTTTCAGTTTCTCTCTATTACCTCGAACTTTATCTAATGGTTTAATGATCTGAGAAGCATTTCTTATTTGTTCTTCAGTAGGATTTATCTCTAAAAAGTTAATAAACTGATTAATGATATTGTTATCTGGATTATGCAAGTCCTTAAAATTTATATTAAGGACTTCCTGGGGATCTTTTGCTTTTAGAAATGAATCTAAATGGCTATTATATTGTCTGGAAAGCTTTATCCCTTTTCTGATGGGCATTCTATTTCTCTTCTTTAAGGATTTAGCTACTTCTAATTCATCTCTTTTCACACAAATATAATATGGGTTATCCAATAGATCATGATATTTCTCAGCGAAAAGCGTTGTACGTGGCTCTTTCCATCCCCATAATTCATTCTTGTTCTTCTCTTTAATCATCTTTTCTATATCTTTACGGTTTTCATGAAATGAATTTCTTATTTTTTTATTATTAGGCGGGAAATCCCATGAACTTTTAACGCTGTCTAACATATGATTGTTAAGTTGCAGAAAATCCATATCTTCTGCATGACCATAAGGATTACCAGAGGAGGAACCAAGCAAACTATCTCCCATATTCACGCCTAATGCCTGCAATATTAAAGCGACGGTTGAAGTTCCTGATCGATGCATTCCTAAAACGACTACCTGTTTACTCATACAGATCACCTTTGTAATTTATATTGCTGTTCAAAATACTTCTGATATTCTCCACTAATAATATTCTCCCACCAGTTTTTATTCTCCAAATACCACTGAATCGTTTGCTCAATCCCTGATTCAAACCTATATTTAGGCTCCCAACCTAGCTGCTCTAATTTAGCAGGATCTATCGCATATCGCTTATCATGCCCTAATCGATCCTCGACAAACTCTATAAGCTCTTCTGACTTCCCTAGAGCTTTAATAATCGTCTGCACGACTTCTAAATTCGTCCGTTCATTATGCCCGCCGATATTGTAGACTTCACCATTAACACCATCATGCAGTACCAAAGCAATAGCTGCACAATGATCATAAACATGTAACCAATCACGAATGTTCTTTCCATCTCCGTAAACGGGCACCTTCTCATTATTTAATACTCGCGAAATGGTTAACGGAATTAATTTCTCTGGAAAGTGATAGGGACCATAGTTATTCGAGCAGCGTGTAATATTAACTGGTAAGTTATAGGTTTCATGGTAAGATCGAACAAGTAAATCTGATGATGCCTTACTTGCGCTATATGGACTGTTCGGCTGCAAAGGGGTTTGTTCTGTGAAAAAGGTCGCCGGGTTAAAGTCCAATTCTCCGTATACTTCATCCGTTGATATGTGGACAAATTTCTCAATGCCTACATGTTTAGCTGCATCCAGCAGGACTTGTGTGCCTAAAACATTCGTGCGTACAAACACTCCTGGATCGGTAATGGAACGATCGACGTGACTTTCAGCAGCGAAATGGACGACAAAGTCAAATTGTTCTCGTTCAAATAAAGGAAGAATGGTTTCATGATCTGCAATGTCTGCCTGGATCAAATGATAATTCGCATTCTTTTCTATTTCACGATGTTTTGTTAAGTCCCCTGCATAGGTTAATAAGTCCAAATTATAAATTTCGTAATCGGGATATTTATGAACCATATATTGAACAAAATTACCGCCGATAAAACCTGCTCCTCCAGTTACAAGAACTTTTTTCTTCGTCATCGATTTCACTCCTGTTCCAATTCTATTAGGTATCTTTGAAGCGCACCCCGCCAGTCTGGCAGTCGATGAAAACCGTTGTCCACTAACTTTTGTTTGGACATACGTGAATTTTTGGGACGGTCTGCTCGAGTTGGGTATTCCTCTGTGGAAATGGCATTTACTTTCACGTCCTTCTCTGACTGTGCAAAGATTTCTTCAGCAAACTCCGCCCATGTGCAAACACCTTCATTAGATGCAAGATAAGTTCCATATTTATCTGTCTGAATCATATCGATTAATAGTCTGGCAAGATCAAATGTATAAGTTGGCGAACCAAATTGATCCCCAACGACATTTAATTCCTCTTTCGTTTCAGCCAGTCTCAACATTGTTTTGACAAAGTTTTTTCCATTGATGCCGAAGACCCATGAAATGCGAACAATGAACCAATGATCCAATAGTTCCTGTACAGCTTTTTCTCCAGCCAGTTTTGTCTGTCCATAATACCCGGTAGGTGTCGTTTCATCCGTTACTTCAAATGGCTGTTCACCTTGCCCGTCAAACACATAGTCCGTACTAATATACATAAACTTAGCCCCGATCTTTTTTGCTGCCTGGGCTATATATGTTGTTCCTTTTACATTAACATTCCAACAGTTCTCTTTGTCATCCTCGGCCTGGTCAACAGCAGTATAAGCTGCACAGTGTATAATTGCATCCGGATTTACCTTTTCAATATAAGATGTAACTTCTTCTTCCTTTGTAAGGTCAAAATCTTTGGTACTGACCCCAACCATATCAAGTCCTTGCTTTTGTCCACGTTTTACCACATCATATCCCAATTGACCTGTATAACCTGTAACCATTACCTTCATATAAAATTACTCTCCATAAATAAAATTATTATCGGCTTCGTTTAGTGTTGGAGCATTTTTATCTTTTTCCGATAAAACAGGCGTAACATCCATTGGCCATTCAATCCCAATGACAGGATCATTCCACAGGATTCCACGGTCACATTCTGGTGCATAGAATTCATCTACCTTATATTGCACTTCTGCATCTTCCGTTAATGTCATAAATCCGTGGGCAAATCCTTTTGGAATAAGGAATTGTTTCTTATTCTCAGCCGTTAATTCAACACCGACCCATTCACCAAAAGTTGGACTTCCTTTACGGATATCGATTGCCACGTCATAAATGGATCCTTTCGTGCATCGTACTAATTTTGTTTGAGCCTTTGGATTAGACTGGTAATGTAAACCTCTCAAAGTGCCTTTGGTTGCAGAAAATGAATGGTTATCCTGAACAAAATTCAGATTAATGCCCGCTTGCTCAAAATCCTTTTGATTATAGGATTCCATAAACCAGCCACGATGGTCTCCGTGTACAGCAGGCTCAATAATCACTACACCTTCTAATTTTGTTTTAATAAACTCCATCAGTTCCCTTCCCCTCAATATCTAGTATTGAATCTCACCATTTGCAACTTTCATTAAATATTGACCATACTCCGTTTTACTAAGTCTCTCTCCACATTCCCATAGATGTTCTTTGGTAATCCAACCATTTATATAGGCAACTTCTTCAGGAGCTGAAATTTTAACACCCTGATGCTCTTCTACAGTCTTTACAAAGTTTGTGGCATCAACCAGCGTCTGGTGTGTACCTGTGTCCAGCCATGTATAACCTCGTCCTAATAATTCTACTTCTAACTCCCCTAATTTTAAATATTCTTCTGTTATTGAGGTGATTTCCAGTTCTCCTCGACTAGATGGTTTAACATTTTTAGCAATATCTACTACTCTATTATCGTAAAAATACAAACCTGTTATCGCATAATTTGATTTCGGAAATTGTGGTTTCTCTTCAACACTTATGACTTTATTATTTTCATCAAATTCAACTACACCGAAACGTTCTGGATCTTGTACGTGATAACCAAATACTGTTGCGCCTTGTTCTTTTTTTGCTGCCTTTTGCAGTATCTTGGTTAGCCCACTGCCATAGTAAATATTATCTCCTAGAATCATTGCAACGGAATCATCGCCAATAAATTCTTCTCCAATTAAAAAAGCCTGAGCTAATCCGTCCGGGCTCGGCTGTATTTTATAGTGGAGATTTATTCCGAATTCTGATCCATCTCCTAATAATGTCTCAAAACGAGGTGTATCTTCTGGAGTGGATATGATTAAAATATCCTTGATTCCAGCAAGCATCAAGATCGATAATGGATAATATATCATAGGCTTATCGTATACTGGTAAGAGTTGTTTACTTGTTACTTTTGTTAATGGATAGAGGCGAGTGCCACTACCACCTGCTAATATTACTCCTTTCATAATAAAGTAGCTCCTTTATAACCAATTATTATAGGAAACCAATTTTTTATATACTTTTTCACAGTCTATAAACTTTTTATCTTCAACAATATTACTTTTAACTAATTGTTTTTTCTCTTCTCTCAAGTCTGAAGGTAATGCTAATTTCTCAGTATCTTTTTCATCTTCTATAATTCTTTTTTGAACATTTTCTATAACAACATTAATGTTGTCTACACTATTTAAATTCATATCAAAATTTACATAATCCCTAATATCTTTCAGTACCTTTAGCGGTTGTTTTATCACATCTTCAAAATTGAGAACTAATATATCTTCTTTATGTTTATAGACAAACTCATAAAAGTACTTATACTCTAAAATAGCATATCTTGTGTTAGTAGAAAATCGAGTAATACGTGATGATATAGCATCCTTGGGTTTTCTAATAATAACTATCATTGGTACTTTTTTACGTATTGCTTTTTTTAAATTAGGTATAGAATGTGAATGATGAGCTATATTTAATCCATTATAATTTTCTTTCACCAAGTATTGTAGGAATGTATTAGCTGAAGATGGATATGCCTCTATACAGATATCAGTCCTTTTATTCACAATGTTGTATTTGCCATTTTGAAAATTATTTTTATAACTAGAATATATAGAATAAATAAATTCATTACTCTTTAATAAAACTTTAATTGTTTGAAACATAAACTTACTCCTTCTATAAATTATTATTTTCTTGAATTTTTTCCACTTTTCTCTCTGATCAAAGCCAATAAAAATAATCTGTTGCTAATATAAGCGTGCCTTGTATCTTACTTTTAACATTGTGGTCGCCCTCCCCAATACATCTTGGGGCTTTGCGTTCAACTCGACCTTGGTAAAGGCTTAGAACCGAAATACTCCTGAAAGGGTCTAAACCCTAATGGTATTTACTGAATATTGACCCTCGAGAATGAATTTACATAAATTGTCGAAAACCTAATAAGAAAATATATCAATAAGTAATACTCCTCAAATTATACTTCAAGAATGATATAAAAATACAGCAGCAATTATATAAATGTAGTTTTCCCTACAAAACATGGATAATAGTTATTCAGTTAAACACCTATTCATGACCATATTTAAACTAAACAAATTGAAGGAAACCGTTTTTTATTTAACACTCTCCCACGCAATCCTTTTCTAAGCTTGCTTATGACTATAAAAGTAATCAAACTAAGTACATAGCCTTGAAGTCCCCATTGTCAAAATTATTAACTATATTAGCCTTATGAGCTTGTGAATTTAATATTTGATTTTAACTTGACCCTATAATTGGATATCAAAAGGTGTTCTTTATACTTTAAAACGTCCTAAATAGATAGAAAAAGGATTTATTAATTACGCTGTGACAATTCTAACCAGAAATAAATACTAGAAACATTAGCTATTGAAACTAAAGCCCCCTCAAACATGTGATATATTATTATTAAACAAACAATACCAACTGAAATTTGACTAAATCTATAAATCCTCAATGTGTTTGCATATATCTTTTTATATAATAATCTAATTATTATAAACAGCCAAATAAATAGACCAAAAATACCATAGAATTGATAAATTTCCAAAAAGCCGTTGTGAGATCCCATTCCTTCTTTTTGGCCTATTCCAAAAAAGAAGGTTTGCCAGTTATCTACACTTATTATCCTTAACCAATTCGCTATTCTCCCACTAGAAAATTCATTTAAATTAAGGTTGAAATTATAATTGCTCAAATTAAGTAGTAATAGTAAAAGAATTAATGAAGTAGTACTTAAAAAAAGAACTATAGAAACAAAAATCTTTTTGGGGACAATTAAATAGATTTTAATCATGAACCAAGCTATTAATGTTAATGTAACAATTATTATTCCAGCCCTTGATTGAGATAGATACACTAGATAAACACTGGAGAATGCTGTAATTATCAAAAGAATTTTTAAGGGTACTTTAGAGAATATATACCAAAGTCTTATTGATATAAAAAAAACTATTACAGAAAATTGGCTAAGTTCATTTGGGTTATTAAAAGGTCCCGTAAATCTATATCTTACATTATTCAGAATATATGATGTAGAATCATTTACGCTGATTAGAGAAGGCAAAATTATAAATAGAAAAGATATCACTAAATAAATTATTAATATAGATTTAAATAATGAAAAGTCTATTTTAGGATACAAATATACAGCTACGATTCCTGTAATGAAATATATAATAAAATTTGATAAAGAAGTAATTATACTAAGATTTGTACTACTAACTACATAAAGTAAATTAAGTAAGCATGATAGTGCTAATAATGCTGAAAAAAAAATAAATTGATAATGAATAACTAAATTTTTCTTAACTTTTCTATAAATACCAAAAATAAACATAATGAAAAGAATATATTTTCCAATATATATAAATATGTTAGTTTCATATATTTTGTAATATGAAATGATATAAAAAATTGCCGACAATGAGACTATTAGAATCCAACTAATATTAATATCCTGATCATACGAATTATTGTCATCTTTCATCGAGGCACATCCTCCAAAGATTATATTTGGGACTGAAAATATTAATTGCATTAGTAAATTGTATGTTATTTACTATGAATTATTTGAATCAACTAAATTATTCAAAACTCTCTTAATTTTTTCATACTGAACATTAGTATTATACTCATTCTCAAAACTATATAATGCATTGTAAGACAATTGCTTTCTTAATGATTTATCACACATTATTTTTTCAATGGCGTCAATCCAATCTTTTTCAGTTTTACACAAATATCCTGCTTTAGATTTATAAACAATATCCTTATTAATCCCCACAGGTGACGCAAGTATTGGTTTTCCAAGGGCTATATATTGAATAAGCTTAAAGCCACATTTCCCTTTATTGAATTGATCGTCAATTAGAGGCATAATTCCGATATCAATCTTTTTCAAATCATTTAAATAAGTATTTAAGCTCCACTTAACAAAGTATGAATTATTAATTTTATCAAGATATCCATGATGATCATCACAAATTATTTTAAACCTTACATTAGGATAAACTCTAGTTATCTTATTAATAGCATCAGTTACTAATTTCAAATTTTTTATAGTTGTTGGTGCTCCAATCCAACCTATAATAAAATCCTCATGTTCAGTTTCATTGTGTTCTTCTACATTTATATATTGTTCTTTGTCTACAACAGTTGGAATAATAACTATATTATTATTATATTTTTTAGCATATTCATATAGATATTCATTTCCGCATATAACATAATCTGCATTACTGATTAAATAATTCGTTTTTTTTCTTGGTCTATGAGTTAAAAATAGTGCATCATCAAATTCATAAACTATCTTACAATTAAAGACTTTTAAATATTTAGAGATCGGTATATTTATACTTGAAATAAAATCCCTGTTAATATGAATAATATCAAAAAATGGAGCTAGAAAAATTAGTACCATCATCCTTTTCAAAAAAGCATATAGCCAAAAAAGCAAAGGCAATAGTTTTTTGCTAAGGTAATCTTCTTTATGTTTCATTTTAAAATCAAACACTTTATCACTGTAAAACTTTGAGTAAAAAGTTTTAATATTGTCGGCCCTGAAATATTTTTCATATTGAAAAATTCTATATCTACTCGGTGATGCTAAGATAGAATTAGTAAAAAATAATATTTTCATAAAAACATCCTCTTAATAATAAGCTTAATCACATTTTACATCTTAGCAAAGTTCAGGTATTAATTACCTGCTTCATACACTGGGACAAATTTTCACTGGACATCGGATTAAAAAATGCCACTTTATCATATCCATCCAATATTTCATGTGAAAACTCGCAATCCGATGCTAATATACGCGTTTGATGTAATTTAGCTTCTAATAATGGTAGACCAAAAGTTTCGATATAAGAGGGGAAAATTAAAATTGATTTACTATAATAGTTATAAACCTCTTCTAACTTAATTTTCCCTAGAAAGTATATTGGAAGATTATATTTCATTACTAAAGCAAAAATGTCCCGTGTCTCTTTATTATCGTCTTTGCTTATGGTAAAGTATACTTCAAAATTATTTATGCCTTTCTCTATTAGTGCCTTTGTAGCTTTCACAATAACTTTATGATTTTTATACGATTGTCCACTTGCTGGATAAAAAAATATTTTTTTATTTAAGTTAGTATCTTTATATTTTTTTTTAACTTCTATATTGACTTTTGGTTCTTGAATGTCAATTTTTCCTTGAGTTACTTTTGTTTTTTTTAAGCAACTTTCCTTCATCCATTTAGTTTGAACGATTACTCTATCAGCTTTTCTTATTGACCTAAATATTATATTACTAATTATATTTTGATAAATCCAAAACTTTAGGTTTTCTCTCATACCAAACTTAATATCGACAAAAGGTAATGGCTGGTGTACGTATAAAGTCTGAAATGATTTCACTTTAGGTATAATTGTGTTTTGTAGTGAAATAACTTCATCTGTATCTGTTAGATATTTACGGACTAATTTAGGTGCTACAAAATTATCAAAATATAATCTATGAAACCAACTTTTCTTAACCCAAGGATATTTCAAAACTTTAACATCCTTCGTATCCTGCAACTCTGGTGTACTAACTACAAAAATCCATTCGTTATCCTTATCATTAATTGCATTTTGGTAATATTGATTCAATATAGTCAGGGCTCCGCCACTTTCAGCTGGAACGTCAAATACCATAATTCTCAATGACTATTCCCCCAGACAATTCGATTTACATAGTCCGTATAAGATAGTAAAATCCTGAGCACCTTATCAGATACATTTTTCATACTATAATCTCCAACAAGCTTTAAAGTATTATTCTCTTGTGTCTCCAGTACTTCTAACCCCTGAAGAACCCTTTCCTTACTTAAACCAACCATCATCACAGCCGCTTCTTCCATCGCTTCCGGTCTTTCATGAGCCTCTCTAATATTCAGAGCTCTAAATCCCAATATCGAAGATTCCTCACTAATAGTACCACTATCACTAAGTACTGCTTTCGATGATAGCTGAAGTTTCACATAATCATTAAACCCCAACGGCTTCATAGTCCTTATTAAAGGATGAAACCTTACCCCTTTATTTTCAATCATATTTTTAGTTCTTGGATGAGTACTTACAATCACTGGCATCTTGTATTTTTCTGCAATGGCATTTAAGCTATCAACTAACTCTAAAAAGTTATCTGAATGAACATTTTCTTCTCGATGCGCTGATACAACAAAATACTTTTCCTCTTCTAGATCTAATCGATCTAACACATCGGATTGCTCAATATCGGTTTTTCTTGATTGAAGAACTTCAAACATAGGACTTCCTGTTTTGATAATTCGATCAGAAGGAAATCCTTCTCTTAGAAGATACTCTCTTGCAATATCACTATAAGTTAGATTGATATCAGCCGTGTGATCCACAATTTTCCTATTCGTTTCCTCCGGGACTCTTTGATCAAAGCATCTATTACCAGCTTCCATGTGAAAAATAGGAATATGTCTTCTTTTTGCAGCAATAGCACATAAACAACTATTGGTATCGCCTAAGACTAAAAACGCATCAGGTTGAACCTCTTCCATAATAGGATCAATCTTCACTAAAATATTCCCTATTGTTTCTACTGCAGTCCCTGTTGCAGCATTGAGAAAATAATCCGGCTTCTTCAAATGAAAATCTTTAAAGAATACTTCATTTAATTCATAGTCATAATTCTGGCCTGTATGAACTAACGTATGGTCTATTGCGTTGGATTCTTCTAATTTATTAATAACTGCGGACAATCTAATAATTTCTGGTCTAGTGCCAACAACAGTCATTACCTTCAGCTTTTTCATTATTTAGACCTCCAAGTAGTAAGTGTCAGGATTCTCTGGGTCAAATGGCTCATTTGCCCACATAATAGTAACCATATCGGTGTCACCCAGATTTTCAATATTATGAGTATACCCAACAGGAATATCAACAACTTCCATTTTATCGCCGCTCACATAATATTCAATTACTTCATCGGAATCTACTTTTCTAAAGCGGATTACTCCTTTTCCACTTACTACTAGAAATTTTTCGTTTTTGGTATGGTGCCAATGGTTTCCTTTTGTAATACCAGGCTTGGAAATGTTTACGGAAACTTGGCCCCTATCCTGAGTTTTTAAAAATTCGGTAAAAGACCCTCTCTCATCTACATTCATTTTTAAGTCATAGCTAAAGTCTTTTTCAGGTAAATAACTTAAATATGTGCTGTATAACTTTTTCGTGAAAGAATCCGACATATTAGGAATAGAACGTTCTTCCCGACTATTTTTAAATGAATAAAGTAAATCTGATAATTCCTCTAAGGTTGTCTTATGAATAACAGGTACTTCGCAAAATTCATTCACTCTATTCTCATTCCCTGTCAGAGCATTCACTAATTCCTTTATCACGTCGTCGATATACACTAAATTCAGCTCTGTTTGAGGATCATTAACTTTTATAGGTAAACCATTTGCAATATTATGGCAGAATGTTGCAACAACACTATTATAGTTTGGTTTACACCATTTCCCAAACACATTTGGGAAACGGTAAATTAAAACTTTTGCTCCTGTATCATTACTATAATTTAGCAGCAATTCCTCAGCAGCTTTTTTACTTTCTCCATAGGGATTATTTCGTTCCGCCTGTATAGAAGACGAAATCATTATTGGACATGTATTTTTATGTTTTTTTAACGTTTCTAATAGCTGAGAGGTGAACCCATAATTTCCATCCATAAAGTCAGTTGGAGTTTCCGGACGATTGACTCCAGCTAGATGAAAAACAAAATCAGCCTTTTGACAATACTCATCAAGTAAGGATGAATCAGTATCTCTACTATATTCGAAAATTTCATAACCATTTCGGGTTTTCAATTCTGTAACAAGATTTTTCCCAATAAATCCTTTTGCACCTGTTATGAGTACGTTCATACATTTATCATCCCTTGTTTTAATTCTTCTTGGACATAATCAAGTTTTAATAGCTTTTCTTTTACTTGCTCAATATTAAGGCGCTGTGTATTATGAGAATTATATTCATCCTGATAAGAGATTTTGTGGTCACCCTGTTCAAAATACTTATCATAATTAAGATCCCTTTTATCTGCTGGAACACGATAAAATCCATCTAAATCTTCTGCCACTACATGCTCTTCTCTAGTAAGCAGTGTTTCATATAATTTTTCGCCATGTCGAGTACCGATTACTTTTATTTCATTCTTTGCATTAAATAGTTCTTTAATTGCCTGGGCTAAGTCCCCAATAGTAGATGCAGGTGCTTTTTGTACCATTATGTCACCAGCCTCAGCATTCTCAAAGGCAAATGCCACTAATTCCACAGCTTCTTCCAAACTCATTAAAAACCTGGTCATATCCGGATCTGTTACAGTAATAGGCTGTCCGTTTTTAATTTGTTCGATGAAAAGTGGAATCACGGAACCTCTCGATGCCATTACATTCCCGTAACGTGTACCACAAATCAGTGTTCTTTCTGGATCAACTGTTTTTGATTTCGCCACAAATACTTTTTCCATCATTGCTTTGGATATGCCCATAGCATTAATTGGATATGCCGCTTTATCAGTTGATAAACAGATAACCTTCTCTACTCCAGCTTCAATTGCTGCTGTAAGAACATTATCTGTACCAACTATATTTGTTTTCACGGCTTCCATTGGGAAGAACTCACAGGATGGCACTTGCTTATATGCTGCGGCATGAAAAATATAATCCACACCATACATAGCATTTTTAACACTAGACTTATCTCTGACATCCCCGATATAAAATTTTAATTTATCATTTTTATACTGTTT
Source organism: Virgibacillus sp. MSP4-1 (assembly GCF_010092505.1). Lineage (NCBI taxonomy): Bacteria > Bacillati > Bacillota > Bacilli > Caryophanales > Bacillaceae > Virgibacillus > Virgibacillus sp. MSP4-1. Next base: position 2,236,081 of record NZ_CP048021.1, read on the forward strand.
GCGCATGTCATCCTGCTTCTTTTCATCTCTTGATAGGATACGGATTTCTTTTATGTCTGTATGCAAAAACCTCTGCATCACTGCATGTCCAAATGAACCTGTTCCACCGGTAATAAGAAGAGTCTTATTTTTAAACATTTTAATCCCCTTAATCGTTTATAAAAGTATTTTTTAACGTTTCATACTTATTGCCAACAATCGCATTCACTTTTTTAATTTCTTCCTTAGTTAAAGAGTCATACCCTTTTCCAATACTTTTACTAGAAACTTTTTTAACACTGTCTGAAATTTCTTGTTCATTTAAATCATAACCTAAAAAATTCAAGATTTTATTTAATTGAGTTTCAGGTGATTTAACAAAATCATTATAGTTCACTGCAATATACTTTGATGGATCCATATTCAGAAAGCTCTTCTCTGAAGCTTCAACAGATTTTAACCATTGAATCGCAGAGATTTCTAAAGCCGATAATGCGCCAGCATCTTTTTCAAACCCTTGGTATTTTGGTCCCCAGTAACTCAGTCGTTTTTCTCTATTGAAAAACTTTTTCATTCTATTTACCAAGTAGTTTGAAGCATAATAAGGTAAATCTCCCACTGGAATAAATCTTGCTTTATCCAAAGTATACTTAAGGTCCAATTTTGATTTCCATCGAATTTCAGCACTTGAAACGACGTCAATCGGATCTCTAAAGATAAAAACATATTTTGCATCATCTACTAATTCATTTACATAATCCACTCTTAATGAGTTAGCGCATGTTTTTTCTACAACATTTCTGACATTGTACTTTTTTCTTACCCAATTAAATTTTTTACGAATGTACTCTTTCTTTTCCTTAGATGCGTGACTTGGTAAAAACACATCATCTTTTTGATCTCTTAATCCATATCTCCAAATATAGTTAATTTCGTCACAAGGCCAAGTAGCAAAATCGTTAAATTTAACCAAAGTATCCCGTAACATATTTGTTCCTGACCTGGCCGCACCTATTATTATTGTATTCATCTACTCACCTATTTTTTTCATAATACTTTCGTACGCTTTTCCTGTTGTTAAATTATCTAAAAAATATTTTCTGGCATTTTCAGAAAACATATCTCTAAGTTTATTTGAATTTTTAAGTTTTAATAGATTATTGTAATAAGTATCTAAATCGCCAGTTTCACACCATAGTCCGCAGTTTGCATAATCAGTAATAAGTTCTTTGTAGTCTGTGTTTGAGTCTGTCGCAGCTAAAATAGGTTTACCTATCCGCATTAAATTTAACGTTTTCGATGGAATATTAGGTATCGTATATTGTCTATTTAAATTTATTAACCCAATATCTGTAGCTTGAAGTAACTGATCATACTCTTCAGTTGGAATTAAATCGAAAATTTTAACATTGGATAAGTTCTTTCTTCTTATTTCATTCTCAATTTTCTTCTTTGCAATTCCTTTACCTATGATAACAAAAACGATATCTTTTATTTGATTTTTTTCTACTTTCTCAGCCAGTTTTATTAAAAATTCCAATTCATTTGCAGGACTAATATTACCACCAAATGTACATACAAACTTCTCTTTTAATCCGTATTTATTTTTTATATTATTTAACTCTGGTTCCTGAAGCTGTAAACGTTCAAGAGTTGATGACCAGTTTTCCAGTATAAAAAACTTTTGGGGTGGAACATTATTGTGCTTGGCAATATACTCAACATTTTTGCTTGACATACACCCTAAATAATCGGAAATCCGATAAATTCTTCTCTCTATATATCGAAAAACTTTATAAATTAATCCTTTTTTCATTAAACCAATATCTAATGCATTCTGAGGGAAAATATCCTTCACTATTAATAGTGTTTTTGCCCCAGGATTGTTTTTCTTAATCTTATTAACTGTATAATATAGAGTAATAGCTGGCGTTGGATATACTATTAGGTCAAATTGCACATCTCTAAAATGTTTTTTTATATTCTTGTTAAAATAGTGTGGTAACCGTAAGGCAGTAATCCCTTTTACAATCTTATTAACACCAAAGTAGTTGCCCGCCTTAATCCATAAAATATGATGATTCCCTTCATTTTGAACATAAGTTTGCTTTCCATGTTTATTTTCTAATAGCGCAGCAACATAAACATTGTGACCTTCTTCTGCAAACTTTCTGCTCAAATCCTTATACATATGTTCTCTACTCTGATCATGTGGATAATTTAACATCAAGAATAATACATTCATACATAGACCTCATTTATAGTTGTTTTCATCTATTTTTTAGTTAGTAGTTCACTCTCTTTCATAGCAGCCTGATACTCTTTTGCACTTATTACTTCTTGACGTAGTAAGTAATCACCTAAGTCTTCGGCTGTGTCCATCCCTTCAGAACTTATCCCTTCCCTCTTTATGACTCCTTTAATCGTCTTAAGAATAATCCTACAGTCTTTAATGAATGTCACGTTACACACATATTCTAAATCTAATGATAACTTTTCTTCCCATGTTACACCGTTTCGTCCATTCACTTGAGCCCATCCGGTAAGTCCAGGCAAAACTCCATGCCTTTCTCTTTGCTCCTTGGTCATGAATACCATATCTCGAACAAGTTGTGGTCTCGGGCCAACAATGGACATGTCTCCTTTAAGAATATTAAAGAGTTCTGGTAATTCATCAAGTGATGTAGATCTGAGTAACTTTCCAAACTGTGTCAACCTTTTATCATCAGGGAGTAGTTTTCCATTATCATCTCTCTTATCAGTCATTGTTTTGAATTTATACATTGTAAATATTCGTTCATTCAATCCAGGTCTTTTTTGCCTGAAGAGAATCGGACTTCCTAATTTCACTCTCACTAAAATAGCAACTACTAAAAATATAGGAATTAAAATAATAATAGCAATTAAAGACAGAACAAAATCCATTGGCCTTTTAACAAATCTTTTATATATACCGCTAGTAGAAGTCCCCATCTTCTCACCACAACTTCTTAATAATCTCAACAACCTTAAGTAAATTCTCATCCGTCATCTTCGTATCACTAGGCAAGCAAACCCCATTCTCAAACAACCGCTCTGACACACCCTCACCAACAAAATCGTATTCCTGAAAATAAGGCTGCATATGCATCGGCTTCCAAATTGGTCTTGATTCAATATTTTCCGCTTCTAGTGCATCCATAATATCCACTGGCCGAACTTTGCCATGTAACGTCATACAGCTCAACCAAAAATTAGGTTCATTCCATTCATTCACTGGCATAAAGGATACACCCTCTAAGGAACCTAACTCACGCTTATAAAACTCGAACATATATCGCTTTTTGGCCACTCGTTGATCCAGAACCTTTAGCTGACCTCTGCCAATCCCTGCGACGACATTACTCATGCGATAATTAAACCCTAATTCACTATGTTGATAGTGTCTGGCTTTATCTCTGGATTGTGTAGCCCAGAATCTAGTCTTAGCAATTCGTTCCTCATCACCAGAAACGAGCATACCTCCACCTGATGTTGTAATGATTTTATTTCCATTAAAGGAATAGATGCCATAGTCTCCAAATGTTCCTGTATGCTGCCCTTTATAGTATGTTCCCAGAGATTCAGCAGCGTCTTCTATTAGCGTAACATTATGTTTTTTGCATAATTCCGTAATTCGATCCAAATCTGCTGATAGCCCGTAGAGATGAACGACAATAACTGCTTTTACTTCCGGATACTTTTTAAATGCCTCTTCTAATGCATCAGGGTCCATGTTCCACGTTTCTTCATTACTATCAATAAATACAGGCGTTGCATTCTGATAGATGATTGGATTTGCGGTTGCCGAAAAGGTAAGGCTTGGGCAAAAGACAATATCTCCTTCGCCTACACCTGCTGCTTTTAAGGCCAGATGAATCGCAGCCGTTCCAGATGATAGGGCTGCAGCGTGCTTTGAACCAACCTTTTCAGCCAGTTCCTTTTCAAATTGATTAACATTTTCGCCAAGAGGTGCGATCCAGTTTGTATCAAAGGCTTCTTTTACATATTGTTGTTCATAACCTTCTTCACTCATATGTGGGGATGAAAGGTATATCCGATCTGCCATTGCTGACTTCCTTCCTATTTAAGACGATTTGTATATTTAATTAAGATCCTCTTACTGCTAACATGTCTTTTTCTATATAAACTAAATTCATAACTTCATATTTCAGCTCATCCAGTGAGAGATTTTGAAATTGCTGCAGGAGACGATTTAGCTCTTCCCCATGTACATCCACGGTCCGTCCTACATAAATCTTTTCATAAACCGCATCCGGATGAACCTCATTTTTATTTAGGAGCTCCTCATACATCTTCTCCCCAGGACGAATACCCGAGAATTTAATCGGAATCTCCTCTTCCGTATATCCGGATAATCGAATAAGATTTTTAGCCAAGTCTACTATCTTCACAGGTTCACCCATATCCAGGACAAAGATTTCTCCGCCTTTTGCGAGAGAACTGGCCTGAATCACCAGCCGTGAAGCTTCCGGTATGGTCATAAAGTACCGTGTCATATCCGGATGGGTAACGGTTACTGGGCCACCAGCTTCTATCTGCTTTTTAAATAACGGAATAACACTCCCGCGGCTTCCAAGCACATTTCCGAATCGAACGGCTGCGAACTTAGTTTTACTCCGTGGGTTTAAATCCTGGATGACCATTTCCGCCACACGTTTCGTTGCCCCCATGATATTGGTTGGATTAACGGCTTTATCACTGGACACCAGCACAAACGTTTTTACACCAAAAGTATCCGCTGCTTCAGCCGCATTTTTCGTTCCAAGCACATTGTTCTTTACCGCTTCATGCGGGTTAAATTCCATTAAAGGAACATGTTTATGAGCTGCGGCGTGATAGATAATGGTAGGCTGATAGGTTTCCACGATTTCAAACATGCGGTCCCGATCCTGCACATCACCTATGACCGGGATAATGTCGATGTCCTCGTCAGCATAGGTTTGCTTCAGTTCCATATCAATCTTATAAATACTGAACTCTCCATGCCCGACCAGTATCATTCTTTCAGGAGAAAACTTCATTAATTGCCGGCAGATTTCCGAGCCAATTGATCCGCCAGCTCCCGTTACCATCACTGTGTTTTGGGTGACATAATCGGATATGGCATCAATATCGAGTTTGACAGGATCTCGTCCCAGTAAATCATCCACCTCAACGTTTTTGAGCTGTTTGACAGATACTTTCCCTGTCATCAGGTCCTCAATTTTAGGAATCATTTGTACCTTTGCGTCAGTCTCATGACATTTTGTAACAATCTTTTGTAATTCTCCATTTCGCATGGAAGGAATCGCGATGACAATATGTTCGATATCCATGTTTTTGACTACTTTAGGTATGGATTCCACTTTCCCCACTACGGGAAGGTCAAACATCTGCATTTTTTGCTTTTTATAATCATCATCCACGAATGCCACCGGACAGAGCTCTGAATTTTCCTGCTCATTTTTTAACTGCCGGGCAATCATCGCCCCTGCCGAACCAGCTCCGACAATCAGCGTACGTTTCCGGTTTTTATTTTGATTGATAAATCGATCCCGGAAAATCCTCCACACAAAACGGGAGCCACCAATAAAGAGAATATGCAGCATCCACGTTACTACAAGCGCCCGGCTGTATATGGAGAAATCATTAAATAAGTATTGAATAATAGCCGCTGAAATAATCGATAGCGTTATAGCTTTTACAATGGCGACAAGCTCGCCGACACTCGCATAGGCCCACACTTTGTTATATAACTTATAAATAAAAGCAAACAGGTGGTGGGACAAGAGCAGAGCCATCGCACTAATTAAAATCGCATCGAGCTGCACAACACTTGTATAGGGGTAAACCACCCATGCTGCGATAAAAATCGCTGTACTGACGATAATGGAATCAAGGAGAATAAGGAATGTTAATCTGGTGCGATACGTCATGCTGTCCCTCCTTTCTGAACATATTTTGTTTGGCGAAGAAGCCTTATTTTTGCGGCTCCATCACGAGTAACTCACGTAAAACTTTTTCGACATCCGTTCCAATCTCTTTATCCTGTAAAGCAAGTTCAACCGTCGTCCGAATAAACCCAAGCTTCTCCCCAACATCATACCGCTTCCCCTCAAAATCATAAGCATAAACAAACTGATGCTCATTCAGCTGCTTAATCGCATCGGTAAGCTGAATTTCACCGCCTGCACCTTTTTCATGCTTATCCAGGAATGGGAAGATCTGCGGGGTAAGGATGTAACGTCCCATGATCGCCAAGTTGGATGGCGCGGTTCCCGGCTCTGGTTTTTCCACAAGGTCATTCACCTGATAACGGTGGCCTTCAATCGTATTTGGATCCACAATTCCGTAACGATGGGTTTCGTCATTCGCTACCTGCTGTACACCCACAACGGAGCTTTCGGTTTCTTCATATTGCTCAATCAACTGACGGAGGGCTGGTGTGTCGGCTTGTACGATATCATCCCCAAGCAATACCGCAAACGGCTCATTTCCGATGAATTTCCGTGCGCACCAAACCGCATGGCCCAGGCCCAGCGGCTCCTTCTGACGGATATAGTGGATATCCACCTGTGCGGGCTGTTTCGTTTTTTCCAGCAGCTCGTACTTGCCTTTTTTCATCAGGTTATCCTCTAGCTCATAATTATTGTCGAAATGGTCCTCAATTGCGCGTTTGCCTTTACCGGTTACGATGATGATATCTTCAATGCCTGATTTCACCGCCTCTTCCACTATGTACTGAATGGTCGGCTTATCTACAATCGGCAGCATTTCTTTCGGCATCGCTTTTGTCGCTGGCAGGAAGCGTGTGCCCAGGCCAGCTGCTGGTATAATTGCTTTTTTGACAGTCTTCATCTCGTATTTCCCCTTCCAGATTTTGATTAAATGGTCAACGGAAAACCACGTGATCATCATGGCCTTTCGTTGACCATTTATTTCCTCTACTATCCTTCTATATCTGTTCGAACCATTTTGACAAATTGTGGGCATCGAACCCGAACCTCACACCATTCCCTTGCGACGGGCGCTAAGGTGAACATTGGTTTCACCCACAGAATGGCCGAGTGCCTCCGTTGATAGGGGTAAGGAGACATTACCCGCTTAATGATGGTTTCTACGTTTGTTATCAATCGTAAGTGTTAACCTATCCAAAATCCAAAAGAAAAGGATACCCGGGAACGGACAACACACACTCAGGGTGTATGCTGACGGTTGGGTATCCTCGATCATGTTGATATAGACATAAGGGCTTGCGCTTTTTAGGCAACTCAAAAATCACCTTGGATGGCAGGCAGAAAATTCCGTCGAATCCCGTAATCTCCCCAAACGCCCGCTTCTCTGGTGTTATGTGTCTATATGCTGTTTTGGAATGGTATGACGCTAACTTTTTCTCTCTATATTTTTATTTATTATGATTAGAAGAAATTCAGTTTGTCTACAATGCTATCCTCTCTGACCAGCAGTTGAAATACACGGAGACTCCTGCGGGAAGAGTGAGACAGGTGAAACCCACAGCGAGGTACGCGTGATGAGGAGGCTCACCGCTCACCCGCGGAAAGCAGAGTGTATTTCAACTGCGATGGCTAAAGCACTGCACTACTTGTAAACAAACCACTCTATTTTTTTAACAGGCCAAAGAATTTTTTCTGTGTAATTCGATGCGGCTGATCCCCAACAACCGCCTGGCCTTCCATTAATCTCTCTGTATTTTCCATCAACTGAAAAACCATTTCATTGCCGAATGTCTTTTTAATGTGCTCGTAAGCTTCCAGTAAGTGAAATCCTCGTGATGTGGTGTTATGAGCATCGGAGGCGACGAAATGGGTAAGGTTTGCTTCCAGAATATCTTTTGTGAATTTCTGGATTTTTTTGCCGAATTTGCCGGTTGCGCTTGCTGCGGTTACCTGAGTGAGTGCGCCGCTTTTGACGAGACTGTATAACTGATCCGGTTTCTGTATAAGGGCGGAATTCCGCTCAGGATGCACGATCACCGGTGTGTAGCCGGCCACTTGCATATCAAAGAATAGTTGGTTGGTATAGTGCGGTACATGATTGGATGGAAGTTCGACAAAGACGTATTTACTGGCAGCATTTAGTGGCAGGATCTCATTTCTCTCTAATCGTTCCACCATATCCCCATTGATCCGCGTCTCGTGCCCGGGAACTATGGTAACTGGTATATTTTCATCCTCAAGTGCTTCATTTAATGCTTGTACAGCTACTTCCACTTCATGTCCCGTATTATTATATCTCCCGTCCAGATGATGCGGTGTTGCGACAATGGTGTAAATCCCATCCTTCGCAGCCTTCTGAGCCATTTTCATGCTCTCAGCCACCGATTTCGACCCATCATCGAGATTGGGGAGAATGTGACAATGAATGTCAATCATACTCGTTCCCCTTTCCATTCCAAAACTAAACGTACATTTTAATGAACAGGTACTATTTTACCACTGGTTTCCATAATTTGAAAGGGGAGAAAATTCTGTTGTTTTGTATAATTTTAATATTTTCTGTCAATTTTTCTATATACTTATCCTAATAAAAATATATTCCGAATGCAATGATTCATATCACATGAAGTTGATTTTTTGAAACTAAATACAAATATTACACTTTTGCTATTCATAATTTCACATTCAATTACCCTAAAAAATGATGAATTAGATAGGGTATAGTACTATAGCATATTAAAAAACCATAATCTACTTGGAATAGATTATGGTTCAAAGTGCTTATTTACTTCCCCCGTAATAATAATAGTAGCTGCTTTCCTTTACTTCCCGATCATTTAGGACCACGCCTAAAACATTCGCATGTACCTGCTCAAGCTGTTCCTTTGATTTAACAGCAGCTTCCCGCTCCGCTGTTTTACTTCTGACTACTAATAGCGCACCATCACATTCTTTGGCAATAATGGATGGATCCGTTACCGCTAATACAGGTGGTGTATCAAAAATGATAAGGTCATAGAGTTCCTTAGCCTCCTGTATATATTGCTGCATGCGCTTGGAGCTTAGAATTTCAGATGGATTCGGAGGGATTGGACCGCACGTCGCTACATCTAAATTAGGCACTTCCGTTTGGGAAACGGTTGCCTCCAGGCTTGCATCCCCAATCAGATAGTTGCTTAGACCCGTCGTATTATCCACTTGGAATGTGTAATGGACAGTCGGCTTTCGTAAATCCGCATCGACAAGCAGGACTTTCTTACCCTGCTGAGCAAACACGACGGCCACATTCGCGGTGGTTAAAGATTTACCTTCTGAAGGTCCCGATGATGTGATGACCAATGTCTGCAGTTCACGATCTACACTCGCAAACTGTAAATTGGTACGTATGGAACGGTATTGTTCTGAAATCGGTGACTTCGGATTTCTATGGGCAATAATTTGCCGGATTCGCTCATTAAAACGTTTCTTTTTACGCGCCAAAGGTTCCACCACGCTTTCTGTCCATTCTTAAGCTCGGCTTTCTAGCACCAGCAGGGCGAATATCCTCGTCCTTAATTTGTGCTACAACTCCCAATACAGGAAGACCGAGATGATTTTCCACATCTTCCTCTGTTTTAATCGTATTGTCCAGATACTCAAGCAGGAAGGCCAGTCCAACACCGATCATCGCTCCAAGTACCAAGGCGATGGCGATGTTCAAGACTGGGTTTGGCTTGACAGGCTGTGGATCAGCTGGCATCTGGGCTTCGGATAAAATCTGGACATTATCCACGTTTAAAAGAACGGGAACCTGGTCCTGGAATACCGAAACAATAGTGTTGGCAAGCTGTGTTGCAAGCTCCGGATCAGGATCCTGAACGACGATATTTACCACTTGTGAATTTTCAGCACTGTTCACCTGGATTTTTTTCTCAAGCGCCCCTGCTGTTATGTCGAGGTTCAACTCTTCCACAACATTATCCAGGATGGCAGGGCTTTTTATAATCACGTTGTACGTATTGATCAATTCAACGTTGGTTCTTATGTCGTTCACATTATATTCCGATTCACTATTTTGCGACGACTGCTGGTTTACGATAAATTGTGAGGATGATTGATAAACTGGTGTAAGAACAAAATAACTAATAATGGCAGCGATAAACGCAGCAAAGAATGTAATCGATAGAATCAAGAGCATATGCTTTTTTAACGTCTGATAGATTTCTTTCAATGAAATGGTTTCTTCCATTTTGCTCGTAGGCACCTCCCGATGAAGTACGATATTAATCGACAGTATTTTACTTATATTGTTAAACATTAATAACTATATCATAGAATTTAGTATTAGGTAATGATTTTGTAGAATTATAAATTGAAATATATGGAGTTTTTCATAAACATTAAACAACCTCTTATAAACATTTAAGTTATAAGAGGTTGGGACATTAAACTATACAATTATTATAAACAAATGCATTAAAAATGTCATATAAATTAGTTTGTTACCAGTTTACGCAAAATTTTAAAAAAATCACTTTAATAAATAAGGATACTTATAATACTCTTTAAAATTTAAATTGCTTTCTATATACTGTTTTTTATCATTAGATAATTTATCATAACGATTTGTTTTCTTCATTGAAGAAAAATTCTCACTCTTCCAAACCTCATGTTTCCTTACAAGGTCTTTTGTAGCATTTCGATAATTTAACATGTGAGAATCATATTCTATACCAATAAAGTTACAAAGGATATTTAATATATATTCAGGACTCTCTAATAGCTCCTCGTATCTAATCCCTATATGATTATCTTTATTTCTTATCCATTCTAAACTAATTTGTAAATCATTATTCCACCGTTCTACACAATCCTCCAAAGTTCTTTTTCCCCATACTTCCGGATGCTTATTAGCAACTTCATGCATTGAGGCCACAACATTTTTTCCATCACGCAAAATGTGTATGAATTTAACATTTTGCACCATATTGTTTATAAAATTTAAATGATGAAGATGAGGCGGTGTCTTTTCTATCCATCCTTCAAAATTATTTCTTTCAGAGTATTGATCTAACACATGAATAAAGTCTTTTGTCCATGAACCAGCTGTTCTAAGTTTTCTATTTTCTTGAATTTGTTTTATAAGATCTTCATCAATGTTGTTGTCATAGAAGAACTTTACAATATTATTCTTCAATTCCATCTTAGGCAAATATACTTTATCATTAGTTAAGAGGTTGTGAAAATTTTTATCAAAAAAGTGACTTTCAGTAAAACCCACTAACTGAGGATGTGAAGCCAACATACTTTGTAATAAGGTTGTACCTGATCTAGCACAGCCTACAATGAATATCCTGTTCATTAAAACTTAATCTCCTTTTTTATTCATATTAACTAAAAATCTAGATACAAGATACAAATATAAAAGAAGTTATTGTAGAGGCTTCCCCTGCTTACCACCAAACGCCCGTTGGATTTTAAGTCTTTCATAATGGTTCACATCCCTGCTATTTATTTTTGTAGACAGGTGCGCGCCATAAATGCCACACTTGTCAACAACACCACTAACAACAGCCCCAGCACCTATTATTGCACCTTCTTTTATATGTGTTCCGGGTAAAATAACAACATTTATGCCAATCCAAACATTTTCCTCAATAAGTACTTTTCTAAACTTATGTGTTTTATCGTAGGGTAACAATTCTCCTTCGTAGTTATGGTTATGAGTATATATAACTACATTCCGGGAAATATGTGTATTATCACCAATGTAAAGGCCGCCTTCAGCTCTTATATAAGCATTGTTTCCGATATGAACATTATTACCAACTGTTATCTCTTGGATTCCTGTTATCTGACTAATACCATTAAAATATACACCTCTTCCTATATTTTTCATTTTTCTTTTGTAAAAGTTTTGAAGGTAAAGATGAATTAATTTGTTCATTATCTTTTTTATCTTAAACAACAATTTACCTAAAAAGACTAATATACTTATCATTTCAACCTCCTAAGTGAGATATAAATACCTATGTTATAAAAAAGATAGAATCCTCCTGTAACTATAGATACCGCTATCAGAAATTGATATATCGTGTCATCAAATAAAACCATAGTCAAAAAACGAATAATTAAAGAAGAGAGGATTAAACTCAATGCTATTTCTTGTTTATTAATAATAGAATAAGTTTTACTTATAGGTGAATTAATAAATTGAAAATAATTCCAAAAGGCCAGTATTTGTAGAAATACACCCGCTTCTCTCCATTTTGCACCAAATACCATTTCTACTAATTGCGGTCCAAATAATAGTACGATTACTATTGGTATGAAACCTATTATACATAACTTTTTCACCGTTGCTATATAAGTCACAATTAATGCATTATTATTTTTTTTATAAGCATCTGATGCCTCCTGATAATAAACTTTAGAAAAAGAGTCACCTAACAACTGCATAGGCTTTCTCATAATCCTATATGATAATGCATACAGCCCAACATATTCTGGTCCAAAAGATTTTGCAATCATAAATATAGGTAGTTCCAATGAAAGTTTATTCATAAATGTCATGGGAGCATTAATTAACGGGAATTTTTTGTATTCTGTTATTGTATTTTTAATTTTAAATTTATCAACATCGTCAAATCTTAAATGACTATTCCTAATACTTAATAAAATATTTACTATTTGACCTGATAAATAACTGATAAATAAACCTAAAAAGGAAGGGTGAACCATTCCTAACGATAAAGAAGAGCTTTGAGTTACAGTAGTTTCTGCTATTTTTACTTTTGACAACTTACCATACATTTTGTTATTCACTAGAACCCATTGTAGAATCTGTGCCATACCACCAATTAAGATTCCTAAACAGACAAGGAATAAATAGGGTAGCAATTCAGTAGCATCTAATAAAGATAACACAAACTCGCCTGCAATTAGAAACACAATTGATATCAATAGTGTTACTATTATAAGAATTAATATCGATAATAAAATAACAACTCTTGAATCTTCACTTTTTCTAGGAAGAACGATTGCCATTTCATACTTTAGCGATGTCACTGCAGTGAATAATGTAATAACAGAAATTATTAATTGAAACGTTCCATAATCTTCGGTTGAATAAATTCTAGTAACAAGAGGAAGTACTATAAAGGTGATTAGAGTTGATAAACTTGTACCAGTAAACAGTTTTAATATATTTTTATTAAAATCACTTTGGAAAATATTCGCTATAACGCTTTTCACCCTAAAGTATCTCCTTTAAATATATTGAAATAACAATTTCAAAATTTATATTGTATATACCTATTGTTACAGACTACTAGTTTTTAATATCTAATAATGTGTTATTTATCATTTGTGACAACTTATTATCCCAATCATGTTTTTCTGCTACACTCTTTCTGTTTTTTATATATCTTTCTTCGTTACTTATTGCAATACTGTATTCACAAGCTTCTACAAACTCCTTAGTAGTTTCAGCATGAATGTAAATACCATCTGCGCTATATTTTTTTGTGGTAGGTAACCCGTATCCAACAACAGGTATTCCAGTTGCCAAATATTCAAAAAGCTTAAGAGGACTAACAGCTTGATTATAGTCTATTTTTTTATATGGCAAAATACCCACATCTAAGGATTTCATATAACTTGGAACTTCACTATAGTCTATACCATCTATTTTATAGACATTTCGTAATTTTTTTAAACTCTCAAGCTCCTTAGCTGACGATCCACTTGTTGAATTTGGACCTATTAAAACAATACTGTAATCTGGGTAACTCGTGCTCAATCGGTAAAGCAGATTATAATCTATTTTATTTTTTATTCCCCCAATAAATCCTATTTTTGGGGAAGGAATCTCACATAATTTTTTATCTGTAGAACTACTAAATTGTTCAAACTCCACACCATTCTCAATAACAGTAGCCTCTTTTATATCGCTTATTCGTTTAGCTAAAAAAGCTGAAGAGGCAAATATTAATTCACTTTCTTCTATAATTTTTGTTTCTGATGATCTAATTACTTTATCAATTATTCCAGACTTTAAGTGTAATAAACTTCCACCTCTCTCCCAAGGACTACCCCAAAAATCACTACAATCATAAATGATTTTATCCCAAATCTTATATTTGGTTAACCCGCTATATGATGGTGTACTATACCAAAGTACCTTCTTATTTTTCTCACTACTATCTGCAATAAGTGATTTAAGCAAAGAATTTTTAAAACCTCTACGACTACTAAATAAAGCTTTAAATTCACTAATTCTAACTTCAACCATTTTTTTTGATATCTTAGATTGGGATATACGTCTATTTAAGCTACCTGTTTTATATGGGCATATCCAATAGACTGTACCTGTTAAAGAATGTTTTACTAATTTCTCCACTAAGCGATGCCTTCTATACTTTAACCCATCTGAATTATATGGTGATGGAGCAATAATAAAATAATCCACTTGCATTCAAGGTCACTCCATTTGATATGTTATTATGGTTATAAATTGTTCATTATTTCATTCCAAGAAATATAAAGTCTTTTAATATCTTCCTCTATTAATTCACTTCCTGTTTGTACTTCAATGATTTCCATTTCTGATATAGCCTTAATTGTATGCTTAGTTCCCAAAGGTACCTTTATTGTTTCACCTGCAGCAACATATTTTCTATTATTATTTATAATTACTTCTCCTGTTCCTTTTAAGACAGTCCATGTTTCACTACGTTTATAATGGATTTGATAGCTTAAGTTTTCTCCAGCATTTATTCCTATCCTTTTTGTTAAGACTTCGTTACCTTCTTCATACTTAGTATAATCCAGTACTTTATACCAACCCCATCGTCTCTCCTCATACATTGGTCGACCATTAATTTTAGTTACATAATCTTTTACTTTTGGACTATTTTCTTTATCCGTTACTAGAATCCCATCAGGGCTAGCAGCAACTACTGCATTATTAATTCCTAAAACTGTAATTGGAATGTCTAATTCATTAATTACATTAGTATTTTCCACACCCTGATCCATAACTCCCTTTCCTATAAAATTGTTTGTCATTTCTTCAGTTAGCGTATTCCATGTACCAAGATCTTTCCAATCCCCTTCATATGAAAGAGCAACTATTTTTTCTGCTTTTTCTACCACTTCATAGTCAAAACTATTCTTAGGGAGTAATCCATAGGCTTGTGATAGCTTTTCAAAGTTAATTGGTAATCCTTTATCTTCTAACATGTCAATAACATAGCCTAACCTGAAAGCAAATACCCCACAATTCCATAGTGCATTATTTTCTATTAAGGATTTTGCTGTGTTCTTATCTGGCTTTTCTTTAAAGGAGTTCACATAAACATAGTCTTTATCTTCATTACTTTTAGGTCTTTCAGGAACTATATACCCATATTTTTCAGAAGGAAAAGTAGGTGTCACTCCCATTAATGCGATATTAGCATCCGACTCAATAATTGCCTTTTCTAAAGACTTCACTCTATCGAAGAACCTATTCTCTACAAACGAATCAACCGGTAAAACACTAACAACATCATTTAAATTAGCACCCTGTATTGAATATAAATAAGTGGCTGCTAACGCTATGGCCGGAAAAGTGTCTCTTCTGTATGGCTCTGTTACAATTGGAATATCAGAATCTAATTGACTTTTAATCATATCAACTTGCGATTTTCCAGTAGCAATTATTGATTTGTTATCTAAATTGTTCTTTTTAAGTTGTTTCCATACGCGCTGAACCATTGATTCTTGTTGTCCATCTTCATCACTTAATACTTTTAGAAATTGTTTCGATCGTGAATCATTTGATAAAGGCCATAGTCTTTTGCCGGACCCTCCTGAAAGTAAGATTACCCTCATTCCAAAATTCCACCTTTTTTAGAGTTAAATTTATTTTCTATATATTGTTGAATTTCATTTCGAAAACGTTCTGGAGAAAATCGCAGAGCATTTTCTCTACACACATGGGGATTAAAGCTACTTTGATTTGTTTCAAATTGGGTTACTCCGTCTACTATTGCATTTACATCTTGTTCATAAAAAAATAATCCGGTTGGATTAGCTGAAACATCCAAACTTCTAACAGTTTCCCTTGATCCACCTTTCCCAAAAGCTATTACAGGAGTCCCGCATGCCTGTGCCTCTACGGGGGTTATTCCAAAGTCTTCTTCAGCAGCAAACACAAAAGCCTTTGCTCTTTGCATATAATCCTTTAATACCTCAAATGGCTGATAACCTAATAACTCAATATTGTTTGTAGCTTTAGATTGTATTTTTTTAAAATCCGGCCCATCTCCAATAACGACCAGTTTTTTGTCTGGCATCTTTGCAAAAGCATCAACTATTAAGTCAATCTTTTTATACGGAACCATTCGAGATGCAGTAATATAGAAATCTTCTTTATTTTCATGTATAGAAAATGAAGAAACATCAACAGGAGGGTAAATAGTTTCAGATTCACGTCGATAGACCTTCCAAATTCTTCGTCCTATAAAATCAGAATTTGATATGAAATAATCAACTCCATTAGATGTTCTGTAGTCCCAATTTCTAATTTTATATAAAATATACTTAGTTAAGGCACCCTTTAATCCTTTTTGCAGACCTGATTCCTTTAAGTACTGATGCTGCAAATCCCATGCATATCGGATAGGCGAATGAACATATGAAATATGCAATTGATCAGGCCCTGTAATTACACCCTTAGCTACTGCATGTGAGCTTGAAATCACAACATCATACTGAGACAAATTTAACTGTTCTATAGCTAATGGCATAATAGGTAGGTAATTTCTATATTTTTTTTTAGCGAAAGGAAGCTTTTGGATAAATGATGTTGTGACCGTTTTGTTTATTATAAAATCTCTTTCATTTTTGTCTAAAAAGTCAACCAAACTAAACAAATCAGCATCAGGAAAAACATTTAATATTTCTTCTAAAACTTTTTCTGCACCTGCATATGTTACTAACCAATCATGAACTATAGCTACTCTCAAAACACAATCCCCTTTATAATATTAAATTTTCGTAATGGTATGAAATAGTTGTTCAGCAGTTGATCTCCATGTGAATTTAGATGCTTGGGCCTCAGACTTGTTAATGAGTTCACTTCTAAATTTATTATTTTTAAATAACTCTTCAATCTGTTTTGCAATATCTTCGGGATGAGTAGGATTGCAATATAAAGCAGCCTCACCACCCACCTCAGGTAATGAAGCACGACTTGAAATTATTACTGGACACCCTACACTCATTGCTTCTAAAGGTGGTAACCCAAACCCCTCATATAAAGATGGATAAACAAAACAAAAAGCATTTTCATATAATGCCTTTAATTGTTCATCACTAACATACCCTAAATGCTTAACATTATCAGGAAGGGTTATACCGGAATCTTTAAATACTTTAGATGACTTTCCTCCAGCAATCACAATATCAACGTCATCTATGTCAATATACTTTGTTGCCTTGACTATTGCGGAAAAATTTTTATTTGGATTTAGGCTACTAACAGCTAATATATAGGGCCTAACATGTAACTCTTTTTGATATATAAAGTTATTATCAGAAGGTATCTTTGTAAAATGTTCTTTCCCCTCATATATAACTTGAATTTTATCTTCTTTAATTTTCAAAAACTTCACTAACTGCTTTAATGAAAATTCAGATACAGTAATAATCTTTTTTGCAAATATTCCTTGTGCTCTCAGAATAAATCTATACCACATTTTAAATAGGAACGAATAATTATTAGCATTAGCAAAAACTGCAGCATCATGTATAACAGAAGCTTGATTTCTTTTAAAAGCAGGACCAACATTACATAGGTTTAAGAGCAAACCATCGCTTGTAAAAAAAGGAAGTTCAAATTGCTCCCAAATATGCCCATTTGTTTTACCTTTCGTTTCTATGAGCACATGCTCTAACTCAAGTTCATTTTTAATAGGACCCGGAGTTAATATAATAAATTTGTAAAAATCCTTATCAATCGCAGCATTTTTAAGCAAGTTATCGAGAGCCTTTACAACCTCTAAAGCATACCTTTGTACTCCTGTTACTTGCTGAGTTAAAAATCGACCATTTATATAAATATTCATAGTAAATCTCTCTTTCTATACTTAATTACTTCTAATTTCTTCTGAATTAGTGTGCTTATATCGTACTGATAAAAGAGCAAAAATAAGCCAAAGATTTAAATCAGTCAATTCCGGATTGGATATAGCACTAATTAAAAAATATACTAAAACCCCATATGAAAGATATTTACGTATAGCTGTATATTTTCTTAACAGGATAGATAGAAAAAAGATAATAAAAACAGCGAAACCAAATAAACCAAGATTACCTATAGTATTTGAGATAGCATCCGTTGTTCGAATTGATCCCAGACCAGCACCGAAAATGGGGTTTTGAATAAAATTATCTATACCCAAATAAAAATTCCCCCACCTTTCTGATCCAGATAAATTATCTCCACTAAATTTATCAATTATATTTACAAAAACACTTTCTAATAATGATGTTCTCATGAGTATAGGTAACATACTTACCCCTATAAAGGCCGATATTAAATGTTTTCGGTTTAATTTACCGTTTTTAACAATCATAAAGCAATATAAAGAGACATATATTAATAATCCAACAAATGCAGTGGTAGACGTTGTTAATATCAAAATTACTAATAATAAATAGAATAACCATTTATCCATATAAGTTTTATCAATTTCTTTATATGCCTTATAATAAATAATAGGGAGTACTAATAATAAAAATGCAGCATACATAGAAGGTTCAGCAAAACTGGATGAAAGTCTAGGAAATCCACCTAAACTCTGATTATATAATTGCTTAAAACTCACATTATTATTAAAAATCCAATAAGGATATTCAAATAAATTCAATTTATTCGCAATAAATTGAATGCAGGCTATTATCAAAGTAGAAAAAATAGAGATTGTATATGTTTTAATAATTTTCTCCAAAATTTCTTCACTATAAACTCGTGATATAACTAGAAAGAATAGAATAAAACTAAACCCAAAATATACAAATTGGCCTAAATTCGATAATTGAATATTGCCATTACTTAGAATAGAGTCTGCCAAAGAAAGAATGAATAGTAATATAATAAAACAAATTAAAAAGAGATATTTAAAATTAACCTTACCTAATTTAATGCTGTGTGGATTAAATAAAAGTGTTTGAATTAACAATAATAAAAGAAAAAAATGTGCTGGTTGTATACCAAACTCATTATTAATATTTATTATAGCCATACCTGTAAATGGCAGAAAGAAAACTGTCAAATACAGTAATTTATTTGAATTTAAGTAATATATACCTAAAGGGATTAAAATATAGCCCATCACTTCAATATGCATAAAAACTCTCCACATTTTTAAATTAGAACTGTATGTTTTACCAGTCATAATTCTTATAATATCTTTGCCAATAACCATTCGTCAGTTTCTTTACCGTTTCTATTTCTTCATAAGAAAGAGAATTCTTCCATGACTTAACGTTCGAGGCGCTATTCCTCTTTAATTCATTAATTGTTTCCATATCAGGCACAACTATATCTGAGGATGTGTATTTTTTAATTGTCTTGGTAATATGATCATTAAACGGGATTCCTAGTTCTCTATACAATTCCCTAAATTGTTCTATAGGGTTTAATGATATATCTTCATGTCTAACAACAATAAAATTTGGATTATTATCAATAAAATCAAACAAAACTTTATGAATGCAGACCCATAATATCGAGTCTCTTTCAGTTTTTGTCAGATCTGAAATCCGATAATCTAAAACGTCCTTCAAATAGTCATCCATTAAATGTTTTTGATTAAAAAAACGTTGAAAATCAAAATTCCAATTAACTCTCTTCAAACTTGCAACGAATGCAGCAGGATGTCTCACAATCACTATAACTTTAAAACCAAAATTTTGTACAAGCCATTCAGACATAAAGCTTGCAATGGGGTCTTTTATGAGTATAGTATCTGATAATGGATTATATTTCGATTTTATATAATATAAGTTAGGTTTAGACTTTAATACTTTCTTTACTATTTTGTTTAAATAAGGATCTTTCTGGTTTAAATCAAGGGTTGATTTAAAATAACTTTTTCCTGCCAAAAAGTTATTAACCAGCCTTCTATATTCGTTTTCATTTGGCATTCCATTTTTTAAATATAAATAATGTTTATTTATATCTTCAAGACCATGTCTTGGATTAAAAGGTTCATACAAATAGTCAACCTTACTTGAAATAGATAGCATCTGCCCAATAAAAGTACTGCCACTTCGATGAGACCCTGTTACGAGTAAACGCCTCTTTTTATACATCTCTATGCATCCTCTTGTGATTTAATCTGCGAAATAGTATATCTTCTATTCTCTCTATTTTTACTTTCCAGGAAAATTGTTGCCCATATGAACTAACATCTTTTTTATTTGTATACTTATCATTAACAATATAATCTAACTGATCAATAAACTCTGAATGATCGTTAGCCAGCAAAACATATTTGTCATTTCTCTTTTGTAATTCTTCTGTATTCATTGAAACCACTTGTAAACCACTAGCGATATATTCATATAATTTCATAGGACTGCGGCCATGGTTTGCCTCATTGTTTAGATCTAAAGGTAAGATTGCAGCATCTGAATTGTGCATAAACTGTGGTAAATCACTAAAATTTTTTGAACCCAACAGAAATACATTCTTACACTCTTTAAAATAGTCTCTGATTGTCTGGTTATATGGACCTACTAAAACAACGTTGTAACCGGGCCGTTCCTGAGCTATTCTTTTTATCAGGCTAAAGTCAAACCTTTCATCCATACTACCTACGTAAATTATTCTGGGAGAGTTTATTTGTGCATATTCATCTGGCTGGTTACTTTTATGGTAATTAAAATGATTATAATCAACACCATTTTCTATGACATGTATTTCTTTTAAAATTTCATACTTTTCTTTTAGATATGCCAATAGAGGGGTTGATGTTGCTATGAGTTCATCAGCTCTATATATTATATCCTTCTCCATATTACTGTTAATATTAGTCATATAAGAATAAATATCGGTTGGTCTATATATCAACACCTTTGTCTTAATATACTTTTCAATAAAAGCAAATTTAACACTATCAACGATAATCGCGTCAACCTCTTCAAAGTTAAAGCTCTTCAAAAACTTCCTAAAATTAAAGCTGGTTGATAATGCTACATTCCTTTTTAATTTATTTGATATGGTACTTATAATACCCACATTAGGAACTAATGAAAACGGTATGAAATCATAAGTGCTATCATTCATTTTAACTGGTCCATTTTTTATTTGATTTATTTTACTTTTAACTACTTCATCTTTTCTCTTCATAAGGTGTAATACTGAAACAGCATCAGAAATATGAAGCACTTCATGACCTTTATTTGACAACCCCTTAGCTAAATGAAAACTTCCAACTTTATAAACGCTATTCATATGTGTATGGCTAGCAAAAACTATTTTCATACATATACCTCTTTATTAGTAAGCATTTTTTGAACCAAATAAAACCAAAATAGTTTTTAATATTAGCTTCAAATCTAAGAACACACTTCTTTCTTTAATATACTTCAAGTCTAATTCTACCCATTCGTCAAAACCAATATTATTTCTACCACTTACTTGCCAATAGCAAGTAAGTCCTGGAGTTATACTTAAACGTTGCTTTTCATACTCATTATATAACTCAACTTCAGATGGCAGAGGGGGACGGGGTCCTACTAGACTCATTTCTCCTTTTAACACATTAAATAGCTGAGGAAGTTCATCTAAACTTGTCTTGCGTATAAATTTACCCACTTTTGTTATTCTGGGATCATTTTTTATTTTAAATACAGGTCCAGATAATTCATTCTTTTCAATCAAAGTTACTTTAAGTTCTTCAGCATTAGATACCATAGAACGAAATTTACACATATGAAATTCACTTTGATTTTTCCCTACACGTTTTTGTCTAAATATTATAGGACCCTTAGGATCTTCAATTTTGATAAGAATTCCTACTAATATGAATAATGGCGATAATAATATTAAACCTAAAACGGAACCAAATATATCAATGAAACGTTTTGAATATAAATAAATGTAACTATCATTTATTTCAATACGTTTAAATTCAACATCTTTTCTTTTAACCGAACTCTCTTTCGTACTTGTAACTGCCATGTTATTCATCCTCCCTCAATTCCAAACAGAAAAAATCATTAACTATTATGAATTAACAACGGGTCTTCCTATAGAGTGATACTCTATACCAAACTGTTTCATCTCATCTAAGTTAAATATATTCCTTCCATCAATCACTAGAGGATAGTTCATAGATTTAAAGGTTTGTAAATCTATATCCTTTATCTCATCCCACTCCGTTAGGATTAAAACGGCCTCACTATTTCTTATCGCTTCTTCAACACTATCAGTATATTGTACTTTTGAATCTAAAACAGACGCAGCATTTTTCATTGCAATAGGATCATAGGCCATTATTTCAGCACCATGATTAATTAACTCATTTGTTACAACGATAGATGCGGCTTCTCTCATATCATCCGTATTCGGTTTAAACGCTAAACCTAATACAGCAATTTTTTTACCAGAGAGATCCCCAACTCTTTCATTAACTTTATTAATCAATAATTCTTGTTGCTGCTTATTAACATTCACAACACCTTTTAAAAGTTTAAAATCGTACTCTACATTTCCTGCTATTTGAATTAAAGCTTTAGTATCCTTAGGAAAACAAGACCCACCATAACCAATTCCTGCATTTAGAAATTGTGGGCCAATCCGTTTATCCTGTCCCATTCCTTTTGCTACATCTTCCACATTAGCTCCCACACGTTCACATACATTCGCTATCTCATTGATAAAACTAATTTTAGTAGCTAAAAATGCATTAGATGCATATTTAATCATTTCTGCGCTTCGGATATCCGTTTTATAAATAGGAACTCCAAATGGTTCGTTTATCTTTTCAATTATTTTTGCTGCTTCTGTGTCGTCACTACCTATAACAATACGATCTCCTTCAAAAGAATCTTTAATAGCAGATCCTTCACGGAGGAATTCCGGATTCGAAACCACTTTCACTTGAACATTAGCTTTTAAGTTCTCTTGTACTAATTCTTTTATTTTGTCATTAGTGCCAACAGGAACCGTACTCTTCGTAACCAAAATAACATTATTTTTCACCGTTTCAGCTACTTGAATGGCTACGTTTTTAACAAACATTAAATTTGCAGAACCATCTTCATTTTCCGGTGTACCTACAGCAATATATATAACATCAACATGTTCAAAAGCCTCTTGATGATTAGTTGTGAAAAATAATCGATTTGCTCGGATGTTATTGTGCATTAATTCATCTAAACCAGGCTCATAAATAGGCGAAACACCTTTTTTCATGTTTGCTACTTTCTCTTCATCTATGTCCACACAGGTTACTTGATGACCTATTTCCGATAAGGTTACACCTGTCACCAAACCCACATAACCTGTACCTACAACTGCAATATTCATCATCTAAGCCCCCAAATTTTTAATTATGGTTTACTTCCTCCGTCGCTAATGATTGGATAATTTGCTTCACTTGTTCTCCAATCTCATCGTTCTGAAGGGCAAATTCAATACTGGTTCGGATAAACCCAAGTTTTTCCCCTACATCATATCTTTTTCCTTCAAAATCATAAGCATAGACATTTTGAAGTTCGTTGAGTTTCTGAATAGCATCCGTTAATTGTACCTCTCCACCTGCCCCTTTTTCCTGAGCATCTAAGAAACCGAAAATTTCCGGAGTTAGTACGTAACGCCCCATAATAGCTAAGTTAGAAGGAGCAGTTCCCGGTTCAGGTTTTTCAACAAAATCACTTACCCGATACCTTCTTCCTTCTATTGTGTTTGGATTAACAATCCCATACCTGTGTGTTTCATCGTCTGAAACCTTTTGCACACCAACGATAGAACTATCTGTTTCTTCAAATTGATCCATCAGTTGCTTTAATGCGGGTTTATCCGCTTGAACGATGTCATCCCCGAGTAAAACAGCAAATGGTTCATCACCTATAAACTTACGGGCACACCAAACAGCATGCCCTAGACCTAAGGGGTCTTTCTGACGAATATAATGTATATCAACTTTAGCTGGCTGTTTCGTTTTCTCCAGAAGTTCATATTTGCCTTTTTTCATCAGATTATCTTCCAGTTCGAAGTTGTTATCAAAGTGGTCTTCAATAGCTCGTTTCCCTTTACCGGTAACAATAATAATATCTTCTATCCCCGACTTCACTGCTTCCTCAACTATATATTGAATGGTTGGTTTATCTACAATCGGAAGCATCTCTTTTGGCATTGCCTTAGTTACTGGCAGAAAACGTGTACCAAGCCCAGCTGCCGGAATAATTGCCTTTTTAATTTTCGTCATAAACTTTCCCCCTACACTTTACCATTCTGCTAAAAATGATACTTTCTCTTTCTGTCATCATCTAACATAGTTTAATAGACCTGTTTAAAGCAAGTCTATTTCCCGATCACTAACACCAACTAATGCAATTGTGTGTTGAATTTTGTCTATTAATTATAATAACAGATTTTTCGCTTGTGTGTTAGTACATTTAAATGTAATTTTGACTAATACTTGGCAAATTAATGAAAGTTAATTACACCAGATGCGTCTCTGTTGCCATAGTTTGCTTTATGAGTATTTCTACCTATCCGAGATGGTATTATACCAATCATGTTTATTCATGGGAACCTTTTTTAATTTATTTAGAATATTATGGTTTATTCGGATTGCAGTTCTTTTGCAATATTCGACTTGAATATGTCGGTGTTTTTGACAATATTCGACTTTATTCTGGGTTCATTTTTCCCATAGTGATAAATTAAACTGTATTTAAATGTAATCCCTTAACCTTAAAATTGATCCGATTGTTTAAAAGTAACCTATTATCTCTTTATAAAATAAAGAAAACACATAATATTACCTATTAAAAATTCCTACTAAAATATATTATCCCCGATCCATGAATGATATAATACGATTGACTTACGTTTTCATACAAAAAGTGTAAATTCAGATTAATAGAGGGAGAGAGTTATGAAGAAGAGTTTAATTTTTATTGTTGGTTTGATTATTGCTGCCGGGGTTGTGTTTTGGATTATGGATCGGGACAATCCGGCACAGGAGGCGACGGCCAAGCCGGATGATTTTGAGTACCCGCCTACGGTTGCGACGGATTTGCTGGAGGAGCAGGAGCAGCTGGAGGAGACGATTTTGCAGGAGAGTGAAGGCAGCACGTTTGCAGAGCCTTATGTGAAGCTGGATCCTTACAATCGTTCCCCTTTATCTGCGCTGGCGATTTTTTCTACTGAGGAGCCGAAGCAGGTTTCGGTGACGGTTGAGGGGGAAACGGATGATGCGGATATTTCCAATACGTTTGAGGGCTATAAAAAATATCACGAAATTCCGATTTTAGGGTTGTATCCTGATGCTGAAAATACGGTTCATCTTACCGTAACCACAGAATCAGGCGAAACTTCTGAGAAAACCTTGAATTTGGAGACCGAGCCGCTGCCGGATTACATTCCTACCATTAAGGTGAAGGAAGTGCAGAAGGAAAAAATGGATCTGGCGGACACGAGTTTGACGTTTGCGATTCCTAGTACAAAATATCCTTATGCTTTTGATGCAAATGGGGACATTCGCTGGTACGGTTCGGGCTACAACAGTCACGTGCTGAAGGAGCTTAAGAACGGAAATCTGCTTTATTTAGGTAAAGATGATAACAGCGGCAATGCTTATAACCGCTTGTTTGAGACGAATTTTATCGGGAAGCTGTTTAATGCCTTTAAGATTAGCGAGGAGGCGGCCCAGGCGGAATCAGAAGGAATGGAGTCCACGCTGATCCACCATGATATCGCGGAACTGCCGAGCGGGAATTTGCTTTTAACCGTGAATGATGGAAAAGGCAATTATATGGAAGACACGATGATTGAAATCGACCGCAAGACCGGTGAAGTGGTGAAAGTCATTGATCTGAAGGCGCTTGTTCCGGAAGAGATGTACACGGACTACGACAGTACGCCGAAAAAGGATGGGCTGACGGACTGGTTCCACCAGAATTCGCTCGTCTATGATGAAAGTGACGACAGCATTATTATCTCCGGGCGTAACTCGGATACCGTGATGAAAATCGACTACGAAACGAACGAGATTAAGTGGATTCTGGCTGACTCCGAGGGTTGGACAGGCAAGTATGAAGATCTGGTTGTGGAAGGCGTTGGTGAGGATTTCAAATATCCAGCCGGCCAGCACGATGCCACGATTATGCCGGACTTCGATAACAATCCGGATACGATTGACCTGCTCATCTATGATAATAACACCGTTGTCACCCGCGGGAATGAGGAACTGTCGAAGGATTACAGCGCCGGCGTTCAGTACCGGATTAACGAGAAGGAAAAGACCGCTGAGATTATCTGGTCCTATGGTGAAGAGCGCGGTGAAGAGCTGTTTACAAATATCGTCGGCAGTGCAAAATATATGGAGGACACCGGCAATCGCCTGCTCGGCTTCGGGCACGTTGATAAAGGCGAGCGGAGTCATATTATTGAAGTGACCAATGATCAGGAAGCTGATGTTGTGTTTGAGGCAGTGATGTCAGACTTTCCTAAAGGCGCCTGGGTATATCGCGGCGTGCGGTATGAGCTTTATTCAGGTGAGTGGGAAGAGAAGTTTTCGGTTAAATAATTTTGGGGACTGTCCCCGCTTGCTTTAAAGTGTTAAAGCAAGTGGGGTTTTTATCAGGCTCGTGCCTGCCACCGCCCGAACTGGGACAATCCCGGTCACAGCATAAAAAGCTGCCTCAAACATCGTTCAACGATATTTGAGGCAGAATTTCATTCCAATGATTTTTTGTTTACCACATCCGGCTGCGTGTTGTTTATGTACCTCTTCAGGTCTTGTTTGAGGTCCTCCATTATGGCGTCCATACTTGATGTGGATTTTTTTCCATTCCAATAAAACTTCTTTAGAATTGCTGCAAATTCTCTTTCTTCTTGAGTCATTGAAGTTCACTGCTTTCTCTAGTATTCCCCCAAAGACAACTTTTTCTATATCTATCCATTATATTACAACGTTTGATAGAATTTTTCAACTAGTTTTATAAGTTGATAACTTTTCGTAAGCGGAAAAGTTTTCTTTATCGGGACAGGTACTTTTCTATTTTGTTTGATAGAATTTCTGTACTCCCAGGGTGCCAAAACCATTTTTCATGATCATAGGAAATCATATTCGTATGAGCGATAGGATGATTAGTATAGATAACGATTTGATAGCGCTCTACAGGACCTTGAGAATGGTTGGGTTTGAAATGAGTATGGGGTTCTCCGCTATCCAGCAAGCCTATAAGGGATTCAATATCTTTCTGTTGTGATATTTGATTAAGCAGTTTAGGCTTTGCAGCTGCATTTTGGTGATAAATTTCTATCTTTTCCATTTTGTCCTTATCCATGTCCTTTAAATACTGATTAAATTCACCCTCTGCGTGATCAGCAAAGAAGAGTTTATAACCATTGACTTCTCTTTTGTCCTTTACCGCCACATAATTAGGTTTTTGCTCTACTGCGTAAATTTTTGTTCCCTTTGCCAAGAAGGCCGCATCTCCGTTTTTCACTCTGTATTGGGGATTCGTCACATTGTCTGCTACTTTAAACTTAACTTTCCCTATCTGCTTTCCTATCCTATCGGGATTAGCAATAACACTTTGATGCAGCCCAGTGTATTGTACATCATTCAATTTAACGAAATCGACCCAGTCAATCATCACATGCTCGTTTGTTCCAGTAGGTCCAGCAGCTTCTCCGCTTCCAGCCTGCCCACCACCTGTTGTTCCGCAGGCTGCTAAGAGCACAAATATAAACAAAAAGATAATCATGTATTTTTTCATTTAACCCCTCCTATATCCCATCAGTCGTTTTGGAAAAGGGAAAAGTTGCAGATTTATAAAAAAGGGATAAAGCTGTCTTTACACAGCTTTATCCCTTTTCTTTATGATTGACGTTTTCCTGAAACAAGATTTAACAGAGGTCTGTAATTCTGACTGATAAGACCCGTGATTTCAACAGTAAGTTCGATTAATACCGCTAACGCCACCAAAATCATCATCGATCCCCACATTGTACTGCGGGTAAATATAATAGCTGCAATACTGAAAATCCCGCTTAATCCATAAATCATAAGTACAGATTTTCTATGACTGTAACCCAGTCGAATCAGGCAGTGGTGTAAATGGGATTTATCTGGTGCACTAACAGGTTTTCCCTGAATTATACGACGCACAACAGCAAAGGTTGTATCCACAAGTGGTACTCCCAAAATAATGATGGGTACGATAATTGAGAAGAATGTTACGTTTTTAAAAAGGCCCAAAATAGATAACGTACTTATCATAAAACCAAGGAAATATGAACCTGTATCTCCTAAGAAAATCCTGGCTGGGTAGAAATTAAATACTAAAAAACCAAGGGTGCTTCCCAAAAGCATCAAACCAACTACTGCAACAAACATATTTCCCATGGCAATCGCCATTCCTGAAATCGTGATGAGCACGATGGAAGATACTCCGGCAGCCAAACCATCTAATCCATCAATCAAATTCATAGCATTCGTAATCGCTACAATCCAAAAAACGGTAATGGGAATACTCCATACACCAAAATCTATTCTTGGTCCAAACGGAAGGGTAATAAAATCAATCTGAACACCATTTACCACTACCAAAATTGCAATTACTGTCTGAGCCATGAACTTCAAACCAGAGGATAAACCTATGACATCGTCTATGACCCCCAAGCATAAAGTTAGCGTCGCACCTAACCCTATAGTCCAGAGGTACGGATGATCAGGATAAAATAACATAAGGCCTGCTAAAAAACTAAAGTATATGGCTAAACCACCTAATCTAGGCATTGTTTTATCATGAACTTTCCTTTGGGCAGGTAGGTCCACTGCATTTATTTTAAGGGCTGCTTGTTTAACAAGTGGCGTAATGACCAGAGCCATCAGAAAACATACCAGAATGGATATATATAGCATGATGCTTCCTCCTATGTATTCCAATTCCATAACATCTCGTTCACATTTATAAACTACGACAACGTATTCAGATTTTTGGGTACCAACAATTTCTCCTTAATTAGACGAATGGTATTGAGAAGATGTTTCAATAAAATTCAAGACATCCATATTTTTTAAATTGGTATGGGGAGATCATTTTATGTCAATAATATCGGGATGTGTATTGATTGGTATTTCACCTTCATTTCTATGTTTAGTTTCAATCAATATTTCATATTTATTATGAATTTTAACAGGTTGGAAATACTTAAAAAAAAGAAAACATCAGGAGTGCTCGATATGAATCAACAAAAGGTTTTAATTATAGTTCCTTGCTTTAATGAAGAGGCTGTTATCAAAAATACGTTACAAAAACTCTTGTGGGCTAAAAAACAGATGAAGACTTTCTCAGTAGATATATGTGTCGTTAATGACGGTTCTACAGACCAAACTGCCCAAATCCTGGATTCATATAGAGAAGAAGTAGTTGTAATTCATCTTCCCTGCAACTTAGGGATAGGTGGTGCTATGCAAACGGGTTACAAATATGCCTGTAAGAAAGGGTATGATTACGCAATTCAATTTGATGCGGATGGTCAGCATAATGAGAAAGATATTCAATACATCCTTCATTATATAGATAACCAGCAACTTGACATGACAATTGGTTCGAGGTTTCTGAAAAAAACGGATTATAAAGGAAGTCCTTTTAGACGCGCCGGAATTTTATACTTTCAATTTTTCATTTTCGTATTGACCGGCAGGAAAATTACAGATGCCACATCAGGATTTCGTGTAATTAACAGGAAGGTTATTGAAAAGTTTTCCGCAAATTATCCTAAAGACTATCCTGAGCCTGAAGTTATTATTGATTTAGTGAAAAACGGTTATCAGGTGGAGGAAATTACTGTCCATATGAACCAGCGCGAAGGCGGGGAAACCTCTATTTCCCATATTCGGTCTCTTTATTATATGCTCAAAGTATCTTTATCCATTTTTATGCGTACCATCGTTAAGGAGTGAATGCATATGGATGTTACTATGGTTGCACTATTGGTTGTAATTTCAATCTTCATATTTGTTTTTGAATCTGTCAGACGCGGGATTTTAGAAACTAAATATTCAATCCTATGGTTTATCACATGTATCACATTGGCTATCTTAAGTATTTTTGAAAGCATCATTACTATAGTCGCCGATTTTCTTAAAGTGGGCTATGCACCTTCAATATTATTTCTATTCGGGTTGCTGTTTTCACTAATCCTTTTGTTTGATATGACAAGAAGGATATCCAAATTACATCGACAACTTGATACGTTAACACAGGAATATAGTCTCCTGCAGCAAAAAATCCAATCTGAACATAACCAGCAGTCTAATTAAACGCGAAGGATAAAACTTTATTTTATGAGGTGGAAATTTTATGGATACGTTAAAGCGTAACATCCCTATTCTGATTATATTAGGCATGGTTCTCCTATTTCACTTATACTTGCTTCGTTTTGGTGACCCCATACAGTTAACGGCACCTGATGAAAAGAAATATTCCCGAATGGCTGAAACAATTATTGAAGAAAAGTTTTATTCTTATCAAGGTGGAGGTCCAGATGCCTATGTTACGCCAGGGCATCCTTTTTATTTAGTCTCATCTTTTTTATTGGCTGATATCTTTAATATCGACCGAATAAAGTTTACGGTAGTGTTGAATCTTATCATGAATTTACTTACCATTTTGATTATCTACCACATTGCACATAGACTCTTTCATAACCAGACCATTTCCGTAATGGCTACAAGTTTATTTGCCTTCACATTAGCCCAATATCATTATTTTAGGCATCTCTTAACGGAAGTGCCTGGAGCTTTTACTTTCTATTTGGCTGTACTTCTATTTATCATTGCCTTTCAGGAAAACCAAAAAAAGTGGCATATTCTCTTTGGTTTTGCAGCTGCATATAGTTTGATGGTCCGACCGACCCCTGCTCCTATGCTGCTTCTGGCATATGGAATCATCCTTTATAGGTACAAATGGAAGGAAAGTCTTAAAATTGGGTTGCTGTGGTGGGTAGGTCCCTTATTTATTATTTTGCCTTGGTCTATTCGTAATTATTTAGCCTTTCAGCAATTTCATTTATTCTCTTCTCATGCAGGTAATCCCATGTTAGGTGGAACTGACCCTTTTTACCTAAGAGACAAACCCATAAGCCTGGCACGGGAGGGAAGTAATTTAGGCTTTTCAAATAAGGAGTATGCCATTGAGCGCATAAAAGAGGGACTTAAGAACAACCCCGTTCTCTGGATATCATGGTTTACCCTTGGAAAAACCCTGTGGATGTTCAGAGAACCAGATCGAATAAATTATTTTTCTTTACCACAATGGGGGGTAACACTCTATTACCTTCACCATTTCTTTGTCTTAATTGGCGGGACCCTCACAGCCTGGTTTTTACGACATAATGGCAGAATTGCCGCTTTAACGGGAGTCATTATCATTTTTGTCGCAGTATCCAATGTCTTCTTGCCTCTGACCAGGTATGCCCAGTTCATTGTACCTGTTTTTTGTATTCTGGTTGCGGTTGGCATTCAGAAATTTTATCAATACTTATTTGACATATATAAAGATTTCTTAAGTAAAAGCACATTAGAATAGAGGGAAAATTCCCTCCTATTCTAATGGTTGTAAGATCAACTCAGGCCTCTTAACCACATCATACACTCCCTCCACATCACGGATATCATATTGCTCTGCAAAATATTTACGAGCAGACTCATCCTCCTCTAAAATAACAACATAATCCGCATCCTTCATTTCTTTAGTAAATTGCTCCTGATCCAATTCCGTAAAAATCTTAAAGTTCCACGATAAATGCTCATAAACTAACATATTCCTTAAATACCCGTGATCATTGGCACTTTCCGGACTATAGTACAACATCCGAGGATTCCCATTTGACTCGCTCTTTATTTTATTCACCACTTGTCGAACCTCGAGCCTTAAAGATGACTCCATTTCAGGCTTTTGTATAATTGATTCAATATGACTATGAAACGGAAATATAAATAAAAAGCACAGTCCCAATCCCAGAGCAGCCTTTATACCTGCTGAAGTTTCCCAACGAGTATGTTCCTTCCATTCCAAAAGAATAACCGTCATGAACACACCAATACAATAAATCACAATTGTAGCCTGGTACCTGTGAAAACTAGCCAGATAGACTGCTTCATTTTCAGGCATCAGAAAGATATACATCACGTACAGAATAAAGAGATACATCCCATAACACAGATCCACCCATAAAATAGTTAATCCTAGCCTTGCAGCAAACTGCCTTTTCAGTACGAACACAAAAACAAATATGAATAGCCCCACGATATTCAGAATTACTAAAGATTGCACATTAGGGTGCTGCATATCAAATGATGCATGAAGAAAATCTAATCCAATCTGCTGAATCGTTTCCGCTGATTTATCTGTGTTCAAAAAGCGGTAGGGAGTAATAGCAAATTTATTATCTTCATAAGACGTATTTGGATAGGCCTTCTCCGTGTATTTCAGCCAAAGAAAGTTGGTGAAAAGCGGAGTCATGATACTAAACAAAAATGTGTAGCTAAAGGCCTTGATTGTTCTGTGATTTTTAATTAGAAACCATCCCATTAGAGTCACACTGAATAAGTAAAAGATTTTACCGCTATCTTTGACCAGGATAAGAGTAATCAATAGAGGTGTCGTTACGACCAGAAGCTTTTTCCAATCAAAGCGGTAGTAGTAAATGACTACTGTTAAAGCTAAGGCCACAAGCCCTAGCAATGTATCTACCAGTAAGTTATAAATATTTCGCTCAATTACAAACAATAACGTAGACGTTGCTGCAAAAGCTAAAAGTATTTGAAGAGGATGTTTCCACTTACTAAATACAAACAACACAGTTAAACAGGCAGAAAGTAAAAGTCCTTGAGCCATTAATGTATGACTTTCCGTGTATCCAATAATATAGTTAACAAAATAAATAAACACTGCGCTTCCCGGCGGATAGTTTCGATAGGAAATTACAGTCGTTCCATCAGGCAGACTATTTAACATGAACATCTCTTTTACAATAAGACCCCAGTGACTAAAGTTATCATAGTCCAGATAAATGACTCCTTTGACCAATACCATTATTGTCAATGAAAAAATGATAAAGCAAATGGCTGCTGGAGCGACTAACTTGTTAACATTGACCCTTCCCTTTGCAAAGAAAGAAGCATATCTTACAAAGAACAGAAGTCCTCCTATAAAAATCAGCACTGTAAGGAACGTCATCATATTAAGTAGTCCTGCAAGAAACATGATTGAAGTGATTCCGGAAAAAATAAAAATAGGAATAAAGGCTACTGGTATTCCAATTTTCACAAAGACGAGGAATCCCCACCCCAGCAAAGATAAACCTAATAAAATCAGCATTATGTATGTATCAATCATTTTCCATCACCACATCTACGTTTCGTTGATT
Source organism: Virgibacillus sp. MSP4-1 (assembly GCF_010092505.1). Lineage (NCBI taxonomy): Bacteria > Bacillati > Bacillota > Bacilli > Caryophanales > Bacillaceae > Virgibacillus > Virgibacillus sp. MSP4-1. The sequence goes on from NZ_CP048021.1 coordinate 2,269,693, forward strand.
TTTAAATACCCACACTCTTTGAATAAAGAAACTAATCAGGAATAAGAAGATATCCACAACGATTTTAATCACAATTTCCCCTTTCCCTATCCATTGATAAAGTACATAAACACCTAATGAAGATGTGATCATTTGACAAAAGCTCAATAAATAATATTTTGCTATTGTTTTATGAGAATTCGACTTAAAAACCACATGCTTATTAACAATATAATTAAAGAGAGATGATAAAATTCTCGCCCCAATAGTAGATAGTATTATGAAGGATTGGGGAAAAATCTCCTTTAACCAGAACGAAAATATAGAAAATAACAAAATATCTAAACCAAAAGAGGTGAACGAGGAAATTGCATACTTTAAAAATAATATATATTTTCTCATGATTCTTTCTCCCTTTAATACCGAAATTATTGTGAGATATCCAACTGACAATGACCGCTGAATTAATATCCTTCTATGTCTTTACCGTCTCAAATAAAATGGGTAAACTCCTTCATTCATTTTTTCCAACTTAGCACTGAATAGACATCTGCTCTTCACGAAACTTAGCTAAAAACTGCGAAAGATAAGTCTAAAAATCGAAAGGAATTGAAAGAATGTAAATATATAATTAAGAATGTATAAAAGTGTAATTGAATAAAAATGATTATGATATGCTGTTATCAATTAGCCATTAGATGCAAAAGAAAGGGGGGGAAACGATGCAAAATCTTTTAAGAAGACTTTATCATTACCCAAAAGATTTAGTACGGGCACAACTAAATAGAATAGCTACCATAAACCAAGAACCCATAATTATAATTGGAAACCATAAAAGTGGTACTTCCGCAATCGCAGCCTTGCTCTCAGAATTAACCGGAAAGAGTGCCACAATTGATTTGCCCGGGATTTGTGAACCTATACAACCACAACTACACCGCAAAGAGATATCCTTTGAAACCTTTGTGGAAAATAATAAGTACGATTTCTCAAAAGACATTATTAAGGAACCATCTCTTACCTTTTTATACAAGGATTTTATGAACTATTTTCCAGAGGCCACTGTGGTCTTTATAGTTAGAGATCCACGTGATAATATCCGTAGTATTCTTAATCGTGTAGACATTCCTGGTCATCTTCCACATATCAATCAGGAAGAGAACATAAGAAAGTTAAAAGAGGCTCCAACTGACTGGGAACGTGTTATTGACAGCAGATGGTTAGGCATTGAAGGTGAAAATTACATTGAATGGATGGCACACCGTTGGAATTTAGCTGTTGATATTTATAATAAACACATAGATAGCATGCAACTGATTCGTTATGAGGATTTTGTAAAAGATAAACGAGGAGCTATTGAAGAGCTCGCTGAAAAGTTAGGGCTTGCTAAAGGGAAGGATATTGCTGAAAAAGTTGATGTTCAATTCCAGCCTCGAGGTAAAAATCGGAATATTGATACATTCACGTTCTTTGGACCAGATAATTTAAAAAAAATTGAGGATATTTGTCATACACGTATGAAAATCTTTGGTTATGTCTAATACTTAAGCAGACAAATTCAAATTACATGTAATCCATGAAAAATCCCTGATAAGGCTATTATTTTTTTGGAGAGGTATTGTTTTGAAATCAAAAATAGGATTCGCTAGTCTATTGTTCATGTTTGCAACTCTTTTGTTAAAAGTCTCTGCATTAATACGAGACATGGTTATAGCCTATTTTTTTGGCGGAAGTTATGTGGCGGATGCTTATTTAGCAGCGTTTATATTACCCAACATGATTATTTTATTTTTGATGACTGGAATGAAAAACGCTTTTGTCCCAAGTTATATTCAAGCTTTGGAGTATAAAAAAGAATCTCATCACTTAAATCAGGTATTTAAAGGAACCATTTTTTTTAGTTTTATTCTATCATTAGTCGGAATTATATCAGCGCGAAGTTACATCCCTGCTCTTTTTCCAGAGTTTAACCCTGCAACTCAGGAAATAGCCATCTATGTCAGTATAATTCTGTTTGCATCGATTACATTTGTCGGGATGAATGCGGTATTAAGCGCCTATTTTGATGCCATACACAAGTATACATACTCCGTTATTTCACAAAATATTGTCGTTATCTCAACCATTCTCGGGGCTCTGCTTTTTGCAGATAATATCAGTGTCTATTCATTAGCATTCGGGTATTTAGCCGGAACGGTTCTGGCCTTTCTTTACAAATTAAGCCTGTTGATACCCAAAAATGTAATTCAGGTTAAAGAAAAACTAAATCTTAAGGAAATTAAATCCTTTTACGTCGTGTTTGTTCCAGTAGCATTAACAGCAGCTGTTGGGCAGATTAATCTATTTGTAGACAATGTTTTTGCAAGCTACTTTGGTGAAGGGGCTGTTACCTTTATTAACTATGCTAAAACCCTGGTTCACTTTCCCCAGGCCATCTTTGGGGTAACGATAGGTACAGTTGTGTTCCCAATACTATCCAAGGCCATCGCCGAGAACCAGCAAAGATTATTTAAGGAAGGCATAGAACGGGGACTGACCGCCATGTTTTATATCCTTCTTCCTGCCATTGTCGGCATGATGATGCTTATGCCCTCTATTATTGACTTGCTATACGAACGAGGTGCATTTAATCACAACGACACTATGACTACGACACAGGTTGCTTATTACTACTTTGGTTCAGTTTTGTTCTTCAGCTTACATAACATTGTGAACAAAGGCTTTTATACGTTAAAAAAGGGACATCTAATTTTAGGAATAGGTTGCATTGCCGTCATATTAAACGTCTTACTTAACTTTATTTTCACGAACTGGATTGGATATAAGGGTATTCCACTCGCATCTTCTGTTATGGCGTTCTGTTATGTATTAGCAAGTTTTATTGTCCTCTATAAACTGACAGGAGCTATTCCTCTAAAAAATATTGGGATAGAATTTGCCAAGGTTATTTTTTCTGTACTGGTTATGGCTGCGATTATACGGGGAGCACTTCCTCTCACTCAGGAATGGTCTGATATTTTGCAAATTATCGTCATAAGTATCTCCGGAGCATGTGTTTATTTTTTGTGCACCTATATCCTAAGATCAAGGGCACTTCAATTTTTCATTCAAACCATTCAGCATCGTTCAGGAGGAGAAAGAAATGGGGCTTAAACAAACCATCATGGATCTATCTGAACCAATCGTAATACCGATTACAAAGCTTGTATTATCCAGACATTATGCAGGAAACAGATACCCGTCTCAATTAGGAGCCTACAAAAGGATTGCAGTTCTGGCTCCTCATATGGATGACGAAACCATTGGTGTCGGGGGAACCATTAGACGCCATGCGAATGAAGGCGCAAAAGTTCATTGTATTTTCACAACCGACGGATCAAGTAGCGTAACTTCTATGGATAGAGACGAACTGTCGAATCAAAGAAAGCAGGAGATGAATAAAGTTAAGCATATACTCGGAATTCATCAAATTCATTACATGGATTTACCGGATGGGCATGTTCAGAGTAATGTTAAAAGCCAGAACGATCTATTAAAAATATTGAAAGAGATTCAACCGGACTTAATTTACTGTACACCATTTATTGATGCACATCCCGACCACCTGGCCACCACTCAATTGTTGGCAGACACCTTAAAACGAACTGATTTACATCGTACAAAGATTCGTTTGTATGATGTAAATTGTCCGATTCCGCCCTCTGAAGTGAACTGTATTATTGATATTACAGATTCATTTAGTGATAAATCACATGCGATAGAATTATTCAGCTCCCAGACAATTGCCTTTGACGGTTTTTTACTTCTGAACCAATACAAGGCAAAATTAATAAAGCATTTTCCCGTTCATTATGCAGAGGTATTCATTCAACTTTCTGTACCGGATTTTACAAAACAGCAGCAGAATACGGGTCAAATGTCGTCTCAATATCCTTCTTTATTTAAGCAGGTCAACCGTACTGTCACCTTGCTCTGGGCAGTTTTTAAAAATTTTCGGCTAAAAAAAAGACTTTATCAGTCTCGTTATGTAAGTGAGGGAACCGTTAATGGAGAAAAGTCAACAAATGATCCATAAACTTGAAATCTTTTTTATTTTATTTATTCCTATTCAGCCAATTTTGGACGTAACGGCTTATTTTCATTTACCTATATCGGAACCTGTACGTATCCTGGCCATGATTACAGGGGGGATGTATATTTTCCTTTATTATCATCAGCGGGTCAGGAGCCTTTCGCTCATTTATTTTTCTCTTTTGGGAATTGTACTTTTTACTGGACTTCTAAATAACTTTTTTGTAAAAGACTCTTTTTCATTATCCATTGAACTTGTTTATCTTATTAAAACCACCTATTTCGTTGTTATGCTCATAAGCTATTTTCTCGTCTTTCAGTCCTTACGTCAAAAAAGGAACTTGCAGAAAATTGTACAAAAGAATATTTTTATTGCTCTGAGCATTATAGGAATTGTGATGGCCCTTGCTGCCTTATCGGAAACAGGAAAAAGAAGCTATGATTACCTTTCAAAATCAGGTCACTCAGGATGGTTTTATTCAGCAAATGAGGTGAGTGCTATCATAGCGATGGGATTTGCTATGATGATTTTATACTTTATAAAGATGAAACGTATTTCTTTTAAACTTGTTCTCCTTCTTCCTATAACCCTTGTGATCTGGTCCGGTCTCACAATCGGGACAAAAGTAGGTCTGGGCGGCATTATTATCGTTCTTATTGTCTCTATAATTCTCACGCTTACGGAGGGATTTATAAAAAAAAGGTGGCATAATGCAGTGCTCTTATCCCTAATTCTGGCTATGGCATTAATATATTTTCCTAAAGCGCCTATTGCCAATAATTTAGGGTTAACCCTATCTAAAATTCAGGATCAATCAGCTCCCCATGCAGACCAAGTGCCTTCGGATGATTATAATACTGAAATTGTGTTAAGTGGTCGAAGTGATTTCCTAAAAACACAAATGGAACAATTTCAAGACGCTCCCTTCTCTCAGAAACTATTTGGTATGGGCCGTGGCGGGAATTACGAGGAAATACCAAAATTAATTGAAATGGATTTTATGGACTGGTTCTTCAACTTTGGTATTATCGGATTTTCAGCTCTCATACTGCCGTTGCTATACTTTGGATGGCGGATTATAAAAGGAGTCCTATTGCAAAGGTTTCACATGGGAGCAAACGTTTTATTAACTGGAACAGGTGTAATACTTGGACTGGGAACAGCATTTGTAGCAGGACATGTCTTATCATCACCAGCCGCTTCTATTTATCTGGCTGTATTTATTGCCTTATTAGATACACTTATCAGTGATAAAACAGGTCACTTAACTTATTCAAAGCAGGTGTGAGTAACATGGGAAAACAGATAAAAAAGAAAAAATCCAGCCATCGTATCCTGGTTATCACCAATATGTATCCAAGTCAGGTTCATCCATCGTTTGGGATCTTTATAAAAAACCAGGTAGATGCATTAAGATTGCGCGGGTTTGATATCGATGTTATTGCTGTACAAGACCCGAGAATGGGTAAATTCCGTGTGATCCGGAAGTATTTTTTTTGGGCATTAAAAGTTGCAGCTTCTTTACTAAACGGAAAACGATATGATCTTGTGCACGCTCATTATATTGTACCAAGCGGGTTACTAGGGCTTTTGGTTAAGAAAATACAAGGAAGCCGTCTTATTATTACGTCCCATGGAGGAGACCTGGATAAAATGGCTAAAATCCATCCTCTAATGGAGCGACTCACTGGAAGGATCCTGCACCAGTCCGATTATATTATCGCAGTTGGAGAAGAATTAAAACAAAAGTTAGTCGAACACTATCGTATATCGACGAATAAATTGGAAATAATAAATATGGGAGTAAATCGTAAAATCTTTCGCCCTATTGATGATAAGAAAGCAAAAGATACCTTACAGCTTAATTATCATTATACCCATCTTTTATTTGTAGGAAATCTTATTAAAGCTAAAGGCATACTGGAATTGGTGGAAGCATTCAAACAACTTAAAAAAAAGCACAATATGTTGCAGCTTCATTTAATTGGTGCAGCTAAAGAACCAGACTTTATGCACCATATTGAAGCATTAATTCAAAATGAAGAGGATATTTTCATTTATCAGCCGCTTAAACAAAAAGATATTGCAATTTGGATGTCAGCAGCAGATTTGTTCATTCTGCCTTCACACATGGAGGGGTTCGGATTAGTTGCTTTAGAAGCTATGTCCTGTCACACCCCGGTTATCGGGAGTGATGTGGGTGGGCTGTCTTATTTATTGAGCAATAGAACAGGATTACTTATTCAGCCAAAAAACACGCTTTCGTTGGAAAAGGCAATGGAAGACTTATTAAAAAATGAAAACTTGCGGGAGGAGCTTATTACAAAAGGGGAACAAAAAGCAGAACAAAACAGTCAAGACCGATTGTTAGATCAGCTTGTTTACATATACCACTTTTTGATCGGAGAGAACAAAAATGAAGGATAAGAAGATATTGCTCATTTCATCCATAGGTGGTCATTTAACACAACTATTACAACTTAATTCCCTATTCCAAAATTATCAATATCATATTGTAACCGAAAAATCCGAAATTACTGTCCCCCTGAAGAATCAGTATTCTGTATCATTTCTAGTTTATGGGGCAAGGAACTATCCTGTACGTTATTTATTTAAGTTTGGTTACAACATATTGAAGTCTTTCTTCATTTTTTTGCGCAAACGTCCTAATGTCGTTATAACCACAGGTGTGCATACTGCAGTACCTATGTGCTATATCGCTAAGCTATTTCGCAAAAAGGTTGTTTATATTGAGAGCTTTGCCAAATCAAAAACACCTAGTCTTTCCGGAAAGTTAGTTTACCCAATTGCTGATTTATTCATTGTTCAGTGGGAAACTATGAAAGATGTTTACCCTGACGCCATTTATGGAGGTGCTATCTATTGATTTTTGTTGTTCTGGGAACACATGAGCTACCTTTCACACGCTTGTTACAGGAAGTAGAACGTCTCAAACGTGATGGGGTTATCAAAGATGATATCATCGTTCAAAAAGGGCACACCGAATTCGAGAGTGACTATATGACTCTTCAATCATTTTTCAGCTTTGACAAAATGGATTTGCTTTACCAGCAGGCCGATTTAATCATTAGTCATGCAGGAACCGGCTCAGTGATTAATGGCTTGAAAAAAGGGAAAAAGGTCATCGTTGCTCCTCGTTTAAAAAAATATGGCGAGCACAATGATGATCATCAATTGGAACTAGTGAATGTATTTACAGAACGAGGACATATTTTAAGTTGGAATGATGGGGAGCGTCTGGAGGATGTATTAAAGGAGAGTGAAGACTTTATGCCGGTTCCTTATCAATCCGGGAATGAGCGGATTGTTCGAATTCTGGAGGACTTTATTTCTGATATATAAAAGGACGATCCCTTAAATTTGGAACCGTCCTTCAGTGCATATGATTAATTCATAACCTCTTCAGCAAGCAATAATCCCAGAGAATCGTTTTGTCGCCAAATCCGGTCAAAGTTGCTTAATGGTACTGAACGTTCTTCTACATAAGGTGAAACCTCTGGCGTTAACCCAATCTTGTTAATTGAGTCAATGACCCAATCCGTATACCCTCCACCACTAGGGTTATCAGGGTGGTACAGATAATAACCGGTTTTCTCGGACACCTTCTCAGCAACCCTTCTATATTCCTTTCTCTTCTCTCCGGTTGAATTGTACGCCCAGTACAACAATTCTCCAGATGAGTGATAGGCTACGTGTGCGTCAAAGTTATGATCTAAGGTGAAGTCATATAGAGCTTTAACTTCGGGTTCAGATAATGGGCTGGTCCCTTTGTAGTTTTTCGGTCCAGGATTAGAAGCAACGTTTCTTATGTTCTTCCAATTAGCCGGATATTGCCGGTTTAAGTCAACCCCTCTTGCGTTAGCCTTCCAAGAGATAAAATCTGTACTTCCATTATTCATACGAATAAGCTTAGAACGATTATTAAAATTATCTGCTCCAAATTGATTTAATGTCACACCATCCGGATTCACCATAGGAATGTAATAGATCGTTACTTCATCTAAAATATTCCGTACGTTGTATCCATCTATTTCATCATCCTGAACATAGGCTTGACTGTACTCGTCAATCTGTTTCATCACTAAATTTGTCGTAATCCATTCACGAGCATGATGTGCAGCGTTAATGGTGATTTTCTTATCTCCTGTTCCAACTTTAACAAGATGGATATCTCTTCCTAATACAGATTGTCCAATAACATCTGTACTGATTAGACCTTGATAGGAGGCCTCCAATTTGCGGATATCCTTAACCATCTGATCGTATGAGTATACCGTTTTCGGATTTACAATGGGTCCTGTATGCTTCATACCGACCGCAACATCGTCCTTATGAATGTAGCCAGTATGAGGGTTTCCGTTCAGATATACAACGGCTTCATACCAATTAGATGTAAAGGATTCAAATTGTAACTGCGACCCGTAGTTATATCCTTTTAATTTCTTTGCATCTTTTGAGCTGTTTGAGTAGACATAAGTGGTATTCTGTACGGCCATCCCTTTAAGAGATTTTTGTTTGGTATCTACATCAATTATATCATTCTTATGAATATATCCCGTATGAGGATCACCATCAAGATAAACAACCGCTTCATACCAATTATTCATAAATGATTGGTAATATAATAAATCCCCTTCATTATAGGACTTTAATATATCCTGTTTTTTGCTTGGCGCTGTATAAATATTCACTTTTGAACGATATGCATAGCCTTTAAGTTGTTTTTGATTGTTCATTGGGACTTCTACATCTTCGGTATAGATGTAACCTGTTCGCTTTTTGCCATTTTTATATACAACGGCTTCATACCAATTGTCTATGAAGGTCTTAAAGTAAAGTAAGTGTCCCTGGTTATAGGACTTAAGTGATTTACTATCTTTAGAAGGATTTGTATATACATGAGTACGGTCAGTCATAGCATACGCCTGAACACTTTTCTGATTTTGAACTGGTTCTTCTACATCATTAACGTGGATATATCCTGTACGGGGGCTGCCATTTATGTATACAACCGCTTCATACCAATTATCCATGTATGTCTGATAGTATAGTACGTTTCCCGAATTATATGCCTTCAATGTTGAACTGTTTCGACTAGGTCTGGAATAAACTATTGTCGATTTCTTTACGGAAATTCCTTTTAAGTCCTTTTGATTTTCAATTGGTTGTTCCACATCGGATGCTTTGATATAACCTGAGTGCCTTTTCCCTTTTAAATAAACCGTTGCCTGATACCATCCATCGATAAAGGTTTTGTAGTATAATCTTTTCCCTTTTGGATAGTCTTTTAAGACTTTTGCATCTTGACCAGGATTTGCATAAACATTGGTATTTTCCTTTAATGAGATTCCAGAAAGTGATATCGGGTTATCTGTTGGTTCATCTACATCCTGTTGAGCAATAAAACCTGATTGGGGTGTCCCGTTGATATAAACCACAGCTTTATACCACCCAGGTATAAATGTCTTATAATATAATAGTTCCCCTTTATCGTAACTTTTCAAGACATTTGATTGTTTATTGGCCTTTTTGTATACATGAACCTCGTTCTTAATAGCAATACCTCGAAGGTTTTTTGGCCTTTGGACAGGTTCTTCTACATCATTCGCATAAATAAAACCCTTTTTATGTTTACCATCAATAATTACAGTTGCCTCATACCAATTAGACGTCAATGTACGATAATATAAGTATGACCCTTTTTCGTAATCCTTCCATGCTTTTGCATTGGTAGTTGGCTGCTGATACACTTTGGTATTATCGTTTAGAGCAATTCCTTTTAATTGTTCTGAATTAGAAGAGGCTAATTCGACATCACTTTTATGTATGTAACCATTGACTAAATCATTCTCTCCTTCAACCTTAACAATAAGCCAATCCTTACTGTCCTTATCCACTTGATAGTTTATGATTGCTCCTTCCTTCATTTTCTGTAACTGTTCTGATTCTGCATTTTTTTCCGCATAAACAGCAGTAGATTCCTTAACTACGATAGCTCTTTGTTTCTCATCTGCACTTAAATAACCTGCATGTTGGGTAATAATAAGTGCCATAGTAAACACGAATAAATAGAAACTACCTTTTAACCATTTCCATTTCAATCTCTCACCTCCAAAAAATAAAACTAGAACTATTATACTAATTTTATATACTGTTTAAAAGAGTGTTTTAATTTAAATATAAAAAGGAAATGAAATTTTGCATTTCACTTCCTTTTTTAAACTAACCTTTTTTCCTGGCCAAGACTAATAGAATAAATTGAAAGACTTTTAAAATTCTTTTCCAACGAAAAGGTTGTTTCAATAGTCTGTATAGCCATTCCAAATTGAAACGTATCCAGCTTTCTGGCGCACGCTTGGCTTCACCTGAAAAGATATCGAAACTTCCACCTACTCCCATAAAAAAGCCTTTATCAAAGTCTTCGTAGTATCTTGCAATCCATTTTTCCTGTTTAGGAAATCCAAGAGCAACAAATATTAAATCAGGTCTGGTTTTCTTTATTTTGTTAACAATCTCCTGATCATCGAGTGATATATAACCATGATGATAGCCGGCGATTTCTAAGTTAGGATATTTTTCCTGTAAATTTTTTGTCATTTTACGGACAACTGTATCTTTGGCTCCTAAAAAAAAACAGCGAAGTCCCATTTTCTCTGCATATTCCAGTAAATGAATCATCATTTCTATACCTGGAATACGTTCATGAATAGGCTGACGTTTAATTTTAGATGCCAAAATAATTCCAGCACCATCTGGTATGATATAATCAGCCTTCTTAATCGCATTTTTATATTCAGCATCCTCCCTGGCGTGCATAACAATTTCAGGGTTTGCCGTAACCATGAATCTCTTATTCTCGTATAATAAGTCAGGATGAATGTGAAACGATATTAAATCTTCTCTATTAATATTTATAAAAGGAATATCCATTATAGTTACATGTTTTGCTTCATGTATACTGGGCATTCTTCAAAACCCCTTCAATCAAGATTCAATATTATTAATAGCTTACTTTGGTTATTATGTCATTATTTTTTTAACCATACAACTTGTACTTATTATAACTTTTTTCATAAACTTGACATAAAAAAATATGGATAGATTGCTTCTATCCATATTTTTTTTACTTTTCTTCAGTATTTGCCCAATAAAATCTAAAGAAAACAACAAAAACACTTACTATTAAACCTAATGCAAGCGCAAAGGCCATATTGAGTACCTTATTAGGGGCAATCGGATTATAACCAGCATAAGCTTCAGAAATCATGTTAATTCGATCATCCACTAAATCCAAAGATTTGGCTGTCTTTGCATCGGAATAGTTGCTATAAAATTGTTTATAACGTTCATTAGTTTGTGATATTTTTTCATTAACCTGCTCATATTCAACCTGAGTCTCTTTTTCTAAATCTCTTAATTCTGATAGCAATTGTTCGTTTGCTTCTAGAACATATTGTGAGTCTGAAGCATTCTGTTGAAATAAAACTAATAGTGGAAGACCCTCTGTATTTTCTAATTCTTTATAATCCTTCAAATATTCTTCAAGTTGCTTTTCTTCTTCTTCCATTTTTTCAGCATATAGCTTCTGATAGGAATTAAAGTGATCATTCATAGCTTGCTCAATCGACAGTTTAGCTTTGTTAACAACTGTATTTAAAATGGAAGTGATTTTATCACGATTTGTTCCTTCAACTGAAAGGTTTATCAAAAATTCATTGTTTTCTGGTTGAGTGATATTTAGTCTATTCTGCAAAGCCGAAACGGATTGGTTCTTCAAGTCAAGTTCTTCAATAGTCTCTTGTAATACTTCAGGAGATTTTACTTTTTCAACAAAGACATCCCTTGTTGTACCATTCTTAACATATTCAGCCAATGATCCAACAGGTGGTTCTACATTATTAATAGTAATAGAAGTATTCGCTTCATAAACCGGAGATGCTATAAATGAGCTATAAATAAAAGCAATCACAACAAATACTGCTGTTATAGCAGCAATGATCCACTTGCCTTTTAACAGAGTTTCAATTATTTCTCTCAAGCTTATCTCGTTTTCCATGTGCTTCCCTACCTTATTAAATTTTATTGTTTGTATATCCTTTGTGTGGAGATTAGATAAAACTCATAAATACTTAATGTCCATTTTTGAAGAAAAAGCACGAACAATGTATATTTTAACATAGAAATAAGACCTTGAATATATAACAAATAATTAACGGTTAGTAAAATAATGGATAATTACAGTTGTTTACGTTATAAACAAAGAAAAGCCCATTGTATGGACTTTTTGATCGTTCACTAATCTAAATAATTTTTAGTTAGCTCTAGATTTCTTCTTTTATTTAGTTTTCTGTTTTCTTCATTATAACGATTTTTCAAATTATTTTGTAAGTCATCAGACAATTCAAAGCGTTTATAATGTATTTTGTAACTAATTTTATTTTGGAGAAAAGTACGAGGAAACATTTTTTTGCCTTTTATTTTATAGACTGGGAACATTCCATCTGGATTCATTTTAGTCTTAAAGAAGTAATTTAACCGTCTGGCTATCTTAGCTTGCATAACTCCATAACTTCTGTTAAGAGGCTCTTCTTTATATTCAGGGATTTGCTCTTCACCCATATAATTTAATAGTTTTAGTAAATAATCGTTTGGTTCCTTTTGAAACTTCTCATATACAAAAACATAATAGTTGCTGCCAAACAGCCTTTCAACATTCTCTAAATAAGTGTCATATTTATAATTATCTAAAACCCCCATTCTATCAAGATCATTCAGATAATTGTCAGCTTTCTTATAACCACCCATATGTAAGTATTGAATATACAAAGAAGTTATCAGTCGAACCTGTTCCCGTAAACCTATAATAATATGTACATCATACAATTCTTCAGGGAAAACTCTACGTAAGTCTTCTAAAATCTTAATATTGTTCTTTGGTCTTTTTCTTTTAAAAGGACTTCCTGAAAGACCTTCATACGATATTAATGTAGGCACTCCTTCTTTACCTAAGCTATCAATTTTTGTTCTTATCCTAAGGATATCTCCTTCATTTAACTTCCGAACTCTTAAATCGTATAATTCCTGGTTTATTCGTTTTTTTCTAATGCGCTTAACATTCATTAAATTAGGATAGATACTTCGTTGCAAAAATGTTGTAGCTGTTTTATGAAACCCAATATGCAGAAATATTGTTTTTTTCATATTTTATTCACCTCTACCACCGTGTAAACTATTTTTTATAAGTGTAGTTAAAATCTGCTTCTTATGCAGATTTTAACTACGATACTATATTAATTTTTGTTGTTCTTTTACGGCTTTAATAACTTCCTGATATATTCTCTGACTGTTATTTTTGTCTATATACTCCAAAATTTGATGCCTTTGGTTGTCTATGTTCTCATTTTCCTTAAAACCATTTAAAATATATTCCTCAATCTTTTGAATCAGTATATCTTCACTATTTACAATTTCCCCCAAAAACGTTTCATTTGGAGAGCGTAAAATTCCTTTTGAGAAGAACCGTTTGAAATCAAAGTGATAAAAAAGCACTGGCTTCTTCATAAAATTAAAATCAAAGGAGACACTTGAGTAATCAGTTATCATCAGGTTACTTGACTTTAATAAATCCTGAACCTTAACCTCCCCTAGTCCCACTAAATGAATATTATCTTGAAGCTTAATATTTGATTCCGCTAGATATTGCTGCATTCGATAGTGTGGGTAAAAATCTAATTTAATTTTATACTTATTCAATAAGTCATTTAGTTGAGGGTTCTGTAACAACGATATATACCTTTGAAAGTACTCGGAATTAAAGAAACGTTCTGAAGTATTTAACCACTCACGCCAGGTTGGAATTAATAAAATTTTATGTTCTGTTTCTTTATTATGAAGATTATCAAAGCGGGATAATCCAGTTACTTTTACTTCAGATTGCCGATATCCAAATTCATCAATAACCATTTCTTTTTCAGGAATAGAACTAACGATAAAAAGATGAAAAGGATACTTATAATATTTCTTATGGTATTCCACAGGTTTTCTTCCAAGTACACCATGCTGCAAAAATACCCTGAGACCTTCGCGGTAATTTTTCATCTCTATTCCTTTAAAAGGTAAAATATAATTAATATCATGTGAACACAGAAAAACACTTGCCTGTAGACTCTTTTCCACATGTTCCCTTGTTCCTATATAAAGAATGTTCCCTAAAGACAAAAGGTTCTTAACATCTTTGGATCCCTTTTCTATTACATAATATGCCTCAATTTCAGGGTGATGAGTTCGCATATACTTAAAAAAATGATACCCTGTATCCTGGGCTGTATCCGGCCTTTCTCCTATAAGCCATACTTGATTACGGCTAACATCATTATCCTGATTCGCTACTCTAAGTAGATCAAAAACCTCATTCTTTTGTTGAAATGTTTCAATTTTTACATTCCCATATGGTGTTAGGGTTAAAAATAATTGTGTTGAAAATTCTTTGCCTTTTAAAAATGTTGACGATAAGTAATTATCCTTATAATAATTATACTGCTTAAAACCAATTTTCCTTTCTTGGATATACTCCCCATCTTTAATTCGAACATAAAGGTCTAATATATCCTGTGATTTTTGAAATAATGATTTAAGTGCCATTAAAGGTATACACGTATCAAAATCTAATCCATCCTGGTAAAAAACGAACTCCTCTTCTGTGTCTCGATTCCTAATCACAATACAGAGTTCTTGCTCTAATAAATCCTGGTTATCTTTTCTCTCTATTTCTGCATGTCCACATATCTTTAAAGTTCCTTCCTTTATTTCAGCAGTGTGGATATCAGTCATTATAGAAGCTGGTGCCATACGATATGAGAGTCGATTATTTTCTGTAGCATAAAAATAGGCTTGATATAAAACCTCTTTTTCTCTAAATTCCCTTAGAGTATCTTTTTTTAAAGTAAATTGATCTGATTTAAATCGTACTAAAAGTTTATTACCTTCAACTATATATTTCACGTAAATATCATAAGTCCTATAGTTTAAATCGTACAGAAAATCCTTATTTACGGTTATTGTAAAGTAATGACTTCCAATACTTTTGGTGATATAAGCTGGAAATCCTTCTTCATCGCCACTATTTCTATCTTTAAAAATAATCTCTGTTGGGACATCAAAGTGATCAACACTCTGATAAGAACCTTCAATTTTTATGCTGTCTAATTGGCTTTTACGAAGAGTCAGACTATTCAACTTAACCGTTTCCGTGTGCTCTTTTATAGAAAACGAAAACTTCTCTGTCTGATAAGGTTTAAAAGCCATGGTACCCTTTAATTCATGAGGAAGATAAGGAATTTCACTTTCAAAATTTAAGTCTTCAATTTGTTTAACCCGAAATTCATAATCCTTTGCTTCCTTTTTTAGATAGAAATAAAAATCCAAAATTCTATTCTTCATTGGGAAATCATAAAACGGAATGACTACTTCCCATTCAGATGAATTTTTCCAATAGACACTGTATAAATTTGTTTTACCAGTATCTCTGTCACGCATCAAAAATGATATATAATCCACTGTTCCAATTTGAGTTAGTAATTCAGAGTCAATACTTCCGTTAATGCTAAAACTATCTTCTTTCTTTTTAACACATGAAACGTTATTTATGAAATACTTAATCGTTTTAGATTTAGTAATATTATATTGCTGAAAATAAAGCACTCCATATTTTTTGAATACCGGAGTATAAATCACTCCATTAGAATGGACTTTTTGGGTGTGTAAAACAGGCTTCAAATACGTACTTAAAAATAACTGATAAGTTCTTTTTGAAAACCTACCTTTTTTGACTAATATAACATTCCATTCGGATTCTACATCACTTGCTACTGTATTAAGTTTGGAAATATCAAATCCAATATGAAAATACCTGCTATTTTTATTATGAGTGAGTGTGTCTATGGATACCTTAGATTTGAGACCATCTTTAATGCGAGTAAAAATAAGTTCTGTGTTCTTTTCTGAAAATGAATGATCTTCAAAATTGGTTAATCCCTCCATGTTCAAGAAAATCTGGTTCCCCACTGCACTAATATTGGTAATGGTACCTTTATTTCGTCTTCTTATTAGTCTTAATATCCTTTTTGACATCCTTTTTAACATATTCATTTTCATACCTCATTTAATCAGTCTTTTGTTGTCTTTTGTTATTTTTTTAATGTATTGCGTTTTAGAAGTGGATTCAGGATAATCATAAGAATATGCTAAGCAGAAAATTCCGTCGTCCTTATTCTGCTTTTAATTTAAAACTTCCTTAACAACTTTTTCTGAGGCTCGATTGTCTTCCCATGTACAGAATTTTTTATAAAAGACGTTGTATTTTCCGGCATATTGCTCTTCTATTTTGTTAATATCTTTAATTGCGTCAATCACCTGATCAGTAGTTTTAAGCAGGGGACCAGGTACTCCGGATTCTATATCAAAGTATAGACCTCGTATATTATCTCGATAATCATCCAAATCGTAAGTATAAAACAATATAGGTCTCTTGAGATTTGCATAATCAAAAAAAACAGATGAATAATCGGTAATTAAGAGATCAGATATTATATATAGCTCTGCAATGTCATCGTATGATGACAAGTCATAAGCAAACCCTTCATAAGGACTTACGTCTAATTGACTGGCCACTACATAATGAAGCCGTAGCACAATCACATATTCATCTGATATAGCTCTCCGCATTTTATCTAAATCAAGGTCAAGTTCAAACCTATATTTACCTTTTTCATAAAATTGATTATCACGCCATGTTGGAGCATATAAAATCACTTTCTTATCAACTGGAATATTTAGTCGCTTTTTAATGGCTCTGGCTTTATCCTCTTTATTTTCGTGATAAAGAATATCATTTCTTGGATAACCATATTCTAACATTGTTCCTTTAAACAGGAATGCTCTTCGAAAAATTTCTGAAGAATAAGGATTAGGCGAAATTAAGTAATCCCATCTGTTAGCTTCATCCGTAAAATTCTTTTTATACCTTCCCGTATCTGTACCAGGCATCTGAACTTGTTCAATATCCATTCCCAACTTCTTTAAAGGTGTACCATGCCATGTTTGTAAGTAGACTGTTTCTTTTCTTTTAATTATATGTTTAGATGCTCTGGTATTTAATATCCAATATTTTGAAATAGCCATATAATAATAATACTTAAGAGAAAACCGTCTAACTTGTTTAGGATTGCCCGGTATCTTTAGTTTATTATCAGCATATATCCAAATAAACTTATAATCCTCTTTATTATACTGCAGTAAATATTTATAAATTGCTTTAGGATTATCTGAATAATTTTTACCTAAAAAACTCTCAAAAATAATGTGATTTTCTTTAATTGGAATTTTCAAGAAGATATTTCTGTATAGAAATAAGATAAAATGTCTCTTACTCTTCATAGCGTTTTTTAAGTCACGCAAGTTATGATGTAACTTAAAAAATCTTTTAAATAACTTTTCATCTTTTTTATTTATCGCCTTTATCTCTTTTTTGACTATAAAATTCTGGTCTTTATAATGTTCAGGATTTACTTTATTCATGGCTTTCGACAACTCATGAAAGACATTATGAAATTGGTTCGTTTCTCTTATAGAGATGAATATATGCTTTCGAAAATAATTCAAGAAATCCTTATCAATCAAACGTTTTACCCTTTTATTGCGTGTGAACATAGAATCAACTGTTGAATACATTCTTAAGTAATTTATTATTTTTTTATCTGCTCCCATGTCACGAAGCGCAGGGTTTTTCACTAAGTCTTTTCTTTTCCGTTTAAAATACCGACTGTCTTTTAAATGCTTGATCATATCATGATTCATAAAAAACTTATACATAAAGGAATATTCAGTGTAAAAAGTTGTGTTTTCCAAAAACTTTATATTGTTTTCTTCAACGTATTGTCTGTCATACAAACCTTTCAGTACTGATCTGTTTACAAATACGTTTTCTATTTTCCTTATCTTCACTGATGTTTCATCAGTGTATTTTAACTTCTCCATATCCTCTGAACTTTTAATTGGTAAAGCACTACCAGAAATAATATAGTCTTCTCCAATGTTATCAACTAATAACTTGATGGCATCCTGATGTAGGATATCGTCACTATCTACAAAATATAAATAATCCCCCGAGGCATGTTTAATACCAATATTCCTGGAGGCTCCGACACCTCTTCTTACAGCATTTTCAAGAAGAGTAATACGTGAGTCTTTTCTTAAAAATTGATTAACAATTTCCTTACTATTATCAGTTGAAGCATCATTTATCATAATGATTTCTAAATGTCTATATGTCTGGTTCATAATCGATTCAATACAAGTCTTTAAGTATTCAGCTGTATTATAAATAGGGATAATAACTGATACTTCCTTCATTATGCCACCTCTAATGTTATTTGTTATATATTGATATATATCATATGTATTTTATCATAAAACACTTTTGTAAATACATTTGTAAATAAATTGTTAATTATACTAAGACGTATGTCTTAGCTTCTTAACTATAAACATACAAATACCCTATAAAGGGACTTATATAACATCCACTCTATAGGGTACGTAAATTACAGAATAGCTCTGTACTTCCTCTTATCTTTCTTTAACCCATTTATTATTGTTACTGCTAATCCAGGCCTTTTTACCATTGTAATGAATTTGATACCAGTCATTTTGCTTAACAAGGTTATCTTTACTATTAAGTACACCAGCTACACTTGTTGTACTTATTTGTCCAAGAGGTTCATTATTTGTATTAGGCTCTGAACGTACATTTAAATATGTTGCGGTGATATCCAGTAAATTTAGCAGGTTGATATAGTTGCCATGTAACCAGCCGGTTTTTCCGTCAACATTTGCTTTGTACCATACACCATTGGTACCTAATATTTGTACAACCTTGCCTGCAGGTAATTCCTTAATGATGTCATGGTTAGTGCTCGGGCCTTCTCTAAACCTTAAATTATCTCCTGTAACTTCACCTTTTACATTGTTTGGATATTTTATAAAATTAGTAGCCGGTTTGTCTGTTGATTCAGGTTGATCATCATATTCCGGAATTTCAAAAACAAGAATGTAATCATTAATTGTTTTATAGATATCACCAATTCTATCTGCCTGGCTGGAAGCCCAAGCTACATGTGTAGCATATTGGTGTGTACCTGGATTATCCGGATTCCATCTCATTTTATAAAGGGTATCCTGACCTTCATTAATATATCCTTCTGCTACAAACTTAGCTCCTCCTATAATTGCCGCACGTGGTGAAAACCACTCATTTTCAAACGCAGTTTTAGCTCCGCTCTTTAACGGTGTATCATCATATGCGCCAATACCAAACACGTTATAAACTGTGTGTGCTGCCTTGCTTTTGGTATCAACTACGTTCCCATTATTATCAACATAAACACCAGTCGCTAATGTAGATGTACCATTTCCGGTTTCATGTAAAGCATGAGAGATAAGGTAAATTTCATTAACATCGTATTTTCTGGCAGCATCAATGAATGATTGTGCTTCTCCAGCTAAAATTCCCGCATTATTTAAAATCTTATTGTTTGTTTCTGTCGCATTTAATCCTGCAGGTTGAGAGAGCACAAGGTATTGGTATTTCCCATCAGAATTTAGCGGAAAATTAGATGGATTAGCATAGTATTCTACTAAATCTCTACTAGCATTTATTTGCCCTGCTCCGTCTGCTTTTGGAGAACTATTCATCTGAATATCTACCATTCTCTCAAATGAATAATTGTAATTTTTCGTTTCGGTTATTAGCTTATCAGTATTTACCGACTCTACAGGAATGTAACCTGTTCTTCGGTTTCCTTCTACATAAACAGTAGCTTCATACCAGTGATCGGAAAACGATTTAAAGTATAGAATACTACCCTCACCGTAACTCTTTAATTTTGGAGAACTTTTTGCAGCTAACGAATAAACTACTGTAGGCTTAGATTCAGCAACACCTTTTAGGCTTTCTTGCTTGTCAAAAACCCTCTCTACATGATTGGTGTGTATATAACCGGTCTGTCGTTTTCCATTTACATAAACGGTTGCCTCATACCAACCTGATGTGAAAGTTTCATAGTATAATAGACTTCCGGCATCATAAGACTTTAATGCTTTAGAATTTGTGGAAGCATTGGCATGAACAACTGTGTTATCTTTAATTCCAATGCCCCTCAAGGACTTTTGATCTTTCACCGCATTTTCGACATGGTTTTTATGGATATACCCTGTCTGTGCATTACCGTCTATATATACAGTAGCTTTATACCAGTTTTCAGAGAAGTTTTGATAAATTAATACAGAACCTTTATCATATGATTTTAATGCCTTGGAATTAGTATCCGCTTCAGAATAAACGGACGTAGGATTGTTTAAACCAATTCCTTTAAAACTTTTTTGATTTTGGGCTTTAGGTTCTACATGAGATTTATGGATATATCCTGTTTTAGGTTGACCTTTTACATAAACGGTTGCTTCATACCAATTTGATGAAAAGGTTTGATAATATAACAGGGATCCAATAGAATACGATTTTAATTTACTAGCATTAGTTGATGCTTCGGAATAAACAGCTGTTCTATCTTTTAGTGCTAATCCTTTTAAATTCTTCTGATCCTTTACAACGTTATCAACATGTGATTTCTTTATATACCCTGTTTTAGGCTGTCCATTCACGTAAACTGTCGCCTGGTACCAGTCTGATGAAAAGGTTCGGTAGTATAAAATCGACCCTTGATTATAGGACTTGAGGGCACCAGATTTGGTAGATGCTTCACTGTATACTGATGTTCTGTTTTTTAGCGCTACACCCTTTAAATCTTTTGGACTATTAGTTGCATTTTCTACGTCATCTTTATTAATATAACCTGTTTTGGGTTGTCCATCCACATAAACCTTTGCCTGATACCAGTCTGATGAAAAGGTTTGGTAGTATAAAATCGACCCTTGATCATAGGACTTAAGGACACCAGATTTGGTAGATGCTTCACTGTGTACTGATGTATTGTTTTTTAGTGCTACACCCTTTAAATCTTTTGGACTATTTGTTGCATTTTCTACGTCATCTTTATTAATATAACCTGTTTTGGGTTGTCCATCCACGTAAACCGTTGCTTGATACCAATTATCATTGTGGGATTGATAAACCAAAATAGAACCTTTTGGATAATCTTTTAAAGCGCTACTATTTCTAGTAGTGTTTGAATACACATTAGTAGTATTTTTTAAAGCAACCCCTTCATAATTAGTAGCTGCACTTACAGTAAACATGTTCAAAAATAGAACAGATACACTAACTACAGTAATCAGTAACAAATATAGTATGGTACTTTTTTTCAAGGAAGACCCCAATTGCTTCTCCTCCTGTTGATTTCTGTTACTACTCTTTAGAATTGACTTAGTCGTTATCAATATTCTCATTCCCTCCCTTCCTTAATAACTACATAAGTTATTATCACAATATTTTATGTAAATGTTAAGGGTTTTTTGTAAGATTTTGCAGAAATTTTTCTTTTATTGTTATATAAAAAAAAGAGAATTGGAGGACCAATTCTCCCTAAATACTTTTCTGCTTTTTTCTATAACTGCTTTGATTAAAATAAATTCCTGATGTTATGACCAGCCACTGCATCATACCGATTTCATAATTATTTTGAAATAGAGTAAGTTCAAAATTCTCATAAATTAATATCGCAACAAAAAAGGAGATAGATAGATTTGCTGCAAAATTTTTATCTGCACTTATTATTAATAATTTCCATATCAAAAATAGTAAAACCAGGAAAACTGCCAACCCCAGAACACCCACTTCCAAGGCCATTTGTAAATATTGATTATGTGCTGTAAAAACAGGGTTGGTAAATTGTCTCCCATCAACTTCTACTCCATGGCCAACTAATGGGGATTCTGTAACATGTGGCCATATTTGCGACCAAACTTTTTGTCTTCCGTTAAACAACGGTTTATCTAATAAATTCAGAGAAATACTATTAAGTGTATGTCCAATTTTCATATCTGATAATTTAACAAATAGATAAAAAAATACTAAACTAAATGATATAAGGATAAGAAAAAATAGTCGGTAAAATTTTTTAATATACTTTAACAGCAAAGCAGATATAAAAACAAGAAAAATACTTAGAAATATTGATCTTGAGCCAGTAGAATATATTAACAGCAAATTAACCATCAGCGTATATATAAAATACACACGTTGGAAACCTACTGTGAATCTTATAGAGAGTATTTGAAAATATAGAAAAGTAAACAATAAAACAGCCAATGCATTAGGGTGTCTTAATAAGCTACCTTTGAATAAGTGTGTTTGGTAACCTGAAGATACCCAATCTATTAAAATAAGCAAAACCAAGACAGATAAAAAATGCCCAAATTTGGTCAAACTTTCAGAGTCCCATTTAATGAGTATAAAAGTTAAAATTAAACCGAAATATAGTAGAAGTCTTAATAATTCTTGCATTGAATTATCGTCAATATTAATCACATAACTAATTGTTTGAAAAAATGATAAAATAATAAATGTTATCATGATGTTTCTTACTGGACCATTTATCGACAGCCTATTCCACAATACATAATAAACCAAAGTTCCACACAATAATGCTAAAGTTATATTTATGCTACTTAATCCAACATTAAATAAAGGATCATATTTAGTTAAGTGTAGAAAATTGAGTATTAGCAGGCAAAACAGTACCACCTGCACGACAGGATGTAGTTTTATTGTCTGATTTTGATTTGACATGATACCCCACTCCGACTTTTCACAAAATTATGTCCTCTGCTTCTTCCTCTTCTTTTTCACTTTCTTCTTATTCTTTTCAATATATTCCTCATACAAAGGCAAAACCTCATCAGTATTTCCATTCATTTTAATTTGACCGAAATCTAACCAAATAATCTTTTCACAAAACTTTTTCATTTGGTTAATAGAATGACTGACAAAAAACATTGTCTTACCTTGCTCTTTAAATTCCATCATTTTGTCAAAACTCTTCGTTGAAAAGCTTTTATCTCCAACTGACAAAGCTTCGTCAATTATTAAAATTTCAGGATCAATTTTAATAGAAATGGAAAAGCCCAGTCTTGATTTCATACCACTGGAATAAGATTTAACTGGCTGATCAATAAATTTCCCTATCTCGGAAAATTCAATAATATCCTCCTCCATCTTTTCTATTTCATTTGGACTGAAACCTAACATTAATAATTTTAACTTAATGTTTTCTCTTCCTGTTAATTTTCTATCCAGGCCTACATTAACGGCAATTAATGAAGCCTGACCATCAATAAACACTTCACCGGAAGTCTGAGGAATTACACCTGCAATAATATTTGAAAGGGTTGATTTACCTGAACCGTTCATTCCTACAAATCCTACAATTTCTCCCTTATTTACTTCAAAAGAAACATCTTTCAGCGCATAGAAAGTCTCTCCATAATCTTTCCGGGGACGTAAGAGGTCTAATATACGTTCACGATTACCATGATATAATTTATATTTTTTAGATACATTCTTAACTATAACGGATTTTTCCATAAACATTCACCTTACCTAAATGAAATCAATGAAATGTCGTCTGAACTTTACATGTAAATAGGATCCAGCAACAAAGAAAAAGATAACAATAAGCCAGAAATACAGCGTATATTCCCAATTCACAATCAAATACCAATCCATCCCTAATAGGGAATGCCGGTATCCCTCTATAATATAATAAAATGGATTCAACTTCACTATCGTTTCCAAGTTCCCCGGCAATCTTTCCGGCGACCATAAGATTGGGGAAAGATAGAGTAACATTCTCATGGTGGATTGTATAAAAGCATGCACATCCGGAATAATGGTAGCCAATGTAGATGTGATTAATGAAAAACTAAACAATAATGCTAATACACCAAACATAAAATATGGAATTTGAAGGTAATATTCACTTATTGGATATCCTAAGAAGTTTAATATGACCATTGCAATAAAGAGTAAAAATACATGAGGGTAAAGTTGAGCGACAATAATATAATTTGGAATAATACTCATAGGAAAATTCATCTTAGATAAAATCTTTATTTTGGAAAAAATTGATTTCGTCCCTTTTAATATCCCCTGGTTAACAAAAAACCAGACAACAATCCCGGCCAATAGCCAGTGAAAAAATGGCATGCCTTCTATTGTACCTCTATCCCTCATTCCAACACCAAAAACAAACCAAAATATAACAATTTGTATGGCTGGGTTAATCACTTCCCAAGCCATACCTAAGTAATTTTTTGCATTATTACTTTTAAGTTCATATAAAGAAAGTCTTCTGATTAAGTAGAAAAATTTGAATTGTTCCTTAAGCACAACTAAGGCAGACTTCATTCCCAGTCCCTCTTTCTAAAAACGTTAAACGACTTAATCCATTATTATATAATCATTTAGAATAATCAAGAAGAAATTATGGATAGAAGGCCTCTGCTACTTTTTGAGCCGAAGTACCATCCTCTAATGAACAGAATTTATTGTGAAATTTGCTGAATGCTTCAGAATTCACAGGGTTCTCTTCATCTAACAATTTTATTTTTCTAATTAGTTCTTCAGTTGTTTTCACAATAGGTCCAGGGGCTTGGTTTAAAAAGTCAAAATAGAAACCTCTTAATTCATCCTTATATTCTTCCAGATCATACGCAAAAAACAGTATGGGTCTTTTAAGATTCGCAAAATCAAAGAATGTTGAAGAATAGTCTGTAATTAACAGATCAGAGATAATATAAAGGTCACTTATATCTGGATATTTAGATACATCAATGACAAAATCACCATATTTATTCTTATCAATTCGATCGGCAACCAAATAATGCATTCGTACCAGAACAACATAATTTTCACCCAATGAATCCTTCATTAAGTCCAGATTAAGCTGAATGTCAAATTTATATCGTCCAACACTATAGTAATTATTATCTCTCCAAGTTGGGGTATATAATATAACTTTTTTATCCTTAGGAATATTTAACTTATTCCGGACAGTCTGAACATCCCGTTCACTATAATTATACAAAAAGTCATTTCTCGGGTAGCCTGTCTCTGCAATCTTCCCATTATATTGAAAAGCACTTTTAAAAATCTCTGTTGAATATGAATTAGGCGAAACAAGAATATCCCATTTTTTTGCCTCTGATACAAAATTATTGTGATAAGTTTCTGTTGATGTCCCTGGCATTTTTACGTCTTTAATATCTACCCCCAGCTTTTTCAAAGGTGTCCCGTGCCACGTTTGTACATAAGTGGTCTTCTTTGGTTTTGGAAACCATTTTGGAAACCTCACATTATTCACCCAGTATTTAGCTCTTGGGAAGTAAAAAAACCACTTTGGTGTAAATCGAACCATATACGGTATGCTCCATTGTTCAAATAATTGTGTGTAGCGGCGATCCACACTCCAAACTAGATTTGCTGAGTGATATTTTTTCATGTGTTCATAAATGGCTTTGGGACTATCACTATACTGTTTTCCATGGAAGCTTTCAAATATCACCAAATTATTTTTTACAGGAAGTTTGCTTGATAATAAAAATATAAGACGAAAAAGTTTTTGTGTTCGTTTACTTCTTACCACACGTAATATCATCTTTTTAATCAAGGTTATTCCTCCTTCTCTCTATTTCAATTTTTACAATATGTATTATTGTGGCACATTTTGACGTTTATCCTCACTAATTATAAAGGGTAAGACTACATAATACCATAGAGAGAAGAATAACACATACTTCCACTTGTAAATCTGATGTAAACCGTTTAAAATTATTATTAATATGCTAAAAGATATATGTACTATGCTAAAAACAACTAAATCTGTTTAATTATTTTATCCAGGAGGGGTATTCCATTGAAGAAAGTCATAACTTATGGAACCTTTGATTTGTTGCATAATGGCCATATTAACTTACTTCGACGCGCTAAGGCACTTGGTGACCACCTAACTGTAGCAATATCAACAGATGAATTTAATGCAATCAAAGACAAAAAAGCTTACCACAGCTATGAAAACCGCAAAGTTATTTTGGAAGCGATTCGTTATGTAGATAAAGTTATCCCTGAAAATAATTGGGAACAAAAAATCCAGGATGTTAAAGACCATAACATCGATATATTTGTTATGGGGGACGATTGGGAAGGTAAGTTTGATTTTCTAAAGGATTATTGCGAAGTGGTTTACTTACCTCGCACAGTCGGAATTTCTACTACAAAAATTAAGGAAGACTTATTTAGGATTGACAATGGTTAGAGAAATAGCTATTTCTGTTTATCTGGTTATTTTCAGGATAATGTTTTCGATGTTAAAATTATTTCCCCAAAGAGATAAAACAACATTTGTGGCTTCCTTTGGGGATAATGTACACTACGTTGCTAAAGAATTACAAAAATATAATTATGGGCAATTAGTGATTCTTCAAGAGTCAAACTGTCGTACTGACTTCACAGAATTAAGTAACAACAATACCGTCATTTTAGACTTTGAAACTTTTAATCTTGTCCATTTTATAAAAGGAATCTATCATTTAGCCACATCCAAAGTAGTCTTTGTTGACAATTACTTTGGATTTTTATCTGCAGTTGACTTTAAGGAAAATGTTACTTGTGTACAGCTTTGGCACGCTGCAGGGGCAATAAAACAATTTGGATTAAAGGATCCTTCCATTCATTCCCGCAGTGATTTAGCGGTAAAACGATTCAAAAAGGTTTACCAACGTTTTCATTATGTTGTGGTTGGTTCAGAGAAAATGGCCAGTATTTTTCGAAAGAGCTTTGGGTTAGGGAATGAAAATATATTACGTACAGGTGTACCGCGTACAGATTTCTTTTTTGAAACCGAAAAACATAAGTTAATTATTCAGGGGTTGGAACAGCAATATCCAATACTCAAAAACAAAAAAGTACTTCTTTATGCACCCACCTTTAGGGATGGAAAATTAAATTCCTTTGAACTCGCTTTGAACCTGGAAAAATTATATCAGGAACTCAAGAGCGAATATGTTATACTTCTTAGGCTGCACCCTGCCATTAAATCCCGCTTTAATAATGCGTATTCTGATTTTGTCATAGATGTTTCAAGTTATGAAAAGTTGCATGATTTGTTATTAGTTACAGATTATGTCATTACAGATTATTCATCAATTCCATTTGAATTTTCTCTTCTTGGTAAACCAATGATTTTTTTCACATATGATTTAGAGGATTATAAATCTTTGCGAGGATTTTATGCAGACTATGAAGCAAATTTACCAGGACCAATGGTTAAAACAACAGAAGAAATTATCCGTCTTATTCAGAATAATGATTTTGACTTAGACCTAATTGAGGAATTTGCTTCTCAGTGGAATGAATATTCTCAGGGTCATTCAAGTGAAACTCTTATTAAAACTATATATCAAAAGCAAGTCCAGCTTGATGAAGCCATAAAACGAAAGCGTCCTTCTTACTAATAATATTAAGAAGGACGTTTTCTTAACCGAATCCGCCTCAGAAATTCCTCCAGATCTTCCCCAATTTCCTCATCCTCCAGAGCGAACTCAATCGTTGTCTTAATAAACCCAAGTTTTTCTCCTACGTCGTATCTTCTCCCTTTAAATGAATATGCATAAACTGCTTTTGCTTCGTTTAGCTTTTGAATAGCATCAGTCAACTGAATTTCTCCACCACTTCCTTTTTTATGCAAAGATAAATAAGAAAAGATCTCAGGGGTCAATACATATCGTCCCATAATAGCCAGATTAGAGGGAGCAGACCCTGGATTAGGTTTCTCGACTAAAGATTGGATTTGATAAAGTCCATCGTGATGCTTGTGTGGATTCACAATTCCATAACGATGAGTTTCATTGTCCGGTACGTCTTGTACACCCAAAATAGGCCCACCAGTTTCCTTATATTTGTCCATTAACTGTTTAAGCCCTGGGGGATCGGCCTTCACAATATCGTCACCCAGTAGAACTCCAAAAGGCTCATCCCCAATAAATTTCCGGGCACACCATACTGCATGTCCTAATCCTAATGGTTCTTTCTGTCTAATATAATGAATATCGACAGATGCTGAATAATTCACCTTCTCAAGAAGTTCAAATTTCCCTTTTTTGATAAGATTATCTTCTAGTTCAAAGTTATGATCAAAATGGTCCTCAATAGCTCTTTTTCCTTTACCAGTCACAATGATGATATCCTCAATTCCTGATTCCACTGCTTCTTCTACTATATATTGAATGGTAGGGCGATCTACAATAGGGAGCATTTCTTTTGGCATAGCCTTTGTAGCAGGCAGGAATCTCGTCCCTAGTCCAGCTGCTGGAATGATAGCCTTTTTGATGGGTTTCACCACTTTATCGTCTCCCTTCTCTTTTGGTTTCTCCCTATAATAGAAGGTCTGCCTATTGAATGATAATCCATGTCTATTCCTTCAATAGCTTCAAGGGAGAAACAATTGCGTCCATCTAAAACGATTGGGGTTGCCATCTTGTCTGGAAATAAATCTAAATCCATCGTTTTAAATTCATCCCAATCTGTTACAATCATTGCACAGTGAGTACCCTGTAAAGCATCCTCTAATCTGTATACGTATTGAACCTGAGTAGGTAATACAGAATTAGCATTATTTATGGCTACCGGATCATAGGCTTGAATGCATGCTCCTTCGTTAATTAATTCGTTAACGATTGGTATAGATGGTGCCTCCCGCATATCATCCGTATTCGGCTTAAATGCAAGACCTAATATCGCAATTTTTACTCCTCTTAGGGAAGGAAAAATTGATTTTGCTATGTCAACTAATAATCTTTGTTGCATATTATTTACCTTAATGACTGATCTTAATAATTCAAAATCATGCTCTAAATTTGCTGCAATCTGTGACAAGGCCTTTGTATCCTTTGGAAAACAGGATCCTCCATAGCCGATTCCTGCCTTTAAAAACTTTTCACCTATACGATGATCTAATCCCATACCAGTCGACACATCGTTTATATTGGCATCGAGCTTACTGCAAAGATTAGCAATTTCATTTATAAAACTAATTTTTGTAGCTAAGAACGCATTGGCCGCATATTTAATCATTTCTGCACTACGTACATCTGTTTTAAAAATAGGGATATTGAGTGGTTTATACATGTCCTCAATGACTTGAGCTGCCCACTTTGTTCTTGATCCAATAACCATACGGTCACCATGAAAAGTATCGTGAACAGCCGATCCTTCACGTAAGAACTCAGGATTTGAGACTACCTCTATATTTGTCCGGTGATTATTAAATCGTTTAATCAATGAATCTATATAATCATTTGTCCCCACTGGTACTGTACTTTTTGTTACAATTATGGAATCATCGACTGCGTACGTTCCAATCGTTTTCGCTACATCCTTAATATAAGAAAGATTAGCTGAACCATTCTCTCTGGATGGCGTGCCAACCGCTATAATGATAATTGTTGCCTGCTTATATGCCTTTTTTTCGTTATACGTAAAATATAACCGCCGGCGCTTTAGATTCGTTTGCAAAAGCTCTTCTAATCCCGGTTCATATATTGGCGATTTACCTGACCTTAACAATTCTACTTTATCTTTATCGATATCCAGGCATGTGACCGTATGGCCAATTTCCGCCAAAGCAGCTCCTGTGACTAAGCCTACATAACCAGTTCCTACAACAGTAACTTTCATGTAAAGCCCCCACTCTTAGCATGATGTCTTTATTACATCCTATTGTGCAACAGATATGGTCAGAACATAAAAAAAGAGAAGTGAACCTACTTAATAATCAAACGGCACCTGCAAAAAAGTGCCGTTATTGATGTATCTCATTTACAATTTGAAAACGAATATTTTCTGAAATTGGGTTATAACCCCCAAGAAATGTAGTATCTACTGGTTGATTAAGGTTCTGAAGATATGATTTGATACTTGTGTGCATCTCTCCGCTTTTATTTGCCAGTATGACTGGTTGTCCAGACATTGCCGCAAGTGGGGAACCAGGGAGTGCATCAATAAAACTAATACCACTCGCAAAGTATATATTTGTTAAACTAAATTCACTTGCATACCGTTTAGCAATCGCAACACTTGTGCTATGCCGATCCGTTCCATTCACACGTTCTATATCATGAATTCCAATTTCGTTTAGCTGTTCTTCTACATTCTTAGATATAGCTCCTTCTCCCCCGATAATGGTCACTTTTGTAATTCCATTGTCCTTCATATAAGTAATTGTCTCATCTGGAAGCTTATCCTTTTTACTTAAAATGATTGGCGATTCCTTCATACCAGCGTAAGGAGCAATAGAGAGTGCATCGGGTGAACGATCATCCCCAGTGGCTATAAATACCTCTGATGATTTTGTTAACTCTTCAGCTACTTTTGCTGATGTTTCATATCTTGTTGTACCATTCACACGTTCAACTTGATACCCTTTTTCCTCCAAATGGTTTTTAATGCCGGGTGAAACTGCATTCTCCCCACCTAGTATATAAATTTTATTAGGCCTAAGTCGCGCAATTTCATTTTCTACTACACTTGGCAGTTTATCCGTTTTTGTCAGTAAGAGTGGTGAGTTATATTTCTTAGCAAGTACACTTCCTGTTAGGGCATCTGCCGGTAAATCTCCACGCCCTAATACCACTACTTCCGAACCACTTGTCCACCCTTCCTGAGAAACTTTAACACTGGTTTCATAACGCGTGGAGCCATATATATTTTTCGATGGGATTTCCTGCAAATAATTTGCAGCTACGTAACCATTCGTTCCATCCCCCAGTTCAACAGGAACCCAGGAATAGTTATCATTTTGGAAGGATTGACCAACAATTTTAATCGTTTCACCAGGCGGGATACTCTTTATTATATTTGAAGTCGTTGAACCATAGCTGCGAAAGTTTACGTTGCCTGTAGTTTTTGCATATTTTTTTTCAACATTGATGATGTTGTTCAATTCATTACTATGAACCTTTGTCCATGTATCATAATAATTCCAGATCACGGGATTTTCCTGTCCCAAACTCCAACTTCCGGTACCTTTTAGGTTATATTTATGAACCAAATCCATTTTCGCCTGTATGGATTCCTCATTTTCATACCATACATGATACGTACCCGGCCCTAAAGTTGTACCCGAAAATGTAAAAGATGGATCGGTTTCTTTTATTGTTACTGTGGCTTTGGGTGATTTAGAAACTTCATCAAATGTCAACTCATACTGATATTTGTCCAACATCTGCTGGACACGGTTGTTGGATATACCTTTTCCTCCACCTTGTCCTGCTGCAGTATTTCCTTCTTCCCAGTAACGGCCGAAGAAAGGCAGGCCAAGAACGATTTTGTCAGAAGGTACTCCCTCATTTAATGCATATTGTATGGATTTTTCCACCCATCCATAACTGGCAACAGGCCCCTCAGGACCATTAGGATAGCTTTGATCATATGCCATAATCATTAAATAATCCGAGTACTGGCTTAGAGCTTTGTAATCATAAGAACCATGCCATCCTTTTGACCAATTATTTGGGTTAGCCGCAACTGCTACAGACACTTCTTTATCTTTTGGAATTTTTTCACGCAGAAGTCTGACAAAATCCGTGTAATTCCCACGATCTATATCTGTTACATTTTCAATATCGACATTGACACCATCAAGATTATATTTTTTAATTGAGTTTGCTATCTGTGTAGACAATTCCTCACGATTTGCAAGTGCAGCTCTGCCCAGTTCTTTATCCCAATGGTTCGTTACAAAAGGGACAACTTCCTTTCCTCTGGCATGCATTTCATCAATAAACTTCTGGTCCAACTGCCAGGTTTCTTTTAGGGTCCCATCTTCATTAAGTTCAAAATAACTGGGAGCAAGGGTATCTAATACATCGCCACTTTTATTAACATCATTAATAAAATTAGTTGTTCCTCCAACGAATAAATAGGACATATTAAAATCTGCTTCATGTGCTGACACTTGAAAATGCCCAAATGGAATTGATGCCAGAACAATAGAACCTGCTATAATATTGATGGTTTTTATCGCCGTTTTAGGAAATTTCTTTCGTACTCTTTCTAAGAAGTTCCTTTTAATTACAGGTGAATCTTCCGTTATTTCTCCTGATTCAGCAGCAAATTCAGTTAGAAATGAATTGGATATATATACATTTAGGGTGTAACCTCCCCAATCATCAGAAAGCAGATCGTAACGATAAATCGACTCCATCATATTGTATTCACCTTCTCAGTCTAAGCTTATCACTACTGTATTAGCATTTATGAAAATGACCTATAAAATACATAGCGA
The DNA here is from genome assembly GCF_010092505.1 of Virgibacillus sp. MSP4-1. Lineage (NCBI taxonomy): Bacteria > Bacillati > Bacillota > Bacilli > Caryophanales > Bacillaceae > Virgibacillus > Virgibacillus sp. MSP4-1. Next base: position 2,302,117 of record NZ_CP048021.1, read on the forward strand.
AATGAAATTAAAAAAAGAGCCTTAAGCGGTGTTTGCCCGCTTAAGGCTCTTGTTCTACTTTGTCGCGTTTATGCAAGTAATTTTTTTCCTTTTTAAGTTTTTTACATAAGAAGTTTATCACAGGTTTTTTTCCCTTTCCTACCAGACCAGCGGATTCAGCTAAAATATGAAGAAAAAACAGTAAAAAGAATCCAACAATATATGGGGTAGCTACACTTCCTTCAGAGAATAAAATGGCTAAGATTCCAAACACAGCACTAAACCCGTAAATTATGAGCACCGTCGCTCTGTGGCTTAATCCTGCTTCAATTAACTGATAATGGATATGCTTCTTATCGGGCATCATTATATTCTCTTTGTTATATAACCTTCTTATGATAGCGAAAAGTGTATCAAAAATCGGTACAGCCAGTACTAAGATTGGAATAATAAAGCTTAAGAGGGCAACATTCTTCAGTAGGCCTAATATTGAAATAACCGCAATTGAATAACCTAAGAATAATGAACCTGTATCCCCCATATAAATCTTTGCCGGGTAGAAGTTGTGAACTAAAAACCCTAAATTACTCCCTATTAAGACAATACAAAAGTAAACCGCCAATAAGCGATAATCAATGATGGCCAATACTAAGATACTGGTCAATGCTATTGTAGAAACACCTGAGGCCAAACCATCCAAACCGTCTATAAGGTTAATGGCGTTGGTAATCCCAACAATCCAAATTAATGTTACAGGAATACTAAACAGATCGAGATAGACCACACCCAGGAAAGGCAAAGTGATTTTATCAATAATGACACCTGCTGCTATTAATATTCCAGCAGAAGTAATTTGAGCTAGTAGTTTAATCAATGGCTTTAAAGTATATTTATCATCAATCATACCGGTTATGACAATTATCAGAGATCCTATTGCTATGGCCTCCAACTGAGGATGAATAGGAAAAATATATAACAGACCTAAAACAGCGCCCAAATATATACTTAATCCACCCATTCGCGGTGTGATTTTTTCATGAATTTTCCGTTGATTAGGTACATCTACAGCCCCCACCTTTTCCGCAAACTTTTTAACTGGGAGTGTTAATGTTAAAGATGCGAAAAAGGAAATGAAGAAAGCGATGACTAATTCAGACACATTAAACATATTATCCCTGCTTCTGAAATATTAATTCAATGTTAAAATTGTTAATTAACCATAAATTACATATTACCATAAAAGTACGATTTCCTAAATATATTTCTATTTTTATCTTTAGGAAATACCCCACATTTATTCGATCATAAACGTTTAAAAAGCCGCACCTTTTGAAAGGTACGACTTTTACTATTATGATCTATTTATTTATGTTATATACGTTTTTTCTTGTCCTTAGTCTCCTTCTTATCCTTACTAAACCACCCAACAACTTTCCGGGAAAAGTCGTCAAAATAGGTATAAACAACTGGAATCAGTAACAACGTAAAGATCGCTGAAACCGTTAGTCCAAAGATGATCACAATCGCCAGTGGCTGCTGGGATTCTGAGCCTTCGCCGAGGCCCAGTGCCAGTGGGATCATTCCTAGTACAGTTGTCAGGGTCGTCATGAGAATCGGACGCATTCGGCTTGGGCCTGCGTTCAGGATGGCCTCATACCGCTCCTGGCCGCGGTTTCTCAGGATGTTGATATAGTCGACCAGGACAATGGCGTTGTTGACGACAATACCCGCGAGCATGATGAACCCAATGAACGCCGGTATACTTAGCGGCGTCTGGGTGATATAGAGTCCGACGATTACCCCGACAATGGTGGCCGGAAGTGAGAACATAATGACAAAAGGGTGCAGGAAGTTCTCAAACTGCACGGCCATGACCGCATAGACAAGGAAAATCGAGAAAATTAAGGCTAAGCTTAATTGCCCAAAGGATTCGGCCATATCCTGCGCCTGGCCTCCAACCGAGTAGGAGTAGCCTTCAGGGAATTTCATCGTGTCGAGCTTCTCTTCCACATCGGTCATGATGCTTCCCAGGTCTCTGTCGACAATATCACTGCTGATGCTGATCTGGCGCTGCTGGTTTTGACGGCTGATGGTGCTTGGTCCCTGAATTTGTTCCAATTCAGCTACCGTTGAGAGCGGAATGAGTGCTCCTGTCTGGGTCTGAATCGGTAAGGTTTCCAGGTCCTCAATTGTGGTCCGCTGATCTTCAGGGAGCATCACTCTGACGTCCAATTCACTTCCGCCAGTTCGGTATCTGGACGCGATTTGGCCGGTGAAGCCCATCTGTACCTGGCTCATGACCTGTTGGTAGCTTAAGCCGTATTGTGCGGCCCGCTCCCGGTCTACATTTACATTCACCTGTGGACTTCCTTCTGATGCTGAGGACTCAGGGTTGTGTATGCCTTCAACATCTTCCATCATATAGACGACCTGATCGCCTAATTCTTTAAGAACATCATAATCCGGTCCGGAAATTTGCAGCTGGACAGGTGAGCCTAAGCCGCCCATGCTGCCACCCATGGCACTGACAGTGATTTCGGCACCAGGAATTTTTTGCAAGTCATCATCCATTTGGGTGACGACTTCCGTGGTGGTCACATCCCGGTCCTCCTGAGGGACGAGCTGTATCATGTAGCTGGCCTGATTGGACGATCCACCTCCGCCAACCATGCCGCCAGATCCTCCCACTGTGACAAAGTTGGTTTCAATGACATCCTCATAGTTACTGAGTTTTTCATCGACCTGATCCGCGATTTCTTCGGTTGATTCTAAATGTGTTCCTGTTGGTGTGTTGACGTTTATTTGAATTTGGCCTTGGTCTGATTGAGGGATGAACTCCGCCCCAATCATTGGAATTAAGGCCAGGCTTAAAGCAATCGCGGCAATCGTGCCAAATACGGTTGTTTTCCGGTGGCCGAGCACAAATTTCAGAACCCGCTTATACCCGGCATTGATTTTTCCTAAGACTTGATCAAACCAGTACCGTCTGCCTTCCTCCTGCATCGATTTTGTTAAAAGCTTGGAGGCAAGCATTGGGATCAGGGTTACGGAAACGACAAGCGACGCCAGCAGTGCAAAGGAAATGGTTAACGCCAGCGGGACGAACATTTCGGCTGCAATGCCTTCCACAAAAATGATGGGCAGGAAGACGACAATCGTTGTGGTTGTCGAGGCAATAACCGCTGGTGCGAGCTCCGATGCTCCCCGTTTGGCTGCTTCCTTCATTGTGTGGCCCCGCTGCCGGTACGAGACGATATTTTCCAGAATCACGATAGAAGAGTCGACCATCATCCCGATTCCGAGCGCGAGTCCACCCATCGTCAGAACGTTGACGGTTTCGCCTGTAAAGTACATAAGTGAAAAGGTGGAAATAATCGCAATGGGAATCGAAAGGCCGATCACGAGTGTTGCCCGGAAGCTTTTCAGGAATAAAAGTAAAATCAATGCTGAGAAGACCGCTCCCATCAGCATGTTGCGGACAACGGAATCAATGGACATTTTAATGAATGTTGAATTATCAAAAACGACATCCAGGTTGACCCCATCCGGAAGCTCACCTTGCATATCTTCAACGGCGGCATGCATCGTATCGGCAACCTCCACCGTATTTCCGTCCGTTTTCTTCAGGATGGACAGAACGACAGATGATTGATTATTGACGTAGGAAACCGAGCTTTGATCCTTGGTTTCCCGACTCACTTTCGCAATGTCCTCTAAATGGAGGGTGGCCCCATTCGGAGTTTGAACAATCGTTTGTTTGATATCTTCAAGCGACTCATAATCACCCTGAATGCGAATTTGCAGGTCCTGGTCCCCTTTGGCAATTACACCGGCCGAGCCTGACTGGTTAGCCGCTCCGATTGCCTGCATAATGCTCTGGGTATTTAATCCATATTGGGCGAGTTTGGCCTGATTCAGCTCCACCTGAATCTCATCGGTGGTTCCGCCTTCTACGGTTACAGACGCAACCCCGTCCTGTCTTTCAAAATAAGGCACGAGATCCTCATCGGCAATGTTTTGCAATTCCTTTACGTTATCTCCGGTTAAACCGACCCACATGACCGGCATTTGCTGTGGATCAAAACGGAGCACATTCGGTTCACCCGCTGTTTCCGGGAGCATGCCCTGCACCGAGGACACCTGCTCCCGAACCCGCAGTAAGGCCGAGTCCAAATCCGCTCCTGTGTTAAACATCATCACCACAAGGGATGACCCCTGGGAAGACTGGGATTGAACCGTATCGATGCCTTCAATGGAGCTTACCGCTGATTCGATCGGTCTGGAAACGAGCTCCTCCACATCTTCCGGAGCCGCTCCTTCATATGTCGTCGCAACGACCGCAATCGGCAATTCGATATCCGGAAAAAGGTCAATGGTCAAATTACGAAGGGACATAATTCCGAGTGCGATAATAGCGGCCACAATCATAATGACGCCAACGGGACGGCGCACTGAAGTATTTACGAGTTTCACTTACTCTTCCCCCTTCATAACTTCCACTTTCCCACCATCAGTCAGGGTCAGCTGTCCTTTGGTGACAACCTCGGCCCCTTTTTTGATATCTCCTTTGATGGCGGTGGACTCCGTTTGTGCCCCGAGTACTTCAACCTCTGTATAGTGAGCGGTATTGTCCTTAATAACATATATGTAGCTGGCGTTGTTCTCTTCCACAATCGCTGCTGTCGGCACAATCAGAGCATCCGATATTTTCTCCTCAGGAATCGTGATTTCCGCTACCATCCCCGGCTTGATTTTATGATTTTTATTTTCAAAGGACGCTGTAACTGGATAAAGTCCGGTATCGTCGGTCTTCACCGCAATGCTTTCAACCGTTGCGGTTACATCCTTTTCGAGTGTGGAGAAATTCAGTGTAACTTCCTGGTCCTCTTTAAATAAATCCAGCTGTTCCTCGGTCACCTGCAGGCCTGCGTTCAGCGAATCCAAATCAATAACGGATGCTACCGGATTCTGGTTGGAAACGAGGGAGTCCTCATTCACCGTCAAATCCTGCACAATTCCATTTATGGGGGCTTCAATCGCGAGGTTCCCCGGTGACGTACGGGCCATCACCTCACCCTCTTCCACCTCATCACCATTTTCCACATTCAGCTCAGAAATTTCCCCTGCATTCGCGGGAATCACCTGCGCCATGCGATCAGCTGTCACACGGCCAAAAAATGTCTGTTCAATGGTCAGGGTTCCCTTCTCAACCTGAGCCGTTTCCACAGGCGTAATCAGCTCCTCCTCTTCCTCATCCGCCTGATCGGATTCATTTGTACAGGCTGTCATCAAAAAAGCAGCCGCAAGTAAAACAACCATACCCTTTTTCCACTTCATGACACGTCTCTCCTTTTATGTATCAGATTCTCTAAAAATTTATTCACCATTTTAATGTATTGCACAGTCCTATACAATACCAGTATATTGTACGTATTTAAAGCAAATGGGTTTCAGTGGGTGGTGGTGCCGGGTGTGGTGGTGCCTGTCACGCCCCGAATTTTGTGGGTGTGGTGGTGCCTGTCACGCCCCGAATTTTGTCGAATATTCGTTGTGAAGGACATTTACTATGGGGATGAATGATGAACTGGCCTTCATGGGGGTGATGAAGGACATAATTCAACTATCATCACGGCAAAGTGGCCTTCATTGATTGAATGAAGGACATAATTCTACTATCACCAAGGCAAAGTGGCCTTCACTGCTTGAATGAAGGACATAATTCAACTGGCATCACGGCGAAGTGGCCTTCATTGATTGAATGAAGGACATAATTCAACTATCATCACGGCAAAGTGGCCTTCACTGCTTGAATGAAGGACATAATTCAACTATTATCACAGCGAAGTGGCCTTCATTAAGGGGGTCGTTTTCATTTGTTGGGAGTTCCCGTGGATCATCTCCATCATCTGATGCTTCTGATGCTTCGATGACGGACATTGATATGCAGGAATATTGATGAATTGGCCTTCTTCATCGTGTTCATCCTCACACCATATATAAAGCCTCTCGCTTATGTGAATCAACGAAAGGCTTATCCTCAATCTTTATCTATTTTTAACTAGAGGGCTAATCTCTATTCTTCTCTTCTTCGTTATCCTGAACACTGAACCACAGAATGTCCCGGGATAATGCGGCAATCACTGTTGCAGTCACATACATTTGCCGCCTGAAGGCAAAAAATGAAGTATCAATCACTGCTTTTGTACGATTCGAGAAGACAAGATTTGTTGTCTTATCATTGGATTTGAGGTACTCTTCGATGTGGTAAAAGGAAAACCAGCTGCAGTTGAATTCCTTTGGTGACTTATTGGGAAAAAAGAATGCTCCCATACCTGGATTGACCGGGATCGGAAGTTTGATATTCGTATTCAGAATATACTCCACCGATTTCCGTCTGCCATCAAGGGATGCACCACCCTCCAGGCAAGCTTTCTCAAGAATCTGCTTTACTGATTTTTTACAAAAAATCTCTTTGCCGGTTTCAATAATTCTGCTTCGATAATCAGGCCCAGAATGAGGAATAATCGCCATCGTTTTCCGATTCACCCGATATGTATCCGTTACATCCATGAAACCTCCTCCTATTCAGAAAAAATGTAGTATGCAGGACAATTGTACTACAAAATCTTCCAAAAGTTAATCAATTTTGCAAAATTTTCGTAAAATTTTGTCTTAAATTGTCAAAATTTATCTTTTAACTACCATTTCACTCCTTTTTCCGACCCTACCAAATGACACCTGCATGTAATTTCTTAAATAATGTCACCTAAATGAAGAACGCTATATGTAAGCATGGCTTTTCCTGTTTATATTTTGACATATTTTTATAAATTTAAGGAAAAGCTACGCATGATTAACTTTTCATTGAAGGAGGAAATGGATATGTCACAAAAATGGTTATGGAAATTAGGTCTTTCTTTCATGGCCTTTTCCCTTGCAGCAGGCTGTGCTCAAGAGGATAACAACGAACCTGCTGAGGAAGAAACACCAATGGAAGAGGAAAACGGCGGCACTGAAAACGGTGATCAGGGCACAGGAACTGAAAACGATGGTACTGAGAATGGAACTGAAAACAACGGTACCGACAATGGCAATGGCGAAAATGGTACAGAAGATGACATGCTTCCAGATGAGGAAGAAACAAATGAAAATGGAACGACCGAAAATGGCGGCGAAACTGGCGAAAATGGCACCAACGGCAATGGTGAAGGTTTAAACGAAGGTAACGATGCAGATTTAACCGGAGATAAGGAAGAAGAAGATAAATAAAAATTAAGCTCGAAACCCGTGTCAGCTGATGCGGGTTTTGTGCTGAGAGACCGGGGATGCGTGCTGGCCGATGTACTGGGCTGCGGGGTGCGGTGATGTGCTAGGATAAGATTAATTCTGTTATATTTGGATGAAATACTCTAATTCCGGCTGAATCAGGTCATTTCCGGATCAATCCTTCCCTCTTCCAGATGAATTCTGTTATATTTGGATGAATTCCTATTCTTCCGGATCAATCCTTTCCAAAATTGGATGAATTATCTCTCAAAGTGGATGAATTATTTTCAAAATGCGCTTAATTCCAGCTGGGATGGATTGATTAGATATATAAACGACGAATTCATCAGACTTCCGATAAATAAATTCTATTCCGGCTGAATCCGACCATTTCCGGATCAATCCTTCCCAAAATGGGTTGAATTATTTCTCAAAGTGGACGAATTATTTTCAAAATGCGTTCAATTCCGGGTGAGATGGCTTGATTAGATATATAAACGACGAATTCATCAAACTTCCGATAAATAAATTCTATTCCGGCTGAATCCGCCCATTTCCGGATCAATCCCTCCTCTTCCAGATGAATTCTGTTATATTTGGATGAATTCCTATTCTTTCGGATCAATCCTTTCCAAAACTGGATGAATTATTTCTCAAAGTGGATGAATTATTTTCAAAATGCGCTTAATTCCGGATGGGGATGGATTGATTAGATATATAAACGACGAATTCATCAGACTCCCGATAAATAAATTCTATTCCGGCTGAATCCGCCCATTTCCGGATCAATCCCTCCTCTTCCAGATGAATTCTGTTATATCTGGATGATTTCCTATTCTTCCGGATCAATCCTTTCCAAAATTGGATGAATTATCTCTCAAAGTGGACGAATTATTTTCAAAATGCGCTTAATTCCATGTGGGATGGATTGATTAGATATATAAACGACGAATTCATTAAACTTCCGATAAATAAATTCTATTCCGGCTGAATCCGCTCATTCCCGGATCAATCCCTCCTCTTCCAGATGCATTCTGCTTTATCTGGATGAATTCCTATTCTTCCGGATCAATCCTTTCCAAAACGGGATGAATTATTTCTCAAAGTGGATGAATTATTTTCAAAATGCGCTTAATTCCGGCTGGGATGGATTGATTAGATATATAAATGACGAATTCATCAAACTTCCGATAAATAAATTCTATTCCGGCTGAATACGCCCATTTCCGGATCAATCCCTCCTCTTCCTGATGAATTCTGTTATATTCAGATGAATAAGCCTCAAACAGGACTAATTCCCTCAACGCCGGATCAATCGCGTCAACTCCGGATCAATCCCAACCCGGCCGGAACCCCCCATCTCCAATCCCGGAAATCCGACCAATCCCGAAAAACAAAAAACTACCCCAGAACCTCGAGGTAGTTTCCATTAACCTTCACTATTTACTTCTCAATTGCGAATGTAATTTCTGCTTCACAGGCGACTTCACCGTCTACGGTTGCGGTGCCTTTGCCTTTTCCGATCGGGCCTTTTACCCGGGTGATGTCGACTTCGAGTCTGAGAACGTCGCCGGGTTTGACCTGGCGTTTGAAGCGGCATTTATCGATTCCTGCTAGAAAGCCGATCTTGCCCTGGTTTTCTTCCTTTTGCAGGATGGATGTGGCGCCCACCTGTGCCATAGCTTCGACGATAAGGACACCGGGCATGACTGGGTAATCCGGGAAGTGGCCCTGGAAAAAGGGTTCGTTTGCGGATACATTTTTGATTCCGACTGCTTTTTCGCCTGGTGTGACTTCTTCTATTTTATCAACCAGCAGAAATGGGTAGCGGTGCGGGATGACTTCTTTAATTTGACTGTTGTCCATCTCCATCAACTGAACCTCCTTCAGCTTTCCATTGAATTTTTTTATGTATGTATCATTCTTATCATACCAGAAAATTTCCTCAAACAGAAAAATGGACTTTATCCATAAAAGTCCATCTGGTTATTCCGTCTTGACGATATCAATGATATGCTGCCATGTGGATGGGTCCAAAGCATCTGTGGGTTTTCCTTCGCCGATGATGCCGTAGCCAACCATTAATCCCCCGGCTAATGCGATCACGCACAAAATGGTGATGACGATGATGCGTGCCCATATGGGGAAAATTCGTTTGCGTGGTTTTTTCGGCTTTTTTTCGGCCTTCTGTGATTTTTGCTTTTTTTGCTCGGCACGTTTGGTCTGTTTTTCTTCTTTCCGGGCTGACCGTTTGCGTTTTCGTGCTTCCTCTTTTGTTTGTGTACGGCTTTTCTTTTGCTCTGTCACCATAGATGAAGCTCCTCGTTCATTTTAAAAATTAATTATAATCCACAGGCTGATGAACCAGCTTAGCTCCGGAGCTGATTAATCAGGCCGGCCATCTGATCGCCCATCGAGATGGATTGTGAATTCATCTGGTAGGCTCGCTGCATTTCCAGCATATTGGTCATTTCCTCGCCCATATCCACATTGGACGATTCCAGTGCGCCTACGTGCAGGCCTGGGTCTGGTGCCACTGCAGTCAAGCCGGCTGCCGGAACGTTATCCGGAATCCGATACCGATTGCCGCCCGCCGTTTCAAGAGAGCGTGGACGATCAATCTCCATCACTTCAAGGGAAGCCTCAACTTGTTGTTGTTCCCCTCTTCTGACCATAATATTTCCGTTATCCTGAATAGATATTTCATCGATGTCGCTTTGAAGCACAATGGGACCATTTTCACCGATCACAGGATTTCCCTGCGCGGTAACCAGGGCGACCTGCTGATTGTTATTGATCGGCTGCAGATAAAAATTACCCGCCCGCGTATAGTGAGTTTCCGCGGCGCCATTTTCCGTTACCTGCACCTGGAAAAAGTGCTTCTCTCCGCTGAGGGCTACATCCAGAGGGCGCTCCGTCTGGGTAATGGTTCCGGCATCCATTCGTACGTTGGTATGACCGAGCTTAGCACCTGTTCCCTGGCGAAGGCCTTCAGGGGTCTGTCTTGGCGCTTCCCCGTCAATGCCGTTTTGATTGATTTGCTGATGAAGCAGGGAGGAAAAGTTGGCGGTCCTTGCTTTATAGCCTGTTGTACTGGAATTAGACAGATTATGTCCGATTAAATTTAGCTTTTGCTGAAGCTGCCCCATCGTTGTGGCTGCAAGATATGAACTACGCATTTAAAATCCTCCTTTAGCGAAGACGTCCGATTTGATTGACGGCCATGTCCATGCTTTTATCATATGCTTTTAATACCTGCTGATTGGCCTCAAAGTTCCGGTAAGTCTGCAGCATTTCCGTCATCGTCTGCGTGGTATCCACATTCGACCGCTCGATCATGCCCTGGCGAATTTCAAATGTTACTCCGCCTGCATTACGGGCATTCACCGGTGCTTCGCCGTCTTCCTCAAGGTTATACAGGTCGTTGTTTCCTTTAGTAAAATCCTGTGCGGCATTCGGATGATACACAATACCCAGTGGAGTCACTCCGCCATTTGCCTGAATTTCACCGTTTCGGGTTACATTAAACTCATCGTTATTGACCTGAATCTGGTTCCCGCCTTCATCAAGAACGTAATGGCCGCTGTTGGTCACGAGAAAACCGTTCGCATCAATGGTGAAGTTTCCATTTCGGGTATAGCTTGTCCCTCCGTCCTGATTCTGAATGGTGTAAAACAGGGAACCCGTGTCATCCGGCATTTGTCCGTTCCAGATGGCCAGATCTGTGGACATGCCTGTTTCCTTTAAATCCCCTTGTCCAAAATCAGGAATCGTCTCCTGCATATAGACACCTGTATTTAAGCTTCCGATCAGCTTATTATTCGGGATATTCACGGAATGATGAACAGGGAGCTGTTTGGAATCGGTCCGTTCAATTAACATTTCAGGAAAAGCCCGCATCGTGGTCTGATCGGCTTTATATCCCGGGGTTAGCGCATTGGCCATATTATTTGAAAGCACATCCTGTCGATTCTGCTGTGTCATCATCCCTGATGCTGCTGTATAAAATCCTCTTAACATTATTTCAGCCTCCTGGTGGCAAGTCCATGTTAATTTTTCACATTGGGCAGTTTTTCAATTTGTTCGAGCATTAGGCCTGTCCCTTTTGCCACGCAGAACATGGGCTCCTCGGCAATGATGACAGGTACTTTTAATTCTTCGGAAAGGAGCTGATCAAGCCCATTCAACAGTGCTCCTCCACCGGTCAAAATCGCTCCACGGTCAATGATATCGGCGGAAAGCTCAGGCGGTGTCCGCTCCAATACCGTTCGCGCAGCTTGTACAATAAGGGAAACCGATTCTTCCAGGGCCTCATTGATTTCTTTTGAGTTCACCGTAATCGTACGTGGGAGGCCTGTGACAAGGTCCCGTCCGCGGATGTCCATTTCCTCATAACGGTTGTCCGGAAATACAGTGGCTACATTAACTTTAATATCCTCTGCTGTACGGTCGCCGATTAACAGCTTGTACTTCCGTTTAATGTGCTGAATGATTTCATTGTCAAACGTATCTCCGGCCATTTTAATGGAGGAGGCGGTGACAATATCTCCCATGGACAATACCGCTATGTCCGTCGTTCCACCGCCTATGTCCAATACTAAGTTGCCGCTTGGCTGAAAAATGTCCATGCCTGCACCAATGGCAGCCACTTTCGGTTCTTCTTCAAGATAGACTTTTTTGCCGCCGCTCTTTTCAGCAGCTTCTTTAATGGCCTTCTGTTCGACCTTGGTAATGTTGGTCGGGCAGCAAACTAAAATTCGTGGTTTGGACAGGAAGCCTCTCACATTGATTTTTTCAATAAAATACCTTAACATGGCTTCCGTCACGTCAAAATCAGCAATGACGCCGTCTTTTAACGGCCGAATCGCAATAATATTTCCTGGAGTACGTCCAATCATACGTCGGGCAGCTTCCCCAACTTCCAAAACTTTTCCTGTGTTTCGATCCATGGCAACAACTGCCGGCTCATTTAAAACAATTCCTTTACCCTTAACATGAATGAGTACATTAGCTGTTCCTAGATCGATGCCAATATCCCGTGAAAACATGAACCATTCGTCCTCCCTGCGTAGCTTTCTATCTTATATTTCACCTATTATCCGCAATCGTACTACTCTATTTCTACATTTTAACATAAAAATTGTCATATCGTCTCATATTTTTTCGAAAAAAATTTAGGCATTATCCGTTGACTGGTGCTGAAGATGCGGATGCAGTAGCGGACGTTTCCCTGGTATAGGTGAAACGGTCATATTCAGTGCTGTGTCGATGTACAGGTGCTGTCGTGATAGAGAGGTTTTATGTAATCAAAATGGTCCTGCGTCGTTGATTGTCGCTATGCCGATGTGCTGCGGCGGCTGGTTCGCTGATTGAAAATTTAGACTGCTTAGGTTTGCCATAGATCTGCTTAGGTTTGCCATGGATCTGCTTAGGGTTTGCGTGGATCTGCTCAAGTTTGCGATAGATATGGCTCATGTCCATTAAGTATATCGGGAGAACCCGGCTTGGGGCTGTTCGCTAAGGAATGGTTTTCATTGTGGGAGTTTGGGTTAGGTGATCTGGGTTGCCGGAAGCTTTGTTTCGAAGGCATTTGCAGTGGTTTTGTCGTGATGTTTTTTCTTGTTGTTTTGATATATTGAGGCTTCGTGCTGTTCCCTGGTGTGATTCTACGGTGTTTTTTTGAATCGTTATATTGGGATTGGACTTACCGATTTTTCTCCCATATAGAATGACTTTAAACATAGAAGTTAAAATTGAATTTAACGGAAAACCTGCGTGTTATTCACTTTTTTTAAAAAACGAATTTAAACGATACGACATGGCAAAGTTTCATCCGGAAGCTGGATCTGCCTGAAAATCCTTTATGCATCGAATGAATGGTTGTTCATCCTAAGGAAATAAAAATGCCGATCAAACTGGCTCTTTTTTGTCCTCATCATTGTACTTCTGCTTTGTTGCGGCCCCACCACGCAGATGTCGAATCGACTTATGGTAGGTTAAAATTTCCTTCACTTCCTTCCAAAGCTCCGGATTAATCTCCGGAAGCCGCTCAGTCAAATCCTTATGGACCGTACTCTTGGAAACCCCAAACTCCTTTGCGATTACGCGGACCGTCTTCCTTGTCTCCACGATATATTTCCCTATCTTGATCGTACGCTCTTTGATGTAATCGTGCACACCACTCGCCTCCCTGAGTTGGATCTCTTAAAGGCGTGAAATGAGACAAGGTGATTTTTCCGGGATACCTGTAGTAAATTTGATTGCCATCCAGAAGTCCGTTTCCTATTCCCTCTAATCCTCTAGCTGCGTCACACACTTTCCCACCTCAAACCTTTCTTTGAACTTGTTTGTAACATTTTATTAACGAAACTGTGCGAATATGCTTAAAATTCACGTGGGACAAGGTGTTTGTTGGTTTTTTATTAGGTGGGGTTCCTAGGATGGGCTTCCGGGGGTGGTGGCTTTGAGATTGGGCGGGGATTGCTGGGATTGAGCGGTGTTCTTTGGGATTGTGCGGGATGTTGCTGGATTGAGCTTGAATCTCAGGGATTGAGCGGGATGTTGCTGGATTGAGCTTGAATCTCAGGGATTGATCCTATTTCCAAGTAATTAAGCTGTTTTACTCAGATTTGAGCCGATTCAGACGGTATTAAGCGCGTTTTTGAATTAATTGATCCATTTTTAAAATTAATTCAACCAATTTTTAAATGGATTCTGCCAGTTTGAGGGTTATTCATCCAGTTTACGGGTCATTCTGCCAAATAGATGAAGATTATTCATATAAATTGCTTATTAAGCCGGAATTCACATTATTAAGCCATGTTACGTCCAATTAATCCCGATTCTGATCGATTGAGCCTATTTCCAAGCAATTAAGCTGTTTTACTGAAAATTGAGCCGATTCAAACGGTATTAAGCGTGTTTTTAAATTAATTGATCCATTTTTAAAATTAATTCAACCAATTTTTAAATGGATTCTGCCAGTTTGAGGGTTATTCATCCAGTTTCCGGGTCATTATGCCAAATAGATGAAGATTATTCATTTAAATTGCTTATTAAGCCGGAATTCACATTATTAAGCCATGTTGCGTCCAATTAATCCCGATTCTGATCGATTGATCCTGTTTTCAAGTAATTAAGCTGTTTTACTCAGATTTGAGCCGATTCAGACGGTATTAAGCGCGTTTTTGAATTAATTGATCCATTTTTAAAATTAATTCAACCAATTTTTAAATGGATTCTGCCAGTTTGAGGGTTATTCATCCAGTTTACGGGTCATTCTGCCAAATAGATGAAGATTATTCATATAAATTGCTTATTAAGCCGGAATTCACATTATTAAGCCATGTTACGTCCAATTAATCCCGATTCTGATCGATTGAGCCTATTTCCAAGCAATTAAGCTGTTTTACTGAAAATTGAGCCGATTCAAACGGTATTAAGCGTGTTTTTGAATTAATTGATCCATTTTTAAAATTAATTAAGCCAATTTTCAAATGGATTCAGCCAGTTTGAGGGTTATTCAGCCAATTTTCGGGTCATTCTGCCAAATAGATGAGGATTATTCATTTAAATTGCTGATTAAGCCGGAATTCAGATTATTAAGCCACGTTCCGAGCAATTAAGCCCGACCCCGAGTAATTAATCCCAATTCCGTCCAATTAATCCAAACATCCAGCTATTAATCCAAACACCAAGCAATTAATCCAAACATCCAGCTATTAATCCAAACACCAGGCAATCAATCCAAACATCCAGCAATTAACCCAATCCAAACATCAAGCACTTGATCCGGCCCCAACTGATTAAAGCCGGAAACTTATACATGACACCAGTTGAACGAATGTGACGATGCATTCTCCATTTATATTCAAATGGTTTTTCCTTTAAAATTTTGAAAATTTTTGATATTGTTTGCAGTAATCGAATTTTTCTCTTCTTTCAAATAACTACTATTCTAGCTGCTACTAATTATACGACAAAGGAGATGATGCTATGATGACAGCTGCATGGAACTGGTTATGGGATATGCATAACCAGGCCAAGGATTTGCTGCGTTTTTTTGCCCGGCCCTCTTCATCGAGTCTGGGGTCTGAAGGGACGAATCCGAACACGATTCGGCGCGAGAACAACCGTGGAAATGGAAATAATAACGGAAATGGGGACCGGCTATTTAAACCCGGACAGATGATTGGTCTGATTCTTGGTCCTGTTCTGTTCTTTTTAACGTTACAATTTTTCCATCCTGATGGCTTGTCCGATGCCGGTGTTGCGGTTCTGGCCAGTACGATATGGATTGCAATCTGGTGGATTACGGAGGCAGTGCCTATTCCTGTTACCTCCTTGTTACCGATTGTCCTTTTTCCACTTACTGGCGGACTTGATATCGGGGCGACGACCTCTTCCTATGGGGATGACACAATTTTTCTATTTATGGGCGGCTTTATGATTGCCCTGGCTATGGAAAAATGGAATCTGCACCGGCGAATTGCCCTATCGATCATTTCTGTCATTGGTACGAATTCAGAGCGGATTATTCTTGGGTTTATGGTGGCTACCGGATTTTTATCGATGTGGATTTCCAATACGGCAACCTCTATGATGATGGTTCCGATCGGGCTTGCGATTATTTATCAGGTGGCCGATCAATTAAAGGATGACCATTCAATTGATACCTCTCAGGAAAACTTCGGATTTGGAAAGGCGCTGATGCTGGGGATTGCCTATTCCGCTTCTGTGGGCGGAATGGCGACCTTAATCGGGACTCCGCCTAACACTGCACTGGCGGGGGTCATTAACAATATGTACGATATCGAGATCACCTTTGCCGGCTGGATGCTTTTCGGGGTGCCTATTGCGTGGATTTTTATTTTCATTATCTGGTATTATCTGGTGAAAGTATCCTATCCTCTTAAATTTAAGCATTTGCCTGGCGGACGAGAAGTGATTAAGAATGAAAAAGAAAAGTTAGGCAGCGCCTCTTTTGAGGAAAAAGGGGTTATGGTTATTTTCGTTCTGGCCGCTTTTGCCTGGATCAGCCGTTCGTTTTTGCTTACACAAATCAATGAAAATATTAATGATGCGATTATTGCGATTACGGCTGCGGTGATTCTATTTATCATTCCATCCAAAAATCGAAAAGGCGATTATTTGCTGGATTGGAATACGGCTGTGAAGCTTCCGTGGGGGATTCTTCTGCTATTTGGCGGAGGTCTTGCGATTGCGAGCGGATTCAGCAGTTCCGGACTTTCCGAATGGATTGGAAGTCAGCTAAGCATCCTGGATGGAATCAATATTTTCCTTATCCTGTTAGCGGTAGCAGCCATGGTTATTTTCCTGACCGAGGTAACCTCCAACACAGCGACTGCCAATATGATGTATCCAATTATGGCTTCCCTGGCCGTTGCTCTGGGGATCCACCCTTACGCCGTGATGATCGCTGCGGCCGTTGCAGCTTCAAGTGCCTTTATGCTGCCGGTTGCTACACCGCCAAACGCGGTCGTGTTCGGCTCAGGGTACTTACGGATTCCTGATATGGCGAAAGCAGGTTTGGCGCTGAACATCATCGGCGTGCTCCTCGTTGCCCTTGCCATATACTTCTGGCTGCCGGTCGTATGGAACATTGATTTAACCGAAATCCCGGCAAGTATGAAAAATTAATAACAAAGGCGAAAGCGCCCGTTTAGCGACGTATGGACTCGACTGAGCCGGAGGAGATAAAGGAAACACGACGAACAGCGTGAGTCGATGTTGACGTATCGGACGAAGGTGAAGGAAGTCACGCTGGGCGCTGGGCGCTGGATCCGGACGTGGGCACTCCGGATTTCTTATCCCACAAAATCGTTTACTTAATAATTATCGCAGCCGTAAACAAACTGCACCTCCATATGGACCTGATCCATTCATTGAGGTGCAGTTTTCTTTTTCAAAATTCGCTTTTGCGGGGGTTGCTGGCTTCAGTTTCATAGGATAGATGCTTTTCGGTTATCCATGAACGTTTGTAAAGTTGCTTTCCGCTTCATTTTGCTTCCTATTCCTGACGACGATATATCGGGTTAATGTATATACTACAGGAATACAACTTAGCGTGATCACAATCCCTGTCCAGCCTGCCGCATTCCATAGTGGCCCCAAAGCTGAGCTTCCGAGTGAAACACCGACATAATAGAATACGAGATAAAGACTGGAGGCACTCCCTTTATGATGGGTCACCTCAAATCCCACGGATGAGGCGGTAATGGAGTGGGCGGTGAAAAAGCCCAGACAGGTGATGCAAAGCCCTATCGCCACAATCCATATCGAGGATGCCAGGGTCATCAGAATCCCCAATGTCATAACGACAATTCCGGCTGCCCGTACCGTTAAAATCCCAAATCGCCCTGAAAGCCAGCCGGCAACAGGTGAACCGACAACTCCGAGTCCATAAGCCAAAAACAGATAGGATATCGCTTCTAAGGACAACGAAAACGGCGGGCCTTCCAAATGAAACGGCAAATACGTCCAGATTCCGGTAAACGAAAGCTGGATGACGACTCCGATTCCAAAAATCCACAGTAGTCCCGGGTTTTTTAAGTGATACAGAAAGCCTTTTATATCCCGGGAAAAAGTTTGTTGGCTGGGTGTGAAATAACGCGAGCGCGGCAGCATAAATAAAACCGCCACTAACACCACAAACCCCAATCCGCCTAATAGGTAAAACGCCATTTCCCAGGATAAATGGTCCGAAACATAGCCTGTCATAAAGCGTCCGACCATCCCTCCAAGCGCATTGCTGGATATATACAGGGCTGTTGCCAGCGGGAGGCTGCTTTTGTCCATTTCCTCCATTAGATATGCCAGCGCAGCAGCAGGAAGCCCCGCTAATGCAAAGCCTTGTAAAAATCGAAAAATCAGGAATAATAAAAAGGACTCTGATAATGGAATCAACAAAAAGGGGATCGCTGCCCCTGCCAGAGATAATTTAATAAACATCGTACGCCCGTTACGGTCCGATAAAAATCCGAGGACAATCAATCCGATAATCAATCCAATGATGGTCAGGGACACGGAAAGGGAAGAGACGGATACTGAAACATCAAATTCCCGTACAAATAAAGGCAATAGCGGCTGGGTCGAATACATAGCCGCAAAAACAAAAAACGATGAAACAGCCAGGCTGATGGTGATTAGCCAAAATTGAGAATCCTTCACAGTATATGCGTGCTGGTGGTTTGTTTGCTCCATTTTATGTAGTCTCCACACCCCTTCACTTGATGAATTCGTCTGATCGGCCGGACTTCCTTTTAGGGCCAATGAGTTGATTTTATCATAAAGTCAAACTTCCATCAGTGGAGGGGCCACATAGTCTTGTTGGCGTAACTCCAGGACTTGAAGTGGGGATACTACGGACAGTCCATGCGTGAGAAAAGGGATGAGCCAAAAAAAAGACTGCCTCACTGAGACAGTCTTTTTCATCAATCCTTATGCAGTTGCGGAGGATGCAGAAGATTCAGGCTGTACATCGGTGGAGTCATCTTCTTCATCGTCTGAACCGTTGTCTTCTTCATCTGAGTCTCCCTGGTCATCGGTATTTTCTTCCTGACCAGAAGTTTCTTCATCAGATGCCTCGTCACCGGTTGCTCCGTCTTCAGAAGCTCCATCCTCAGATGCTCCATCTTCTTCGGTGCCATCCTCTTCATTTCCGTCTTCCTGATCTCCATCTTCTTCATTTCCGTCTGAAGGAAGTTTAATTTCACTTAAAGATTTGTTAAAATAATCTTCCGGATCCACGCGGGTTCCGTCTTTACGCAATTCAAAATGTACATGAATACCATTGGCTTGTCCATAAAGGTTTTGACCAGCAGTTCCAATGACGTCTCCCTGCTCAACTTTTGCTCCAGAATCGACGGTTACATCTTCAAGACTTGCATAGTTGGTGGTCACGCCATTTTCGTGAGTTAACTCAACAACCATACCCAGCAACGGATCGTCTTTCACATCAGTAACCTTACCACTCAATGCAGCTGTTACATCAAATGGCTCTTCATTCGTGGATGCGATATCAATTCCTTTACTTTGGTAATACTTATTATTGTAAAGGACGAGTGCCTGTTCCTGCTCTTTTTCTGATGCATTGTAGTCGTAGAATTTCGTTACAATCTCTGTTTGCTTTGCATTGGCTACAGGCATCATAACTTGCTCATCTTGCTCGATGACTGGAACTGAATCGCCTTCAGGACGTTCACCAACCTGGTCTGTGTTTTCAGAGTCCAGCTGATCGGTCTGGTCCTGTGCTTCTTCGTCTGGTAAATCAACCGCTGCATTTTGGTACCAGATAACTCCAGTTAAAACCAATGCTGCAAATGTTAAATAAACTGCTGGATAAAACCACTTTTTGCGTACTAACTTCCTCCATCCGGAATTTTTTGAGTTAGGATTCTTTCCTTCCTCATTCATTTTATCACCACCTCAGCAACCATTCTGAGCAGATTGAGGAAGATATATACCTTATTTTCAAAATTTTTTTGGACTTATTTTTCGACAAAGTGAATTATTTATGCGTTTTTTTAAAAAAAGTTTATATCATGGATGGCTGTCCGGCTAGGAAGACATACACTTTCTCCCTTCTGGTGGCAGCTGAATCCAGGTCGCTCCATGGATGTCTGCTTATGCTGACGGGGGCGACTGCCTGCATTTTTTACAAGATTTCCAAGTCATATATAAATTTAAAAATTAAGAGGAATCGTATATTTTGTTCCTTTTGTATGTCCGTTCTTTTTAAATTCCGAGTTCGCCAGCATTTTGGATGCAGTGGAAGGGCTTGGGATGGAGAAAAATTCCCGAAATTGCTGGTTGGTTATTGTGGGGCTAAACAGAAGGGCATAATCCTGAAGTGAGTCGAGATGTGCCTTTTTGGAAGAGAATCCGCACTTATGGCAAATCCACTTCCTCTTTTGACGCTGAATCGGCACGGCAGAACATCGCGGGCAGCGGGTTCCCTTAATAACCTCAGACTCAGATATCGAATATTTCCTTAGTATATCCTGCCTTTTGGGGGTATGCTCCTTTATGAGAGTATCCGATATACTTTGGACTTGATTCCGTTTCAATGAAGCATACTTATACTTCTGATCAAATTCCTCTAGCTTTTTAAGTATTTTAGCGCTGTGCATCACCTTTTCAAAGGCCGGACTTCCCGGCTCTGCTTTTATGGTCGTGTTGGCATTACCAAATACTACGATAGATTCTATAGGTACAAAAGGGAAATTGTGTCTTCTCAGCCATTTCTCCAATTGCAGCTCCTGTCTATTTATTTGATAGATGGGATCAGGTAAGGCCTTTTCTTTTCCATTTTGCGTTTGGATCACCTGTCCAAAATGATCATCAAAATAGATGGACCCTCCAAAATTTTTTATCTCCATATTTAAGATATAGTAATACGAAAGCAGTAACGTATCGATTTGAAAGAAACTTTTGTTATCCGGCAGTCGCAGATTATGTAAGATGTAGTATTTGTTCAGAGGCAAATGGCTGAGCTGATAATCCACCGACTTCTCCCCCTGATAGCCGATGATCTGTTTACTTAATTCCCCCCTGATAATAGGTCTCTTCAAATGCTGTTCCGGCAACCTGTAATCCAGTGCCTGCAGCTGAGGAATAATCAATGGCATTTCCCTTTGCTTTACAATCATTTCGTCCATCTCCTTTTTGCTCATTTTACCTTGCCGGTTCAGCGAATGCGAATGGGCAAAATTGAATTTTTGTCGATGGTTGATATAAGAAAATGGAAGAATGGTTGTAGTTTTTTTCGGCTTTGAACTTGGAAATAGGGGTGGAAATTTTGAAATCGTCTTTTTTGTTGTGAAATGGGATAATTTTGATATCATTCGTCCTTTTGTTTATTATTTTAGCCGTATCGGTGGGAATTCGTCCGGTTGATTGTTATTTGAGCCGCTTCAGCGGGAATTCGTCCGATTAATTGTTATTTGAGCTGTTTCATCGGGAATTCGTCCGGTTGATTGTTATTTGAGCTGTTTCATCGGGAATTCGTCCGGTTGATTGTTATTTGAGCTGTTTCATCGGGAATTCGTCCGATTAATTGTTATTTGAGCTGTTTCATCGAGAATTCGTCCGGAGCAGAGGTGGATTATGCCTGTTTTGAAATAAATTAAGCCGAATCAGGAAATATTTAATCCTGTTTTTGGATGAATTCATCTTATATAGGAGGGATTGTTCCGTTATTATCGGATTTAAGCCTTTATGGTGTGGTTTCATCTGAAATGGCAGCTTTTCGTCCAGGCCGGTTGGAATTAAGCTGCATCATCTTCAATCCATCCTGTTTTTTACTAATTCATCGACTTTCCCGGTTTTCTGTCCAGATTACCACTGATTCGTCCTATTTATAAAATAATTAATCCAATTTCAAAAATAATTCGTCCACTTTTGGAAATCATTGTGCCAAAATTACCTGTATCAATCGGATTCCCCGTAGATTCATCCTCCAGGGATTGATTTAATCCGAATGAACGATAATTAAGCCAAAAATCATAGAATCAATCCAAACTCAATCCAATCAAACCAAATTCAATCCAATTAATCCAAAATTAATCCAATCAAGCCGACTTCAAGCCCATCCCAAGCACACCCCGGGCCTGAACACGACCACATGCATGAGCGAGCACGAGCACTACCGCAGACAGCACACCCCCAAGCCAAGTCTCAGAAAGCCAGCTCCAAGCCTCAACTCCCTTTCGACAAAACAAAAAACGGACCCGCACAGGCCCGCTATTCGTTCAACACCATCACACGTTCAGCGTTGGATTCAATTTGGGAAATTTTTGTTCCTTTATAGTAATGTTTAATAATATCTTTATACGTATTGCCTTCCTTGGCCATTCCGTTTGCGCCGTATTGGCTCATGCCGACGCCGTGACCGTAGCCTTTCGTGGTGAAAATGAGATGCTCGTTTTTATGCTGAATTTTAAAGTCACTGGATCGGAGGCCTAAAGCTTCCCGAACTTCGCGGCCAGTGAAATTTTTACCGGCAATTTTAATGGATTCGACTCTGTTGCTGCTGGTACGCTTGATATCCTTTAAAACCGGATTGGAGCTGAAGTTGATTCCGAGTGCTTTTTCAGCTTCTTTAATGGTCACGATTTTCTGATCTTCAAATTTAGGAGACTGCTGATCCCACGGGCTTTCCACACTGATTAAATAAGGGACTGGGTTTTGCCAGTAATCCTCGGCGTTTTCGGTATAGCCATTGCTGGTTGAGAAAAAGGAAGGGGTAATGGGGTTGCCCTTATACGTAATAATTTCTCCCCGGGTGGCCTTGACTGCCTTCTTGATCTTCTTCATTTTCCAGGTGAAGTCCCCCTTCCATTGCTCCTTCAGTTCGGACTCGCTTTTGTAAACCTGATGCTGAACCGTGTCTGTGATGGGCTCCTGTTTTTGATTCTCTTCTTTATTCAGCACATACTTCACAATATATGTTCTGGCTGCGAGCGCCTGTGCTTTGAGAGCCTCGAGCTCAAACTCTGCAGGCATTTCGGAGGCTACTACTCCTGCGACGTATTTCTCCAGGGGTACGTTATCGACCGTTTCTTCCTGAGAACGGAAAACGGAGACAACGTAGGAATCCTCTTTTGCGGCTGCCTGTTCATCTGGTGAATCTTTTGCGGCTGTTGTTTTCACCTGATAATTATCGTTGGTTCCTGCACCGATAAAGGGGGTCACAATAGCGGTGGGGATAATGACAACGATGGCAATCATGACAAGTGCGGCGAATATACTGACCTTTTTGATGTTCACTGCATACGGCCTCCTTTCTCAATCTACTAAAATATTTATTCGTGAGGCCGATTTGATAGAACTAAAAATTGTGGATTTGTTTGCCACGTAAAATATGTATTCGACTAGCGTTTTAAAATGACACTTGATTGTGGTCAGTGGCGAAATCCCCACTTATTGAGGTGTGTTTTTGATCGGGGAATTTTATCATTTGTCCTGTTGCGTCGCTGATTGAGCCATTTTCAAAGAGATTGAGCCCTTTTCAAGGTGATTGAGCCCTTTTCAAGGAGATTGAGCCTAACTTAGAAATAATTCAGCGTGTTTTTAAATGAATTGATCCAATTTTCGAAAGGATTGAGCTGGTTTCGGTAAAATTGAGCTGGATTTTATAGAATTGATCCGATGAAACTTTAATTCAACTTAAAATTTCTCTTTTAATCTCGCACAGCTTCAATTGTGCTCTATATGACTGAATTGAGCGGATTCATTCGGAATTCGTCCTCTAACGACTGATTTAATCCTCATATATAAAACAAATCGGTCCATTGCCATAGGTATACGTAAAACGAGGAATAAAGTGATTTTTACCAAAAAAATAGACAGGCCCAAAATAGACCTGTCCATCATTTGCTATATTCTTTTACGATATTCGGATTAATGATTGCGGTTTACAAAATAGGTTAACAGTTGCTTTAAAAAGGCGGTATTCCGGGGGACTTCCTGCAAGGCGTCCATGGCCTCACAATAATGATCCCACATTGCTTTTCTGGCCCCTTCTGCTCCTAAAATGGAGACAAAGTTTGAATGGTTGTTCTCGGCGTCGATACCGGTATTTTTTCCGATTTGCTGCTGATCTCCTTCCACATCCAGCAGATCATCTTTAATCTGAAAGGTAATCCCGAAATGGCGGGAGAATTTTTTCAGAGCACTGATCTCGCTTTCTCCAGCCTGGGCAAGCATCGCTGGAAGAACGAGGGCAACTTCAAATCCAAGACCGGTTTTATAAAAGGAAATGGTGTTCATTTCGTCCAGGGTCAGATCTTTTCCTTTTGCGTTTAGATCCATCACCTGGCCCTTACACATTTCCTCAGTTGATTTGGTGGAATAGTGAATCACCTTAAGAACGGTGTCTGCGTCAAAGCCATCAAGCTTCGTCTCCTCCCTGACCGCCCGCTGCGTCATAAAGAGCGCCGTTAATTCCGCGATACTTGTACGATATACCTGATGCAGGGTGGGCTTTCCTCTTCGGATCGTTGCATTGTCCTGAGATGGAAGATCATCAAATATCAGGGAAGCGGTATGCATGTATTCCAAGGATTTGATTAATGGCTCCATTTCCGAACTTTTCAGGCCATATCCATGCACACCCATCATCCAGGTCACAATCGGCCGGAGCCGCTTCCCATCCCCGCTCAGACTGTAATTGGCCGCATCAATAATGGGATCCTGCGGGAATGCATCCTCTTCAGGCATCGTTAACATTTGGTTAATCCGGGGATGAATTTCCTCAATGCTTTGGAAAAATTCCTCCTGTTCCCTGCTGCTGTTTCGTAGGTCGGCAATCAGCTGATCTCTGATTAATTTATCTAAAAATGCCACATCGTCCACTTTACGACTTATCTTTTGTACCAGGTTGTTGAGCTTCGGAATCCCCGAGGCAAATTGATTCATTAATTCATGATATTTTTCGGTACCAAACTGTGCTTTTAACCGTTTCAGACCATTGATGGCACGTCCCAGAATGACGTCACATGTTTTTGGGTCTGAGTGATAGATGTTATGAATCAGGTTATGGGTAACGGCCCAGTATAATTCAAATGGATTGATCAGGTCGGGGCGTTCTTTATGGTGTTTTAAATAATAGGTATATGGAGTTACCGTACCCTCTTCCAGGTCACTGTACATGTCTCTCAGATCATCTGAAAGCTGGTTGTATATGCCGTAATAAAAGGTGTGCTGGTCCAGGCCTTCCGTATTTTCACCACTGGTTATCACATGGATCATCAAACGGGATGAAGCCGATTTAAGTATGACAGGAATGAAGATCTCCTCGTTGGTATAACGGCCATTGGACAAATCCTTATTCCGGTCTTCCTCCTGTGCATGGAAAAACACATATGCCTGTTCCAAAAAGTTGTTTTTCGTAGTTTCGGTCTGATGATTTTTGATATATTCAAAGGCTTTTTTCAGTTCTGCATGAGCAAATTGAACCAAATGTCTGTTAGTCCCTTGCCACTTGCCTAGAGCTGGTACTGATCCCGTTACCAAGGTTGTCCGAATCATTTCGGAATAGCGTTTTGCCTCTTCCTCTGATAAAACCTTGCTGTCCAGTAAATCATCAATGAATGGATAGGTCAGACCATAAGCATAGCCGAGCCTGACAGCTGTATCCAGAGTCCGGGAAAGCTCCTCGGGCGACATTCCCTTCCCCTTTTCCTCCAGCTCATTAATTATTACGCCGGTAATGATTTTAATGAGTTTTAGCTGAGCCTTTTCAGCATCCATTTCTGCCGGGATGACGGAGGAGATTGTCTTCAGTTTCTCGATAAACCAGATCATTGTGGACTCAAACTGATATTTCTGAGCAATCCGGTACAGCCAGGCAATATTAAACTGCTCAGCATCCAAATCGCTTACTTTTCGTTGGGAAATTTGCTTTTTCAGATGCTCCACGACATTCCCAACCTTTATCCGGGTACTTGGTGAACTTAAATCCTTGCCCATATCTCTGAGGTAAATATAGGAAACACTCCGCTCCAAATAGTCATCGAGCTTCCCTTTCTGTTCCAGCCTTTTTACATAATGGTTATAGCTTTCAGGCTTTTTTCTGTGTGATGAAAATAAAGAAAAAAGGGAATGACGATGACGGCGGTGATGATTCCAGGATTTCAGATCTGTTATCAGCGGCGGGATATACGTCTTTTGGTGGACCTGGTCATATAATCTATTAAAATAGTCGGCTGCTTTTTCCTCTGCCAGCCAATAGCAGCTATCGGTATTTACGACAATCTCCTCATTCATTTAAGCATAACCTCAATCTAATGTTTCTATATTTTGTATGAATCCTCATACATTTGTAATACGTCTATATTATCATTCTATATGTCATTTTTCTACAAAATTCGGGAGGGCAATGGGGGATTTGCAGATGATTTTGTGCTGGGGGCTGGGGAAGAGTTATGGTGGGGATTGAGCTTTGTATTGGCGGAGGTGGCCGGGATGTGGCGGGATGGGATATGGTGGATTGAGATATGATGGGATGGGGTGGGGTGGGGGATTAATCCGAAATTATGGGAATTAAGCCGGATTGAACAGGATTGATCTCCATTTGCGTTAATTGAGCCGGAATTTAATTTTTTATGCCGATAGAACTGCTTTTATGCCAGCAGGACCGCTTTTTCCGCCTATTTTCAATTTTTTTCATTCATTTCTGAAATTCATTCATCCTGTTTTCGTAATTTTCTGTCCGCTTTGTAAATCATTAAGCGGAATTTGATGGAATGAATCCGATTCATTTCTGATTCCGCATAGATCCTCTGTTTTAATCCGGCTTAGCTACCATTAATCCGGAAAATCCAGGTTTAAGCCAACATTGCCATGATTCATCCAAACCGTCTGGAATTTGAACCTCCTCCGCTACGGGCATAGATAAGAGCTGCAACATAAAAACAGACGAATTGGAAAATCCAACCCGTCTGTTCTCCCTTCAGCCTATTCCATTCTGATTATAATGAGCTAATCTGATCATCAGCTTCTGTCATCACTTCTTCTTCCTCTTGTTCTTCAGAGGCATCTCTTACCCGGATAATATCTGCACCCAATTGTTTCAGCTTACCTACAATGTTTACGTATCCACGGTCCAGATGCTTTAATTCGGTCACACGTGTATAACCGTCAGCTACTAATCCGGCTATGATTAAAGCTGCGGCTGCACGCAGGTCGGTTGCTGTAACTTCAGCTCCCTGCAGGTCAACTGGACCTTCAACGATTGCGCTTCTGCCTTCGATACGAATATTTCCGTTGATCCGTCCGAATTCCTCGACATGCATAAAACGGTTTTCGAATACCGTTTCACTAATGACACTTGTGCCTTCTGCTTTCATCGCGAGTGTCATAATCTGTGGCTGCATATCTGTAGGGAATCCCGGATATGGCAGCGTTTTTACATTGACCGACTTAAGTTCTTCAGGGCCTATTACGCGTAGCCCTTCTTCTTCCTCTTCAATAATGACCCCCATCTCTTCCAGTTTTGATATGGTTGAGGTCAAATGATCGGCGACTGCGCCTTTAACATAAACATTTCCACGTGTGATGGCAGCTGCAGCCATAAATGTTCCGGCTTCAATTCGGTCCGGAATAGTTGTGTGCTCGGTTCCTTTAAGAGAGTCTACACCTTCAATTTTGATCGTTTCGGTTCCGGCACCAATGACTTTAGCCCCCATCTTATTTAAGAAATTGGCCAGGTCAACAATTTCGGGCTCTCTGGCGCAGTTTTCCAGTATGGTTTTTCCTTCAGCCAGTGCGGCGGCCATCATAACATTCTCTGTGGCGCCTACACTTGGGACGTCTAAATATATTTTTGCACCTTTTAATCGACCGTCTGTATAGGCTTCAACAAAACCATTTCCAACATGTACTTTGGCTCCCATCGCTTCAAAGCCTTTCAAATGCTGGTCAATGGGTCTGGAGCCAATTGCACAGCCACCCGGCATGGCTACTTTCGCGTGGCCATAGCGTGCAAGAAGAGGACCTAAAACAAGGACAGATGCGCGCATTTTTCTTACGTATTCGAGTGGTGCTTCTGTTGTTAAAGGTC
Source organism: Virgibacillus sp. MSP4-1 (assembly GCF_010092505.1). Lineage (NCBI taxonomy): Bacteria > Bacillati > Bacillota > Bacilli > Caryophanales > Bacillaceae > Virgibacillus > Virgibacillus sp. MSP4-1. The sequence continues at coordinate 2,329,946 of NZ_CP048021.1, forward strand.
TTGCTGAATCTATAACGAGTGTATGATCATGAGATAATACGTTCACATTCATGTTTCGAATCACTTCACTCATGGTTTCCACATCAGCGAGTGCTGGTACTTCATGAATCACACTTTTGCCTTCACTTGCCATTATACTTGCTGCAATGACGGGCAGGACAGCATTTTTAGCACCGGAGACCTTCACGGTACCCTTAAGCTGCCTCCCACCACTTACGATGATTTTATCCAATACTTTCCCCTCCGCGTCCTCATTTTCACTATATTAATATTCAGTTACAAGGATTGGCGTTCCTATAATGACATTCGATCCATGCGCCAAACCGTTTCGTACAGCCATTTGAACATTCATTTTTTCTCTCTGTGATATAGGTATTTCATCTATCGTCCATTTGTGAATATATCCTGATACGGTGTTAAAATTTTTTTCATTCAACGTTTTAAGCTTATCCATGTTCGTCTGTTCCTGAAATTTATCAACCAAATAATTACTTTTAATATTATCACTAGTTTGTGCCCTCATACAAGTGAAAATCGCAGGCATTTTGTCGAATAATCGCAAAACTTGCTGATTTAATGTTTGTCTTACCCTTTTTTCGACATTTTCGCCCCACTTTTTTCCTGTTAGTACATATTTAAATTCAGCTGTAGCAGAATTTTTCTGGTGCACTATGGATAACTGTTCGGTAAAGCCGCCTATTTTATTATGGTTGTTTATTATAATTTTTTCGGCCTGGTTATCCAGCTTTTGAACATCAACGGACGCATCAGGGAATTGACGGTTCAAAATTTGCTCCACACTTCCGGATTCCAGCTTTACCTTATCACGCATCAGGACCTGCCACTCTGTAAGCTTTAATTGCTCATTCTGAAAAAACGAATAGATCTCATTTAATGGCTGCAGATGATGGGACGCCTCAGCCTCGGGGGCAGTCAGATTGAGGTTCATAAAGAAAATTAATAGACTAATAGATATGATGGCTTTTTTATAGATTTTATTCATAAGAAATCCCTCTCCCGTACTTTTTAGTCTTCATTATGGGCAATTGGGCGAAGGTTTAAACATGGGGAAGTATTTTCAGATGAAGATTTCGGTGAAAAGTCCCTGCTTAAGATGGTTTTTATTTGCCTGAATTCCACGCTTATTTTCCGGGATTTAGGGGATTAAAGCCTAATAAAAATAGCAGAAGATCAAGCGTCCTCTGCTATCTCCATTGTACCTTTAAAATAAATAGATTAAATCCTGTGCCCAGGAAAGGATATCCAGGAAGAAGTTGCTGGCTGTTGTCCCGATGGTTATGCAGACAAGGATAAACAAGATCCGGGCTTCCATGACCTTGCCTTTTTTGAAAAACTGTTCCATCCGCATTCCCTCGAGAACCTTCCATGTAAGCACAAAAAATACAATATGTGAAACTAAGCCTGTTAGTGCTGTTATTCCAATTGATTCCATGATTTCGACCCTCCTGTATTATCTCTATTTACTTTGCAACAGAAAGGCGGGCAATGTCAATTCGATTGGATTATGAAAAGAAGTTCAAGGCTAAAAACGGGAAAATTCCCAGTCCAATGGTGCCGATGAGACAGAGGAGTAAAGGAGTCCACTGCAGCACCGTAATCCTGGGCGCCTCTTCCTCGTGTGGTCTGCGGATAAACATCTGGACGAATATATTGAAATAATAAATATAGGATATCACGGTCATAAGTGCCATCATTCCGGCTAACAGATATTGAGCGGGGTTTGCGATCACCGCTCCTATAAAAATATTCAGCTTTCCAATAAATCCTGCAGTCCCCGGGATTCCAGCCAGTGAAGCAAGGAAAAGGGTCATCACGACAGCTAATCCGGGAGATTTTTTATATAAACCTGTGAAAATGGATACATCCTCTGATGCTTTCTGCTCTTCCAGTATGTATACCACCATAAAGGCTCCTATCGTCATAAACACATAGGCAAGGAGATAAAACCAGATATTTTCCAGGGACATCGGTGTTAACGAGACAAGCGGGATCAGGATATAACCGGCGTGGCCAATGCTTGAATACGCAAGAAGCCGCTTCATGTTCCGCTGTCTGAGGGCGATAATATTTCCCACCACCATCGTTAAAATAGAAACGGTAGCGACAAACCCAAACATCGCTTCAAAAAGGGCCTCATTTTCTGCTGCCACCCCAATGGAATGGAAAAGGTCCCAAAAGAGTCGAATGATGATCATAAACCCAGCTGCTTTGGAAATGACACTTAAAAACGCACTGACCGGAGTCGCAGCACCCTGGTACACATCCGGAGTCCACATATGAAAGGGCACGGTGGAAATTTTAAAGCCGAGTCCAATAAACAATATGATAAATCCTATGAGGGCAACCGGCTCCCCACTTCCGAGTGAACCGGACATTTCCCGGGAAATATCGACAAGTTTGGTTGATCCTGATACTCCGTAGACGTAACTCATGCCGAAAAGCGTAAAAGCTGTCGCAATTCCTCCATTTATCACATATTTCAGCGCTCCTTCATTGGAGTGAGCATGCTGTTTCCGCAGTCCAACCATAATGTAAGAGGATAAAGACAGCAGCTCCAGTCCTACAAACAGAGTAATCAGGTCGGCACTGGACGCCATCATCATGGTTCCCAGTAATGCCGCCAGAAGCAAGTAGACATATTCGCCTTTATCTTCAATTTCCTGATGAGCAGATCTTGATAAAATCATCAGGAAGATCAGCAGACTCCCCAGCAGCAGGATGAATTTGAAGTAAAAGGAAAACGGGTCAAAGACATACGTATCATAGAGAATGGACACATACGGATGCCCAGCCTGAAACGCTAAGAAGAGGATAGAAATTCCAATGCTGATGATGGCAAGCCAAGGCAAATGCCTCTTCCACTGTTTTTTTCCAAATAAATCTATCAGGGACAGCAAAATTCCCGCAATTAAAATGGTGAACTCTGGTGCCATCATTCCCCATTCAAAGCTTCGTAATGTTTGTAAATCCATGACTTAGCCTCCTATCCCCATAAGTATGGTTTCAAGTGTCTGCTGGATGGTCCGTGCAATCGAGTTCGGAAATACGCCGATGCCAATGATACACAGAAGCAAAGTCGTCGCTGAGAGCCCTTCATCCATGTTTAAGTCTTTAAGATTTCCAAAGGTATTTCGATAGCTTCCGAATGTCATATTTAGTATGGCTCTAAGGAAATAGACCACGGTCATGATTAACCCTAGTGTTCCCAGCACTCCAACTACGGGCATGTTTTCAAAGATTCCGAGAAAAACCGTAAATTCACTGACAAAGCCACTCATTCCAGGCAGTCCAAAACCTGCGAATGCGGCTGCCAGGAAAAATCCTGCGAGCAGCGGGGTTAATCGGGCAAGACCGCTCAGTCGTTCCAAACGGGTCGTCTGTGTCCGCACGAGCAAAATTCCTACGAGCAGGAAAAATAATGCAGAAATTAACCCATGTGATACGGCCTGAAAGATCGCCCCCTGAATGCCTGCCTCATTAAGAGCAGCCATCCCAAGGAGAATCAGGCCCATATGGGAAATACTCGAATACGCAAGCACCGCCCGCAACTCATTCTGCACAAAGGCCAGAAAAGCCCCGTACAATAGATTTATTAATCCCAGGATGGCGATCACCGGTGCCAGTTTTCCAAAAGCCTCCGGAAAGAAGGCTACCCCGAATTGGATCAGTCCATAAGCACCGATTTTTAACAATACCCCTGCATGAATCATCACCAGAGACGGTGGTGCATGGACGTGGACCTTGACCATCCAGGAATGAAGCGGGAAAATGGGCAGTTTGACGCCAAAGGCAAGCAATAATGCGATGGCGATTCCCAGCTGAAGACCTTCCTGTTCCCCGCGGGTGAAATATTCCGCCACGACTGAAAAATTCGTGTTGCCAGCATTCACAAATATAACGGTAATCGCCAGTAAGAGCAGCATCGATCCCAAACCGTTATAAATGATATAGCGAAAGGCTGCTTCCTCCCGATCCGTGCCGCCCCATTTGCCGATCAAAAAAAACATCGGAATAAGGGTAATTTCGAAAAATACGAAGAAAAGGATCAGGTTATCCGCGGAAAACACCCCGAGAATTCCCATTTCCAGAATAAACATGAGGATAAAAAACCATTTTACGTCTTTGCCAATCAGCCACCGTGCTGATAGCATAGCAAGTAACGAAACGACCGTGGTCAGCAAAATCAAGACCACGCTAAATCCATTTGCTGCCAGTTCATAATCCAGGGTTAATGTCCGCTCGACCACCTGAAACGTCATCCACGATACCTGCTCTGTCAGGCTGTTCCCGGCCTGAAACTGGACAAATACCAGAACAGAAAGGAGGAGAGGAACAAAGGCTGCCATCAATGACAGTACTTGCGGGCGTTTTGGATCATCCGAATTTTTCGTAAACAGCAAAGCCAGAATGCCAATGACAGGGGAAAATACTAGCAAGGTAAGGATACCCATTTCTTAAAATCCCCCTTTCATCATGTAAACAGCCACAAAAACAACCATTCCTAAAAATGCAACCGCTGTGTAAGTCTGTGTCTGTCCGGTTTGTGATTTAGAACCTGATTTACTTAACGTAGTCACCAGCTCCCGAAAAAAGGTAACCAGGAACCCGACTCCATACCGTTCAACGTAGGCAAACACCCGGCCAAGCCGGCCTGCCCCCTTAACAAAGGTGGCGTCATAAAATTCATCGATGTAGTATTTGCGGGCTAATAAATTGTATGTTCCTGCCATGGATGACTTCCATGCTTCCTGATTTATCTGTTTCTTTATGTAAATCATGTACGCGAGCAGGATCCCTCCCAACGAAATCAGAGTAGCGGCAACCATAACCCATACAGAGCTTCCGTGATGGGTTTCGGCTAACGCAGGGCTTTCCCGTAATAACCAGTCGCCCAGAAAGGAACCGAACCAGCTTGTATTGAAAAAACCTGCACCCACTGCGAAAACAGCTAGAATCGCCATCGGAAGTTTCATTGTAAAGGGGATGGAGCGCACCTGGTCCATTGACTCTCTGCTTTCCCCATGAAATACGAGAAAATATAAGCGGAACATGTATAGAGACGTTAAGAATGCTGCAGTCAGTGCGATTACCCATAAGCCGTACTGTCCATCCGCCCAGACTGCCGATAACATTTCCTCTTTGCTGAAAAATCCGGAGAAAAGCGGGAAGCCGCTTATGGCCAGAGCACCAATCCCAAAGGTGACGCTCGTAAACTTCAGGCGATGATGAAGGCCGCCCATTTTCTTTATGTTTTGGGTATGAACAGTATGAATGACCGCGCCTGCAGCCAGGAATAACAACGCCTTAAAGAAAGCATGAGTAAATAAGTGAAAGACACCTGCTGTATAGCCTGACGTCCCCAGCGCCAGCATCATAAAGCCAAGCTGGGAAATGGTTGAATAAGCCAGCACCTGCTTGATATCATTCTGAACAAGTCCGATGGTTGCCGCATAAATGGCTGTGAATCCCCCAATGACTGCCACAACCATCAGGGCGGTTGTACTGGTCAAATAAAGAGGATACATCACAGCAACCAGATAAACTCCCGCCGCTACCATAGTTGCTGCGTGAATCAGTGCGGAAACCGGCGTTGGTCCCTCCATCGCATCAGGAAGCCAGGTATGCAGAGGAAACTGACCTGATTTCCCAACCGCACCGATAAAAATCAGAATTCCGATCAGGGTCAGCATTCCCCCATCCACCTGACCATCAGATATGGCGGAAAATATCGCATCAAACTGGAGACTTCCTGTTTGCCAGAAAATCAGGATGAGTCCGATCAACAGTCCCATATCGCCAATGCGGGTCATAATAAACGCCTTTTTCGCCGCTTCCTTAGCCCTGTTTTTATAAAAATAAAAACCGATTAACAGAAAGGAGCCGAGCCCGACAAGCTCCCAGAACATATAAAACTGCAGTAAGTTTGGCGATATAACAAGTCCGAGCATGGCAGCGGTAAAAAGACTTAAGTATGCAAAAAAGGTCGTCAGCCGCTTCTCGTTTTCCATATAACCTAAAGAATAAATATGTATACACAGACTGATAAAAGCAACTAAAATTAACATGAGGCCGTTTAAAGGGTTAAGCAGTGTCCCAAATGAAATCTGAGTGGAACCAATGACAAGCCATGTCCACTCCTGAAGAGCTGTTCCTGTATCCAGCAGCTGAATGAAAACAAGAGCAGCTAAAAGAAAGGCCAAAGCGGATGACAGTACAGCGATGTGGCCGCCTGTGTTTTTCATCTTGTCCCTGAAAACGATGAGCAGAAAAAACGTGAGCAAAGGTATTACTGGGATCAGCCATGCGAATTCGATCATTTCTTAAATCCCTTCCTTCTGGATAAAGTGAAACTTCCATCAATAGAGGTTCTCCATCCCCACTGGTGGTTAGTTGAACTTAACAGGAATTTGCCAGCCGTTTATCCCACTCAGGATTGTGGGTTCCCCTAAAGATTTGAAGTGGGCATATTACGACCAGTTCCTGCGTGATAAAAGCATTCCCGGACCTGTCTGTCAGTCTTTCAAATCATTTCCTTCATCGATGTTGACACTGTGTTTTCTGCGGTACCATGCAATTAAAATCGCCATGCCGACAGCAACCTCAGCGGCGGCAATCGTAATCGAAAACAGTGAGAAAACCTGCCCCGTAATATCCGGATGGGCGCCGTACTTACTAAAAGCAACTAAGTTTACGTTTACAGCGTTCAGCATGAGTTCAATACAAATGAGAACAATAATCGTATTCCGTTTCGTTAATGCGCCAAACAGACCAATACAGAACAAAATCAGAGCAAGAATGAGAAAGGGCTGCAAAGGGATGGAACTCATTGGTCATCCCCCTCTCTTTTGCGGGTCAATACGACGGCACCCATAAGAGCAACCAATAGAACGATGGACACCAGTTCAAAGGGAATGACATAATGACTGAAAATGCTTTCCCCGATTTTCCGGGTGTTGTCTGCATGAAGCGTCTCCGCTCCCGGTCCAAAATAAAGATCGCGGATGCCTGTATATACAGTGAAGAAAAAAATAATCACCCCAAGGCCGGCAAATGCTGCTCTGATTCGGCTGGAGACTCTGTCCTCCTCTGCCTTATGATCGGTCAGCATAATTCCAAATGTCAGCAGTATGGTCACTGCACCTGAGTAAATGAGGATTTGCACCACAGCAACAAACTCAGCAGACAGCAAGACGTAAATGCCTGCCAGACTGACAAAGGTAAGGACAACGGATAACAGCATATGCACGACCTTCTTCAGGTTAATCATGAGGATCCCACCAAGGATGGCTGCACCTGAAAGGATTAAAAAGGCGAGAAATTCCCCATTCATGGTCAATTCTCCTCCCGAATATGTGTATCATTTTCATCCAGCCATTGAAGGTCCTTAAAGTGTTCATCTCTAGAGTAGTCCGCCAGTTCAAAATTATTGGTCATCACAATGGCCTCAGTCGGACAGACCTCTGTACAAAGGTCACACAGGATACAAATTTCAAAATTAATATCATACGTTTCAATAATTTTTCCTTTCCGATCAGGGTCCGGATGCTTTTTGCCAGTGAGCTGAATGCAGTCAGTCGGACAGATGTTTACACACTGGTTACAGACAATGCATTTTTCCGGATAAAACTTCTGAATCCCCCGAAAGCGATTCGGCATAGGGATCGGTTCATCCGGATAGGAGTAGCTCATATTTTCCTTGGACATATGACGAATGGTATGAGCCAAGCCTTTTGCTAAACCTTTCATGATTCCACCACCTTAATTAGAGGTTGAATAACAATTCTTTCTTCCCTAGAAAAACAGTTCCTTCAGTATGGCTGATAAAAAAATATTGGCCATAGCTGCCGGCAGCAGTACCTTCCAGCCGAATTCCATGAGCTGATCGGCACGCAGGCGGGGCCATGTCGCGCGGATCCACATAAATACGTACACAACGATGCTGAATTTGATGCCAAACCAGATAAAGTCCGGGATAAAACCAAGTCCCGGGATGGGATTCCAGCCCCCGAGAAATAATACGGTAATCAGGGCTGACATCGCGAATAAGTAGACATATTCGGACAGCATGAAAAACGCAAAACGAAAGCCCGAATACTCCACATGATAGCCGGCAATTAATTCCGATTCCGCCTCGGGTAAATCAAATGGAATGCGGTTCAGCTCTGCCGTTGCAGAAATAAAAAAGATGATAAATCCGATTGGCTGTAACAGGATATAAGGAACATATTGCTGCTGCTCAACGATTTCAATAAGGTTCAGACTCCCGGCAAACAGTACCACTCCGACAAGGGACATCAGAAGCGGGATCTCATAGGAAATCATTTGAGCGGCTGAGCGCATGCCTCCCATTAAGGCATACTTGTTATTGGAGGCCCAGCCCGCTGTCAGCATTCCCAATGTTGATATTCCGGATATGGCAATAAAATAAAGAAGACCTACCCCAAAATCGGCAAAGAGAATCGATTCAGTAAAAGGGATGGCTGCTAAAACCATAAACGAAGGGACAAAGGCTATCACCGGGGCAAGCCAGAATAATGCCCGGTCTGCCTGTTTCGGCCGTGTATCTTCTTTAATCAGAAGCTTCAAGACGTCAGCTACGGTTTGCAGGAGTCCGAACCTTCCCCCTGTACGATTGGGGCCATAGCGCAGCTGAATATAGCCCAGCACTTTTCTTTCAGCTAAAATGGCATAGGTGACAAAGCCCAGGACAATGGATAGTAAGGGCATAGTGATGAGGATATAGGTAATGAGATTGGAGCTTGCCGGTTCGGTTGCCAGTAATTCACTCATCCATTCCATCAGCCATCCACCTCTCCCAGCACAATATCAACGCCACCCAAAATAGCGATCAAATTGGCCATATTTTCTCCTTCCAGCAATTTGGGCAGGATTTGCAGATTGTAAAAGGAAGGCCTGCGAAACTTCAGACGATAGGGGGTTTTCTTTCCATCACTAGCAATATAGCAGCCAATCTCCCCCCGCGGAGATTCAATACGAACATAGACTTCACCCTTGGGCGGCTTAATAATCCGGGGAACTTTTCCCATTGTTTTCCCGCCTTCAGGGAACTGCTCAACCGCCTGTTCTAAGATTTTCAGAGATTCCTCCATTTCAGACATACGGCATAAGTAGCGGGACCAGGCATCCCCTGTTTCACCCACAGGGACATCAAAGTCAAACCGGTCATAAATAGAATAAGGCTGCTCTTTTCTCAGGTCGTAAGGAACCCCTGTACACCGGAGATTTGCTCCGCTTAAGGAATATTGAATGGCCTCCTCCTGTGTATACTGACCCACACCTTTGACACGATTCAGAAAGATTTCATTGCCTGTAACCAGTTCATGATATCCATCCAATTGCTCTCTCATATAGGGAATAAAATCCCGGACTTTATCCACCCATCCATCAGGAGCATCCCACTTCACACCGCCAATCCGCATGTAGTTGAATGTAAGACGGGCTCCACAAAGTTCGTTTAGTAGATTTATAATCATTTCCCTCTCCCGAAATGCATACAAAAATGGACTTGTTGTTCCAATGTCCATTAAATAAGTGCCATACCATACGAGGTGGCTGGCGATCCTTCCCAGCTCCATGGCAATGACACGTAAATATTCCGCACGTTCCGGCACTTCCAAATCCATAAGCGTCTCCACTGCATGACAGATCACATAGTTATTCGTCATAGCTGACAGGTAATCCATCCGGTCTGTATACGGTATAATTTGCGTATACTGCAGATCCTCGGCCAGTTTTTCCGTACCTCTATGTAAATAACCAATCACAGGTGTAGCTTCCTTAATGATTTCTCCGTCCACTTTCACGACCAGGCGAAACACCCCATGGGTACTGGGATGCTGCGGACCGACATTTAACAGCATTTCCTCGGTACGAATCATTCGCTACACCTCCACATCATACGGTTCATAGTCTTTGCGAAGAGGATAGCCCTCCCAGTCCTCCCCGAGCATAATTCGTTTCAAATCGGGATGATTCTCAAAGGTTATCCCCAGCAAATCGTAGGCCTCATTTTCCGGCCAGTTCGCCCCCTTCCACAGAGGAACGAGAGACGGAATGACAGGATGGTCCCGGTCGAGCTTTACCTTTAAAGCCACAGACTGTTTTTTTGTCATAGAGTATAAATATACGTAGATTTCCATATGACTTTCATAATCAATTCCGTGTAAATCAGACAAAAACTGAAACTGCAATTCTTCATGATCTCTAAGGAGTTGGGCAATGGAAAAGTAGCTCTTTGGGGTCGCTGTGATGGTAGGAAGTTCTTTGGATGAACGATTGACGAACGCTTCATCAATGGCATCGTCACCGAGACTGTTTTTTATCATTTTTATATAGTGGTCTAATAATGGATGGTTGGGTGATGGTTCCTGTTTTTCGGGTGGCTGATCTTTTTTCGTGCGTTTTTTCCGTGGACGTTTTGATTGATCAGACTTGGAGGTGGTTTCTGTTGAATCAGCTTTAGGCGGGCGGTCTGAAGGCTGGTGGATTTTATCTGATTCTGCAGCGGATGCATCTTCCTGGTTTTCTGGTGCTGGTTTCTGATTTTCCTGTTCTTTTGGCTTTGCTTCTCCGGTTTCTTCTGATTTTGAATTTATATCCTGATTTTGTTTTGGTTTGTTTTCATTTTCCTCTGTCATGTATTTGTCACCCGCTTTCCCGTTTTTGCTTCATAGCGAATTTTTTCCTGGAGCTTATTGATTCCATAGATGAGTGCTGCCGGGTTTGGCGGACAGCCAGGAATATAAACATCGACGGGAACGACCTGGTCGACACCTTTGACGACTGAGTAGGAATAAACATAAGGTCCTCCTGCTGTTGCACAGGATCCCATGGCAATCACCCATTTCGGCTCAGGCATCTGATCATAGAGTCTGCGAATAATCGGAGCCATTTTTTTTGTGACGGTACCTGAAACAATCATGCAGTCGGAATGTCTGGGTGATGAACGGAAGATGGATCCAAACCGGTCTAAATCATAATGGGAGGAGCCGACGCCCATCATTTCAATCGCGCAGCAGGCCAAGCCAAACTGCACAGGCCAGAGCGAGTTGCTTCGTGCCCAGGATTTAAGCTGTTCGAGCGTCACAAAAAAGACATTCCGTTGCATTTCCTCCCGTTCCTGCACTGAAATATCCTCAAGATTCATCTCCATTTAAGCACTCCCTTTTTCCATGCATAGACTAATCCGAGAAACAGAACGACAATAAACATCAGCATCTCAATCAGGGCAAAAATCCCCAGTTGCTCATAGGCCACTGCCCATGGATATAAAAAGACCGTCTCCACATCAAATAAAACAAACATTAACGCAAACAAATAATAGCTGACATTAAATCGGACTCTCGCATCCTGAAAAGGCTCAATCCCGCTTTCATAGATTTTCCGTTTGGCTTTTGTCGGTTCATGCGGACGCAAAAGCCTTCCTGCCGTTAAGGCCACAATCGGGAGCATAACGGCAATGAGCATGAAAACAACAATCATTGTATAACTGTTCTGATAGACATGAAGAGAGTCCATGGCTTCACCTCTATTAATCTATTTTTCGGAATACTCAAAATTTTAGCAACCGCTTTCATTATAGCACGGTTACCAGAAATTGTCGATAGCGCAGGGGTTATAGACATTTTCATTTGTTATATTTGTATGCCCCGGGGATCAGGGTCATGCAGGAAAATTGAATGGCGTGGTGGGAATTGGGGTGGGAATTGGGGTGGGGTGGATCAATTGCGGATGGATTCGATTAATCGGGGATGAGACGGATTAATTGCGGATGGATTCGATTAATTCGGGTTGGGCTGGATCAATTGCGGCTGGTGTGGTTCAATAAGGTCTGATCCGGTTCGATCAGGGGTGGATTGGATCAATTAGGTATTTTCAGGTTTAATTAGTTTTTTTCAGGACGATAATGGACATTTCCGGCTTAAATACGCTCATCCGGATTAATCTTTCTCAATTCTGGCTTAATTATTTTCCATTCTGGTTGAATTATCTCCAAAACAGGCTGAATTCCGGTGGAGAGTGGATTAATTTTTTACCTTATGGATTAATTCTGCCTGTCCGGGATTAATTCCTAAACTCCCGGATCAATTCCCGACTCCAGGGATTAATCCGGATAATTTGGGCTTAATTAACTATCTGTTGGCTTAATCCATTATCCCCAGGACGATATCCGCCTTTTCCGGCTTAAATACGCTCATCCCGGATCAATCTTTCTCAATTCTGGCTTAATTATTTTCCATTCTGGTTGAATTATCTCCAAAACAGGCTGAATTCCGGTGGAGAGCGGATCAATCTTTTACCTTATGGATTAATTCTGCCTGTCCGGGATTAATTCCTAAACTCCCGGATCAATTCCCGACTCCAGGGTTTAATCCGGATAATTTGGGCTTAATTAACTCTCTGTTGGCTTAATCCATTATCTTCAGGACGATAATTGACATTTCCGGCTTAAATACGCTCATCCCGGATTAATCTTTCTCAATTCTGGCTTAATTATTTTCCATTCTGGTTGAATTATCTCCAAAACAGGCTGAATTCCGGTGGAGAGCGGATCAATCTTTTACCTTATGGATTAATTCTGCCTGTCCGGGATTAATTCCTAAACTCCCGGATCAATTCCCGACTCCAGGGATTAATCCGGATTATTTGGGCTTAATTAACTATCTGTTGGCTTAATCCATTATTTCCTGGACGATATCCGCTTCTTCCTGCTTAAATACGCTCCATCCGGATCAATCTTTCTCAATTCTGGCTTAATTATTTTCCATTCTGGTCTAATTATTTTTAAACCAGGCTTAATTCCGGTGGGAACTGGATTAATTATTGCATTTATAACTGAATTATGTTCTCTCTGGATTAATTCCCGATCTCAATGATTAATTCTGCCCGTCCCGGATCAATTCCCAACCTCGAGGATTAATCCCACCCGTCCCGGATCAATCCCGACCCCGGGGACTAATCCCTCACTCTCCAGCCTAATTCCCGCCCGTGTCCATCCCTGCATAAACAACAAAACCGGAATTCCCCATATACGAGAATTCCGGTTTTCATTAAACTATTTATTTTCCTGTTCCTGCGATATCGAGACGATTAATGGCGCGTTGCAGGGCTAACTGGGCGCGCTTGAAGTCGATATCGTCTTGTTTGGCATTGAGACGGCGTTCGGCACGTTCTTTGGCTTTGCGTGCCCGTTCAACATCGATGTCACCTGGTTTTTCAGCGGATTGGGCTAAAATAGTGACATTGTCAGGGCGGACTTCCAGGAAGCCTCCGCTGACGGCGAGTTCATCCTCGTCTCCTTCTTTTTTCAAACGTACAGAGCTGATGGTTAATGGCGCAACGAGGGGAATGTGCCCTGGCAGGATCCCAAGTTCGCCATTTTCTGCTTTACAGCTAACCATTTCGTACGCATTTTCCAATACAGGGCCATCAGGAGTGACAACACTCACGGTCACTGTTTTCATGGTTAACCCCTCCTTGGGCTTCTAATTAGAAAGTTGCACTTCCCCTAAGACTCTATTTGTTCAGCTTTTTCAACAACTTCCTCGATGCGTCCAACCAGACGGAAGGCATCTTCTGGAATGTCGTCATATTTACCATCAAGAATTTCCTTGAATCCACGAACGGTTTCTTCAACGGGAACATAGGATCCTGGCTGACCTGTGAACTGTTCAGCTACGTGGAAATTCTGAGATAGGAAGAACTGAATACGACGGGCACGGGCAACTGTTTGTTTGTCCTCATCGCTTAATTCATCCATACCTAAGATGGCAATAATATCCTGAAGCTCTCGATATTTCTGCAGAGTACTTTGAACGTTACGTGCCACTTCATAGTGCTCTTCGCCTACTACGTTAGGGTCAAGGGCACGGGAAGTTGAAGCAAGCGGGTCCACAGCTGGGTAGATACCCATCTCTGATAAGGAACGCTCCAGGTTTGTTGTCGCATCCAAGTGAGCGAAAACGGTCGCTGGTGCCGGGTCTGTATAGTCATCGGCAGGAACGTATACAGCCTGAATGGATGTGATTGAACCTTTATCGGTTGATGTAATACGCTCTTGTAATTGTCCCATATCCGTCGCAAGGGTTGGCTGATAACCAACGGCAGATGGCATACGGCCGAGTAAGGCGGATACCTCTGAACCAGCCTGTGTAAAACGGAAAATGTTATCGATAAATAACAGAACGTCCTGACCTTCTACATCACGGAAGTATTCAGCCATTGTCAGACCTGTCAGGGCCACACGCATACGGGCACCTGGTGGTTCGTTCATCTGTCCGAATACCATGGCTGTTTTGGAAATAACTCCGGAATCTTTCATTTCAAAGTAAAGGTCGTTACCTTCACGAGTACGCTCTCCAACACCGGTAAATACGGAGATACCTCCGTGCTCCTGGGCAATGTTGTTAATGAGCTCCTGAATTAATACGGTTTTACCAACACCGGCTCCACCGAACAGACCGATCTTACCACCTTTTGTATAAGGAGCAAGCAAGTCTACAACTTTAATTCCGGTTTCAAGAATTTCAGTTCCTGTTGACAGGTTCTCAAACTCAGGAGATTGACGATGGATTGGGTTTCGATCCACTTCTTCGCCAATTTCATCTTCTAAGTCAATTTTATCGCCTAATACGTTAAATACACGTCCAAGGGTTTCATCCCCAACCGGAACGGAAATTGGTGCGCCCGTATCCTGCACTTCCATTCCACGTACAAGGCCTTCTGTACCTGACATGGCAATGGCACGAACGGTGTCGTCACCTAAATGCAAAGCAACTTCCAATGTAAGATCAATATCAACGCTTGAGTCATCCTGCGCTTCATGCTTTACGACTAAAGCATTATAGATTTCAGGCAGGTTGTCGGAATTAAACTTCACGTCTACTACCGGACCTGTTACCTGAGTGATATATCCTTTGCTCATCCTTTTCCCTCCTTACTGCATTCATGTCCTATTCTAGAGCGGATGCTCCACCGACGATTTCGGAAATCTCCTGAGTGATGGCTGCCTGACGTAAACGGTTATACGTTAAGCTGAGGTCATCAATCATATCGTTCGCATTATCGGTAGCATTCTTCATAGCCGTCATACGTGCGGCATGCTCACTGGCTTTACTGTCTAAAATTGCACCGTATACCAGACTTTCAGCATACTGCGGCAGTAAAACATTTAAAATATCTTCCTGATTAGGCTCGTATTCGTAAGAGCTTGACGTCTTCTGATTTCCACTGTCTAAATCTGTTAATGGAAGCAATTTCTTTTCGGTCACTTTTTGGGAAATTATGCTTTCAAAATGATTATAGATCATGTAAATCTCGTCAACTTCTTCATTCACGAACAGATTTACCGTCTCGGTTGCCAGTTCTTTAATGTCGGCAAAGTCCGGCTGGTCATCGATACCTACAACCTCTTTCGCGACAGGCATGTTCCGTTTTCTGCAGAACTCCCGTGCCATTTTTCCGATTGCAATGACGGTATATTCATCTTTTGACTTGTGCTTCGAAAGATTATGATTTAATTCCCGAAGTACGTTACTGTTAAAAGCACCTGCCAGACCACGATCTGCCGTAATGACAACGTAGCCGGTCTTTTTCACATCTCTGGACGTCAACATTGGATGATTGGCGTCAGAGTCACCAGAGGCAATGCTGGCTACAACTTCCTGAATCTTTTCCATATAGGGAACAAAGGACTTGGCATTTTGTTCGGCACGATTCAGCTTGGCTGTTGAAACCATTTCCATTGCACTCGTGATTTTTTTCATATTTTTCGTTGAATTAATTCTGCCTTTTATGTCATTAAGGGATGCCACACCATTTCACCACCTTTTTCTGGACTAGCCATTATGCAAATCACTTATTCAGATACAACAAACGTTTTCTTGAAGCCTTCAATCGCATTGTTGAAGTCTTCTTTTTCCGGCAGTTGACCTGTTGAACGAATATGCTCCAGAATTTCGGTTGCGTTTTTATCCATCCAGTCGAACAATTCGGATTCAAACCGCTGCACGTCTTCAACTGGGATGTCATCAAGATATCCATTGGTCAATGCGTAAATAATGGATACCTGCTTTTCAACCGGCTGTGGCTGGTGAAGCCCCTGTTTCAGCATTTCAACGGTTCTAGCACCACGGTTCAGTTTATCCTGTGTTGCTTTATCCAGGTCGGAACCAAACTGAGCGAATGATTCAAGCTCACGGAAGGAAGCAAGGTCAAGACGGAGTGTACCGGCAACCTTCTTCATCGCTTTAATTTGAGCGTCCCCACCAACTCGGGATACGGAAAGACCTGCGTTAACCGCCGGACGTACACCGGAGTTAAATAGATCCGTCTCTAAGAAAATCTGTCCATCTGTAATGGAGATGACGTTGGTCGGAATGTATGCGGAAATGTCTCCCGCCTGAGTTTCAACGAAAGGAAGTGCGGTTAAGGATCCGCCACCTTTGTCATCACTAAGCTTTGCTGCACGCTCAAGCAGACGTGAGTGAATATAGAAAACATCTCCCGGGAATGCTTCACGGCCTGGTGGACGGCGAAGTAACAGGGAAAGTTCACGATAAGCAGCTGCCTGCTTGGATAAGTCGTCATAGACAACTAAAACGTGCTTTCCGTTATACATGAACTCTTCACCCATGGATACTCCCGCGTATGGAGCCAGGTATAAGAGTGGTGCCGGATCAGATGCACCAGCGGAAACAACAATGGTGTAGTCAAGTGCACCATTTTGGCGAAGGGTTTCCACTACGCCACGAACGGTTGATTCCTTTTGTCCGATAGCTACATAAATACAAATCATATCCTGATCCTTCTGGTTAATGATTGTATCTAATGCAATCGCTGTTTTACCGGTTTGACGGTCCCCGATTACAAGCTCACGCTGACCACGGCCAATTGGAATCATGGAGTCAATAACCTTCAGACCTGTCTGTAATGGTTCATCAACAGATTTACGATCCATTACCCCAGGAGCAGGTGATTCAATTGGACGGGTTTTCCCTGTTTCAATATCCCCTAAACCATCGATTGGCTGGCCAAGAGGGTTTACAACGCGGCCTTTAAGCTCTTCCCCGACAGGAACCTGCATAATACGACCTGTACGGCGAACTTCACTGCCTTCACGAATTTCTGTGAAAGGTCCAAGGATGACAATACCAACGTTGTTTTCTTCAAGGTTCTGTGCCATACCCATTACACCATTGGAGAACTCCACAAGCTCACCGGACATGACATTATCAAGACCATGAACACGTGCGATACCGTCACCAACTGTAATAACAGTACCTACATCATTTACTTCTATATCAGATTCATAATTTTCGATTTGCTGTTTGATCAGCGCACTGATTTCTTCAGCATTGATGCTCATCCACTTTCACCCCTATCTTATTTGTTTGCAGAAACCAGCTCACGTTCGATACGCTCTAACTTTCTACTTATCGTACCATCATAGATGCGATTCCCAATTTTAAGCTTTACACCGCCAATAAGGGATGGGTCTACGATATTGGTAATATGTAGAGAGTTTTTACCCAGCTTCTCTGCAAACACTTTTTCTAATGACTGCTTTTCTTCATCCGATAATGCACGAACGGAATAAACATCGGCTTCAGCTACTCCCCGTGATTCGTTCGTCATCGATATGAAGGCTCTTGTCATCGCTGGTATTTCCGTTTCACGATGTCTTTCTGTCATAATAAATAAAGTGTTCAATAATTCCTTTGAAACATCTTTGAAAGCATCCTTCAGCAGAGCTTTTTTCTTTTCAATAGAAATGCTTGGAGAACTCAGGAATGTTGTTAACTCCTGACTTTCGTTAAAAACGGTCTGTACAGCCTGAACTTCGGTTAAAAGCTGATCGAGTGCTGATTTCTCTTGTCCCAATTCAAAAAGGGCTACGGCATAACGATTGGCAACAACTGAATCACTCATCGTTATCTCCTACCTCTTTTAAATATTCATTGATAAGCTCCTCCTGATCCTTCTCAGAAAGCTCTTTTTCTATAACCTTGCTTGCAATTCTTACGGACAAGGAAGCCACTTGATCCTGAAGGGCTGTAATAGCTTTATCTTTCTCCTGCTCGATTTCCTGACGAGCGGTTTCTTTCATACGGTCTGCTTCACTGCGAGCAGCACTAATAATGGATTGTTCCTGTTCCTTCGCCGTTTGCTTAGCATCTTCAATGATCTTCTGAGCATCCTGTCTGGTGCTCTTAATGTTTTCTTTAGCTTCAGCTGCTAAGCGCTCTGCTTCCTGGCGATTTTGTTCTGCTGTATCGATTTCACTTGCAATATGATCCTCACGCTCTTTCATTACGTTCATTAATGGACCCCATGCAAATTTCTTCAAAAGATATAGCAGAATAGTGAACGTTAGCAAGGAAACAATAATATCTCCACCATTAAAGCTGAACCCACTAGCGTTTAATACGAGAACGCTTGTATCTAACACGCCACACACTCCTTTCGCCAAAACATTTGATATCGGCTTTTCAATCGTCGAACTTGGCTTCTTAAACAAGTTCAGATGGCGAAAAGCTTTTTGTTGTTTTCATGTTAATGTTGGAGGCTAAGCTCCAGGTTAAGGGTTAAACAATCGTTTGTTTGTGAAACGAATAAGCCTGGAGCTTCAGGCCTCCGGGTTTTTCTGAGATCTTACGGTTGATGTTTGCTGATTTGGCTGCGAACCGGTTTCAGACCGTTATGAGCATAATCCAGTTCATGATAAAAAGATCACTTTATGTATTATGCTGTCAGTCTGAGGGTGCGCCTCCGCTTTTCTTTGGCTAGCTGCGGCTCCCAGGCCCAAGCGATCATAAGCAAAATTTCCTGCGCGGCCAAAGTGCAGGCCACTCCGGATATTCTGCTTATGCCGTCGGGCCTAAACGGTCGCCTCCGCTTTTCTTTGGCTAGCTCCAGGGCCTAAACCAAGACCCTTCCGCTTTTAAACCTACATTACCATAAATGCGATTACGACGGCGATGATTGGGAGTGCTTCTACCAATGCTACACCGATGAACATGGTTGTTTGAAGGGCACCGCGGAGTTCTGGCTGACGTGCGATTCCCTCTACTGTACGACTTACGATAAGACCGTTACCGACACCTGCACCTAGTGCGGCTAAACCTACTGCAATTGCGGCTGCTAATGCTGACATTATAAATTCCTCCTCATAATATACAAATTAGTTTTTTTCAATATAAATATTAATGGTCATGACTCACTTTGTGGGACATATAGACCATTGTTAACATCGTAAAGATAAATGCCTGGATTACACCTATAAAGATACTGAAGCCTTGCCAAGCCAGCATTGGAATAATACCACCAATGAATCCAAGTGCTCCAGAGGTCATGAGTCCTGCAAGCAGAGTTAATAGAATTTCCCCTGCATAAATGTTACCAAATAGACGAAGACCCAGCGTCAACGTATTTGCGAATTCTTCAATAATGTTAAAAGGTAACATTAATGGAAGTGGTTTGATGTAGCTCTTCCCATATTCTTTTGCACCCAATGTTTTTACACCATAATAATGGGTCAGAATAATAACCAATACAGAAAGCGACAATGTTATCCCTGGATCAGATGTTGGGGACTTCCACCATAAGTCATGGTTGATGCTAATCATCATAATAACCCCTAAAATATTCGAAACGAAGATATATGTAATCAACGTCATCCCCAGGGGTAAGAACTGTTTACCCGTTTTCCAATCCATGTTGCCACCAATAATTCCTTTGACGAAATCAATTAACCATTCCATGAAGTTCTGCAGCCCGGTCGGTTTTTGCTGTAAATTCCGACTGGCTAAAACACCTATAATGAATACGATGCTTGCGGCGACAATCATCATCACCACGTTGGAAAGGTTAAAGTCCAGCCATGAGATACCAAATAAATCCTGGTATATCGGTGCCTCGTGATCCAAAATTTTCACCTCACTTCCTAGGGTTTAAATCTTTAAGATGTAGTGCATAATCTATGATAATGACAAAATAAGATGTCATTAATCCCAATACGACGGGTATGACCTGAAAATATTGCGGGTAGCGGATGGTTATGACCACCGCGAGTGCTGCACTTGCAAAGCGTGAAAACGTCCCGATTGCCCGGGAAGTGACGTTTTTGGATGCAGCATGTCCAACCTGATTAACCTTGCGTTGTATCAGCCAGAGGTTAAAAAAGCTTAAAGAGGAGCCTAAGATCAGGCTTAAAAAAATTTTGGGATAAGGTGAAAATCCCCACCCAAGTACAAAGAGGGCCAGTATATAGAGCATCCATTTCCGTTGTCGATTGACCATCACCTTGTATTGCTGCATGTCAGTTATCTCCTGTATATTTATTGACTAAGTTAATTGTGCCATAAACCCCTGCACTCAAGCCAATAATAAGTCCAATAATCAGAAAAATTGGTGATGTTCCCAGCTTCTGGTCAATCCACCTGCCGACAAAAATACCCACCAGCGTACTCCCTGACAAATAGGAAACAATCGCACTTGTCAACGCAAAGGCATGAAAAGGCTTTTGATCCTTACCCATGAGGTCACCTCCATGGGTTTTTCATTCAAATTCCCTTGTGTGAAAACCCTATCATACACCTAGATTAGCATACAATAGTCCCCTTTTTGTGTCAATAATATCACAATTTAAAATTAAGATGGGTGTTGTAAAAGTTGAAAATCTGTCACAATTGAACTGTATTTTTGGCCGTTTAACACCTTGACAAGCGCAAGATATTGGTCTTCCCCAACTTCTTTTCTCGGGATAACCCCGTCGATCATGCCCGCTTCTACATCTTTTTTCTGAACGATGGTTTTTATATAGCGCAGAGTTTCCGGATCATAAAGATCAACCGTTAACTCTTCTGCACCATCAGGCAGATACATCCGGTATTTAAGCTGATTTTGCTCAAATGGTGAGACCGACAGCTCCAACCCGTCAATTTTGGGATAGTCGGCCGTTTGATTAACAAATAAGTAAGGCAGCTTTCTGGATTTGTTTTCATTATATAGGGTCAGCCAGCCCTGATGCAGTCCTTTTTGTAAATTTCCAGAATGTACCCGGAGATTTATACTGATTTTCTTTTTCTCACCTGGATTCAGATAAAAGGTCTGCGGAACCTCCCACGTAACTCCATCTGAATCATCCGGAATCTCAAATCGGAATTTTTTCTTTTGATCGGATCTATTTTCAATCATCATAGTTACCGTTTTCGTTTCGTTTCGTTTTGTAACTTTTCCAAATGTAAGCCGGCTACCATGGATAAGAACTTCAGGGTTTATGCTTTGTTCAGGTTGAATTTCCCCCATCCCCTGTGCAATAGGAGCATATAAGTCACCTTGCTCGTTCTTGAAAGGCGTTGCGGTTGATAGAACGGCAGCCTTCATTCTTTCCGGACTCCAATCCGGGTGGGCCTCTTTAATCAGGGCAAGAACCCCGGTAACAAACGGCGCCGCCATACTCGTCCCCTGCAGTTCCTGATAC
Source organism: Virgibacillus sp. MSP4-1 (assembly GCF_010092505.1). NCBI lineage: Bacteria > Bacillati > Bacillota > Bacilli > Caryophanales > Bacillaceae > Virgibacillus > Virgibacillus sp. MSP4-1. The sequence continues at coordinate 2,351,469 of NZ_CP048021.1, forward strand.
CCCCCTGGAACTGTACTTGCAATGTTTACTCCTGGAGCGAGCACTTCCGGTTTAATATCCCAATTGGCGACAACCGGACCCTTGGAACTGAAGGAGGCCAGCTTATCCTCCATATGCTTGTAGGAGGTACGGAGCCACAAATCTTTCTCCGCCTTTTCCAGCAGCCATTTCCCTTGCTTTTTTGAAACGGCAGCAACCGGAATCGATGGCGGTACGGTCAATCCACCCTCAAGCTTACCTTTTTCATTATTATAAATAATCGCTGCGACAGCCCCTGCTTCTTCTGCCTGCTGTACTTTTTCCGTAAAGGGAATATCGCCTCGTTCAAAGAGCACAATTTTTCCTTCCGCATCTTCAACAGGCTCTTTACCTAAGCCTCCATCCACCAATTTATAGGGCTTCTGAAGATTCCATTCCGGCGCACCCATCATTGGGGTTAAGCCAATTGCTTTGTCATCCAGGGGCGCCGTTACATAAGGTATTTTCATTTCTGTAATCGATGCCCCTACAGAAAGAGCCTTGACGGATGTGGCAGGCGAGGAGACGGTCCAGTTTTCCGGGCCGGAGTTTCCGTTGGCAATCACTACCGCCACCCCTTGATCAATCGCTCGGTTCACCGCCATACTTGTCGGCCAGTCCGGACTATTCACGGTGCTTCCAAGAGACAGATTAATGATATCCATCCCATCTTCTACCGCCCGTTCTATAGCCGCAATGATTCCCACGGACGAACCCACACCACCAGGGCCGAGCGCGCGGTAGGCATAGATGTCCGCATCCGGCGCCACACCTTTCATCTCTCCATTAGCGGCAATGATCCCCGACACATGGGAGCCGTGTAATGTCGGCGGACCCTGAGCTGGGAGGGTTTCCATCGGGTCCTCATCAAATTCCACAACGTCATAGCCGCCGTGATAATTGGACTTTAAATCCGGATGTTCATAGGCGATGCCGGTATCGATTACGCCAACCTTAACGCCTTCCCCGGTATATTCGGAATCTACTGGGCGGTCAGGGGGCTCTATGGCATCAGCGTTTTGCGGACTTTGGTTTTGTTTTGCAGGTGATTCGGAAGCTTTTTCTGCTTCAGAACGGTCTGACTGATTGTCTTTCTTTGTCTGCTGATTGGATTGCCATGACGGCTGGGGTACTTTATAGGTCTTTGCCGGAAACACATGCTGGATAAAATCTTCCTTGTCAATATCATAAACATCTTTCGCTTCCCCTTTAATCGCCAGGGCGTTAAGCAGCGTATCATACACATGTACAACTTCCACAAATGGATGATAGTCTTCTATGTAATCCTTCCATTTATAAGGATCCCCCTCCACTTCAACAATAACAGAAACCTCCTCCCCCAGAGCGGAGACCTTTTTCAGGGGAATTGTTGGCTTGAATATGGTTGCTGTGACGATGAAAAGAATGATGGTCGTATGAGTGATGGCTTTAAAGTTCATTGTTGATACGCTCCCACTTTTTTCTTATTAGTTTTTGCTGTGGAGCCTGGGATTATTCAGGTGGATGCGGGGGAATTCGGGTGGTGTTTTCGGGATTGGGCCGGGTGTGGCGGTGGTGGTGGAATTCGGCGGGGGTTGGCGGGATTGAGCCTCGTTTGGTGGCGGTAGTGGCGGAATTCGGCTTGAATTGTTGGAATTGAGCCGATTTTATTAAATTCATTCTTTTTTATTTAAAATCTGTCCACTCAGCACGGGATTAAGCCGTTTTCGAAATGATTGATCCTGTTCGAGACTGAATTAGTCCTATTTTCAAAATATTTCGTCCACTTTTTGAATGAATTCGTCCTGTTTTCAGATTCATCTGTCCTTTAATAATTGAATTGATCCTGAAAAAGGATAATTTATCATTTATTAACGGAATTAAGCTGGTTGAGGCACGATTCGGCCTGGATTTCCCGAATTAAGCTGGTTTTATTAGATTTATTCCTTTTCATTTAATATCTGTCCGCTCAACCCGGAATTAAGCCGTTTTCGAAATGATTAATCCTGTTCGAGACTGAATCTGTCCTGTTTTTAAAATAATTCATCCATTTTTTAAATGAATTCATCCTGTTTTCGAATTCATTTGTCCTTTAATAATTGAATTGATCCTGAAAAAGGATAATTTATCATTTATTAACGGAATTAAGCTGGTTGAGGCACGATTCGGCCTGGATTTCCGGAATTAAGCTGGTTTTATTAGATTTATTCCTTTTCATTTAATATCTGTCCGCTCTACCCGGAATTAAGCCGTTTTCGAAATGATTAATCCTGTTCCTGCATGTATTCGTCCTGTTTTTAAAATAATTCATCCATTTTTTAAATGAATTCATCCTGTTTTCGAATTCATCTGTCCTTTAATAATTGAATTGATCCTGAAAAAGAATAATTTATCATATTTTACCGGAATTGAGCTGGTTGAGGCACGATTCGGCCTGGATTTCCGGAATTGTGCCGATTTTATTAAATTCAATCTTTTTTATTTAAAATCTGTCCGCTCAGCACGGGATTAAGCCGTTTTCGAAATGATTAATCCTGTTCCAGACTGAATCTGTCTTATTTTAAAAATAATTCGTCCACTTTTTGAATGAATTCGTCCTGTTTTCAAAATTATTTTTCCGTTAATCAGCGAATTGATCCTAAACATTCATGATTTAACTTTTTTAACTGAATTAAGCCTGATCATTAGGAATTCGTCCAAAATACAGCTAATTAAGCCAATTTAACCGTAATTAAGCCAGACTGCCAGCAATTATGCCAGCCCTCCCGTATTTAAGCCACATCAATCCAGACTACAGACACAATATAAATTTTCCCAAACCAAAACAAAAACCTGACCCTTATAAGAGTCAGGTTATACAAAGCCAGATCAGATTCTCTAATTTTCATTGCTCACCAAAGTGGGATAATATAGCGTCTGCGATTCTTCCGGAGGCCTGTCCGTCGCCATATGGATTGGAGGCGCGGGCCATCCGGGCATGGGCTGTTTCATCCGAAAGCAGTTCATCGGCCATGGTGAAAATCGCCTCTTCCTCTGTGCCTGCGAGTTTCAATGTGCCGGCTTCCACGCCTTCAGGTCTTTCGGTTGTGTCCCTGAGAACGAGGACCGGTACACCGAGGGATGGTGCTTCCTCCTGGACTCCTCCTGAATCGGTCAGGATCAGGTGACTTTTGGCGGCAAAGTTATGAAAATCCAGGACCTCAAGGGGTTCGATGAGGTCAATGCGGTCATGATCTCCCAGAATTTCCTTTGCTGTCTGCTGTACGACGGGATTCAGATGCACAGGATAGATGACCTGGATATCCTCATGCTTGTCGGTCAAACGTTTGATTGAACGAAACATCTGCTCCATTTTGCCACCTAAATTTTCCCGGCGATGGGCGGTCACCAGTACCAGTCGCCTTCCTTCCGCCTTTTTTAATCCCTCGTGTTTATAATCAGGGCGGACCGTTGTTTTTAAAGCATCGATGGCTGTATTGCCTGTGACGAAAATCTGTTGCTGCTTTTTTCCTTCCTGAAGCAGGTTTTGCTCAGCCTGAAGGGTCGGGGCAAAATGCAGATCAGCCATAACCCCTGTCAGCTGACGGTTCATTTCTTCCGGGAAAGGAGAATATTTATTCCAGGTGCGCAGGCCAGCCTCCACATGACCAACCGGAATCTGATTATAATAGGCGGCCAGGCTTGCTGTGAAGGTGGTCGTCGTATCCCCATGGACCAAAACCATGTCAGGCTCGGTTTCCTTCATCACTTGATCGAGACCTTCAAGAGCCCTCGTAGTGATTTCAGCCAGGGTCTGCCGCTGTTTCATAATATTTAAATCAAAATCTGGTTCAATTCCGAAAAGGCCCAGGACCTGATCCAGCATTTCCCGGTGCTGGGCAGTAACGGTTACGATCGGTTCGAACTGTTTGTTGCGCTTTTTTAATTCTAAAACCAAGGGTGCCATTTTGATCGCTTCAGGTCTGGTTCCAAAAATCGTCATTACTCGAAGGCGCCTGTTCACTTCTCCCCACTCCCTAACTTTCAAAAAATTACTTCGTGCCGTATAAGCGGTCTCCGGCATCCCCAAGACCCGGAATTATGTAGCCTTTTTCATTCAGCTTTTCATCAAGTGCAGCCAGGTAAATATCAATATCCGGATGTGCTTCTTTTACGGCCTCAACGCCTTCTGGTGCTGCGATCAGACACATGAGACGGATCTGCTTTGCGCCGCGTTTTTTCAGGGAATGAATCGCTTCAATCGCTGAACCACCTGTCGCAAGCATTGGATCAATGACAATCAGTTCGCGCTCTTCAATGTCAGATGGTAATTTCACATAATATTCCACAGGCTGGAGTGTTTTCGGATCACGATATAAGCCAACATGTCCAACTTTAGCGGCTGGAATCAGCTTTAAAATTCCATCGGTCATGCCTAAACCTGCACGTAAAATCGGAATAAGTCCTAGCTTCTTACCCGCTAACACTTTTGATGTTGCCTCCTCCACAGGGGTGTCAATGGTGACCTCCTGCAGGGGGAGATCCCGTGTGATTTCAAAAGCCATCAGCGTGGCAACCTCATCAACAAGCTCTCTAAATTCTTTTGTTCCCGTACTTTTATCACGAATAAATGTTAATTTGTGCTGAATCAATGGATGGTCAAATACGTACACTTTTCCCATGAGCCGAACTCTCCTTTATTAAAAGATATATCTTACAAATTGTACTGAAATAAAATGGCCGTTTCAACCGAATCACGGATTTCTGAAAAGTTTCATAATTGTGCCGGCATGTCCGTTTACAGATGCCAGCCTGTTCCATATTGCTGACTGCCGGAACCAGCAGATCCTTCCAAAAATCTCTCACAAAAAAGACTGGCATCTATCGTCCTTTGCCAGTCTTTCTCTCAGCTGCCGGGCCTTCCTTGCCCCGGAATCAGCCTCAGCCACAGGTCGTACGGTCACGGGCTGAGAACGTCCCGGTTTTCCATAACAGGCCGGCCAAACAAATCTACTCCTCATACAGCGGATATTTCGCTGATAAGGCTGATACACGTTGTTTGGCTTCCTCCAGCTTCTCTTCGTCTTCTGTATGTTTTAACGTCAGTGCGATAACAGCCGCGATTTCATCCATGGCCTCCCCATCAAAGCCGCGGGTTGTGACAGCTGCGGTTCCAATCCGTATGCCACTGGTAACGAATGGGCTTTCCGGATCGAATGGAATGGTATTTTTATTAGCCGTAATCCCTACCTCATCAAGGGCTTTTTCAGCAGTTTTTCCGGTAAGTTCAAGTGGGCGCAGATCGAGCAATAGTAAATGGTTGTCTGTTCCCCCAGAAACGACACGTACCCCTTCACTTGTCAGGGATTCACCCAGACGTTTCGCGTTGTCAATAATTTGCTGTGCATACTCCTTAAAACCTGGCTCAAGCGCCTCTTTCAACGCAACAGCCTTGGCAGCAATAATATGCATGAGGGGTCCGCCCTGCATGCCAGGGAAAACGGATTTATCCAGTTTCTTCGCGAATTCTTCCTGGCAGAGAACCATTCCGCCCCGTGGTCCACGTAAAGTTTTATGGGTCGTCGTTGTGACAAAATGGGCGTGTGGAACCGGATTTGGATGAAGGCCTGTGGCGACAAGTCCGGCAATATGGGCCATGTCGACCATTAAGTATGCGCCAACCTCATCGGCAATTTCCCGGAATTTGGCAAAGTCGATTTCCCGCGGGTAGGCACTGGCTCCAGCCACAATAAGCTTTGGCTGTACCTCTTTTGCTTTCGCTAACACAGCCTCGTAATCAATTTGTTCGCTGTCCTCATCCACCCCATAGTCCACAAAGTTGTATAGAGTTCCGCTAAAGTTGACAGGGCTTCCGTGCGTTAAGTGACCCCCATGGTTTAAGTTCATCCCTAACACGGTGTCTCCTGGTTCAAGGACCGTGAAGTAGACGGCCATATTAGCCTGAGCGCCGGAGTGAGGCTGTACGTTGGCATGGTCCGCACCGAACAGCTTCTTCGCGCGGTCACGGGCTAAATTTTCGGCAACATCGACATACTCACACCCTCCATAATAGCGGCGTCCCGGGTAGCCCTCTGCATATTTGTTGGTCATCACAGATCCTGCTGCTTCCATCACGGCTTCGGAGACAAAATTTTCCGATGCAATCAGTTCAATTTTATCCTGCTGTCGCTTTTTTTCCTTCTCAATCGCTTCCAAGATTTCCGGATCTACGTTTTGTAAATGCTCCACAGCTTTCTCCTCCTCACATGATTAATCACATGTATGGTTTAATGAATCATTTTCTGGTAAAGTGAAACTTCCATCAGTGGGGGCTTTTTCCATCCCGCACTGATGGTTAGTTGAACTTATCAGGGATTTACTGGCCGTTTATCCCTCACTTATTTTTGTTGGTTTACTCTCAAGCCTTGAAGGTGGGTATTACGGCCAGTTAATTCGTGGTAAAGAATAAACGGCCCGCTCGCCTCCGATTAGTTTTGGACGGGTATAGGCGGCTGTCACATGGGCTTCCCCAAGGTTTTTTCGGCTTAACCGGACCGGGACAGCTACAGGCTTTAAGTGCATACCTATAAACGTATCCCCAATATCCATTCCTGCATGGGCCGTGATGGATTCGACCAGTACAGGCTGCTCCATATGCCGATACGCATAGGCTGCCATCGATCCACCTGCCTTTGGTACAGGTACGGCAGAGACTTCTGTGAATGCGTATTTTTCCATCGCCGCTCGCTCGACCACAAGAGAACGATTTAAATGTTCACAGCATTGAAACGCCAGGTGGGCACCGGTCTCTTTTTGCAGCCTCTGCATTTCCTGAAAAATAACGCTGGCAATCTCTTCACTGCCTGAGGTCCCGATTCTTTCCCCGGCAACTTCACTGGTCGAACAGCCGAGGACAAACAGCTGACCTGGCTGTAAATGCTCACCTTTGCACCAATCGTCCACCAGTTCCTTGAGATGACTTTTGATTTCTGTCTGTAAATCAGTCATAGTCCATCACCTGATTCCGTGAAAAGACGGGCAGCCTGAGCCTGGCGTATGCCCTGTCTCTTCCATAATTTTGATAAAAACTTACTTATTCTCGTATTCCGTGATTTTACCGATGCGGTTTTCATGGCGGCCGCCTTCAAATTCGGTCTCCAGCCATGCTTTTACGATCTCTTTTGCCAATCCAGGTCCAATGACACGCTCTCCCATGGCAATCACGTTGGCATTGTTGTGCGCCTTAGTCATTTTCGCACTGAACACATCGTGAACGAGGGCACAGCGGATCCCTTTTACTTTGTTGGCAGAGATAGTCATACCGATACCTGTTCCGCAAATCAAAATCCCTAAATCATAATCTCCAGCTGCAACCTTTTCCGCGGCCGGGATTCCGTAGTCAGGATAATCAACGGAGCCTTCACAGTCACAGCCCATATCGTCATACGCTATATTCATTTCCTGTAAAAGTCCTGCAATTTCCTGCCTTAGATTGACACCACCGTGATCGGATGCGAGTACAATTTTCATAGCGGTCAGCCCCCTTCTTTATTTTTCGAATTTATGAATTTGCCTGTTCAGCTGCTGTGCCTGCTGTTCCAGTTGGGCAGCCATTTGACTGATTTCTTCAATGACGGTGTTCTGCTCCTGAATCGAGGCACTTACTTCTTCTGTACCGGCCGTCGTTTCCTCGGCAATGGCTGCAACTTCCTGGGATTCCTTTGATGTTGCCTCCATTGTTTCTAGTTGTTTATCCATCAGATCAGAAATATGCCCGACAGCATCTGCCACCTCATTGACCGATGATGATACGTTGGCAATCGCGACGTTGGATTCTTCCCCTTTAGAAGCTTCCTGTCTGGCATAGCTGACCTGACCCTGGATACGCTCGACCACACTGCTGACATCCTTTTGAATATTGGTAATAAATCCGGAAATATTCTGCACAGCATTTGAGCTTTCATCCGCCAGCTTACGAACTTCTTCGGCGACCACCGCAAAGCCCTGGCCGTGCTCCCCGGCTCTGGCCGCTTCAATCGAGGCATTTAAGGCTAAAAGATTGGTCTGTTCAGCAATTTCCCCGACTAATGTAATAATCTTTTCAACCTCTGTAGCATTTTTCTCCAGACGTTCCACCGCTTCCAGAGAGTTTTCCTGGTCTTTAGAGATATTCTGCACACTTGTAACAAGCTTTCCAATAATCCCTTTAGACTGATCAAGCGTCTCCAGCATCCCCTGTGACAGGGAATGGGAATGCTTAGCCTTCTCCTGAACCTCTCTGGCCAGTCTTGTTGCTTCCTCTACTGAATCTGCCGTTTGTAAAATCGATGACGAAGAGTTTTCGGCACCTGAGGCAATTTCCGTGATAGTCCGGGAAATGGACGTCGCCTGCTGTTCTGCCTTCATGACCGATTCCCTGATGGCGCTCACGGACTGATTGGTCTGATCAAAATTTTTCTCTATATTTGTTATGATACCACGCAGACTGGCCAGCATGGTATTAAATGCTACCCCAAGTGAGCGAATTTCATCATCTGATTTTGACACATCGGCATCCTCTGCAATATTGCCGCTCGCTGCTTCTGTGGCAGCATCCTTCAGTTTTAACAACGGTTTAATAATCAGACCCGCTGCAAAATAAGCCAAAATTCCTGACCAGAAAATCCCAAGCAGTAATATCAGAATTGTATAAACGGCCTCCGAAAGTCCTAAAAATGATTGCAAAATGTCACTTAAAACATAAATAAAAAAGGCGCTCGTCCCGTATGTAATCAGAGCTAAAACCGTGATGAAAACGACAAGCTTTACCCTTAAACTGAAACGGTGCTTTTCTGCCATTCTCGTCTCCCCCTGTTTTCCCAACGATTCCCTACTTATTTCCATTGTCTAACTTTTTTACAAGAAGTTCAATATATTTTTCGAGTTCGTCCAGGGTTTTTCGATAAACGTTCACATCTCCGCCAAAGGGATCCTGAATGTCCTGACTGTCCATCTGTTTCTCCAGATGATCGATTTTATTTTGAGTATCCTGTATTTTTCCATGAAGATCGGGATCATCGGAGGATTTCACTAGGGCACGATCACTCTCCAGGGCTGCATAGGCCTCCTTAAGTTCCTGCCAGATTTCCTGCTGGCTGTCATCTACATATTCCTTTAAGGTAAATACCTTTTCCTCGGCATGTGGATACTGCATGATGATGGATTGCTTATGATTAGCCGTCATGGTCAGGATCACATCCGACCACTCAACCAGTTCAGGAGTCAGCGGCCGGGATTGATGATTAAGCTGAATTCCTTTTTGCTCCAGGATTTCTTCTGTCTGGGGCGATGCGGGTGCCCCCTGCCCGGCAAAAAGGCCCGCCGACTTCACTTCAGCATCCTTATTTTTATCCTTTAAAAGCGCTTCTGCCATCGGACTTCGACACGTGTTTCCCGTACAGACAAACAGTATATGACTCATGCTGGTACCCCCTCATTTCTTCTTAGCCAAAATATATCATTAAACAGGGAGATCTGTCACTTTTCGGGTGGGGATAAATCGGGCGGAGCTTAGCGGCGGCGCGGCGTGCGGGTGGTATGCGGGGTGGCGGCTTAATTCCGGGGTGAGTGGATTGATTTTGGGTAGAATAGATGAATTTTATAAGAACCGGATCAATTCTGGGGTGCGGGGATTGATTCCGGGAAAAACGGATCAATCCTGGGCTGTGCGGATGAATTCCCGTAAAATCGGATCAATCCCGGGATGAGCAGACGAATTCCCGGAAAATCAGATCAATTCCGGGATGAGCAGACGAATTCCCGGAAAATCGGATCAATTCCTATAAAATTGGACGAATCTGTTTTAAAACTGGATTAATTTTTTCCGAAATCGGATTAATTATTTCGAAAACAGGCGTAATCCCGGGGCTGTGCGGATTGATTCTGAATAAAATAGATGAATTTTATAAAAGCCGGACCAATTCTGGGGTAGGCGGATTGATCCCAGGTTTTTCCGCTTAATTCTGGGGTGCGGGGATTGATTCCGGGAAAAACGGATCAATCCTGGGCTGTGCGGATCAATTCCGGGAAAATCGGATCAAATCCTGGATGAGCAGACCAATTCCCGGAAAATCGGATCAATTCCTATAAAATTGGACGAATCTGTTTTAAAACTGGATTAATTTTTTCCGAAACCGGATCAATTATTTCGAAAACAGGCTTAATCCCGGGACTGTGCGGATTGATTTTGAATAAAATAGATGAATTTTATAAAAACCGGATGAATTCCGGCCTTTTCTGCTCAATTCCCGGGACGGGCGGATCAATTCCAGTCTTTCCAGCTCAATTCCAGGGACGGGCGGATCAATTCCAGTCTTTCCCGCTCAATTCCCAGGACGTGTGGATCAATTCCGGTCTTTCCCGCTCAATTCCCGGAATTCGTCTGCTCATCCCGGGTTTTTCCGCTCGATCAACCCTGGACCCAAAGCATGAAACGCCCTTCATTCCACCGGCCTGATTTTATCCCGGCCTTACCTCAGCCGCAGTCGCCCGGAATCTCCGCCAGTTACAATAACAACTGTATCCCGAACGCACAGAGGATGCTGCCGCCGAGCACTTCACTGTAAGAGCCTAGTAAACTGGAGGCTTTGCGGGCGAGAAGAAAGCCGAGCCAGGTGAGCACCATGCTGAAAAAGCCGAACAGAAACAGGGCTACAACGGTCCGGACGCCGAACATACCCAGACTAAGCCCCACAGAAAAGCTGTCCAGGCTGACGGTGAGAGCAAACAGGAATAAGCCCAGTCCTCTTACTAAATAGGTATTGTTCTGTTCTGAAAAGGAATGGATAAACATTTGGATGCCTAATACAATGAGGAGGATTCCCCCCACATAGATGGCGAAAGATCCGAATTTTTCCGATAAAATATTTCCAAGTACGATCCCAAAAAACGGCATGAAAATATGGAAAATTCCAATTAATATTCCTATAAAAGCGATTTTCCGCAGGCGGAGATTGAGCATTCCCATTCCTAAACTGACTGAAAATGCATCCATTCCGACTGCGATGGCCATTAATGATAAGGTCAGCCATTCTCCGATTACATATGAAATCATGTGAACCCTCCTCGGACATGCTACCTCCAATATATGCGGGGAGGGTTCGGTTTAGACTAGCTGTTTAGTGCCTCATTTTATGATTTTGGTTGCTGCTTTTTCCAGCCGGTTCATGACAGCAACCCCTACTCCCTGTTTCGGAAAGGTTTCCCCGAGGATGATATCCACAGAGGAGTCGTTAAAGAAGCGCAGGCAATCGTATATTTTATGGGCCACTTCATGTAAATTTTTCCGTGATCCACAGCTTCTGACCGTGGCGCCCCGATACTGTCCGGCGTGCTCCTCACTGGCAATGAGACCAACCGTGTGTCCCTCTTTTTTCAGGCGATCGATTTCCTGCTGCACCTCATCAACTCCGCCCTCGACTAACCAAAATGGGGCATCCGGGGCATAATGGGTATATTTCATCCCGGGGGCTTTGGGCTGTTCTTTTTCATTTTTAAAATCGGTGGCGGTTTTAACCGGGCCAATAACTGCCTCAAGGTCCTCCTTAGTAGCGCCGCCCGGACGAAGGATAACGGCGGTCTCTCCTGTACAATCCACAACCGTTGATTCCACCCCTACACCCGTTGCTCCACCGTCCACAACTCCGTAAATTTTTCCGGTTAAATCATCTAATACATGCTTGGCGGTGGTCGGACTTGGCCGGCCGGATTGGTTGGCACTTGGTGCGGCAACCGGAAGCTCGCAGGCCTTAAGCAACGCCTGGGCTACAGGATGATCCGGCATCCTGATTCCTACTGTGGACAAACCGGCCGTTACATTTTCCGCGGCCGATCCATTACTCTTTAAAATAATCGTTAATGGTCCCGGCCAGAACGCATCCATTAGTTTGTGTGCCTGATCGGGAATGTCTTCAGCTACCGTCTCCACTTGTTCACGGGTGGCGATATGGACGATTAACGGGTTATCCCCAGGCCGGCCCTTGGCTTGAAAAATTTTATCCACAGCTTCCGGAGTTGTCGCATCCGCTCCCAATCCATAAACCGTTTCAGTCGGAAAAGCTACCGCCTCCTGATTCTGAATAGCCGCAGCTGCTTCCCGAATGTTTTCGTTTGTTTCCTGAATTTCTTCCTGCTTAACGTTCCAATATTTTGTCTCGTATCGTCTGTCTGTCATTTCCGGCACTCCCAGATGAATTTTTTCTGTACTCTATTATGAGCTTGTTCAGGGTACGTTGGCAAGTCAGGTGGAATCTAACCGTTGAAAAGGGACTCTTTTGGAGTTTTTTAAAAGGAATATGGACCGGACTTTATGCCATTCAGGAAGGACTCTCAACCACTTATCCACAAAAATTCATCTGCAACCGTTAAGAAACCCTCCTTATCCACAAATAAGGAGGGTTATGCACAGGTAGTTCACGTTATACACAAGTTTTGCACAATTTATCAAGGGGTTTTATCCACATTTGTGGATGAAGTCACAGATGTCATCCACCATTCTCCCTCTTCACTCGGTTTATCCACAGAAATCGGTGGCTTGCCGGTGATTTTTTCGAATCCCCAAGTTTCAAACAGGGTATCTGTTGATAAACGATGACTGAAGACCATGAGCTGCTGGTAGCCATTTTCAGCTGCTTCGTCTTTGATCCAGTCAATGAGGCTAAGTAATAGACTTGCCTGTAGCTGCTCGGTGAAATACAGGGTTCGCAGCTGACCGATTCCCTTTTCTTTAGGAACAATCGCATAAAATCCTTTCCGATCGCCGTTGATTTCTATAAATCTACCATGGGTAAGCAGCTCGTGGCGATTCGTCTGGCTTGTCCAATGGTCACCAAAAAACGTCTCGACCGTTGTGGCATCATAGTTGCTTGCTGGCACAATATTTAACATAAAAAATCACTCCCGCATCTTCATTTCTAGTATTACTCTATGAAAATGGAGAGTGATGTATGTCAGGAAAATAGATTTTTTACCCAGTCTACAACATTATGGAACCAGTCGATGACAAAAAACTTAACTTCGACCTTTTGTTCATCCGGTGTCGGAGTGGCTGATCCTTCCTCGGCGGATGCTACGGTTGTTCCATTTGAAAAGTCGAGAAAACAGAGGGGCGGAAACAGTACGCACCACCAGTTATCTCCCTTCCCATCGCCAATGGTAATTAACAATGCTTCGTAGGTTCCGGCCGGGTAGACTTTGCCTCCATACAATTTGCTCGGGAATTGGACGTCGCCAAATTTTAAATCAAATGTTTGTTTGATGTCATTTTGCTCAAGAACCTTGGCTACAATCTCTTCTATTTCCGGAAGTTTCGATTGAATCAGGTCACGTGCACCGTCGATATCATTCAGTTCGTTCACCCATTTTGTAATTTCTGCATTAACCTGATCGCGAATTTCACGTTTTACTTCCTGGTCCTTTTCGCTGTTCGAATGAGCCAATATTCGCAGACGAATCGATTCGTCCGGGATTACCTGATATTGTTCTTCCTGATTCCCATTAGAATTTCCGTACCCTATCATTGGATTATAAAAAAATATAAATGCACTTACAAAGATAAAAATCAACTTTTTCATGATTCTTCTGCCCCCTTAACCTTGCGTTCTGTTCACAAGTATGGGCAGCAATCTAGCAATTTATACATCCAGTTTTAAAATTTTTCAGTTTGATAGATTTTGTTTTCCTTTCAGCGTCTATCAAACCCACGCATAGACGATTCGGTCCTTCTGGTTAATATCCTGAATGACTTTTGGCTCAGCAGTCGGGAAGGCGGATTGGAGCAGTTTTTTTACAGCCCTGCCCTGTTCGTCCCCAATTTCAAAGGCAACCAGGGCTCTGTCTGCCACGACTTCCAGCAGCTGCTGGATCATTCTTTTATAGGCAGCCAATCCGTTATCCTCCGCAAATAATGCCAATCCGGGATCATGCAGCCGTACGACATCATCCAGGCTCGCTTCATCTTCCGGCGAAATGTAGGGAGGATTGGAAATAATAACTTCTGCCTTTTGCCCGGCATCTATGAATGGTGTTAAAAAATCACCCTTTAAAAATTCAACATCAGCTTCCAGTTCCTGCGCATTTTGTCTGGCCACATTTAAAGCCTCTTCTGAAATATCCACAGCCTGTACCTGTAAGGAGGGATTTTCCTTTTTCAGAGTGATGGCAATAATTCCAGAGCCTGTTCCTATATCGATAACCTTTACAGGCTGCCCGTCCTGAAATTCCTGAGCGATCTGTCCGAGAGCAAGCTGGACGAGCTCCTCTGTTTCCGGTCGGGGGATGAGAACAGCCGGGCTTACGGTAAATTTTCGCCCGTAAAAATGGGCATAGCCTGTCAAATGCTGAACCGGCGTCCCGTTTTCCACATGTTGATAAATCTGTTTGATGAACGTATCCTGAACTTCCTGTGGAAAGTCATCCCGCATCGCTGCCAGGAGCTGGGCTTTTGACATCGACATCAGATCCATGAGCAGCCAATCGGCCACGCCTTCTTCACGGTTATACTCTTTTAAAAAAAGGGAAGCCCAGCGGCGGGCCTCCCAAAGGTTTGAAAATGATGTCACATTAATCACCGATTTCTTCAAGTCTGTTGGTCTGCTCTTCAATAATGAGTGCTTCCGTAATTTCATCCAGGTTGCCTTGTAAAACCTGATCGAGCTTTTGAATGGTTAAGCCGATACGATGGTCTGTCACACGGGACTGCGGGAAATTGTACGTGCGAATGCGCTCAGAGCGATCCCCGGAACCAACGGCAGATTTACGTGTTTCATCAATTTCTTCCTGTGCTTCCTGCTGAAATTTTTCATACACTCGGGCGCGGAGAACTTTCATAGCCTTCTCCTTGTTTTTAATCTGGGATTTTTCATCCTGACAGGACACCACAATGCCTGTTGGTTCGTGAGTAAGACGTACCGCTGACATGGTCGTGTTTACACTTTGCCCGCCTGGACCACTGGATGCAAACGTATCAACACGAATGTCTTTTTCATTAATGTCCACTTCTACATCTTCCGCTTCCGGCAATGCCGCTACCGTTGCGGTTGACGTATGGATCCGTCCCCCGGATTCTGTTTCCGGAACACGCTGGACACGATGGGCTCCATTTTCAAATTTGAGTTTAGAATAGGCACCGTTTCCGTTTACCATAAAAATGATCTCTTTAAAACCGCCAACATCTGATTCATGGGACTCAATCACATCAATTTTCCAGCCCTTGGATTCCGCATAACGGGAATACATACGGAATAAGTCGCCCGCAAACAATGCAGCTTCATCACCGCCGGCCGCTCCACGAACCTCCATAATGACGTTTTTCTCATCGTTCGGATCTTTCGGGATGAGCAGAACTTTCATAGTTTCCTCAAGTTCCTCCTGCTCGGTGGTCAATTCGGAAATTTCCTCCTTAACCATATCCTGCATATCATCATCTAACTGATCATCAAGCATGGCCTTCGCATCCGTCAGCTCATCCTTCACCTCTTTATAGCGGCGATACTTTTCCACAATTTCCTGGAGATCAGCCTGCTCTTTAGAGTACTCTCTTAATTTCTTTGTATCATTAATAACTTCAGGATCACTTAGCATTTCATTGAGTTTGTCATAACGATCTTCAATGGATTGTAGCTTCTCTAACATCTTCTCCACCTCTACTTTTCATAAACCATACTTATTATATTATAGGTTATGTACGATGGTCAAAATCGGGATGGGACAAATAGGGGATTTACGGCTGTTGAGAGTGCTGCATGCGGATGCTCAACCGCGGGAAAAGCTTAAATGAAAAAACTACCGGTTTCGGTAGTTTTTCTGAATTATTTAACCGTCGTTTTTTTTAGCTTGTCCGCAATTTCCGGTCTGTTTGGCACTTCATGATGGTGCCGGCAGCGCGGCTCATAGGATTCGGATGCTCCGACTAAAATAACAGGATCATCATAAGAGGCCGGTCTGCCATCAATTAACCGCTGAGTTCTGCTTGCTGGTGAGCCGCACACAGGGCAAATGGCGTTTAATTTCGTTACGGATTCGCTTAAAGCCATTAAGTCGGGAACCGGTCCAAAAGGCTCACCCCGGAAATCCAAATCAAGGCCCGCCACGATAACTCTGTAGCCCTGTTCCGCTAAATCCTGACTGACAGCAACGACCTGCTCGTCAAAGAACTGGACTTCATCGATGCCAATGACGTCATCATTTTCATTAATATGATCATAAATGTTACTGGAATGTTCGATGGGTCTGGCAATTATGGAATTACCGTTGTGGGAAACCACTGATTCATCCGAATAACGATTATCTATGACAGGCTTAAATACTTTCACTTTTAAATGACCGTATGTAGCACGGCGAACCCGTCTTATGAGCTCCTCAGATTTTCCGGAAAACATACTCCCGCATATAACCTCTACCCAGCCGCTTTGCTTCATGATATTCACTGAAGCCTCTCCCCTTTCCATGCATCATTGCTTATCTCAATCGTTACATATTGATATTCAAGATTCGATGTTTTTTAATTTAGCTTATTGCTGAATCAGGTTTAGTGATCAATCCTGCAGCAGTGGATCCTGTAGAACCCATTGCAATAATAGGAAACATAATAAAAAAATATATGAATGGCAAATAATTAAAGCTAAAAGTGGATGATTTTCTTCCTTAGTTTATACGAATTTGACGAATAAAAAAACAGGCAAATTTAAGCAAGTTTGCCTGTTTCTTTAACTGTACTGCCCTTTCCTTTAAGGGAGAAAAACATAAATAGAATTTGCTTTTAAAGAGGAAAAATCGGCTTATCAGCCGATTTTTTCTCTTATGTCGAGCTAAAGGCTTAAACGATCGCCTTCGCTTTTCTTCTTACTTAAGATTATATTTCTTCTTAAAGCGGTCTACACGTCCGCCTACTTTGTCGGCTTTTTGCTTACCAGTGTAGAATGGGTGGGATGCAGAGCTGATTTCCACGCGGATGAGTGGGTAAGTGTTGCCATCTTCCCATTCAATGGTTTCATCAGATGATTGAGTTGATCCGCTCAAGAATTTGTAATCTGAACTTGTATCAAGAAATACAACTTTTCTGTATTCTGGATGAATTCCGTTTTTCATGCTTTTCCACTCCTTTTTGCCCTGAATCCTTAGGAAACAGAGTAATTGTCGAAAATCGCAGTTAGACGATTTTAGTTTGAAATTAAGCTCACATGAACAGATTATACCAAGCTGATATTCTTTTTGCAACCATGATTAGAATCGGTCAACTAAATTTGAAAATGGCTGCTTAAGCTTAAGAACAATACCACATGTGCCTGTTAAATAATAAAGTTTCCCAATGCTGTTTTACAAATGCACCCACATCAGGCCTGAGCATAAAAACTTCACGCTAGCCAATCAGACCCGCTTCACTTTCCCTTTCATTTCTTTCTCCATCATTTGGAAGAATTCTTCGTTCGTTTTGGAACCTCTTAACCTTCTCAGGAAGCGTTCCAGAAAATCAGGGGAATCCTGCATCGTTTTATGGATGGCCCACATTTTCTCAATATGTGATTTCGGTAATAGCAGTTCTTCTTTTCGTGTACCGGATTTGGCAATATCAATCGCCGGAAAGATTCTCCGCTGAGCCAGACTGCGATCAAGATGTAACTCCATGTTTCCTGTTCCTTTGAATTCCTCATAAATGACATCATCCATACGTGAGCCTGTATCCACCAGCGCAGTGGCTAAAATGGTTACACTGCCGCCTTCTTCAATGTTCCGGGCGGCTCCGAAAAATCGTTTAGGGCGGTGGAAAGCAGCAGGGTCAATACCCCCGGATAAGGTTCGTCCACTTGGAGGAATGACCAGGTTATAGGCACGGGCCAGTCTTGTAATACTATCCATAAGGACGACCACATCTTTTTTGTTTTCCACTAAACGCATGGCACGTTCCAGCACAAGCTCCGACACCTTAATATGGTTATCCGGCAATTCATCAAACGTTGAGCTTACAACATCTACATCATCATGTACGGACCGTTCAATATCGGTCACTTCCTCTGGACGCTCATCAACAAGCAGGATGATTAGCTTCGTGTCCGGATGGTTGACCGAAATACTGTTAGCGATTTCCTTTAAGAGCATCGTTTTCCCTGCTTTAGGTGGTGCCACAATCAATCCCCGCTGTCCATAACCGACAGGAGCCATGATGTCCATAATTCTGGTTGAGAGATTGTTCGGTTTGGTTTCAAGCTGCATTAAACGATCTGGGTATAAAGGAGTTAAGGCTGGGAAGTGAACCCGTTCTTTTGCTGTCTCTGGGTCCTCGCCGTTAACTGCATCAACATGGAGGAGTCCGTAGTAGCGTTCGTTCTCTTTTGGTGGTCTGACTTTTCCTGAAACTTTATCCCCATTTCTTAAATCAAAGCGCCGGATCTGTGAGGCTGAAATGTAAATATCCTCTGCACTTGGTGAATAATTGATCGGTCGGAGGAATCCGAATCCTTCTGAAGGGATGACTTCCAGAATTCCGTCCATAAACAGAAATCCGTCTTTTTCAGCTTGTGCTTTTAAAATAGCAAAAATTAATTCTCGTTTTGTTAATTTACTGTAATACGAGATTTTTAAATTTCTCGCCTGTGTATATAATTCTTTTAATGTCATTGTTTCAAGTTGTCCAATTGTAATCGTTGACACAATATCACCACTTTTGCTTTCTAGTAATTAAATTTATTTAAAATATAACAATATGAATCCATTAAATAGGAAATCCTTCTGGAGAGAAGAATATGAAGTGATTCTGAAGTCACTTTGAACAGGGGGCTCTATTATAAAACATTATCATTTTAACCTTATTTGTATAATTTATTCAATACAAAATGTGAAATTCCTTTAATTTGTTTGATTTGGAGTAAGATGAAGGACAAAAATCTTCATATGAGAAGTGCTAAGCAGGGAACATCCTGCTTAGCACTGTTTAATATGTTAGCGATCTTTCATCACCAGGTTTGGTTTTTTCTGCAGGCTGTGATTGCCGTCGATGAATCTTACTGTTCCGGATTTTGCCCGCATGACGACGGTTTCGGTTGTTCCTTTAGAGCCCTTAAACTGCACGCCTTTTAAAAGCTCGCCGTCGGTAACTCCTGTGGCTGTAAAGATGGCATCGTCTCCGCCACAGAGATCCTCCATGGTGAGTACGCGGCTTACGTCATCGATGCCCATCTTCAAGCAGCGCTGGTATTCATCGTCATTCTGTGGAACTAATTTCCCTTGAAGCTCACCGCCTAAACATTTTAAGCCAACAGCAGCTAAAACACCCTCAGGGGCGCCGCCGATTACAAGCAGCATGTCGACACCTGTATGGTCAAAGGCTGTATTAATGGCTGCAGCCACATCGCCGGCTGGAATCAGCTTTATCCGGGCTCCGGCCTCTCGAATATCCTCAATAATGCGGCTGTGACGTTCACGGTGCAGCACCGTTACGACCACATCCTCCACATCTTTATTTTTCGCTTTTGCCACGGCTTCCAGATTATCTTTTACCGGAGCATTAATGTCAATTTTCCCTACCGCTTCAGGGCCTACTGCAATTTTATCCATATACATATCCGGAGCATGCAGCATTTTGCCCCGATCTGTAACAGCTAAAACGGCTAAGGCATTCCAGACACCTAAAGCAACAATATCGGTTCCTTCCAGTGGATCTACCGCAATGTCCACTTCCGGACCATCGCCACTTCCCAGTCTTTCCCCGATATAGAGCATGGGAGCTTCATCTCTTTCTCCCTCTCCAATGACAACTCTTCCTTTCATCGGAATGGTGTCAAAAACCTTGCGCATGGCTGTTGTCGCTGCATCATCAGCCTCTTCTTTCTTTCCTCTTCCCATCCATCTGGCAGAGGCTAATGCCGCCGCCTCTGTTACACGAACGAGTTCCATTGTTAAACTTCTTTCCATGGTTGGTTCCTCCCCTGATTTTCTTTATCTCTTTATCTTTTTTATATTTTCTCTCATATCCCATGGAAACAATTTGGTTATGAATTCTGGAATTGTTCAGCTTCTTCCTCTGTCATATCTTCGCGCCATACATTGGCACCCAGCTGTTTTAATTTTCCTGTCAGATCTTCATAGCCTCTGTCAATATGCTCTAGCCCGGCAATTTCCGTGATCCCCTCTGCCACCAGGCCTGCAGCCACAAGTGCCGCCCCAGCCCGGAGATCGGTTGCTTTTACTTTTGCACCCTCCAGTTGTACGGGGCCGGCTACAACAGCTGAACTTCCCTCCACCTTTATATCTGCATTCATGCGCCGCAGTTCATCAATATGCTTCAGGCGTGACTGGTAAATCGTATCGGTGACAATTCCAGTTCCATCTGCCTGAGTCAGAAGAGTAGTAAACGGCTGCTGCAAGTCTGTCGGAAACCCCGGATAAACCAGAGTTTTAATATCAACACTTTTCATCCGCTTATTACCACGAACAATTAGTTGATCCTCAATAACATCAATAATGACCCCCATCTCCTGCAGTTTCGCAATAATGGACTCCAGGTGTGTCGGGATGACATTATCAATCAAAACCTCTTCGCCAATCGCAGCCGCAATAATCGTATAAGTGCCTGCTTCAATACGGTCAGGAATAATCGTATGCTGACAGCCACTCAGGTGATCAACCCCTTCTATTCGGATGACATCGGTTCCTGCCCCTTTAATCTTTGCACCCATACTGGTTAAAAGCGTGGCCACATCAATAATTTCCGGCTCTTTAGCTGCGTTTTCAATCACAGTTTTTCCTTTTGCCTTTACAGCTGCAAGCATAATATTGATGGTTGCGCCAACACTAACCACATCTAAATAAATTCTGGCCCCTGTTAATTCATCGGCTCGAAGGTAAATCGCTCCCTGCTCATTGGTGACCTTGGCTCCCAGGGCTTCAAATCCTTTAATGTGCTGATCAATCGGGCGCGGACCCAGATTACAACCACCCGGAAGACCGATCACTGCCTTTTTAAAACGCCCCAGCATGGCACCCATGAAATAATAGGAAGCACGGAGCTTTTTCACCTTCCCATTCGGCAAAGGCATGGAAATCATCGCTGAAGGATCAACGGTAATATCCTGTCCGGATTGATCCACCTCACCGCCGATTTCTTCCAGCAGGTTTCGTAAAATTTGTATATCCGATATATACGGAAGTCCCTCTATCGTTACCGGAGACTCAGCCAGAATGGTGGCAGGAATCAGCGCAACTGCACTGTTTTTCGCCCCGCTGATTCGCACTTCGCCTTTGAGAGACTTCCCGCCCTCCACTAACAATTTTTCCATCTTGATTACGCTCCTCTAACAACTGCCAAAAGTTGTAAATGGTTGTATCTATACTTTGCTATAGAATTTATACAATTATTTTTTACCATATCATAAGATTTATGCTTACTTCTGTTGATTCCAATCATTAAGAAATTTCTCAATTCCCTGATCAGTTAGTGGGTGCTTCACTAAACTTTTCAAAACCTTTAAAGGGACAGTGGCAATATGAGCACCGTTTTCAGCGGCTTCTGTAACGTGCATAGGATGGCGTATGGATGCTGCAATCATTTCTGTGTGGATATCGTGGATGTTGAAAATGTTAGATATTTGGGCGATTAAATCAATGCCATTGTGGCCAATGTCATCAAGCCGCCCAAGAAATGGAGACACATAAGTAGCGCCTGCACGGGCTGCCAGTAATGCCTGATTAGCGGAGAATACTAAGGTTACGTTGGTCTTAATATGCTTATCACTCAACGTTTTAACGGCTTTTAGTCCTTCAAGAGTCATGGGAACCTTAATGGTTATATTCGGTGCAATGGCTGCGAGTTCCTCTGCCTCTTTTAACATTCCGTCCGCATCCTCGGAAATGACCTCTGCACTGACAGAGCCGTCAACCTCAGCAGTGATTTCCTTTAAACGATCATGAAAAGACACACCCTCTTTAGCCACAAGGCTCGGGTTGGTCGTTACCCCTGCTAATACTCCGAGTGCTTTTGCTTCCCGAATCTCTTCTATACTTGCCGAATCGACAAAAAACTTCATGATATTCCCTCCCCTTTTCATTTCAATCATGCATGAAAAGGAAACCATCCCTCAGACGGCTTCCTTTTAAATAACTCAAGTTAAACGGCCCGACTGCATATCCGTTGTTCTTCGGCTTGTTAAGCATTTCTTTCATGGATCCTAATGGCATGACAGAGCCTCCCTATACACATACGAGCTGTCTTTGAGTTGATTCTGACACCCTTACTTTATGTAAATCTTATCACTTTTTTAGCATACCAAGACAGACCACCCTGTGCAACAAAAGGAGCGCCACTCTGCTGAATGAAATGTTCATAAAAACAGTATTTTAGCCTATTGGACATCCTGGGAGACATGCTGCTTTAACAGGCTTTTTATTTCAGCTACATCAAAGGGCTTCTCCAAAAACTTTTTTACATTCGATGGAGTTTCCTTTAAATCGGTCTCCTGAATGGTAAAACCACTCATTATACAGACCCCTGTTTCCTCGCCGAAGCGCTTTTCCAGTTCTTCAGCCACCTGCCTCCCATTCATGAAAGGCATATTATAATCCACAAAAACAAATGCAGGCTGTCCGGTTTCACATTCCTTCAGCATATCCTGGCCGTTTTCAAATTCCTTCACCTCATAGCCTGCATCTAAAATAATTTCTTTTAATAAAAAGCGTATGCCCATTTGGTCATCTACAATGTACATCATTTTTTTCCCCATCAACATCACCCTATGTCTAACATATTTAAACCGTTCACAGCACACACCTTTACATTTCGATATAATCAGAAAAATTCCTTTATATTTTTTACATATTTGGTGATTTTTGAAAGTTTTTGCTGGATGGGCTGAATCTTAAAAAAAGGCTGATACCAAAAGTGCCAGCATGGCACTTTCAGATCAGCCTTTGTGTATTCTTAATTCTTATGATTCAGGGATTCTTTAACAAAGTCACGGAATAATGGCTGCGGCTTTGTTGGTCTGGATTTGAATTCAGGATGGAACTGGGAAGCCACAAACCATGGATGATCTTTTAATTCAATAATTT
Source organism: Virgibacillus sp. MSP4-1 (assembly GCF_010092505.1). Lineage (NCBI taxonomy): Bacteria > Bacillati > Bacillota > Bacilli > Caryophanales > Bacillaceae > Virgibacillus > Virgibacillus sp. MSP4-1. Next base: position 2,374,521 of record NZ_CP048021.1, read on the forward strand.
CCACTAAACGGCCATCAGGGCTTGTCCCGGAAAATACAAATCCGTTTTCCTCCATTTGCTGACGGAATTGATTGTTAAATTCATACCGGTGACGGTGGCGCTCGTACACGACTTCATCCTGATAGGCTTCGTAGGCTTTCGTTCCTTTTTCAAGTTTACATGGATAAACACCGAGACGAAGGGTTCCACCTAAATCATCAATGTCTTTCTGCTCAGGAAGCAGGTCAATCACAGGCGCCTTCGTATCAGGTTTAAACTCTGATGAGTGAGCGTCCTTCATTCCTAATACGTGACGGGCAAACTCAACGGAAGCAAGCTGCATCCCTAAGCAAATTCCAAGGAAAGGAATGTGATGTTCTCTTGCGTATTTAGCCGTGGTTATCTTTCCTTCAATGCCCCGGTCACCAAATCCGCCCGGAACAAGAATTCCATCTGCCCCCTGTAAAACTTCGGCAACATTTTCTTCATGAACATCCTCGGCATTAATCCATTTAATGTCGATGTCTGAATTATAAGGATAGCCGGCATGCTTAAGCGCCTCAACAACGGATAAATAGGCATCCTGCAATTCAACATATTTACCAACCAATGCAATCGTTACAGTCTCCGTCAGGTTTTTTACATTGTCGACCAGATTATGCCAGTCGGTCATATCCGCGGATTCACAGGTTAATCCAAAATGGTCACAGGTAAGTTCATCCAGCTGCTGCTCTTTAAGCTCAAGAGGAATTTCATAAAGCACGTCACAGTCCTTTAACTCAATAACCGCTTTTTTATTGATGTCACAGAACAACGCAATTTTATCCTTCATTCCCTGACTGATTTCCTGCTCAGTTCTTAACACAATGGCATCCGGCTGAATTCCAAGTGAACGGAGCTCCTTCACGGAATGCTGGGTTGGCTTTGTCTTCAGTTCGCCTGCAGCCTTAATGTAAGGCACGAGTGTACAATGGATGTACATCACATGGTCTTTACCGATATCGCTTTTGATCTGGCGGATCGCTTCTAAAAACGGCAGAGATTCAATGTCGCCAACGGTTCCTCCGATTTCGGTAATGACCACATCGGCATTGGTTTCCTTCCCGGCACGGAAAACCCGATCCTTGATTTCATTCGTAATATGAGGAATAACCTGAACGGTACCTCCCAGATATTCTCCTTTACGCTCTTTGCGAATAACCGAAGAATAAACCTTTCCTGTCGTTACGTTGCTGTATTTATTTAAATTAATGTCGATAAAACGTTCATAATGCCCGAGGTCCAAGTCTGTTTCTGCACCATCTTCGGTAACAAAAACCTCGCCATGCTGGTAAGGGCTCATGGTTCCAGGGTCCACATTGAGATAAGGATCAAATTTCTGAATGGTTACGCTCAGCCCCCGATTTTTTAACAATCTGCCCAGTGATGCAGCTGTGATTCCTTTTCCTAATGAGGAAACAACCCCACCCGTTACAAAGATGTATTTTGTCATTTTCTACCCCTCTTCCATTTCTAAAGCTAAATAGTATAAGTGAAAATTATAACTGATTCCTAATTGACTAAAAATATGTACGGCCTTAGTTTGACCGTTTTAAGTAAATATAACCAAAAGAATACGGGGTGCTTCCCGTTTCTTCACAAAGCTGATCATTCTCTGTATAAAATACGAAAAGCGCCCCCGATTTATCATCGGGAGCGCTTCGATCCGTTCTAAAGAGCCCAAATAAAATTCTATCCATTTCTTTCAGGAAAGTCAATACTGTTTTTAATCTTCATCTTTGTTATCACTGGAGGAGGTGTCTTCACTTTCTTCATCATCAAAGCCCTCATCCAGGTCTTCATCTAAATCTTCATCCAGATCCAGATCCTCATCAAGATCGGCTAAATCATCTTCTATATTATCTTCCGGTTCTTCCACAGGGGGCGCTTCAGGCAATTCTTCTTTTGGTTCCTCTTTTTTCTTTTTCTTCTTCTTTTTCTTCTTTTTGCCGCCTGTATGATGAACATCATCATCAATCTGATCCACTGGGTACCAGCGCTTGGCTCCCCACATATTCGAGCCCACTGTCAGGAATCGTCCATCTATGTTTAATTCAGCATAAAACTGGGAGATATTTTCTTCTTTTTGCTCAGTAGTAAATCCTTTTGCTTCAGCTACCAGATTATATAGTTCATTGAATTCCATTGCCCGCTTTTCTTCAGCTAATATTTCAATGGCTACATTTAGCATTGACATTTCTTCTAATTCTTCTTGAGTGTATGTTTCCAAGCCCATGACCAGCACTCCCTTTTCTATCATTTGCTAACCTAACAACGCTTCACACTTCATGTTTTCCGGTTTTAACCATAGTATACATTATATACAAAAAAATAGCATTTATGCCACGAACTTTCAAGTGATGAGGCCGGATTAAGTTAAAAATGGTAGTGTTATATTTTTTATCGGTGGTGCTGATAGTTATGAAGGACACTTCTCCAGATGGTTTTATGGCTTTTGGCCTTCATTAACTTATGATCTTGGTTTATTGCACCATCAGGGCTGGTGCTGATGGCTATGAAGGACATTTCTCCTGGTGATTTTATGGCTTTTGGCCCTCATTCGGTGTATGAAGGCCAATTCCCCGGGTGATTTTATGACTTATGGCCTTCATTCGGCGTATGAGGGACATTGCGGTTATATGGTTACGCAGAAGTGTCCTTCATCGTGTTGTGACCCCCAAAAGTTAAAGTTTTTTGTTATGCAGTTAATTGGTTGGTGTGAAGTCGGTATTGAACCGGATTCATACCTCCCAGTTTTTGCTTTATACGCTTATTATTATAATAGTTGATGTACTCCTCAATCTTCTTTTTTAAATTTTCATAGGAGCACAGTTCATTGCCATGATACATCTCTTGCTTTAATAAACCGAAAAAGTTTTCCATAGGTGAATTATCTATACAGTTCCCTTTTCGCGACATACTCTGGAACACCTTGTTTTTCTTGAGTGTTTTTACCCATTTTTTATGTTGGTAATGCCAGCCCTGATCAGAGTGAACAGTGGTTCTGTATTTTGAGTTTTTTACGATTTCCAGAGCTTCCTCAAGTGGTTCAAGGGCCAAGTTTAAAGTTGGACGCATACTTATTCCGTATGAAAGAATTTCACCATTAAACATATCCATGATAGGATTCAAATATAATTTCAAACCCTCTAAACACTTAAATTCTGTAATATCTGTTGTGAGCTTTTGATAACATACAGATGTGTGAAAACGACGATTTATACGGTTTTTGGCAACAGTTCCGACAGTTCCTTTATAAGAGCTATACTTTCGTGACTTCCCAAAAAAGTTATCTGCTTTAAGCCCTAGTTTCTTCATAAGCCGTTGAACCTTCTTATGGTTCACTTTCCGTTTTTCATTCCTCAATTCTAATTGTATACGACGATAACCATAGTTACCGTTATGTTCATCAAAAATGGATTGAATCCGTTCCTCAAGTTCCTGATCTGGATTATCCCTTTTCATCATCTTTATATGATAATGGTAAGACGATTCCGGAATACCGACTATCTTTAAAACATCTTTTAATCGGAAATCTTTTTTGAGTTCGAGTGATAACGCTGCTTGTGCTTTTCGAGATAGCCTTCCGGATCCATCTGAAAAGCCCGCAACTTTTTTAAGTATTCTACCTCCAAACGAAGGAGTTCGTTTTCTCTTTCTAATTTTTGTTCGTGTGTTACGTCTTTTTCTTCTTTGGGTTGTTTTCTTCTGTTCTCAGCTTTATCTGACATCGACTGCCGCCGTCCTTTCGGCTTCTCCAGGGCTCCAGCCCCACCCTCAAGGAAAGCTTTTTTCCAAGAAGAAATAAGAGGAGGGCTTGTCAGTCCAAATTGAAGGGCTGTTTCCAACTCTGAAGAGCCTGTTCTCTCCATAAATCTTATTACATTCAGCTTAAATTGAACAGAGTAAGTTTCCTTATGCCTCTTACTCATTAATCCATTCGCTCCGAATTGTTCATATACTTTTATCCATCTTCTCATTAATTTCGTATCATTCATACCATACTTCTTAGCTAAACGTCTATATCCTAGTTTCCCTTCCTGGTATTCTTTGACTATCATTAGCTTGAATTTTTCACTATATTTTGCCATTTGTATACACCCCAAAAAGTAGATTTTGACTCCAACTTTTGGGGTGCAGGACATCGGCTTGATGAAGGACACTTCCGTATGTTTATCACTAAGCTTTGGCCGTCAGCGGCTTCCAGGAGCCTTTGATCAGGATTATTCCTCCATTTACGAGTCCCGGCTTAGCTTCTGAAGGACTATTTTATGAGGCCTGTTCTTTCTTTTGGCCTTCATTAACTTATGATCTTGGTTTATTGCACCATCAGAGCTGGTGCTGATAGTTATGAAGGACATTTCTCCTGGTGATTTTATGACTTATGGCCTTCATTCGGAGTATGAAGGCCATTGCGGTTATATGGATACGCAGAAGTGTCCTTCATCGGCTTGATGAAGGACACTTCCGTATGTTTATCACTAAGTTTTGGCCGTCAGCGGCTTCCAGGAGCCTTTGATCAGGATTATTCCGCCATTTACGAGTCCCGGCTTAGCTTCTGAAGGACTATTTTATGAGGCCTGTTCTTTCTTTTGGCCTTCATTAACTTATGATCTTGGTTTATTGCACCATCAGGGCTGGTGCTGATGGCTATGAAGGACACTTCTCCTGGTGATTTTATGGCTTTTGGCCCTCATTCGGTGTATGAAGGCCAATTCTCCGGGTGATTTTATGACTTATGGCCTTCATTCGGCGTATGAGGGACAATTCATCTATTTTCATGCGTGGAAGTGTCCTTCATCGGCTTGATGAAGGACACTTCCGTATGTTTATCACCTAGTTTTGGCCGTCATTTACCTCTCCTAGCCCTCCATTAAATAAACAGCCCCCATGAAGCGGCGAATTATCGCCGCTTCATGGGGGCTTATACAATTTAAACTCAGTCGCCTCCGCTTTTCTTTGTCCAGCTACGGCTCGCAGGCCCAAGCGGTCATAAGCAGAATCCCCCTCCATGGCCAAACAACGGCCACTCCGGATATTCTGCTTATGCCGTCGGGCCTGACCGCTCGCCTCCGCTTTTCTTTGTCCAGCTACGGCTCCTAGGTCAAAGCGGATATAAGCCAAAGCCATTACGTGGCCAAAATCATGCCACTCCATGACTTCGTCTTATCCCGCATGACCTGAACAGTCGCCTCCGCTTTTCTACCTACATATTCCTTCTATACTGGCCGCCTACTTGGTAGAGGGCGTTGGTGATTTGGCCTAGGCTTGCGTGTTTTACGGTTTCCATGAGTTCGGCGAAGATGTTTCCGTTTTCTGCTGCTGTTTTTTTCAGCCGATCTAAGGCTTCTTCTGTTTTGTTCTTGTGCTGGTTCTGGAACTGGCGGAGGTGTTTAATTTGCTGATTTTTTTCTTCTCTGGACGCACGGGCAAGCTCCATGGAGTTAATGTCGTCTTCGGATACTGGATTTGGATTCAGGTAAGTATTGACACCTACAATCGGCAGCTCTCCTGAATGTTTCTGACCCTCATAATACAGGGACTCCTCCTGGATTTTTCCGCGCTGATACTGACGCTCCATTGCTCCAAGTACTCCGCCACGGTCATTGATTCGTTCAAATTCCTGCAGTACCGCTTCCTCCACCATGTCCGTGAGCTGTTCAATAATGAAGGAGCCCTGGATGGAGTTCTCATTTTTCGTTAAACCAAACTCTTTATTAATAATCATTTGAATGGCCATCGCACGGCGCACAGAATCTTCGGTTGGTGTTGTAATGGCCTCATCATAAGCGTTCGTATGCAGGGAGTTCGTATTATCCTGAATAGCGATTAACGCCTGCAGGGTGGTGCGAATATCATTAAAATCGATTTCCTGGGCATGAAGAGAGCGCCCGGAAGTCTGAATATGATATTTCAGTTTTTGACTTCGCTCATTAGCCCCATACTTTTCCTTCATCACAATCGACCAGATTCTTCTTGCCACCCTGCCAATCACGGAATATTCCGGATCAAGCCCATTGGAAAAGAAGAATGATAGATTCGGGGCAAAGTCATTAATATCCATCCCGCGGCTCAAATAGTACTCCACGTAAGTGAAGCCATTGGCAAGCGTAAAGGCCAGTTGTGTAATAGGATTGGCACCTGCTTCGGCAATATGATAGCCGGAAATGGACACAGAATAATAGTTTCGCACGTCTTTATCAATAAAGTATTGCTGAATGTCTCCCATCATACGAAGCGCAAATTCTGTAGAAAAGATACATGTATTCTGCCCCTGGTCTTCCTTTAAAATGTCGGCCTGAACCGTACCTCTTACGACCGATAAGGTTTCCGCTTTAATGTTTTCATATTCGGATGCATCCGGCTCCCGCCCCTGCTCTTCCTTAAAATTTTTCACCTGCTGATCAATGGCGGTATTAAAGAACATGGCCAGGATAATAGGGGCCGGCCCGTTAATCGTCATGGAAACTGAGGTGGTCGGATCACATAGATCAAAGCCATCATACAGCTTTTTCATGTCCTCCAGTGTACAGATATTAACCCCGCTTTCGCCAACCTTTCCGTAAATATCCGGACGTTCATCAGGGTCCTCGCCGTAAAGTGTCACCGAATCAAACGCCGTACTTAGCCGTTTTGCCGGTTCATCCTTGGATAAATAATGAAAGCGGCGATTCGTGCGCTCCGGGGTTCCTTCCCCTGCAAACTGACGGGTTGGGTCCTCTCCCTTTCGCTTAAAAGGGAACACTCCTGCCGTAAATGGAAAGGCCCCGGGTACGTTCTCCTTCAGCATCCAGAGCAGACGGTCGCCCCAGTCGTGATAGGCAGGAAGGGCCACTTTAGGAACCTTTAAGCCCGAGAGACTCTCTGTTTTCAGATCCATCGTAATTTCTTTGTTGCGTACTTTATACGTCATTTGATCCTGATTATATTGCTCTTTCAGCTCATCCCAGTTTTCCAGCTTTTCCGTGTTTTCATGATTGAGCTGTTTTTCGTACTCTTCCATGGTCTGATGGAGCTCTTTTACGACGGAGTCCTCTTTGATATCCTCGGCAGCTCCTTTCAGTTGATAGAGCTTTCGGGCGGCCTCTGCCTGCTGTTCCGCCTTATCATGATAACCCCGGACCGTCTGGGCAATATCCCGTAAATACTGCTTCCGTTCATTCGGAATAATGAGGTTCTGCTTTTCCACATGCTTTGTTTTTTCCAGTGAAGTCGTCACATCCCACTGGTAGTCCTCGTTCAGTTTATCAATTAATGCACGAAAAAGGGTGTTGGTCCCCTGATCATTGAACTGACTGGCAATTGTCCCGTACACCGGCATGGTATCCGGATTCTGGTCAAAAAGCATATGGCTGCGCTGATACTGTTTGCGAACCTGACGCAGGGCATCCTCTGAGCCCTTCTGCTCAAACTTGTTAATGACGATAAAGTCGGCAAAATCAATCATATCAATTTTTTCAAGCTGGGAAGGGGCACCAAATTCACTCGTCATCACATACATGGACAGATTGGTGACATCCGTGACGGCTGCATCTCCCTGGCCGATACCGCTCGTTTCTACAATGATAAAGTCATACCCGGCGGCTTTGACCACTTCAATCGCATCATGTATGGAATGGGACAGCTCTGTGCGGGAGCCCCGGGTTGCAAGCGAGCGCATGTAAATACGTTCATGGAAGATGGCGTTCATCCGAATCCGGTCCCCAAGCAATGCTCCACCTGTTTTCTTTTTTGTCGGGTCAATGGATAAAATGGCCAATTTTTTGTCCGGAATCTCATTTAAAAACCGGCGAATCAGTTCATCTGTTAATGAGCTTTTGCCTGCTCCGCCTGTACCTGTTATGCCCATCACAGGAACGGTATCGAGGTTATCTCTGGTGGCCTGCTCTAAAAGGGCGGCTGTTTCTTCCTTGTGATCTGCCTGGTTTTCAACATAGGTGATCATTTTTGCGACGGCCTTGGACTCCCCAGCTTTCAAACCATCGATATCCACTTCAGGCTGCCTACCCTGAACAGCCTGATCGCATTCCTCCAGCATCGTGTTGATCATTCCCTGGAGTCCAAGCTCGCGGCCATTTTCCGGTGAAAAAATACCTGCAACCCCATACTCATGAAGCTCTTCTATTTCCCGCGGGATGATGACGCCCCCGCCACCTCCATAAACCCGAATGTGGCCGGCTCCTTTTTCCCGTAATAAATCCACCATATATTTAAAATACTCCACATGTCCGCCCTGATAAGAGGAAATGGCAATTCCGTTTGCATCCTCCTGAATGGCTGCATTGACGACTTCTTCCACAGAACGGTTGTGGCCAAGATGAACCACTTCTGCACCACTAGCCTGTAAAATCCGGCGCATAATGTTAATCGATGCATCGTGACCATCGAACAAGCTGGAAGCGGTTACAAAACGTATTGGATTTTTCGGCTTATATACCTCTGTTTTCCCCATATTCTCTCCTCCCTTGCCTTTTTATGATGAACGTTCCGATAAAGGGATCTTCCATCAGTTGGTGTTTCCTCCATCCCCCACTGTTGATATCTTCAGTGATTGAAACAGGAGATCGATCTGTTTTTCCGTATATTCTTCAATGGTAAATTCCTTCTGCATGAGCCACCGGCGGAATCCCCACATCTGACCGTGAACGAAAATGTTGTTGGCGACAAGCTTCAGATCCTTTTCCGCAATGGAATAGGGCAGGCTGTTTCTAATCACAACCTCAAGCATGTGCACCATATCCCGTTCCTTCTGCAGCACATACTCCTGAGCGTCTCTCGATAAGGCTTTCACCTCCTGATACATTACCAGCACCTCATCCTGCATTTCATCCATCAGCCTGAAATAAGAGTGTACCGCATCACTTAAGCAATCCACACTTTTCTTTTCCATATCAAGAACCTGCCCCATCCGCTTTTTTACCCGTTCATAAATATAATCACAGACCAGGAACAGAACGTCCTCTTTTTTCCGAATATATTCATAGAGGGTTCCGATACTAAAGCCTGACGCTTCAGCAATTTCTCTCGTTGTGGTACGGTGAAACCCTTTTGCTTTAAACAGGGTCACTGCCCCCTTCACCATCTGATTCCGGCGTTTTTCAATTAAAAACTGGTCTTTAATCGAGGTGGGCACATTTTTTACCATCCTATTCACCCCCTGTACGTTCGTTTCCATTCTGAAAGCCACTGTTCGGCTAATTGATAGGGATCCTCCATTTGCTGAAGCTCCTGCTTTTTGGCCTCATCTGCTTCAATAAATGCGGCAACGTCCTTCCACAATTCTTCGCGTATCAGCTCATAGACCTCAAAGCTGAGCTGCTCCTGTCTCTTTTGTTTTCCTTCTTCGGTTTCAGTTAAATACGTTTCATGGGCCCGGCACTTTTCCCAAAGCTTTTCGATGCCTTTATTTTCGGTTGAAATGGTCTGAACGATCGGTGCCTTCCAGCCATCAGGGTCCATGATGTGCAGAAAATCCTTTAGTTGACCCCGGAGTTTTCCCACTCCATCCAGGTCTGCTTTGTTAATGATAAATAAATCGGCAATTTCCATAATGCCGGCTTTAAAAATCTGCAGAACATCGCCGCTGTTCGGTGTAAGTACCACAGCGGTTGTATCGACGACCTTCATAATATCAAGCTCAGATTGGCCCACGCCCACTGTTTCAACAATGACATAATCAAACCCGTATGCGTCACACACACGTATGGCATCCTTCGTTGAGCGGGCAAGCCCACCGAGACTTCCTCTGGTTGCCATACTGCGAATAAATACACCAGGGTCGGTAAAATGGTGATGCATGCGCACACGGTCTCCGAGCAATGCCCCACCGCTGAACGGACTCGTGGGATCAACGGCAATGACTGCAACCGTCAAGTCCTGTTCCCTTATATGGGTAACCAGTCGATCGACTAACGAGCTTTTGCCTGCACCAGGAGAGCCGGTAATCCCGATGTAATAGGATTGTTTTTTGAGGGAAGCAATATCACTCAGAAGAGGCAGCTTCTCCTCGTCATCATTTTCCACCATGGAAATGGCTCTCGCTAACGCCCGCTGCTCCTGTTTCTGTATCCGTTCAGCCAGTGAATGCATCGAATCTTCCTTTCTATTCTTTCGTAACCATCCTGCCTATGACAAGACGCTGAATTTCATTGGTTCCTTCATAGATTTGGGTAATTTTCGCATCCCGCATATAGCGTTCCACCGGATAATCCTTTGTAAATCCGTAGCCGCCAAAGACTTGAACAGCTTCAACGGTGGATTTCATTGCTGTGTCTCCGGCAAACAGCTTAGCCATGGCAGACGCTTTTGCATATGGAAGCCCTTCTGATTCAAGGTATGCAGCCTGGTAGGTCAGAAGCCTTGAAGCCTCCACCTCTGTTGCCATGTCTGCCAGTTTAAAAGAAATTCCCTGATTCTTAGCAATCGGCTTGCCGAATTGCTCTCTTTCCTTGGCATAGTCTGCAGCGGCATCCAGGGCGCCCTGGGCAATTCCTACTGCCTGAGCAGCTATTCCATTACGACCGCCATCAAGGGTCATCATGGCAATCTTAAAGCCTTCTCCCTCTTCGCCAAGCAGGTTTTCCTTAGGTACTTTACAATTTTCAAAGATTAATTCTGTTGTAGGAGACGAACGAATTCCCAGTTTCTTTTCCTTCTTTCCAAATGAAAAACCTGGTGTTCCCTTTTCGACAATAAAGGCGCTGACTCCTTTGTGACGTGCATCCGGATCTGTTTTGGCAAACACGACGTAAATATCTGCAACTCCGCCATTGGTGATCCATACCTTATTTCCGTTTAAAACATAGTGATCCCCTTCATCTGTAGCAGTGGTTCGCATGGATGCAACGTCTGAACCTGCGCCCGGCTCGGATAATGCGTAGGCGCCCAGCTTTTCTCCGGAGGCAAGCTGCTGCAGGTAATGCTTCTTCTGCTCTTCATTTCCGTACTTATAGATCGGCCAGCTTGCCAGGGAAATATGAGCGGACAGGGTCACCCCCGTGGACGCACAGACTCTTGAGAGCTCCTCTATTGCAATCACGTAGCTGACAAAGTCCGCCCCAATTCCTCCGTATTCTTCCGGCCACGGAATTCCGGTTAACCCCAGTTCAGCCATTTTATCAAAAATTTCACGGTCAAAGCGTTCTTCTTCATCCCGCTCGGCTGCGGTTGGCTCTACATCATTTTTGGCGAAATCCCGGACCATTTTTCGGAGCATTTCCTGTTCTTCGGTTAATTGAAAGTTCATGTGTTTTCCTCCCCTTGTTAATGATGTTTACGACTCACTCATCAAATCCCTAGTAAATGTTTGCTTATGACTTTATGCTGGATTTCATTGGTTCCTTCGTAGATTTCTGTGACTTTGGCATCGCGGAATAGGCGTTCTGCCGGGTAATCCTTTGTGTATCCGTAGCCGCCTAAGATCTGGACGGCTTCTATAGCTGCCTGTCTGGCGGTTTTGGAGGCATACATTTTGGCCATGGAGGCTTCCTTTCCACAGGGTGCGCCTTTAGACTGAAGGCTTGCAGCGTAATAGGTCAGTTGTCTGGCCGCTTCTGCCTGAGTCGCCATATCAGCCAGTTTAAAAGAGACGCCCTGATGCCTGGCGATGGGTTTGCCGAACTGATGTCTTTCCTTTGCATAGTCTGTGGCGTACTTGACGGCTGCCTCCGCGATGCCAAGTGCCTGTGCTGCTATGCCAATCCGTCCCCGGTCCAGGTTAGCCATGGCGATTTTAAAGCCTTCTCCCTCTTCGCCCAGACGGTTTTCCTCGGGAACTTCACATTGATCAAAGGTAAGGGTGACCGTATTTGACCCGTGCAGCCCCATTTTTCTTTCCTTTTTCCCAACAATCAGCCCTTTTGCATCCTTTTCCACAATAAAGGCTGTGACTCCCTTTGCTCCTTCTTCCGGACTTGTGCGGGCAAACACCACATAGGTATCAGCTTCTCCTCCATTGGTGATAAAAACCTTAGAGCCTGTTAACAAATAGGTGTCTTCTTTTTTTACTGCCTTTGTTTTTAACCGGGCGGCATCTGATCCGGCTCCAGGTTCTGTCAAAGCAAAGGCCCCTAAAAATTCACCGGATGCAAGCTTTGGGACGTACCTTTTCTTCTGTTCCTCGGTTCCGAAGTAGAGAATCGGATTGGTTCCAACTGATGTATGAACGGATAAAATCACTCCCAGAGCTGCATTCTCCCTGGCCAGTTCATGAATGGCAATAATGTAGGAGGTGAAATCGAAACCGGAGCCTCCATATTTTTCAGGGATGGGAATCCCCATCAGTCCAAGCTCCCCCATTTTCTGTACAAGCTCCCTCGGGAACCGGTCCTCCTCTTCCATTCGCTTAACAGCTGGTGCCGCCTCCCGCTGAGCAAAGTCACGAACCATTTTCTGCATCATTTCCTGTTCTTCTGTGAATTGTAAGTTCATGTCGTCACCACCGTTAATTGTCGTACACGTAAAAGCCCCGGCCGGTTTTTCTGCCTAACCAGCCCGCTTTTACATATTTTCTCAGCAGCGGACATGGGCGGTATTTGCTGTCTCCAAAGCCCTCATATAGGACCTCCATAATATACAGACAGGTATCAAGACCGATAAAATCCGCCAGAGTGAGCGGTCCCATCGGATGATTCATTCCAAGCTTCATTACTTCATCCACTGATTCAGGTGTGGCTACCCCCTCATGGACGGTAAAAATTGCTTCATTTATCATCGGCATCAACACCCGATTGGAAACAAACCCGGGATAGTCGTTCACTTCCACAGGGGTTTTGCTAAGAGCCTTAGTAGTTTGATCAATCGTTTGATAGGTTTCATCCGACGTTGCCAGTCCGCGGATCACTTCGACCAGCGGCATAACGGGCACAGGGTTCATAAAGTGCATGCCAATCACCTTCTCAGGGCGATTCGTAGCCGCGGCGATTTCCGTAATCGGCAGGGATGAAGTGTTGGAAGCTAAAATGGTATGCTCCGGTGTGACTTCATCCAGCTTACGGAATACTTTCGTTTTGACGTCCATATTTTCCACGACTGCTTCCACAACGAGATCACAGTCACCGGCATCTTTTAAAGAGGTTGTGGTGGTCAGTTGGTTAAGCGCAGACGTCTTATCCTGCTCCGTGATCCGCTCCTTTTTTACCGACCGGGATAAATGTTTATCAATCGTCTCGATCCCTTTGTTCAGGGCATCCTCGGAAATGTCGTTCAGTTTCACTTGAAAATTGGATTGAGCAAAAACCTGAGCGATCCCTGCCCCCATTTGCCCCGCACCAATGACCATAATTTTATTGGGCTGCATATCGTTCCCCTCCTTTGAACTTGGTGAATAGATTTATATTTTATTTGTTACTCGCTCCAAACGAAGATCTCCAGCCTGGGTCAGAGCTGTTCAGTCTGCCTGAAGCTAGGACTTCGGTACGTCTACCAGCACGGCATCACCCTGGCCGCCTCCGGAACAGATGGCTGCGATACCCAGTCCGCCACCACGTCGCTTTAATTCATAGATTAAGGTTAATAGAATCCGGGCACCACTCGCTCCGATTGGGTGTCCAAGGGCAACAGCGCCACCATTGACATTGACCTTCTCCGGGTCCACATCGGCAATTTTTCCACTGGCAAGGGCGACGGCAGCAAAGGCCTCATTGATTTCGAACAGATCAATATCCTCCAGGGTTTTGCCCGATTTTTTCAGTAAGGAGTTAATGACTAATCCGGGTGTCTGCGGGAAATTTTCGGCTTCCACAGCAACCTCATCATGAGCAAGAATCGTGGCCATCGGAGTGTATCCTTCCTGTTTCGCTCGTTCATCTGACATAAGCAGCATCGCACCTGCTCCATCGTTGACGCCCGGCGCATTTCCGGCTGTGATGGTTCCATCTTTATCGAAGGCTGGTTTCAGTTTGCTAAGTTTTTCTACGGAGGTGTCTTTTCTTGGAGCTTCATCGGTGTCCACAACAACAGGTTCACCCTTGCGCTGCGGGATTTCCACGGGGACAATTTCCTCTGCAAGCCTTCCTGCTTCTATTGCCTGGGCAGCCCGTTGGTGACTGCGGTAGGCCCATTCATCCTGAGCTTCACGAGTGAGCCCGTATTCCTGTGCGGTCTTATTGCCATACGTGCCCATGTGAACTCCGGCGAATGAGCAGGTTAATCCATCATGAACCATCATGTCGACAACCTTCTGATCCCCCATTCGCATGCCAAATCTTGCCTTTGGTAAGAAGTAAGGGGCCTGGCTCATACTTTCCATACCACCGGCGATAATAACCTCTTCATCTCCTGCTCGAATGATCTGGTCGGCTAACGTTACGCTGCGGAGACCTGAGGCGCACACTTTGTTAATGGTTTCCGTTTTGACCTCCCAGGGAAGGCCTGCTTCTCTGGCCGCCTGACGTGAAGGAATCTGACCCTGTCCTCCCTGAAGAACGCTTCCCATAATGACCTCATCAACGTTTTCCGGCGAATAGCCAGCTTGCTCAAGTGCAGCCTTAATCGCTGTTCCTCCCAGTTTTGAGGCTGTAAGAGAACTTAAAGCTCCCCCTAGTTTGCCAAAAGGTGTTCTGGACCCTGACACAATAACGCTTCTTGCCATATTAAATCCTCCCCTTAAACAGAATTTGATAACGTTTTCAAAACAGGTTGATTGAACGCTCGCTCAATCAATATTCAAAAGGCAGGGCCACCCCTGCTTTCGCCTCTTACTTAAGAGGCACATTCAGGTGATGACCACTGCTTCCACTTCCCAGTTTCATCCTTTACGAATTTTATGTTTAGCTTGCTTCCATTATGAAGCGGTTTTTTCCTCTTTTTCGTCTCCGAAAATGGACTTGGCTAACACTTCAGCTACATCCATTGTGCTCACATCCTCTTCCACTTCTTTTGCCTTCGTTCCGTCGCTTAACATCGTCAGACAGAATGGACATGCACTTGCGATCGTATTTGGATCGGTTTCCAGTGCCTGTTCTGTACGGGCAACATTCACACGATTTCCGGTTTTCTCTTCTGTCCACATCAGTCCTCCGCCAGCACCACAGCACATGGAATTCTCCCTGCTGCGCTCCATTTCCACCACTGTTACACCAGGGATGGCTTTTAGTACGTCACGGGGTTCTTCATAAACCTCGTTGTAGCGTCCCAAGTAACAGGAGTCGTGGTAGGTAATACGTTCTTTCACCTCATGTTCAGGGGTTAGGCGTCCTTCTTCCACAAGCTTTGCCAGGAATTCGGTATGATGGTAAACTTCGGCCTCCAAACCGAAATCCGGATATTCATTTTTAAAGACGTTGTATGCGTGAGGGTCTGTTGTGACAATCTTTTTCACGCCATTTTTCTCGAAATCCTTAATGTTTTTCTCTGCCAGCTCCTGGAATAAAAATTCATTCCCCAGACGACGGGCTGTGTCTCCGGAGTTACGCTCTTTGTTTCCAAGAATGGCGAATTTCACACCAGCCTTATTCATAAGACGGGCAAAATCCTGAACAATCTTTTGACTGCGGTTGTCGTAAGATCCCATCGCGCCAACCCAGAAAAGATATTCGAAGTCTTCCTCTTCCTTCTTAAGCTCTTTTACAGTTGGCACATAAAGATTCTCATCGGCATCACGCCAGTTCTGACGCTCCTTCTTGGATAGTCCCCAAGGGTTACCCTGACGCTCAATATTCATCATGGCACGCTGAGCATCCGGATCCATTTTTCCTTCTGTCAAAACCAGATAACGACGAAGGTCAATGATTTTGTCCACGTGCTCGTTCATCACCGGGCAGGCATCCTCACAGTTACGGCAGGTTGTGCAAGCCCATAGTTCTTCTTCAGTGATCACATCGCCAATCAGGTTTGTTGATTCCATGGCTTCAATAGTTGCAGCGGCTTCATCCTGGCCACTGTAGCCTTCCTTTGCCATTTTGGCCAGCTGATTTCCTTCTGTTCCAGCGAATGCATAGGATGGAACCCATGGTGATTTACCTGTGACCACTGCACCTTTTTCCGTAAGATGGTCTCTTAATTTTACAATCAGGTCCATTGGTGACAGCATTTTTCCACTGCCAGCAGCTGGACAAACGTTTGTACAACGCCCGCATTCCACACAGGCATAAAAATCAATCATCTGGAGCTGATCGAAATCCTCAATTTTTCCAACACCAAAGGAAACGTCTTCTTCGTCCTCTTCATCAATATTAAAGTCGATTTTGGACAGCTTCCCTGGTGGGTCATTACGACTCAGGAACACATTTGTCGGTGCTGCCAACAGGTGTGCGTGCTTGGATTGCGGCACGTATACCAGGAATGACAACAATGCGATTAAATGGATCCACCAGGCTACAAAGAACACAACCGCTGCTGCTGTTGGGCTCATCCACGCGAATGCTGCGGCAATGCCTGATGCAACAGGTTCAGTCCATGTAAGCTCCTCGCCATGCCAGACAATCTCCATTCCATTTCCAAGTAATACGGACAACATTAAAGTTCCAATAAAAATGAGTACGAGTCCTGCTTTAAAACCTCTCTTCAGGCGGACAAGCTTTTCAATATAACGGCGATAAAACGCCCAGATAACGGCAATCAGAATCATTAAGGTTACAAGTTCCTGGAAAAAGGTAAAGCCAGGATACAAAAATCCAAGCGGTAGATGAGACCCTGTGGCCAGTCCCTTCCAGATAAAATCAATGGCCCCAAACTGAACGAGAAGGAAGCCGTAAAACATCATGACGTGTATAGTCCCTGACTTTTTATCCTTCAGCAGCTTCTTCTGGCCAAACACATTCACCATGACTTTGTTGATGCGTTCCTTCCAGGCCTTGTCAATTTCCACTTTTCTGCCCATTTTAATATAGGCAATTCGGGTGCGAACCACCTGAACAAACAACCCTAATGCGTAAACGGTTACAGCTAAAAATAAAATCCAATTGATGACTTCCAGTGTATTCATCCTCTGCCCCCCAGTCCTATTCTTACAAGTTGTAATTTTGGTTCCGTATTTTTTGGAAACGAACTAATTTTCAGACTCTTATAGTACTACTTTAAATTATGAATGAACATTCAGTCAATACCCTGAGGCAATTTATTTTGGTTTAGCCTGTTTCCTTTGCGAGAATAATATAGTGGAGAAAGGAGAATGGACAACGTTGATATTTATAATCATAAGCCTTGTATTTATATTCCTTCTATTTTTTATCTGGCTTGACCTTTATTTGGGTCAAAAAAGTCATTTTAAACATTCACAGTCTCTTTCATTTCCCTTGTCCAGCGCCCAGGTAAAGCTTTTTCAATCGGGACACTCTTTATATGATGATATGTTCCGCGCGATTAAGGATGCAAAAAAGGAGATTAATCTGCAGTTTTATATCGTGAAGCGTGATGAAGTCGGTGAAAAGCTCCTGGACCTGCTGGAAGATAAAGCACAGGAAGGGATTGCCGTGAAACTTTTAGTGGACCGTCTCGGCGGCTATCAATTTGGACCGTCCACCCTTAAACGGCTGCGAAATGCAGGCGTTGACTTTGCCTTCAGTTCAAGACCGGGATTTCCTTATTTATTTTATAAATTGAACCGGCGAAATCATCGGAAAATCGTCGTCATTGACGGGAATCTCGCCTACACTGGCGGATTTAACATCGGCCGTGAGTATGTAGGCAAAGATACGAATTTTAATCATTGGCGCGATTATCATTTGAAATTATACGGGAAGGCCGCCCATCACCTGCAGCAGGTATATCAGGCGGACTGGCAGGAAAGTGCAGGTCCTGTGGAAGTCTATGAGCCCGAGTTAAAAGAGGAAAATCAGGAAGTCAAAATCATGGCAACAGACGGACGCGATCTTGAAAGCACATTTTTTCAATTTCTCAATTCTGCCCGTGAAGAAGTCATCATCGGTTCGCCTTATTTTATTCCGAGCAAAACCCTTCTTAGCGGGATCAGAGCTGCTCTTAACAAGGGAGTATCCATTAAAATACTTGTACCGATGAAGGCTGATCATCCACTTGTGAAAGAGGGAGGCATCCCTTATTTGTTTGACCTGAAAAAAGCCGGTGCAGAAGTCCGGCTGTTCGATCAGGGCTTCTACCACGGAAAATTAATTGTCGTGGATGACAAATTGTGCGACATCGGCACCGCCAACTTTGACCGGCGCAGCCTGTTCCTGAATAAAGAAGTCAATGCGATTTTATATGACCGAGGCTTTATTCAGGAGGTCAGAGGCAAATATATGGAGGACTTTAACGCAAGTGTGGAGCTCAGTGAAAAATGGTACAGACAGCTGAGCTGGACGACTAAAAGAGTGAAGATCCCGCTCGCACGTCTGATGCGGCGGTGGCTGTGAAGGCTGTGGTGCTGGCATGGGATTGAGCGGGTTTTGACGGAATTAAGCCTGAATGGCGGGGATTAAGCTGGGTTGGCCGGGATTGTGCCGGGTTGACCGGGATTATGCTGATTTGTCGGGAATTGAGCCGGTTTGACCGGGATTGAGCGGGTCCGGCCGGAATTGAGCCGATCCACCCGGGATTGAGCCGGTTTGACCGGGATTGAGCGGGTCCGGCCGGAATTGAGCTGATCCACCCGGGATTGAGCCGGTTTGACCGGGATTGAGCGGGTCCGGCCGGAATTGAGCTGATCCACCCGGGATTGAGCCGGGTTGGCGGGGATTGAGCCGGTCCGGCCGCGATTGTGCTGATTTGTCGGGAATTGAGCCGGTTTACCGGCAATTAAACCTTTTTACCCAGATTTCAACCTTCAAGATGCTGAATTCGTCCTGTTTTAAAATTTTTTCATCCAGTTTTGAAATGAATTCATCCTGTTTTCTCAATCATTAAGCCAGCATGCGGCGAATCTGGCTAAAAATTCATTAATTAAGCCCGTTTCCTCTGATTCAAGCCTGAATCCGAGGAATCAATCCTAAACGCCTGGAATTGAGCCGGTTTGACCCGATTTGAGCCGACCAAGCCAAAATTTAGCCGAGCCACCCGGAATTGAGCCGAGCCATCCGGAATTGAGCCGTTCACACAGGAATTGAGCCGAACCACCCGGAATTCAGCCGATTCACCCCGGATTCAGCCGATCCAACCGGGATTGAGCCGATCCACCCGGGATTGAGCCGGTTTACCGGCAATTAAACCTTTTTACCCAGATTTCAACCTTCAAGATGCTGAATTCGTCCTGTTTTAAAATTTTTTCATCCAGTTTTGAAATGAATTCATCCTGTTTTCTCAATCATTAAGCCAGCATGCGGCGAATCTGGCTAAAAATTCATTAATTAAGCCCGTTTCCTCTGATTCAAGCCTGAATCCGAGGAATCAATCCTAAACGCCGGGAATTGAGCCGGTTTGACCCGATTTGAGCCGACCAAGCCAAAATTTAGCCGAGCCACCCGGAATTGAGCCGATCACACAGGAATTGAGCCGAACCACCCGGAATTCAGCCGATTCACCCCGGATTCAGCCGATCCACCCGGGATTGAGCCGGTTTACCGGCAATTAAACCTTTTTACCCAGATTTCAACCTTCAAGATGCTGAATTCGTCCTGTTTTAAAATTTTTTCATCCAGTTTTGAAATGAATTCATCCTGTTTTCTCAATCATTAAGCCAGCATGCGGCGAATCTGGCTAAAAATTCATTAATTAAGCCCGTTTCCTCTGATTCAAGCCTGAATCCGAGGAATCAATCCTAAACGCCGGGAATTGAGCCGGTTTGACCCGATTTGAGCCGACCAAGCCAAAATTTAGCCGAGCCACCCGGAATTGAGCCGATCACACAGGAATTGAGCCGAACCACCCGGAATTCAGCCGATTCACCCCGGATTCAGCCGATCCAACCGGGATTGAGCCGAGCCAGCCGGGATTGAGCCGAGCCAGCCGGAATTGAGCCGATCACAAAGGAATTGAGCCGAACCACCCGGAATTCAGCCGATTCACCCCGAATTCAGCCGTTCCACCGGGAATTGAACCGTTCACACAAGAATTCAGCCAATCTCACAGCAATTAAGCCCAAATCAGACCAATCAATCCACACCCACACCCATACCCATACCTCATCCCACACCCGCGCGCACGTGCACAACCAGACCAGAGCTTAAACTCATATAAAAAAGCCTCCCATAGCGGGAGGCTTTTTTCATGTATTACATCTTCTGCGGTGCGTGCACGCCAATCAGGTTCATGGCATTAGCCAGGGTGATGCGCACGGCTTCAATCAAAGCTAGGCGGGCTTTGCTGAGTTCCATTTGGTCGGAGTTGATGACTTTTTCTGCATTATAAAAGCTGTGCAGGTCGGATGCCAAATCGTAAATGTACTGGGTGACCCGGTGCGGCGTACGTTTTACCGCTGAGTCTCCAACGATCTGCGGGAATTCTCCCAAGCGCTTCAGCAGGTCAATTTCTTTTTCCGATTGCAGCAGGTTTAAATCTGCTTGTGCATTTGGTTCGAGGCCTTTCTCCTCGGCCTGGCGCAGCATGCTGCAAATCCGGGCATGAGCGTATTGGACGTAGTAAACAGGGTTTTCATTGGACTCGGATGTTGCCAGATCCATGTCGAAGTCCAGATGTGTATCGTTCGAGCGCATCACGAAGAAATAACGTACGGCATCAAGGCCTACTTCCTCAGCCAGTTCCACCATCGTCACGGCTTTTCCGGTACGCTTACTCATTTTGACGATTTCGCCGTCCTGAATCAGATTGACCATTTGAATAATGGAAACCTCTAGCTGTTCCGGATTATAGCCGAGTGCTTCAATGGCAGCTTTCATCCTTGGAATATATCCGTGGTGATCCGCGCCCCAGACATTGATGAGCGTATCAAAACCGCGGTCGAATTTATTCTGGTGGTAAGCAATGTCCGGTGTTAAATACGTATAGTTTCCGTCCTTTTTCACCAGTACACGGTCCTTATCATCGTTGAATTCCGTTGTCTTAAACCAGACCGCACCATCTTTTTCATACAAATAGTCATTTTCTTTAAGATAGTCCAGGGTTTGCTGTACTTTTCCTTCTTCATAAAGGGAGGTTTCCGAAAACCAGTTGTCAAACGGCACACGGTAGTCCTCCAGGTCCTTTTTAATCCGGTCCAGCAGGAAGTCGAGTCCGTACTGTCTGCAGAATTGCACACGGGCTTCCTCTGACTCCTGAACCCACTTTTCGCCATATTCCTTTGCCATCTTTTCACCGAGCTCTACGATGTCCTTACCATGGTAGCCATCTTCCGGCATATCAAAATCCGTATGACCGAGCGCCTGCATATAGCGCGCTTCCACAGATTTTGCCAAATGGTTCATCTGGTTGCCAGCATCGTTAATATAATATTCCCTCTGCACCTCATAGCCTGCTTTTTCCATAATGTTCGCGAGGGAATCTCCAAATACGGCTCCGCGGGCATGCCCTAAGTGAAGAGTTCCTGTTGGGTTGGCCGAGACAAATTCAATCTGGACCTTTTCTCCCTCACCCGCATTTGTTTTTCCGTAGTCTTCCTGGTCCTTCAGAATGGTTGGAATTAAGTCGGTTAAATAGGCCGTATCCAGGAAGAAGTTGATAAATCCGGGCCCGGCAATTTCAATATTTTTAATCGACGCTTTGGACTGGTCAAAATTCGCTACGATGTCCTCGGCAATTTGACGGGGGGCCTTTTTCGCAATACGTGCAAGCTGCATCGCCATGTTTGTGGCATAATCTCCGTGTGCCTTTTCTTTCGGTGTTTCAAGAACGACTTCCGGCAGCTGCTCCTCTGTGGCAAGGCCGGCCTTCACAACTGCCTGAGCAATTTCAGCTTTTAATTTCTGTTCGGTTTTTTCGACTATGTTCATTTCCTTTACTCCCTTTCATATGTAAGCGTCAGTTTATGTCTTTGGGGTTCCTGCTGATTAAGGCTTAACGAATACGAGATGGAGAGCCTGCCCTCATCTCCATTCCCGCTTCTGGAAAAATCAATCTGGTTCGTTTTCGTTTCCATATGCATCGTCCCATATGGATGATAATATGTGCTTTCGGTTGCACGGTTTTCTCTGAAGATCTGGTTCATTTTCACAGTGCCCTTACGTTTGATGGTCACTTTATCAGAGGTGATGGTCGTCATATTTTTCACACTGTTCCCATCCTCGTCCTGCTCATTAAAAATTAAAACCAGGGAATCTCCATTGTCATAGCATTTCCCTCTGCCAGTCACACCCATTTGCTCCCGGGCGTTATCATCGGTTATGTCCGTTTTTACTGTTACTTTAACACTCATCGGTTCTGTAGCCAAGATGAATCTCTCCGATCCGTGATGTAGGTCTATCCTATTATAAAGATTTCCGTTCAATTTCTCAAATCCCTCATCTGCATACCCGTTCATACTTGATAAAAAATTGTCGCACGGGCTGTTATTTTATCGTTTAAAATGATGCTGCTGTTTCCATACTGTTAGTAGCTTGCATCTGTGTAACAAAACGAAAGGTGGAACTCGTATGGAACAACGGCGCCGGCACACCAGAACGAGAAAACGTAAGCAATGTATGATCTATAGTGTTATCAGTGCATTTATCCTTTTTATACTGGGAATCGGGAGTGTTTTTCTTTTCAGTTACCTCCAGGGGCCTCCTTCTCTGACCAGCCAGCAAAATACGGTCCTCTATTCTGCAGATGAGGAAGTGATTGGTGTTAAGCATGGGAATCAAAGTCGTTATTGGGTACCTCTGGATGAAGTGTCCCCTGATTTAAAACAGGCGTTTCTGACCACGGAGGATGACGAGTTTTATGACCATTTCGGATTTGATTTCACACGTATTTTCGCAGCTGTTGGCAAAAACATAGTCAATATGGACAAGGTGGAAGGAGCCAGCACCATTACCCAGCAATACGCAAGAAATTTGTTTTTAACCCATGAAAAATCCTGGAGTCGTAAAATAAAGGAAGCCTTGTATGCCCTCAGGCTTGAAATGTTCTATGACAAAGATAAAATTCTCGAAGGCTATTTAAATACGATTTATTTTGGGCATGGAAACTACGGTGTCGAAGCTGCCAGCCGTTTTTATTTTGATAAACATGCAAATGAGCTGACCGTAGCTGAAGCGGCCATGCTTGCAGGTATTCCTAAGGGACCCACTTATTATTCACCCATTCGTCATCCGGAAAATGCCAAAGATAGGCAGGAAACCATTTTGCGTCTGATGGCTAAAAAGGGAGACATCACTCAGAACGAACTGGATAAAGCCCTGCAGGAAAAACTTGCTTTTGCCGAGGAAGATGAACGGGAAGGAAAGCAAATTGCCCCCTATTTTCAGGACGCCGTTATGAATGAAGCCAGCCAACTGCTGCGCATATCCAGAAAAGAGCTTAAAACCGGCGGCTATAAGATTTATACAACGTTAAATAAAGACATGCAGAAAAGTCTTAAGCAGACAGCCGAGCAGGAAATAGATGAAGCTTCCAAAATCCAGGTGGGCGCTTTAAGTCTGGATCCAAAAACTGGCGGTATTCAGGCACTTCTGGGCGGACGTGATTTTGAGGAAAGTCAGTATAACCGGGCATTACAGGCGAAGCGGATGGCCGGCTCCACCTTTAAGCCTTTTTTGTATTATGGTGCCCTGGAAAATGGGGCCACGCCGGCAACACCACTGGAAAGTGAGCCGACAAAATTTAAATTGGCCAATGGAAAAGTCTATGCGCCAACGAATTATAATAATTACTATGCCAATGACGAAATTACGTTAGCACAGGCATTGGCCCTTTCCGACAATATTTATGCGGTCAAAACCCATATGTATTATCAACCGGAAACGTTAGTAGAGAACGCTCGGAAGTTTGGGATTCAAAGTGAGCTGCCCGCAGTTCCTGCCCTCGCGTTAGGTTCTGCCTCTGTATCGGTTCTGGAGATGGCCCGGGGGTATGGAATGCTGGCTAATGGGGGAAAAGCTGTGCATCCGCATACCATTACCAAAATTACGGATTCATCCGGTACGGTTTTGTATAAGCGAGACAAGCCGTCAGCTAAACAGGTCCTTGATCCCAATACATCCTTTGTGCTTACAGATTTAATGACGGGAATGTTTGACACGTCGCTCAATGACTACAGCCGTGTCACCGGTGCAGCCATTAAAGACCAGCTCACCAGGGAGTATGCAGGGAAAACCGGCTCTACAGATAAAGACAGCTGGATGATCGGCTTCAGCCCTCAAGTAGTGACAGCCGTCTGGACGGGTTATGACAATAATAAGGACATTACGAAAGTTGAGGAATACCGTTATGCACGAAACATCTGGGCGGATCACATGGAAACCATTCATAAGGATTTGCCTGAGCGCGAATTTAAACCGCCTGAGGGAGTCACAGCCGTAGCGATGGACCCACACACTGGAAAACTCGCACATTCAGGCTGCGACGACCGGCGTGTCACGTATTTTCTTGAAGGGACAGAGCCAAAAAACTATTGTACGGTCCACGTACCAAACCCGGAAGAGACCGATGAAAATAAACAAAGAAAGAAAGACGGCCGCTCGATTTGGGATTGGATTGGATTTTAAGGTTGGATGATTCTCTCCCACAGCAAGAGAACAAATCCCATAGAAAAAGGGGCGACATTAACGCCGCCCCTCTTTCTTGTCCCAGTAAACATGTAAAACCCATGTGCCCTTATTTTACAAACTTCCAATTCAAAGCACAAGATTTTCACAAAACGTTCACAATTCTTTCATAAAGTGGAACTTCCATCAGGGGATTTTCTCCATCCCCCAATGATCGTTCACTAAACGAATCAGGAATTTCCCAATGGTCAATCAGGATTTTATTCACTGGTGCCATCAAAGGCATTCTTTAACTCATCCCTTGAGTTTTCCCACATTTCCGGATTAAATTCACGGAGAAATTTTTCTAAAATACCTTTAGATTTCTCATCCATATGATCGATAACAACCCGGCCTTTCAGGGATTTATCCATATGATTCACATGCTCCGGCAACAGCTTATAACCTCTGCGGATTTCTCTGTCCACTACCAGTTCACTGGCAGCCAGACCATAATAGTAGGCGCCGCTCTCACTGCGTTCAACCGTTGTCCAGGCAATCCAATAGAGTTTTCCATTTGGCACTTCATTGCGGTCAGACAAAAATTTAATGCGTTTTTCCACTTTACTTCTCGCATGCATGGCCCCCATATCAACAAAGGCTTCCTCTTCATTGGGGTCTACTATAATTGGTGACATATTTTCAAGACTAATCGCTCCACCCCCGCTATAGCCAGGGTGACCGTCAATGGGATCATCTTTCATAATCGTAAACTGCTGTGTTTTCTTTGGTTCTTTTTCGTTGGACACGATGTAAACCTCCTTTGATTAAAACTCAGGAAAAGTTTGTCTTTTATTCTAACATATCACAACTGTACAAAACATGATAAACGACTCTGGTACAAGGATAACCAGTGCACCAGAAATTTAAGCAAAGTGATCATGATTCCTCACTCGTGTAAAATTCTCAGGGTCCGGGTCCGGATGCAGCGTCGTCGTATGCACATCCATTTTGAACTGTCTGTCTTTTTTCCGTTTCCACTTATAGATAACCCCCACTTTTGCCTGCTGCACCTCCTTGACTCCCTGAATGATGAATTGCATGGCAAAAATGGCGAGCATAAAGGCAAGAAGGGGAAGAAGGACGATCCAGTAATGTCCGCTTGAAAGCGACATTTTTGCAGAGCCGAGCAAACCGGACCACTCATAAGTCATCGATCTTGGCGGGTCACCGACGAGACCAAAGCTTCTATTGGTTCCGCCTAAGAAAAAGTCAAAAACGCCAAGGTGCATAAAAATGAGTAAAACCTGAATGAACTGCTGACCAAACAAAATCGTTAACCTTGGACCCAGATGAGGCAGAATGTGCTTTTTCAGGATATGAAGCTTACCTCCACCCATCACTCTGGCACTGGTGATAAACTCCTGCTGCAGCACCCCCTTGATTTCCCGACCGGACAAAACGGCTGTCAGGGGAACGACCAGAATCGTCAGGATCAGAATCTCGAGCATAATTCGTTCTGTAAAGGAATATTGAAACCCCATGGCTGACTCTATCAGTATAGGCCGAAGCAGGATGTAAGCAATGATACTTAGCGGCAGAAAGTGTATGGAGTCAACGATTTTTTCCACCCACTTCTGTCCTCTTGGCTTTAAGCTGAATGCATAAAAGATTCCGGCAAAAAATCCAATCCCAACTCTTAGCAGAGCAATAAGCAGCGCAAAGAACAGCGTATATTTTGCTCCGATCACAAGCTGATCAAACATACTGAACCCCAATGAGTCCGTGCCCAGTAAATATGGCTCTGGAGGGGAATGAGGGGGTGCACTGATTAATTCACCATCTTCCCCATAAAAGAGCCTGGTCTGATCAATATGGTTATCCGTACCAGCCGAATAAATGACGCTATACGTGATGGCACCGATGAAAAACAAACTTCCAACTGCAAACTTCGGATTTTTCATATGGTTAAAAAACAGCTTCAAAGGCTTCCAGACTGCATTCCACGGCTTACGGATCCGCATAATACTCCTGCCTGCATCTCCTGCCAGATCCGCCAGCCATTTCACAGGCTGTAAACGCCCCCTTCCCGACCTTTTTCTGACAATCGCCTGGCCATATACACGCTCCTCATCCAGCCACAAATCCACTCCCTGGAAGAAAAGAAAAAACGGGGTAAATACGAGAATGAGAGAAACAGCAATCACCATCGGCTGCAGACTCTCTGTCATATAATACGTGATTCCGTTAATATTATAGATTCGCTCCACGATAAATAGACTGGACAGGGTTCCCCAGACGATAACCTTGGCATGACGGAATGTACTTGGGGTAATATTTTTCAAAATATGCTGAAGCACGATCACTTTTTGCTTCAGTCCCTTGCTTTTCGCAAAGGTCACATACTCCTTAAGGTACTCCTCTTCTATTAACAGCAGAATGATTTTAAACAGGGCAACCATAGGGATGATAGCCAGTGTAATCATAGGACCTGTAAATACCTTCTCATCCATATATGTTGCTACCCGAAACAAGCGTACATCGGTTGCCTGATAAACCCAGATCACCATCATTTGAAGGAGTATGGCAACGACAAGGTCCGGTACCGATTCAAAAATATCAAGTATGCGTTTCAAAGGATTTAATAGAAACTTAGGCAGAAAATTTGCGGTAAAGGCTAACAGAAACGCAAGAACAAATCCTAATAATAAAGCACCGACCAGCACCTGCATGGAGTAAACAAAGGGCTCCCATAACGTCTCCAATAATGGAAAAGGCTTTTGGGGGCGCCCATACATGTACACCCAGGAATCAGGGTTGAAAAAATCCACGATAAATGGCCACAGCGTCTGCACATATTCCCCTATATGAAACAGTCCGCCCGCGTCCGGCTGCTGTGCCTCCATAAACCTCTTCGGCATGATACTGACACAGAGAATTCCAAAAATCCCTAATATGTAGTAAACGATCGGTTTTAAAATTTTCATGGCGACTCCTTTATTTAAATATCATTTTAGCTTCATCCGACCCGCAGTTAGCAGGCACAGCATGACCTCAAGTGCATTTATCAAGTATAAATAACCAGTATAAAGTGAAACTTCCATCAGTGGGAGTATTACGGCCGGTTAAGGCGTGATAAAAGTACTGATTAAATTTTCACTGTCTATGGCAATATTACATAATGATCTGAATTATGTAAATATTAAATACAAATGCACAGGAATTCCCCGTTTTTGGCAGATAAACAAAAAACACCATCCATCCCGCCCGGATAAATGGTGCTTGCCAGTATCATACTTAGTGCTTCACATTCATTTCCGCAATGAATGCCCAAGCTCTCTCAAGCTCTTCCCGTGTATAATTCTGCTTCTTTTTTACTGTAAATACTTTATCCTCGATTTCTTCCCTGGGGCGATTGTCAAAATACAACATGGTAGCAATCAACTCCAGAAATCTTGAGCTCATCCCCTTCATCTTTTCAATCCAATGATCCATATCAGGCATGTTGATGTTGTAATGCGTCAGGAATTTCTGCCCTTCTTCAGTAATGGAATAACGATATTGATAAAAGCCTTTTTTCTTCTCTTTTTCTTCCTCTAAAAAACCAAGATTAATAAGCTCCTGAACGCGTAACGTCAGCTCTTCTGAGTAGGGACCATAGAAGTGGAACTGATAGCGTTCGGAAAATGGATAATCACATTTTTTTAAAATATAAATCATCTTCTGTAGTTTCTTTCTTCCGATGAGTTCGTGACACTCCGAAAAAAACGAAACTAGTTTTGCATGATCCTGTAACACAAACGTCATCTCCTATCCTTCTAATATCTCCAAAATCCGCTTCTTAATCGGACTATGATCTGATAATCCCTCAATAAAATCTGAAGGGAAGTAAAGCTTATGATCTGTTCGTTTTTTCCCCGAAATCGCCTCAACAATATCCGAATGCCTGGAAAGCTCCTTTAACTCATCGTTTTGCATTAATAAATGAATCGGCAGACGCTCCTCATCCTCTCCCGGGCGGTAAAAGTCATAAGGTAAGTCAGACGAGGAATCCACTTCCAGATAATAATCCGGGTCAATGCCGGCTTCGGTGAAGAGCTGATGCAGCTCCATAAATTGCTCAAACTGGTGGTTCGGATTGAATTCAATATACTTAAACAAATGACGATTAACGAATCGATCGCATAAATCACTTAGTATCGGATCGTTTTCCTCTTGCCAGATCTGGAAGTAATAGAAAACAATCGATTCATCTAATTTTAAGTAGTCCTTCAGTGTCGGATTCCCTTTAAAAAAGGATTCAAAATGAGAAGGAGCCAGTTTGAAATCATAGTTATTTTCATATAAGTAACGGGCACGATGTAAAATCTTGGTCAAAATAACCTCAGAGCTTCTCGTGACCGGATGGAAATAGACCTGCCAGTACATTTGATAGCGGCTCATGATGTAATCCTCCACGGCATGCATACCGGTCGCTTTAATCACAACCTGATCATCCAGCGGGCGCATCACCCGTAATATCCGCTCCATATCAAAATGCCCGTAGCTCACCCCTGTAAAATAAGCATCACGCTGGAGGTAATCCATTCGATCCGCATCAATCTGGCTCGAAATCAGACTGACCACAAGCTTGTTCGAATAGGTTTTTCCAATGACATCGGCTACATCCTGTGGAAAATCAGGATGGACACGCTTCAAAATGGTATTGACATTCGTATCGCCCAGGATAATCTCCCGGGTAAAATCCTCATGATCCAGATCAAATACTTTTTCAAAGGTGTGGGAAAACGGACCATGTCCCAGATCGTGCAAAAGTCCTGCTGATAAACACAAGAGCCGCTCCTTTTCATTCCAGTCCGGGTGTTCCTTGAAGTTTTCCAAAATCCGCCTGACAATCTCGTACACCCCGAGGGAATGATTAAACCTGCTGTGCTCGGCACCATGAAAGGTATAAAAGGAGGTCCCTAATTGTTTAATCCGTCTTAACCTCTGAAACTCCGGAGTTCCGATTAAATCCCAGATCACCCGGTCCCGTACGTGCACATACCGGTGAACCGGATCTTTAAACACCTTCTCTTCGGTTAATTGTTCATTACGATATTCCATTTTTTTCAACCCTTCTTAAACCCGCCTATTTTGCGCAAAATATACATAAAGTGAGACTTCAATCAGTGGGCCACTGATTGTAAGCGTTACGTATCAGGCCTTTAACGAGCTGTTCAGCCCCACCTTCTTATACGAATGCTGAGCGACAGGGAAATGACAGCTCCTCCATTCGTAAAAAACCGACATCTTTACTGAAATCAATACTCAGTAAATGACGTTTAACTCCTTCCATTATATAAAAACTGTCGTAAAAAAACACCACTTGACATTTAAATGGGTGAATTTTTCATGTCGAATTATCTTTACGGGAAAGCAGAGGCGAATGCTCAGGTCCTGTGAGATAGGAAGAAGACAGCGAGTGGCAGGAAGAGGACCAGGGGATTGCTTTGGTCTTTTTCTGCTCAGACCGGTCGGGCGCAATCACGGCAGCAGATGTGGTATAATAATCTAGGTTATACAAGCATAACGTTTTTAGTAAAGGAGAAGCCTCATGACGAATCTTCATCCATTATTACACTTCGACAAAATTCGGTTTCTTGATCAATCGATGAATACAGAAGCTCCAGCAATGCAGTCCTTTGCCATAGACGATGCGCTTTGCCTTTCAATAAGCAATGGATTATCCCCGCATGTGGCACGACTGTGGGTTCATGATCAAACGATTGTATTAGGGATTCCTGATAGCCGCCTCCCCCATTTAAATGAGGGTATTTCCTTCTTACAAAAGGAAGGCTACCGTGTGGTGGTCCGAAATTCAGGAGGACTTGCGGTAGTGCTGGATCAGGGGGTCCTCAACCTTTCCTTTCTGTTTCCGGATGGTAAGCAGCTTGGCATTCATGATGGCTATAAAGCGATGGTTTCCTTCATCCAGTTTTTATTTGCTGATGAGGACGCTTCGTTAGATGTCTATGAAGTGGAAGGCTCCTATTGTCCCGGCGAGTATGACATGAGCGTGAACGGACAAAAGTTTGCCGGCATTTCCCAGCGACGAGTGAAAAATGGTACAGCTGTGCAAATTTATATGTGTATTGAGGGGTCCGGTTCCGAGCGGGCTGAAGTGGTAAGAAAATTTTATTCAGAAGCTCTTCAGGAGGAGGATGCAAGCTATGACTATCCTGTCATCCGACCGGAAACGATGGCATCTTTAAATGAGCTGTTGGGAACATCCATGACTGTATCGGACGTTCGGGATAAAATTTTATCTAAGTTAGAAGAAATCTCAACGTCGATAACGACCGATCCTCTTAACGGCCAGGAGCTTGAATGGTTTGAAAAGCGTTTGAAGCAGATGAGAGCAAGGAATGAAAAGGTTTTATGATGTTCGTTGAGGCGGACATCTTTTTTGATTACCTGGTTTTTGGTGATGTCGGGATTCAATCTGGGTTGGGATTTGATCGGATTTGGATCGGATTGGACTTTATCGGAATTGGATTAAATGAGCTTTATTTGGCTTAATTGTTATTTTTATGGATTGATTGCTGATATTTTGAATTGATTCTTCCGATTTTGGAATATTTATCCTGAATAAGGAGCAATTCTCTCCAATCCGGACGAATCATCATCAAAACCGAATTAATTATTTTTACTCAACTTTCGCACCAAGAAATCTGTAGTGAAATCAATACGTGTAGGTGCTTATAGCAACTGACATATCATGCTTGAAATAAATTATGTGACTATAGCATCATTTTACCTTTTCCGGCTTAATCCACTCAAATTCAGATCAATCCCCAGCAGCCCGGACCAATTCCCAATCTTTCAGACATATTCCCGCTCAGTGACCTGCAACTACTCTCCTTCTTTCCCGGAACATAGACAAACAGACAGACACATAAAATTAGCCAGGCGCTCAACTCTAGCACCTGGCTTTTAACATCCTTTATTCAAGAAATAGCGAACCGTTTACTCAAGGGATTGTGCGGCTGTAATCATGGAAAGCTTATAAACATCATCAACGCTGCAGCCTCTGGAAAGGTCGTTTACCGGCTGGTTGAGCCCTTGCAAAATTGGACCGACTGCGTCAAAGTTTCCTAAACGCTGGGCAATTTTGTAGCCAATGTTTCCGGCTTCAAGACTTGGGAAAATGAAGGTGTTTGCATCGCCCTGAATAGGAGAATCCGGTGCTTTTTTCTGTGCAACAGATGGAACAAAGGCTGCGTCAAATTGGAATTCACCATCGATGACGAGCTCACTGTTTTTCTCTTTCGCCATTTCAATCGCCTGCTCGACTTTTTCTGTTTCCTCGGATTTCGCTGAACCTTTTGTTGAAAAGCTTAGCATTGCCACACGTGGATCAATATTAAACAGGTTTGCGGTTTCTGCACTTTCCACAGCAATCTCGGCCAGGTCTTCGTTATTTGGAGCAATGTTAATCGCACAGTCAGCAAATACGTATTTTTCTTCATCGCGGACCATGATGAACACACCAGAAGTTTTCTTCACACCTGGCTTTGTTTTAATAATTTGCAGGGCTGGACGAACGGTGTCAGCTGTGGAATGGGCAGCACCACTGACAAGTCCATGGGCTTCATTCATATAAACCAGCATGGTCCCAAAGTAATTTTCGTCCTGCAGGATTTTACGGGCATCCTCTTCTGTGGCTTTTCCTTTTCTTCTCTCTACAAAGGCCTGTACCATCTCGTCAAAACGGTCATAGGAAGCAGGATTGATGATCTCACACTGATCTACTTGAACCCCTAAATCGCCCGCTTTCTGTTTCACTTCCGCTTCATCTCCAATTAGTACAGGAGTGACAAGTTTGTCTTCTGAAAGCTTGCTGGCGGCTTCCACAACACGCTCATCAGAAGCTTCCGGAAGCACGATTTTTATATCTTTATTATGTAATTTTTGTTTTAAATCTGTAAATAAATCACTCATGATTATTCCTCCTAAAATTTCATCTGTTATATATTCTACACCACTTTCTGTATTATTGAAAGGGACAGGGGGACAGGTTCCTTGTCCCAGCGGGACGAGGAACCTGTCCCTCCGTCCCGGCCTCTCGTCCCACCTATCTTTCCTCACACTTAATCTTTTCATTCGATTTGCAACAGAATTGTCGATTTTACGGGAGCATCTGTTTGCAGGTAGAGGTTACAATTATGGTATAGTATACTCGAAATGAAAAACTTGAACGTTTAAAAGGAGCGATATACATGGCTGAAGCAGTTGAAACATTAGATGGCTGGTATTGCCTGCACGATTTCCGCACCATCAATTGGGCCGAGTGGAAAAAAGCAGGCTCCGATGTCCGGAAAGAAGCTATGGAGGAACTGAAAAACTTATACGCACAATGGGATGAAATAGACGAAAACAAAAATGGCAGCTACGGCGTTTACTCCATCGTCGGTCAAAAGGCGGATCTTTTATTCATGCATCTGAGACCTGCAATGGATGAACTAAATGAGCTGGAGACTGCCTTTAATAAAACAAAATTCGCTGAGTTTACCGAACCTGTTTATTCCTATGTATCTGTTGTTGAAATGTCCACTTACATGGCTAAGGACAAGGACCCTGAAACAGATCCGGCAATTCAGTCCAGACTCAAGCCGATCCTTCCAAAAGGCTGGGAGTATGTATGCTTCTATCCAATGGACAAGCGTCGTGAAGTCCATGATAACTGGTACAGTCTTCCTATGGAGGAACGGAGCAGGCTCATGTACGAACATGGCATGACCGGCCGTAAATACGCCGGCAAGGTGCGTCAGATTGTAACAGGCTCCATTGGTTTTGATGACTGGGAATGGGGCGTAACCTTATTTGCCAAAGACGTTCTTCAATTTAAAAAGCTGGTTTATGAAATGCGTTTTGATGAAGTAAGTGCACGGTTTGCCGAGTTCGGTTCCTTTTATATCGGAAAGCGTAAAACCTATGAGGATATCGTGCCTTTATTAGAAGTTTAATAAAGGATTGTGTCCCCTGTCAGCGGTGAATGCTGGCAGGGGATTTTTATTTATCCAGCTCCACCTCCTGGGTCAAGGCGGATATAAGCAATTCGCCACCGCTTTTTTATTGGTCAGCTGCGGCTCCCAATCCTAATCAGTCGCCTCCGCATTTCTTTTAAACTTCACACATATCCTTCCTTTTTCCCGCATATAAATTTAAAGAAAAAGGAAGCAAATCCTGTAACCCTCACCCATTTTATTACATAGACTGAGGTGAAACGTCTAGTAGGATAAAAGTCTAACAGGAACCCCTGCTGGCTAATTTTTAATCAGTGTACATCACAGAAGAAGTGAGGTGAAGGATTTGGCAGTCATTCCTTTTACTGCAGCAGGACAAAAGCTGTTAGCCCGGCTGATGCGTGCTGAGGCCGAGGGTGATGGCAAGTTAGGGATGTTAATGGTAGGAAACACCGGTGTCAACCGAGTTCGCGCCGATTGCCTGGATTTTAAAGACATTCGGAACCTCAGGGAAATGGTTTTCCAATCCCCGGGAGGCTTCGAGGCTACACAAAAGAGCTACTTCTATCAACGGGCCAGAGCTAAGGATCTGGATTTAGCTCTGAAAGTTTTACGTGGACGCAGGGAGCATCCTGCAACCAATTCACTATGGTTTTTTCGACCTGCAGGAAGCTGTCCCGCACAGTGGTTTGGGCAGTGGAATACAGGCAGATATAAATCTCATTGTTTCTTTGCTCCAACACAATCGGAATGTCCTAACATATTTTAGAAAGGAGAGTCTAAATAATGGCGGAAGAACAACCATCATTCGGAATGTCCCCTAACGGAGGTCAAGGTCAGCAAGGTCAGGGACCACAACAGCAGGCGCCATTTTATCCTGCACCAAGCGCACCATTTCAAGGAGGGCAGCAGGCACCTGGTTTTCAGGGAGGTATGCAGCCCCAGCAAGGGCCTGGTTTCCAGGGAGGTATGCCATCTGGAGGTATGATGCCAGAGGGTATGGGGCCTGGCATGCAGGGTGGAATGCCTGGTATGATGCAAGGACAAATGGGTCAAATGGGTCAGATGGGCCAAATGGGTCAAATGCCGCCATCAGGAGGTCAGATGGCAGGAGCGCCTGGAAATGGAGTTCCATTTGAAGAACAGTCCTACATTGAAAATATTCTTCGTTTAAACAGAGGAAAAATGGCGACCGTTTACATGACGTTTGAAAATAATGAGCAGTGGAATGCAAAGGTATTTAAGGGCATTATAGAAGCAGCCGGTCGTGACCATATCGTTCTAAGCGATCCGGAAACAGGCAGACGTTACCTCCTGTTAATGATTTACCTGGATTATGTCACCTTTGATGAAGAATTGAACTACCAATATCCTTTTGGATAACAAAACGGGAAATGAAAATCCCTTGTCACAGCATAGTTAAGACAAGGGATTTTACTTTACAACCTTAAGGGACGAGTAGAATTGCAGCTAACCACGCATGAACCGGCCTGAATATCCTCACTTCTAATTTTGAGGATAACCAAGGAAGAGCACGGGGATGGAGACCCCACTGATGGAAGTTTCACTTTATTGTTTGAAAGGAAGTTCAGGATGAGACATAAATCTGAAAAATACTTTAAATATCAGTTCCTTTCTTTAATCGCCTGTATTTTGCTGGCTGTTTTAGCCATCTGGCAGCAGATACAGATTCTATACCTGCTGTCCTTCTACGCTCTCACCTTAAGTTTTATTTTTGATGGACTTGGTCATTATATCCGTAATGAACAGACTGATTTTTACCAGCAGCTGATTCGTGCGTTCCTTATTTTTCTTTTGACGACTCTGTTTTACTTTTAACCAGCCTTTTAAATATACTTGATAATCGCATAGCCTAATAGAATCCAGCCAATTAGAAATGATACGCCTCCAAGTGGTGTAATCATCGCAAACAGAGTTACACCTGTCGTAGAGTAAATGTATAGACTTCCTGAAAATAAAAGGATCCCAACAAAGAAAAACCAGCCGGCACTTTGCAAAGGACCCTGGCTCAGTTTCATCCCGACCAGAGCTGTGATAAACAGGGCCATCGTATGAAACATCTGATAAGTAACGGCCTTATCCCACGTATTCAGCATTTTTTCACTTAGTTTTCCTTCCAGGCCGTGTGCCCCAAAGGCCCCAAGCGCAACAGCAAGAAACCCATTAATCGCTCCTAAAATAAGAAATAGTTTCATTTGTGATCCTCCCCGTATGTATGGCTGCTTCCATTAAAAATC
Organism: Virgibacillus sp. MSP4-1; assembly: GCF_010092505.1. NCBI lineage: Bacteria > Bacillati > Bacillota > Bacilli > Caryophanales > Bacillaceae > Virgibacillus > Virgibacillus sp. MSP4-1. The sequence continues at coordinate 2,410,257 of NZ_CP048021.1, forward strand.
AAAGATAGAGTCCCCATTGGCACCCTCATGATCAATCGTTGTCTGACGCTGCCCGGTTGACGGAGATGGTGAAGGGGTTGTGGCCTGCTGAGTGGCTGAGCTTTCAGGTACGGACTCCTGAGTAAGCTTTCGCATCACCTCGGTTTCACTTGTGGATGTGTCTTCATCTATAAACAAATCCGTCAGTACCCGGACAGATTTAATATGCTCTTTCATTTTCCCCGGATCATGAGCATTTTCCATGGCCTGATGCACTTCATTCAACATTTTCTTTAGTACCTTTCGATCTGAGACAGGCATGCGGCCTCCTCCTTTATGTACATAGTGTCTGTTATTATAACATGATTCGGACGCAGGATGCAGGCTTCTGCTGTTTGGAAGGTTATGCCGCATTTTATGTATATAGATAAAAAGAGCATACATGAGGAACAGAAAACTGCAGAAACATCGTGGAAGTGTCCTTCATCGCGGTTATGAAGGACTGATGAGCCGAAAAATGCAGCGAGACTGTCCTTCATTAGGTGCATGAAGGACATTATAAACCAAATTTGCCATGGGTATGTCCTTCATTCGTTCCATTTTATTTCATTCAAATTCCAAAACTGTGCTCCGGGATGGATCGCACTTGTCAAACAAATTAAAGCCCCAGGGATCACAACCCTGAGACTTCTTCCGTACACATTTTATGAAAATTGCACCCATTTTCTTTCTACAACCTGCAGGACATAGGACAGGCCTAAGACGATGATCAAATAAATGATCGCTACGGTAATGTAAGGCTCCCAGACCACATAATGCTGGCCTACTGCTGCATCGCCCCAGTACATCAATTCTTTGGCTGCGATAACGGAAGCAAGAGAAGATTCCTTAATCAGTGTAATAAACTCATTGCCAAGCGGCGGAACCATCCGGCGAACTGCCTGAGGAAGAATGACGTGCCTCATCGTTTGCGCCTTTGACATCCCCAGCGACCTTGATGCTTCCGTCTGTCCCTTATCAATGGACTGGATTCCTGCTCTGAAAATTTCCGCCACATATGCTGATGAATTCAGGCTAAGCGTGACTACAGCCGAAGCCACGGCTGTGCCATCCGGATAAACGGCCGGCATAACGGCAAAGTGGAAAATAAACAGCTGAACCAATACAGGTGTTCCACGCAGACAGTTAATGTAGGCCAGAAAAGGAAAGCGAATCAGCTTGTTTGGAGCCATTCTTCCTAAGGCGATAAATAAACCAATCAGAACGCCCAGGAAAATACCTGCTAGTGAAATTCCGAGTGTCAGTAATGTCCCATCAAGGAAAAAAGGTAAATACTCCCTGATAATATCCCATCTAATGTCCATGCTAATGATCCTCCTTGGGTGCTTGCTTTAGCGCTTTAAAGCGTGTGGGGACAGTCCCTAAAATTTATCAGGCTTCTGTCCAAACCATTCTTTATAAATCTCGTCGTAGGTTCCGTTTTCCATAACGGTTTCCATGGCCTGATTGATTTCGTTTACTAAATCACTGCCTTTTGGAAACATAAATCCGTAATACTCTGATTCAAAGGCGTCCTTATCCTTAACGATTTTAATCCCCGAATCAGGATTGTTCTTGAGGTATTCCTGTGCTACCGCATTGTCTACGATTACGGCATCCACATCATTCTGCTGCATCGCCATAATGGCCAGTGGAACCTGATCATACTGGTGGATCTGGTCTGAATTTTTACCAAAGATTTTCTGAGCGGCTTCTGCTCCTGTGGTAGAAATTTGTACACCTACATTTTTATCTTTTAAATCTTCAACACTGCTAATCTGTGAATCTTCCGGAACCAGGATTAATTGAGTGGATTCAAAGTACGGCTTGGAAAAATCGTACGTTTTCTTTCGTTCATCCGTGATAGTAATTCCGGCCACCCCTAAATCCGCTTTTTCATTTACGATATTCTGCAGCATTGTTTCCCATCCGACGTTATCAAAGTTTGCTTTATATCCTGCCTCTTTCAGTACCGCTGTGGCAAAGTCAACATCGAAACCAGTCACTTCGCCTTTGTCCATAAATTCAAATGGCGCGAAGGCTGCATCAGTTGCGATGGTCAGTTCTTTCAGTTCTTCTCCACCTGAAGCGTTTGAAGGGGTATCTTCCCCTCCACAGGCTGTTAATAGAATTACAGATATACCCATAATAAGTGCGACGATCTTTTTCATAGCTTCCATCCCCTTAGTGTTTTTGGTTTTGTATATTTATTCATTATATTTTATTATTATACATTTCACTGAATATTTGTAAAGGGGAATGGAATAAAAAAATAGAATGAAATGTTTACTTGCTATTCCATCCTTTGACGATGATCATATCCGCTTCGGCAACCATTCCTTTGAAAGCGTTTTATATTTACTGTTTACAAACTTTTCTCAATATTATAAAATAAAATCAGGTTAAAGCTTGCTGAAACTTTATGCCAAAGTTCTGACCGCAAGCCAGCAACCTGATTGTATATAAAAATGAATGAAAATATAACTGTTCAGTCTGTTCCCAATCCACACCGGAATTGGTCCAGCAGATGAAATGCCAGTTACAATTCTTATTCCGATAAGATTGTGCTGGCATTTTTTAATGGACAACGGGGACGCTTTAGCGCTTTAAAGCATGTGGGGACAGTCCCGAAAAGGAGGAGAGGCTTTGGATGGAATTCGTGTTTTGGATTTATCGAGGGTGCTGGCCGGTCCCTTTTGTTCGATGATTTTAGGGGATCTTGGGGCCGAGGTGATTAAGGTGGAAGCGCCAGGTGGCAGTGATGAGACGAGACGCTGGGGGCCGCCGTTTAAAAACGGAGTGAGTGCCTACTATTTATGTGCCAACCGCAACAAGAAAAGTGTCACGATTGATCTCAAATCGGCCAAAGGTAAGGAAATCATTGAAAGGCTCGTGAAAAACAGCGATGTCGTGATTCACAATTTTAAAACCGGAACGATGGAGCGGCTTGGGCTCAGTTACGAGGAACTAAGCAGCATCAACCCGGGCATCATCTATTGTTCCATTACCGGCTTTGGGGAAACTGGGCCGTATAAAACCCACCCTGGCTATGATTTCATTATTCAGGCCATGAGCGGGCTGATGAGCATTACCGGAACCGACGAATCCGGCCCGCAAAAGGTCGGAGTGGCCATGACCGATGTGTTAACCGGGCTGTATGCTTGTATCGGAATCCAATCCGCCCTGCTCGAACGTCAGCAATCCGGGCAAGGCCAGAAACTTGATCTCTCATTATATGAATCTGCTGTCAGTTCACTCGTAAATATTGCCAGCAACTACTTAATGTCAGGGAATCTCCCGTCCAGGCTTGGCAACCACCACGCCAACATTGTTCCCTATCAGACGTTCCGTACAAGTGATGGGGAAATGGTGATTGCAGTTGGAAATGACCGTCAATTTCAGGCCTTATGCACGATTATTAACAAGCCCGACCTCGCTCACAATCCAAAATTTAAAACCAATCCGGATCGGGTGGAACATCGCGAGGAACTCACGGCTATCTTACAGACGGAATTGGAAAAGCAGCATACATCCTACTGGCAGGAGCAATGTCATGCCCATAACATTCCTGTGGGACCTATACAGAATATGGAGGAAATCAGAAACGATCCACAGCTTAACGCCCGAAACTTTTTTCAATCTATTAAGCATCCAAAAGCTGGTGAGATGGATATCCTGGGCAGTCCACTTCACCTTTCCCGGACACCGCCCAAAGTCAGAAGCCATCCACCGGAACCTGGCGAGCATAATGATGAAATTTTTACATCAATCGGATTATCACCGTCCGAAATACAGGAATACAAAAACAATCAATGGATATAAAGGAGTCGATACGTATGAATTTTGAATTTAGTGAAGAGCAGAATCTATTAAGAGAAACGGTGCGAAACTTTGTGGATAGCGAGATTAATCCCTACATGCAAAAGTGGGAAGAGGAAGGAAAATATGATGAAGGAATCAACCGGAGACTTGGAGAACTTGGTCTTATGGGTGTATGTATTCCGGAACAATACGGTGGCAGCGGAATGGATTATAACTCGCTGGCTATTGTATGTGAAGAGCTCGAGCGTGGGGATACCGCCTTCCGTACAGCTGTATCCGTTCATACCGGTCTTAACAGTATGACCCTGCTTCAATGGGGAAATGAAGAACAAAAGCAGAAATACCTCACCCCTCAGGCAAAAGGAGAAAAAATCGGGGCTTTTGGACTGACCGAACCCGGAGCCGGCTCGGATGTGGCCTCCATGCAAACGACAGCCAGGAAAGACGGGGATGATTACATTTTATCCGGACAGAAAACCTGGATTTCCCTATGCGATGTCGCCGATCACTTCCTCGTTTTTGCCTATACAGATAAGGATAAAAAGCATCATGGCATTTCCGCATTCATCGTAGAACGAACGATGCCGGGCTTCTCTTCAAAAGCGATTAAAGGCAAGCACGGGATTCGAGCTGGAAATACCGGGGAGATTTTCTTTGATGACGTCAGAGTACCTAAAGAAAATCTGCTTGGTGAAGAAGGGGAAGGATTTAAAATTGCCATGTCCGCCCTTGATAATGGCCGCTTTACGGTTGCAGCAGGAGCGTGCGGATTAACCATGGCCAGTCTTGAAGCGAGCGTGAAGTACTGTCATGAACGGAAAACTTTTGGCAAAGAAATCGGAAAGCATCAGCTCGTACAGCAGATGATTGCCAAAATGGAAGCAGGACTGCAAATGAGCCGTCTGCTTGTTTACAGAGCCGGTGAACTTAAGAATCAGGGAACACGTAATACTCGGGAGACCTCTTTAGCCAAATGGCAGGCGTGCGACATTGCCAACCAGTCTGCCGATGATGCCGTGCAGATCCACGGTGCCTATGGCTATTCAAACGAGTATCCAGTCGAACGCTACTTACGGAATTCCAAAGCACCCGTCATCTATGAAGGTACACGAGAGATTCATACCATTATGCAGGCAGAATATGTATTAGGGTACAGGAAGGATAAACCACTTAACAAAATGTTACCTGCCTGGAATCCAGATTCTGAAAATTAAGGGAGAGATGCAAATGGTCCAATTTGAATCAGCCATTCATAGCATTTTTATTGATGGAGAATGGCGCAGTGCCGTATCCAATCAGACTGAGCCTGTATATAACCCGGCTACACTTGAGACGATTACAGAGGTTGCCTATGGTGGACAGAAGGAAACCAATGAAGCCGTGCAGGCAGCTAAAAGAGCGTTTGCCGATTGGTCCCGGCTTTCCCCGCGCAAGCGTTCCAACATTCTTTATAAAGCATCGGAATACATGCTGGAGGACGTCGATCGGCTGGGAACCATTTTAACGATGGAACAGGGAAAGCCCTTAAAGGAGGCGAAGGGTGAGGTGAAAGGGGCCGCCGGATTTCTCCGTTGGTACGCAGAAGAGGCCAACCGGGTTTACGGGGAATGGATCCCTTCCTCCAATACCCGCAACAGGCTGCTTGTCATCCCGCAGCCCGTGGGCGTTGTCGGAGCGATTACGCCATGGAATTTTCCAGCTTCTATGATTACGAGAAAAATTGGTCCGGCTTTAGCTGCAGGCTGTACCGTAATCCTTAAACCTGCTCCGGAGACACCGCTGTCAGCTATTGAGATTATAAAGATAATGGAAAAGGCCGGTATGCCAAAAGGTGTGGTCAACCTCGTTACCGGAAATGCCGAGGAAATCGGACAGGAGTTTTTATCCAATAAGGACGTACGAATGATTACCTTCACAGGCTCTACGGCGGTTGGAAAATACTTAATGAGGGAAAGTGCCGAGCATGTCAAAAAGGTCTCCCTGGAACTTGGCGGCCACGCACCGATCATCGTATTTGATGACGCCGATTTAGATGTAGCCGCGGAGCTTACATTAGGGAGCAAATTCCGGAACAGCGGCCAGACGTGTATTTGCGCCAACCGAGTCTACGTTCAGCGCTCCATCTGGGAACCATTCCAGCAAAAGCTGACTGAAAAAATTAAGGAGCTGCAGCCCGGAAATGGCTTAGAGGACGGCACCACAATGGGACCTTTAATTAATCAGCAGGCGGTTGAAAAGGTGAAGGATCATTACGATGACGCCACCTCCAAAGGCGCCGAGGTCCTTTATACCGGAAAGACCCAAAAGGACGACTTACAGGGCTACTTTTATCCACCGACCGTATTAGGCAATGTCAATGATGATATGAAGGTGATGAACGAAGAAACCTTTGGACCAATCATCCCGCTCCAGCCATTTGATGATGAAGAGACAGCCATTACCTGGGCTAATGATACAGACTACGGATTAGCCGCCTATATTTTCACAGAAGGCTATCGCCGCTCCGTACGTGCATCCGAACAGCTGGACTATGGCATTGTCGGAATCAATGAAGTCTTCCCTGCCAGGGCTGAAGCACCATTCGGCGGCATCAAACAATCAGGCATCGGCAAGGAAGGCGGACATTACGGAATAGAGGAGTTTGTGGAGCATAAGTATATTGCCTCTTCGGTATAAGATGAAACTTTCATACGTGGGGATTGAGGACGGTTAAAGCGAGATAAACGGAACACGGGTGCAGGGATTTTTACATGCACCCGTGTTTTTCGTCTGTTATATATACTGAAGTCGTTCCCCATTTCCCGAAAATATTTTAAGATATGAAGGAATTGGGTTACAGTTAAACGAAAGGAAAAAAGAGATAATGATAGAGGATCATTCATACAGATGAAAATCGCTCTCATATCTATATGATAAAAAAACGTTATATTAAGACAAGACTGACCCATCTGAGAAATGGATGATTTATGGAAGAAAAAGGGGTGAAAATTATTGAATATAAAGAATGTCCTTTTTGTAAACATCTTAATCCTGCTGCTTACAGGCTGCAGCCCACAAGCGAACTTTGATACGACCTACTTACTGGAAAGTGATGAAATTATAATCACAGCCCGCACCTTCCAGGATGGAAAGCGTGTGACGAATATTGGTGGTTATCAGGGAAGATTAACGACTGAAGAAAACATCGAATCCTTTTCCAATCTGGTCAGCGGAATGAACTTTAAAGAGATATCTTCCAATCAAGCAGGGAAGATCACTACAAGCAATACATCCGATTCATTAACCGTCGGGACAAAAACAACTGATCAAACAAAGAAGGAAAACTTGACGGTTCTAACCTTTTACAAAGATGGCACCGTCCTTGGTATTGAATTCGAAAACGGCACAGGGAAGCATTTCTACCAGGGAAAACCTAAAAATAAGTCTCTGTACAGTAAAATCTATAAATGGTACGAAAAAAATAAGGAAAACTCTCTTAAAATCCAATAATAATTCCCCATCATCCTGTCGTTCACACAAATGGCGTAATCAAAACCTATTTTAAAATACTGAAGACCGACTCCGGACAGTCGATCTTTTTTCTGGTGCTGCTTTTCTGATTATGAAAGATTTTCAGGAGTCCTAGCCATTTCCCCTGAATGTGTTAGACATGAATGATTCAATGGTAGCCAAGTACTGCGCCAGATGTTAAATCCCCCCTGAATGTTAGTAATGAATCCCTTTCATCCTTTTACTGCTGATTGTTCATATTGCTTCGCCAGATCCTTGAGTGCTGAAGCAACGGCATTTCCCGCTTTGCCTAAGTAATGCTTTTTTACTTCCTCCACCGGCTCTTCAACGCCATCCTTCAGACTGTAACCCTTAAGAAGTTTTTGGACAAACTCCCGGCCATGCGCCGTGGCTAATGTACAGCCAGCCTCCACAATAACCCCGTATTTTTTGTCCACCTCTGCGGTAATCGTCAGAGTCTCATACATATTCTGAGCCGCCATTCCACCCGGAAGCCTGGCATGACCTGCGACGAAGAATGTATTCATGTGCCTTCACCTCAATTTACTGTTTGATGTCATGTTTCCATCTGTATCTATGTAAAGTTTCGTCAATAGACGGAGAAGTCCTGCTTTTATTTATGAAGGACGTATCTGTATTATTTGAGTGTTATTTTGGTCATCATTTGGTTGATGAAGGACATTTATGATTTGGTTCGATCTTCTTTTGGCCTTCATTCCCTCGATGAAGGACATTCACCATATGATTTGATGTTCAAATGGCCCTCATCCCCTGAGTGTCCTGCACCCCAAAAGTTGGAGTCAAAATCTACTTTTTGGGGTGTATACAAATGGCAAAATATAGTGAAAAATTCAAGCTAATGATAGTCAAAGAATACCAGGAAGGGAAACTAGGATATAGACGTTTAGCTAAGAAGTATGGTATGAATGATACGAAATTAATGAGAAGATGGATAAAAGTATATGAACAATTCGGAGCGAATGGATTAATGAGTAAGAGGCATAAGGAAACTTACTCTGTTCAATTTAAGCTGAATGTAATAAGATTTATGGAGAGAACAGGCTCTTCAGAGTTGGAAACAGCCCTTCAATTTGGACTGACAAGCCCTCCTCTTATTTCTTCTTGGAAAAAAGCTTTCCTTGAGGGTGGGGCTGGAGCCCTGGAGAAGCCGAAAGGACGGCGGCAGTCGATGTCAGATAAAGCTGAGAACAGAAGAAAACAACCCAAAGAAGAAAAAGACGTAACACACGAACAAAAATTAGAAAGAGAAAACGAACTCCTTCGTTTGGAGGTAGAATACTTAAAAAAGTTGCGGGCTTTTCAGATGGATCCGGAAGGCTATCTCGAAAAGCACAAGCAGCGTTATCACTCGAACTCAAAAAAGATTTCCGATTAAAAGATGTTTTAAAGATAGTCGGTATTCCGGAATCGTCTTACCATTATCATATAAAGATGATGAAAAGGGATAATCCAGATCAGGAACTTGAGGAACGGATTCAATCCATTTTTGATGAACATAACGGTAACTATGGTTATCGTCGTATACAATTAGAATTGAGGAATGAAAAACGGAAAGTGAACCATAAGAAGGTTCAACGGCTTATGAAGAAACTAGGGCTTAAAGCAGATAACTTTTTTGGGAAGTCACGAAAGTATAGCTCTTATAAAGGAACTGTCGGAACTGTTGCCAAAAACCGTATAAATCGTCGTTTTCACACATCTGTATGTTATCAAAAGCTCACAACAGATATTACAGAATTTAAGTGTTTAGAGGGTTTGAAATTATATTTGAATCCTATCATGGATATGTTTAATGGTGAAATTCTTTCATACGGAATAAGTATGCGTCCAACTTTAAACTTGGCCCTTGAACCACTTGAGGAAGCTCTGGAAATCGTAAAAAACTCAAAATACAGAACCACTGTTCACTCTGATCAGGGCTGGCATTACCAACATAAAAAATGGGTAAAAACACTCAAGAAAAACAAGGTGTTCCAGAGTATGTCGCGAAAAGGGAACTGTATAGATAATTCACCTATGGAAAACTTTTTCGGTTTATTAAAGCAAGAGATGTATCATGGCAATGAACTGTGCTCCTATGAAAATTTAAAAAAGAAGATTGAGGAGTACATCAACTATTATAATAATAAGCGTATAAAGCAAAAACTGGGAGGTATGAATCCGGTTCAATACCGACTTCACACCAACCAATTAACTGCATAACAAAAAACTTTAACTTTTGGGGGTCACAACAGAGTGAAGGACATTCACAAGGTACAGCTCTCACGATTTGTCCTTCACCCCCTCAATGAAGGCCACTTCCGCACCATTCATGCATGATTGTGTCCTTCACATACCTTCACAAGCCTTCACAAACCTTCACAGAAATCAACCCGCTTAAAAAAGCCCATAAAAATGGGGCCTGCCCCGGATTCGCAGCCCCATCCTTTTTCTCTATTAAACTATTTTATTATCGATTCATTCTTGACTTTATCCGTCAATGGCTTCATCGCCTCATGGATATTCACATTCCTTTTTGCCATTTCTTCCATATAGACATCTCCAGGGACAATCGTTTCCGGTGGATGGACGCCCCGTTTGGTGATGGTCCCGCTGCCGATCATCTGGGCAACAACGGAAATGGTATTCGCGGTTGCTCTGGCCATGGCGGTCACATGGCTCGAACGGTCCTTAAACGTACTCATTTCATATTGATAAAGCGTCCGTCTTGCATCCTTCTTTCCTTCGACCATGACCCGGAGCAGAACAGCATCATCTTTATCTTTAAGGTCGACAATTGGATCCAGCAGTTTTAACAGGATATCTCTTGGGGTCACTTTTGCTCCCTTGACATCCACCGTATAATCGTTTCTCGTTAAATTCAAATCAACCAGAAGTTTAAATTTCTGTGCATGCCCCGGGTATCGAATGGTTTTATATTCCAATGTGTCTAAATGAGGATAGGACTTAGGCAATGTTGAGGTCCCGCCTGACGTATGAAAAGCTTCCAGCGGACCGAATTTATGAAAATGAATCGTTTCGACCTCCGTTAGAGCGTGAACCTCCTGTGGCAGTCCGTTGCGGATAATCAGAGCTTTATCCGTATAATGATCCATTAACCCCTCCATGGAGAAAACATGATTGTATTCAAGGGGCGGCTCAGGCTGAACAGGTATACCGCCCACAAAAATTCGGATGGACTCGGGCTCATCAAGTTTACTGTACCCGTGACCTGATAGAATATTAATCATTCCGGGGGCGACGCCTAAGTCAGGAATAATCGTAACCCCTGCAGTCTGGGCATCTTCTTTTAATTGCAGTACCTTATCCGTAATATGACCAATATGGCCTCCCAGATCCACACTGTGCACTCCAGCTTCAATAGCGGTTTTGGCCACAATCTCATTAAAGCTGTAAAATAAGGCATTAATCACCACGTCATATTCCCGCATAAATGCTTTTAATTGTTCCTGATTGCCGGCATCCACCTGATAGGGTTGGAGTTTCTTAGATTTCAGCTGTTCACATACCTGACTGGCACGCGCTTTGTCTACATCCGCTAAACCAATAAAGTCCACACCATGACTATGAGCAAGGTCTCTTGCCGCTTCTTTTCCCATTAATCCGGCTCCTAGTACACATATTTTCATAGATACTACCTCCTTGTTTGTCTATTGAGAACCTGTTTATTCTGTATCGATCTGGGCCCGCTGTAATTTTCCGCTGTAATCGACATAGACGGCCTTCCACTCAGTAAAGACATCGAGGGCTGCCACTCCCGAATCGCGATGCCCGTTTCCTGTTCCTTTCGTTCCTCCAAAAGGCAGATGGATTTCTGCGCCCGTTGTACCGGCGTTCACATAGACAATCCCGGTATCCAGGTCACGCTGGGCCGCAAATACGCGATTGGCATTTTGCGTAAAAATGGAACTGGAGAGTCCAAATTCAACGCCGTTATTGACTTCTATAGCCTCCTCAAAGCTTTTAACAGGGATGAGGGAGACAACCGGACCAAAAATTTCCTCCTGACTGATTCTCATATCCGGAGTAGCATCGGTAAATAATGTCGGGGCAAAATAGTGACCATCCTTATACTGGTTCTGTTCCAGCACATACCCGCCTTTAATAAGCTTAGCGCCTTCCTCCTGGCCGATCTGAATATATTTACGAATCTTTTCCAGTCCCTGAGCATTAATAATCGGCCCCACTTTTACCGATTCATCCAGCCCATCACCAATCGTCAGGCTTTCCATTTCCTTAATTAACCGCTCTTCCAACTCGTCTTTTACCTTTTCATGGACGATGACGCGGCTGCAGGCTGTACATCTTTGTCCGCTCGTTCCAAAAGCACTCCATAAAATCCCTTCCACAGCCAGGTCCAGGTCTGCATCATCCATGACGATCACCGCGTTTTTCCCGCCCATTTCAAGGGACACTTTCTTTAACTTCTGTCCGCACTTACTCGCAATCGAACGTCCGATATCGTTTGATCCTGTAAATGATATAACTCGAATATCATCGTGGGAAACCATGGCTTCCCCAACTTCGGATCCTGTACCGAAAACCACATTAAGAACGCCGTCCGGTAAACCAGCTTCTTCAAAAATTTTCGCAAGCTCATAGGCCATCAGCGGGGTTTCGGTGGCGGGTTTCCATATAACGGTATTTCCTGCCACGATGGCCGGGAAGGACTTCCAAGTAGCAATGGCAATTGGGAAGTTCCATGGGGTAATAATGCCCACAACCCCAACAGGTGCACGAACGCTCATGGCAAACTTATCGCCTAACTCGGACGGCGTGGTATGCCCGAATAAGCGGCGTCCTTCTCCTGCCATATAAAAGGCCATATCAATGCCTTCCTGAACTTCTCCCCTTGCTTCTTCTAGCACTTTTCCATTTTCCATCGTTAAAATGGTTGATAATTTCTCCTTCCGTTCTTTCATCAGCTGACCGACACGCAATAAAATCTCCGCCCGCTGGGGACCAGGGACGAGTGCCCACTTTTTCTGAGCATCACGGGCGATTTTTACCGCATCCTCTACATCTTCCTTTGTGGATAAAGGCACTTGAGCAATGGGGTTTCCATTCGCAGGGTTGATCACGTCACGATAGGTTTTACGGTTATCGGACACCCATTTTCCGTTTATATAATTTTTTAATTGCTCCTCCTGAATGAAAGTCTGTGTCATGATATCATCCTCCTTTATTTGTTATAGATTATGGATTGCTCACGAATTTGCTGAATGGTTTTTCCCACCGAAACCTGCTCTGCATCACACTTTATATCCATCACAACTGGTTTTTCCCGGCTTAACGCCTTTGATAAAGCGGCTTTAAATTCCGCTCCCTCCTTCACCTCTATCCCGATCGCTCCCATAGACTCTGCATAGCGGGCAAAACCAGCATCTGATAAGGAGGTGCCCATCACTCTCCCGGGATGGTGAATTTCCTGATGCATGCGGATGGTTCCATACGACTGATTGTTAAAGACGAGAGCAATCACAGGAATGCGGTATCTCACGGCTGTCTCCAGCTCCTGCATCGTCATCATAAACCCGCCATCACCTGACAAAGAAATAACCGGGCGATTGGGATGAGCAAGCTTTGCCCCTAAGGCAGCTGGCATGCCATAGCCCATAGCACCTGACGTTGGACCAATGTAGGTATTTTTCTGCCTGAAGGGATAATAGGCATGCAGCCAGCCGGCAAAATTTCCTGCATCATTCGAAATGATGGCACCCTGGGGTAAGTCCTCAATCAAACTGGTATAAACCTGCTGATAGATAGAGCTGTCTTCAGATGCATGAATGTTTGCAGCCTGCTCATAGGCCTTGCGACGCTGATCGGACCAATCTTTCCATTCTTCACTCCCTTTTATCGCCTGCAGCCCCTTTAACGCTTCCTTCGCATCAGCGACAACCCCGATATCCGGAGCAAATACCTTTCCAATGGTATCGGCATCGATATCGATATGAATCAGCCGCTGATGGAATTGTGGGAATTGATAATTTTGTGTAGTGACCTCTGATAATCTACTACCCAGAACAAGCAAGACATCCGCTTCCTGCACGGTCTTTTTAATCTCCGGGTGGGTTCCGAGCCCTAAATGCCCCATGAACCGTTTATGGTGGTGGGGAAAAACATCGTGTCTGCGAAAGGCTGTGAGCACAGGTATCCCGGAATGCTCGACAAATGATAAAAGATCATCCTCTGCCCGGGCAGCTTTTACTCCTCCACCGGCAATGATTAACGGACGTTCTGCCCCCTTTAAAAGCTTCTCTATCTCTTGAATCTCGCTATCCGCCGGCTTCGGTTTCGGCATTATGATTTTTGGACCAAAATTCATAACCGCCTTTTCCTTCAGCATATCTTCGGGCAAGGAGACGATCACAGGGCCAGGTCTTCCTGTCTGAGCCACACGAAAGGCACGCTGAACCAGCTCCGGTACCCGTTTTGCCTCGTTGAGTTCCACTGCCCATTTCGCTGTATAACGGAACATTTCCTGAAGGTTGACCTCCTGAAAACCCTCACGCTCCCGAACCTCCCTGGACACCTGGCCGATAAATACAACCATAGGAGTGGAATCCTGATAAGCCGTATGCACCCCAATCGACAAGTTGGATGCCCCGACTCCCCGTGTGGCCATCACCACCCCAGGCTTCCCGGATGCCTTTGCATAGCCCTCCGCCATGAAGGAAGCACCCCCTTCATGTCTCGCTGAATACAGATCAATCTCTGGTTCATCATATATCCCATCCAATAAAGGCAGGTAGCTTTCCCCCGGGACACAAAACACTTTGGAAATCTCCTCTATTTTCAGACACTCTACAATTCCCTCAGCTCCGGTCAGCAGGGAGGCTTGCGTGTTTTCCATATTTAATCCCCTCCCGTGTGCAGTTTTTCTATTCTTTTTACCGCATCATTTAATCGCTCATCAGGTACAGATAATGAAATCCTGAAATATCCCTCACCCGCCGATCCAAATGCATTCCCCGGCGTTACAATGACCCCCAGTTCGGTTAAAAGTCTGTCTGCAAATTCCATCGATGAATAGCCTTGGGGAACAGGAGCCCAGATAAAGAAGGTTCCTCTGGGCTTTGAAGCATGAACACCAATGGATGTCAGAGCACTCAGCATCCTGTCCCGCCGCTGCTGATAAATGGCGTTATGCTCTGAAACGGCGGATAAATCACTGGTTAACGCAGCGATGGCCGCCTTTTGAATCGGGATGAACTGACTCGTGTCCACATTGCTTTTATATGTGGCTAAAGCCTTGATCATCTCCCTGTTCCCGACTGCATAACCGATACGCCAGCCTGTCATATTAAAACTTTTAGACAGGGAACCAAATTCCACAGCATATTCCTTAGCCCCGGGAACCTGCATCATGCTTGGTGCTTGATAGCCGTCAAAGGTGGTGAGACTGTAGGCGGCATCGTGGGCAATCATAAGCTGGTACTTTTCAGCATATGTAACCGCTTTCAAAAAAGTGCTTTTCTGAACCGTTGCCGCTGTAGGATTCCCTGGGTAGTTTAGGAGCATCAGTTTTGTGGCTTGTAATGTTTCTTCTGTTAATCGTTCAAAATCAGGCTCCCCGCTCTGTTCAGCATTTAAAGGCAGGTCGATGGCATTTCCTCCAGCAAGATGCACCGCCGACCGATAGACTGGGTATCCGGGATTCGGCACCAGTACCTTTTCACCCTGGTTCATGACAGAAGGTATAAAATGAGCAATTCCTTCCTTTGAGCCGACCAAGGCAAGTACCTCTTCCTCCGGGTCCAGCCTCACCCCATATTGCTTTTGATAAAAATGAGCGACAGCCTCTCGAAATTCATCAGTGCCTGTGTAAGAGGAATAACGATGGTTTTCCGACTTCTGCACCTCATTGACCAACGTATCGATAATAAAGGATGGTGTCGGTAAATCCGGTGCGCCGATTCCTAAATCAATGATGTCCTTTCCCTCTTTTTCCAGCTTCTTTTTCCTTTGTTGAATCCGGGAAAATAAGTACGGAGGCAATGCTTTTATTTTTTCTGACACGAAGTCCATGCTTCCTTCCCCCTTCCCCTTCAAATATATGACGGATGAAATTTTAATATGAATGAACGTACAGATGCACCGGTACAGGCTATTTAATCCACAGCAGTCCCATCATTAACGGGGACTTCCTCGGGTCTCTGCAGCAGAAAATAAAACACCAGCAGACCAATTAGGACTGTGCCCAGACCCATCCAGGTATTGTTCGTTAAGCCAAAAACCATGTAGCCGGCGAAAGTAATGACAGCCGCTGACAGGGCATACGGTATTTGCGTCATCACATGGTCAATATGGTGACAGCTGGAACCTGTAGCCGAAAGTATCGTCGTATCT
Source organism: Virgibacillus sp. MSP4-1 (assembly GCF_010092505.1). Lineage (NCBI taxonomy): Bacteria > Bacillati > Bacillota > Bacilli > Caryophanales > Bacillaceae > Virgibacillus > Virgibacillus sp. MSP4-1. The sequence continues at coordinate 2,425,977 of NZ_CP048021.1, forward strand.
GAAATGGGTGAACAGTGGTCTCCAAAAACGGCTCCCGCCAGAACCGCCGCAAGCATCGGCATAATGAGTGAAACATCGGTAGCGGAGGCAATCTGACCAGCAATTGGCAGCAGTATACCAAAGGATCCCCAGGACGTACCCGTGGAAAAGGCAATAAAACCTGCGATGACAAACAGAATGCCCGGTAAAAAGGCCGCATTTAAATTCGCCCCTTCTACAAGTCCGGCTAAATACGTTCCCGTGCCTAACTGGTCGATTAAGGTAACGATGGACCACGCCAAGACCAGAATCATAATACTGGACATCATGGATTTCGTTCCCTCTTTCAGACCGAGCAAGAAGTGGGAAACGTTCATTTCCCTGTGCTTTGACTGCTGAGCAAAGAATAAGGCAAACGTCAGAACTAAACCACTGGCACCCCCAATAATCAGCGATAAAGTAACGTCGGCATTTCCAAAAATGTTCACCAGTGTCTTCGCTTCTTCGGTTGCCAGGTAACCCGTCCAGACCATCGCCCCAACAGTCGCCACAAACAGAACGATAATCGGCAGCATTAAATCGCGTACTTTTCCTTGTTCACTGGAAGGAAGCTTACTTTCCGTATCAATTTGATCCTTAAACTCCGGATTGACAACCTCACCAGTTTGTACCGCCCTCTCCTCATGCTTTTTCATCGGGCCAAAATCCACTTTACGCAGGGCAATGACCAGCACGACACCGAGAGCCGCCCAAACATATAAATTCATTGGAATCATCTGTATAAACGCATTGAATGCACTGATTTCCGTCAGGCCTTCAGCAGCAAATACCGTCCCTAATATCCCTATAATATATGCACCCCAGCTTGACACCGGCGAAACGACACAAACGGGAGCAGCCGTAGAATCAATAATATAGGAGAGCTTGGCTCGGGAAATCCTATGCTGGTCGGCCATTGGTCGTGACACCTGCCCGACCGTTAAACTGTTAAAGTAATCGTCAATGAAAATAATAACCCCAAAGATCATCGTCATAATCTGCGCCCCGACCCTGGACCGCACACGGCGAATCATCCAGGCCCCAAACGCCCGCGAACCACCCATCATGCTGACAAACGCAGTCAGAATTCCAAGCATTAAAATAAACAGTAAAATATAAACATTCCACGTGTTTAACGATCCACCGTCAACAAATACCCCCTTAAACGATTCCCAGATTACCGAAACCGTTCCCTTAAATTGAAACCCTGATAAAAGAATCCCGGCAGAAAGAATCCCGATTCCCAGCGAAATTAACACCCTTCTTGTTAACAGCACCATAACAATGGCAATAATCGGCGGAATCAGGGAATAAATCGTCTCCTCCACATTCATCCCTCCCTCGGTTTTTTCAGCCACTTTGGTATGCGGCTTTGTTGCCGATTTCACCTCCTTGGTAAAGATATTTATTTTCAAACTATTCATACTATTCTATGAATTAGCTTCAAAACCTTTTTTAATTGGAAAATTTTATATGAGGATGGGATTGCGATGGGATTGCGGGTTTTTATAGATAGGTTTCGTTACCTTTGGTTGCTTGTGGATGTATGTTGAGCTGCATTTTGGGGGTGCAGGTGAAGGCTGGTTGGGGTGAATCGGTTGATTTTGTGAGTTTATCGGTCGGTTTGGGGGTTTTATCAATCGATTTCGCTGGTTATCCACCAAATTTGTGCGGCTATCAACCGGGAGGTATAGGCGCTTGTTTTCATCCGTCCATATAGTGCTGGTATCCATCGGTTCAGCGCTGCTATCGGTCAACTTCCATCATTTATCCATTAATTTGCCGTTGGTTTCCGTCGATTTTCGGCATCTATCAATCCACGCGCGGCATATCCACCAATCTCGAGCGTTTATCCGCCGATTCTTATGATTTATCCACCGATTTCCATCATTTATCCACCGATTTCCATCATTTATCCACCAAATTCGAGCGCCTATCCACCAGGAGGTGAGGGCGCTCGTTTTTATCCATCCATGTGGTGCTGGTATCCACCGGTTTTGCGCTGGTATCGGTTAACTTCCATCATTTATCCATTAATTTGCCGTTGGTTTCCGTCGATTTTCGGCATCTATCAATCCACGCGCGGCATATCCACCAATTACGGGCATTTATCCACCGATTCTCATGATTTATCCACCTGATTCGATCGTCTATCCACCAAATCAGAGCGCCTATCCACCAATCGCAAGCACAAATCCCGCTGCAGCAAAAAGCCCTGCCTCTAGCATCGGCAGGACCTCACACCCTATAAATCAAACACAAAGGGAACGGCAAAAAACAGTACTGCCGCCACTCCTGCGGCAATTAAGGCGGGTTTTAATTTGAATTTTGCATACTGCATCGGATTTAAATCCAGAATTCCTGAGGTTGTATTCGTGTCGTCACTTAATGGGGAGGCAAATGCGCCAAATGTACCGCTGGCGAAAACCGCACCGATGACAAAGGCTAAGTCTGTGCCGGAAACCAGAGCAAGAGAGACACCGACTGGCATCAGGATTCCCCAGGTTCCCCATGAGGAGCCGATAAAATAGGAAAGCCCGCAGCCCACAACAAACAGAAGCCCACCGACAAGAGATGGCGGAATCCACGATAATGAAGAGGATACAATGTCTGCAAAGTTCAGCGCCTCTGATCCGACGCTTAACGCCCAGACGAGTGTAAGTAAAACAATGACGTTCATCATATCGTTGCCGCCATCAATGAAATTTTGCATAATGGCTTTTAATTTGAAATCCTTCAGCAATAGCAGGAACAGCCAGACGATCGTAAATAAAAGCCCCAGTACCATGGCATCCAGAACATTCGCCTCAAGCAGCACTTCAAGCCCTCTTGAGCCGCTTTCAAGGCCAAGCATGTACATAAAGAAAAAGGTGGATACGATAATGCTGATCAGCGGCAGAATAAGGTTCAAGGGTCTGGCCGGGAGATCTTTGGCAACGGACGGATGACAATCGACCCAATCGTCATGCTGCTCCCGATCCTCGTCCACCTTTTCCGGCTTGTCGGTATTATGAAAAAAGGCAAAGTATACCCCTGTGGCCAGCATCGCGAACGCAAAGAAGTTAAACGGAATGCTGTTCAGAAATAAACTGTAGGCATCCTCCTGCACATCGGATGAATGAATAGAAAGCTCAATAACCGATGTCATGTAGCCCACAAAGGCTGTGGCAACAGGGATTAGCACAATCAACGGGGAGGCAGTTGTTTCAATAATAAAGCCGAGCTCCTCCTTGGTCATTTTCACCTTTTTGCGCATGGCCTTCATCACCGGCGCAATCGTAACAATACGAAAGCTCGGCGCACTAAAGGTTCCAAGTGCAGATGCCCACGTAAGGAAGATTGCACTTTTCTTCCCCTTCACCTTATCAGAGGCTGCTTTCACGAAGCCTTTAATCCCCCCGGACATTTTCATGACACCCACCAACGCGGAGAAAAGATATAAAAAGATGATGATTTTTAAATTATTGGGATCAGTCAGACTTTCAATAACAAATTTCAGTGTTTCCGTTAACCCGTTTAGCCAGTGAGGCTCCGATAGATAACCCGCAGTCAGGACGCCCAGAAACAAACTCGGAACCACCTGTTTGGTCCAAATTGCAAAAATAATGACTACCACAAAAGGTAAAATTGCTAACCATTCCATATGCATTTTCCTTTCTATCGAAGCATCGTCTCCTGTTAGGTTATGTGAATCGGGCGCAGTTATACAGAACCGTGCGGGACTTGGATCGGCTGAATTTCCGGTGGGTTATGGGAATCATATAGGAAGATCTGCATTCTATAGGCTTTTGATGATTGATCTGAAATAAAAGGACTAAAGCTATATTTTTGGAATTAATCGCTTATGTGATGAATTGAGCGAATAGAGATCCTTTTCATGCCAGTTATCGTGTTATTAAACCTAATTTCAAAATCATTCAACCTGTTTCCAAAATATTTGATCCGCTTTTGAAAATGATTAAGCAGATATTTATGAAATTGGTCCTGTCCATTGTTGATTTAACCAATTCCTCCTTTATTAATCTGCATGAACATTATTTAATCCTGAATTTTTAACTGCAGTCCGGTTTTCCTATAATTGATCCGCTTTATTTTAATTTGCCTAACGAACCCTGCAACTGATTTCTTTCATTTACCAAAAATAAAAAAATACACCTCACTATAAAAGCAAGGTGCTCCCGTATGTATCAGTTTACCTGATACTGGTCAAATTCATTTTCCTCAAGGTACTTTAAATATACCCAAAATAGAAAGTCCTTTTCCTGTTGTTTAAGGTTACGGTTTAACTGTTCCTCAAACTCCTTAACAAGAAACTGGAAATTTGTGATGGTATTCATGTCCTTCCCCCTTACAAAAATACCCATATTTTCATTATACTATGTTTTTTTCTAAATGTTGATAAAAATCATCATAATTTTCAAAATTTTATTCAGAAAAATTCTATTTTATGTCCGTCTTTTTCGAAATCAGTACAAATTACTTATATTTTCCCGTTAATATAGTCCTATTTACCTGGTTTCATATGCGAAATAAGTCGTGAATATAAGTTGAATTTACCATTCAAAATCTTGTGAAAATTTGAAATGATAGAAAACGTAATAGATTTAATTTTTTTACTATAATAGATAAATAGGAGGAGAATGGATGAAGAAAAAAGCAGTTTCCTTATTATCCGTGGGTGCCTTAACGCTCGGATTACTGGCACCAACAGCAGCAGCACAGACCACATCTGATTCTGAAGTTGCATCCAAGTATCAGAACTTTGATACGGAGAGGTATACAGACCGGGTGGATGTGGATGGCTACTTGGACAAACTGGCAAATGATGAAGAATTCCAGAAGAAAGCAAAGAAAAAGATTAAGGAGAACGCGGAAGACGTCAACTTCAATGAAGAAAAAGGTGAAGAGTCAGAAAGCTCCGATGGAAACTTTACTTATAATGGTGGAACCAAGCAATTTTTAGATTACGAGCTTGGGTTTAAAGAGTTTACCCTTAGAAGTGAAGGAGATCATGTTGAAATCTGGGTCGCCAATAATTTATCTTATCCTGATGATCGACCGGATCCTGTTGTCACCCAGGAGCAGGTGGACAAGCTTGCTGAAGAATTTGACAGTAACATTTATCCGACTGATACTGGATTTTTTGGCACGCCTGATAGTCATGATGGGACAAACGCCTTGCTCGAGGATTTAGGAATTGTTCCAGATAACTACTATAAAGGTGATGGCGATAAAATTATTATGCTGGTGGATAACGTTAAGGATGAAAACTACTATGATCCTACTTATCCATTCTTCGTAGCCGGATTCTATTGGAGTACGCTCGAACAATATACGGACCGTAACATCATTACCATTGATACCAACAACTGGGAGGAGCGTCTGGAAAATACGTTCTATGGTACGACTATCCATGAACTTCAGCACTTAATCCATGACGACAACGACAGTGATGAAACGACATGGGTAAACGAAGGCATGTCCACCTTCTCTGAATTCCTCGGTGGTTATGGTTTAGATACGGGATCGATTAATTTCCTGCTTGATCACCCGGAAAACTCTTTAACAGCTTGGGATGAATGGTACAGTGCAGAAACCGGTCCGGAAACGATTGCGGACTATGCACTTGTGCAGCTATGGACTCTTTATAACTATGAGCAGTTTGGACAGGAATTCATACGTGAAGTGGCAACAAGCCCAACAAATAGTATTGACAGCTATAATGAAGCCCTGGAAAACAACGGCATTAACATGGACTTCCAGGATGTTTACAAGCGCTTCTCATCTGCCCTGTTACTTGATGACGATAAGCGTAAAGGCGGAGTTTACGGCTTTGAGAATATTGACTTAAAAGATATTCCGGTAAGCGGTCAGGACGAGCCACGTGGAAAAACGGTAGACTTTGAGTCAGCTAAAGTATATGAAAAAGAAGGCGTCCCTGCCTGGGGTGGAGACTATAAGAAGCTTGATTTCGATCAAAAAATTGATACCATTGAGTTTTCCGGACAGGACTTCTTTGAAACCAAATGGCAATCAGTTGAGGATCCACTGGGCTCCGGTAACCAGGTATTCTGGGGCAATGAAGGTAATGAAGCTGACCACAACATGATTTTTGAGGCCGATTTAAGCAATGTCTCTGATGCTACGTTAACCTTTGACAACTATATCGACATTGAAGAACAGTGGGATTTCGGTATGGTTCAGGTTTCAACGGATGGCGGTCAGACTTGGAACTCGCTTGAAAATGAAAACACCCGCTCTGACGTTGTAGAAAATGGTTATCCAAAAATTAAGGAAAATGTTCCAGGATTTACAGGAACATATGAAGACTGGCAAACAGAAACCTTTGACCTAAGTGAATACGCCGGTCAGGAAGTCCTTATTTCCTTCCGCTATCTGACGGACTGGGCATCCAATAATTCCGGCTGGTTCGTGGACAACATCGAAATTCCGGAAATTGGCCTAACCTATGACGGTTCCAGCGTGGACGAAATGCAATCCTTAAGTGAAGTTCAGCAGGAATATGTTGAATATGGGGTATCCTTCATTAACAAGAAGAAAAACGGCAATTACAAGGTTATCCACGTCGATCCATTCAATGTAACCGATGAAGATGCTCTGAAGCTTCGTCAGCTGTTCAGAAAAGGAGAAAACTATATGCATACGTACTATGCAGCTCCACAGGACAGCCTGGATTCGGTTAATTTTGAGTATGAAGTGAAGTTTAAAGACAACAACGGAAAAGGACACAAAAATAAATAAATATTGCGAAAAGGGTATCTTTTTAAGGTACCCTTTTTCTTTTGCCATAAGCTTGCTAGAATGAAGAAAGACTTTAGCAGATGATCGATGGGAGGATGTTTTTATGAAGGAATTTTTCGCTGAGATTCTTCAGAACCATAATCTGCCGGGGACTGTACGCCGCAGCGAACCGATTTCGGGTGGTTCCATCAATCATGCCTATCGTGTGGATACCGAAAAATCCAGCTATTTTATTAAAACCAATACCGGCATACCTGCTCATTTTTTTGAGGTGGAAGCGACCGGTCTGGAACATATTGAAAACTCCCGGACGATTGCGGTGCCTCATGTTTATGGGTATAACCGGCCGGGAAAGGGTGAAACCGGTTATCTTATTCTGGACTGGATCGAGGGAAACCCTTCGCCTTCAACTGCAGAAGAGCTCGGGCATTCTCTGGCCGGGATGCACAAAACAAAAGGGGAATCATACGGATTTAAACAGGATTCCTTTATCGGCGCCCTCCCTCAGCCCAATGGTTTGTTTCCGGATTGGCTGACTTATTACCGGGGTCGTCGTCTGAAGCCCCAATTTGAACAAGGCCTGGAAACAGGGAGAATGTCCGGTTCGAGAAAAAAGAAAATGGACGTCCTGCTTGATAATCTGGACAAGTGGATTCCAGAGAACCCTGGGTCATCCCTCCTGCACGGGGATTTGTGGGGTGGAAACTGGATGACAGGTCCTAAGGGGACGCCCTATGTCATCGACCCGTCTGTTTTATATGGCGATCATATATTTGAAATGGCCTTTACTGAAGTGTTCGGAGGCTTTCCAGCTGATTTTTACCAAGCCTATCAGGAAGTCCTTCCCCTTCCTGACTACTATGAAGACGTAAAGCCACTTTATCAGCTATACTACTTACTTGTGCATTTAAATCTGTTTGGAGAAGGCTACGGGGGAAGTGTGGATAGAATTTTAAACCGCTATATCGGGTAAACTGTAGGTGCCGTTATATTTTTCCATTTTTTGTGCGCGAAGAAAGGTCTGTTTTTAATGAAACATTATTCTTTGATTCATCATTTAAAATTTATTTTGCCGTCGTTGCTTGGAATTTTTTTATTTATGATTCCTTTTTCTTATAAGGGTCAAGTGACGATTCCCATCGCTATTCTTGCCAGCTGGCTACAGAATCAAATTGGAGATTATCTCACCGGTATTATGACGTTTATCATTGTGCTGACTGCATTTATGACACTCCTGTACAGATGGATTTTAAAAAGGAATCCAAAGGCCCTGTCCTTTTCGCCCTTTTTCACAGGCTTATTCCATGTCACTACGTTTTGGACCCTTGTACGGGTGGTGGGTGCTGTCCTTGCCCTGTTAACGTATTTCCAGGTCGGACCTGAAGCCATTTATTCCGAAAATACAGGAGGCATGCTGTTAGGCGATTTGCTTCATATTCTGTTTTCGGTATTTCTATTTGCCGGACTGCTTTTGCCCTTATTATTAAACTTTGGACTGCTGGAACTGTTTGGTACGGTTTTAGAAAAGGTCATGCGCCCGCTATTTACCCTGCCAGGGAGGTCTTCCATCGATAACCTCGCATCCTGGCTGGGTGACGGAACCATTGGGGTGCTGCTGACCAGCAAACAGTATGAGCAGGGGTACTACACAAAGAGAGAAGCGGCGGTTATTGGCACTACCTTCTCCGTGGTATCCATTACGTTCTGTATTGTTGTCATCGAACAGGTAAATCTAGAACACCTGTTTATCCCTTTTTATTTAACCGTATTAGCTGCCGGGCTGGTTTCCGGGATGATTATGCCCCGTATTCCACCCCTATCACGTTTTCAAAATCAATACAATAACGGGGAAGAGCAAGTGCATGACAAGGAAAACGTGGAGAACGGCAAATCCAGATGGCGTTCTGGCTACGAAAAGGCTCTGGATAAGGCTTCTAAGAGTAAAGGACTGCCCCATTATGTAAAAGAGGGCAGTCAAAATGTGCTGGATATGTGGATGGGCGTGGCACCCATTGTCATGACATTTGGTACCCTTGCCCTGGTGTTAGCGACCTACACACCTGTGTTCAGCTGGCTCGGATATCCGTTCATCCCAATCCTCGAGCTCATGCAACTGCCAGAAGCGGAGGCTGCGTCCGAAACTCTTTTAATTGGTTTTGCCGACATGTTTCTGCCGGCCATACTCATTGAATCCGTTTCAAGTGAATTGACCCGCTTTGTCATCGCCTGTCTGTCGGTTTCCCAGCTGATTTATATGTCAGAGGTTGGCGGTCTGATTTTAGGTTCAAAAATTCCCGTTCGTTTTACCCATCTGATTGTGATCTTTCTGCTTCGTACGGTCATCTCACTGCCTATTATTGTGGCGATCGGGCATTTGATTTTTTAATTTGATTGTAGGGTTTGATGCGTGGGGTTTTGGAGTTGGAAGCGGATGCGTGTGCGGATGATTAGTCCTGAAATCCGGGAATTAAGCCGTTTTGCATAGATTTCGTCGAGTTCCATGATTTTTAAGCAAAAACTCTGCTTATTGAGCCTGTTTTAAAAATAATTGATCCAGTTTTAAAATTTTTCTGTCTTATTTTAATAATAATTAAGCCGATTTTTACTTGATTCAACCTGTTTACAAAGAATTAAGCGTAAAGTAAAGGAATTCGTCCTCTCATATTATAATTGCCTATGAAAGCTAGCAATCTGTCCAGTTTCACCTGTATTCATCCATAAAAATCTTTATTAATCCCGATTTCAGCTTTATTAATCAAGCATACAAGAATGAAGCCGTCTTAAATATATTCCGTCCCAGCACCATTACGCAAAAAAGCTGCCCTAAAGGCAGCTTTTTTCATTACCCCAAATCGATCGCCCATTCTCCATCTCGGAAAATCGGCTCTGTTTTTCCGTCCTTCGTTACAGCATCAATATCCAGCTCTGCGGAACCAATCATAAAGTCCTCATGATTCAGGCTGGTGTTGACTCCGCGCTCTCTCAACTCTTCCTGGGACATTTCCGCTCCACCTTCAATATTGGTTGGATAGGCCTCACCCAGAGCAATGTGGCAGGAAGCATTCTCATCAAAGAGTGTATTAAAGAACACCAGGTTTGACTGGGAAATTGGAGAGGAATGCGGTACCAGAGCCACTTCACCTAAACGTTTCGAGCCTTCATCGGTTTCCAGCAATTGCTCTAAGACGTCCTGACCTGCTTCAGCCTTGTAGTCTACTACTTTTCCATCTTTAAAGGTAAGCGTGAAGTTTTCAATTAAATGACCATTATAATTCAACGGCTTGGTGCTTGTTACCGTTCCGTTTACACCTTCGCGATGAGGCATGGTGAAAACTTCCTCTGTTGGGATGTTTGGATTAAAAGCGGCGCCTGTTTCAGCTACGGCTGATCCTCCATGCCAAACGTGATTTTCCGGCAACTCTATCGTTAAATCGGTTCCAGGGGCTTTATAGATAAGTTTCTTATACTGCTTGTCATTAAGAACCTCTCTGGCACGACGGAGCGTTTCGTTATGGGCGTTCCATGCTTCAATTGGATCTTCATGGTCAACACGTGTAATACTGAAAATCTGTTCCCACAACTTTTCAGTGCCCTCCTCTACATCATCCTGAGGATAAACCTTCTTGACCCACCCTTCAGTCGGAATCGCAACGATGGACCACTGAATACGATCGTTCATCATGTAATCGCGGTATTCGGTCAAGGCCTGGCCTGCCGCCTTGTTTGCAGCAGCCGGTTTCTTGGGATCAATCCCTTTTAATAGTTCCGGATTGGGAGCGTAAACCTGAAGAATGGCTCCTCCATTTTTTACGTGTTCGGTCATTTTCTGTACACGCCAGTCAGGAAAATCCTCAAGCACTCTCATAGGCTCATTCTCGTAGCTTAATCGGGTCAGCACTTCATCGTTCCATTGCACCTGTACATTTTCAGCTCCGGCAGCATAGGCCTCCTCTACAACCTTATGTACAAAATCAGCCCCTTCAATGGGAGCATTAATAATCAGTGCCTGTTCTTTTTGAATATTTACTCCTGTTTGAATGGCAAGCTTTGCGTATTTTCTTAAAACGTCCTCGGATGGTTTCATTTATTTTCTCTCCTTTTCATTTTCTATTGTTCTTATTCCACACTTTCATCCTTCAGTCCTTTTGAATCGTTAATGAAGGTTGGAGTTCAAGCTCTACATTTCCTTTAATGGCTCGGGAAATCATACAGCTCGTTTCCGCTTTTTCAGCCAGCTTCCTGAGCTTATCCAGATCCTTATCTGTAGCATGTGCCTGCAGACTTACAGTTGGTTTATGAATAATCTTTTTATAGGTGAATACGCCATTTGTGACATCCACCATGCCCTCTGATTCCATATCCATTTCGTGCAAGGGTAAGTCTGCCCGCTCAATCATCGCCGCTAAGGTAATAATATAGCAGGTTGCTGCAGCCCCCAACAGCATTTCATCAGGATTTGTTCCCTCTCCAGGTCCATCCATTTCAGGCGGGATGGAGATTTTTGTCTTTAGGTTTCCGGCATCTATTTGCCCTACAGTGTTTCTGCCTCCAGGCCAGTCCGCTTTTAAATGAAATGTGTGTTCTGCCATCATTGATTCACTCCTTTAAATAAGTTGAGACTGTTTTTGTGCTGATCGAGCAATCGTCATTTGACACAACCGGTTCACCCTTCACGCACAGGACTCCTTATTCCTTTTCCAGGTATTCCTTCAGAACTTGAACATGATTATGTACAGGGTCCTTTGCTGCGTATAGCAGGGTTACCTTTTCCTGTTCTGCTAATTCCTGTACATAGTCAACGGCTCTTATTTTTTCAGGATGGGCAGCTAATTCCTTTTGATATGCTGATTTAAATTCCTCAAACTTGTCCGGGTCATGGCTGAACCATTTTCGTAAATCCGTGCTCGGGGTGATGTCCTTCAGCCACTCGTCCAGCTGTGCCTTTTGCTTGGATACACCCCGTGGCCAGACTCGATCGACCAGGATGCGTCTACCATCGGCTTCCTCTGCTGCTTCATAAATTCGTTTTACCTCAATCGGCATTGTTACCCCTTCTTTTCCTTTTTCTCTACCATCAGTATATTTTTATGCAATTAGGAATGTAAAGAAAAATCCATCAACAGGATGGGGGCCCACTGATGGATCTTTCACTATATGATTCCTGTTTAAGAGGTGAAATGCTGCTCCCACGCTTTGATTTCCCGTTCCAATTCGGCCTGCTTTTGTTCAATGATCGTAAAATCTACCGCATCGATATAGTAGGATTCCAATTGATTTCGGTAACGATTGCTGTCCTTCAGTTTTGCGGTTGCCTGCTTCATTTTTTCCTGATATTGCTTTGACAGAGCAGCTATTTCATTCTCATACTTTTCATCCGTACCTTGCTGAATGATTTCCTCATACATATCCACCATTTCATCCCCTTCCCGGGAAGGAAAATGCTCATGTGGACTGGTGCTGTCAAAAATAGCAACCCCAAGCTCACGGAAAATCAGCATATCCAGGCTATTTGGATCAAAGCCGCAATGATAAACCTCCACTTCAAAGCCTCTGTCTTCTCCCTCGGCGGCCAGCTGTTTCAGCATCGTTGATTTTCCCGTGCCCGGACGTCCTTTAATAAACAGGCGCTTCGGGATGTCTTCGGTTAAATTTTGGATAAAATCTTTCGGCCCTTCCGGAGTGGCAGCCCCGAGAAAACGGTGCAGCTGTGATCCGCTTTTATCAAGGATGTCTTCACCGAATAGTTCTGCTGTGAGACGGTCTGTTAAATTCCGTGCTTTCTCGGGACTTAGGTTTTTAATATAAATACGTTCCCAGTCATCATGTATACTTAGAGCCTCCGCCATTAAGCGATAGGCATCATCATAACACGCCTTTATTTGGTCCTTCACCTGAAAAATCTCCTCTTTGTGCTTGCGCAGCTGCATCGAGTCCCAGGCATCACCCAAATGGACATATTCATCGATGACTCCGGGATATTTCGGTTCTATCACATGAGGCGCCGTACCATCGACTATGCCCAGCTTTAAGTCAGGGATAATCACCCCATCGATGGAGCCATAGTCTGCAGAACAGTGAATATATTCAAGTTCATACGCAGAACCCCAGGCCTCCCCGATTTTTTTCATTAGGGTGGACTTCCCTGTACCCGGGCCACCTTTAAGAATATAAATACGTTCCAGTCGATTCAGGGTTTCATCAAACAGATCATAAAAGCCCTTAGCCGTATTTCCACTTGCATAATAGTTATAAATTCGCTTACCCAAAAAATCACCTCTTTATGATTTTGGCCACAGAATAATCTATGCAAATGGAGGGAAATAGGTGAATGCCTATTCTTCTAATTGTTCGGTAAGCTCTTCAACATTTTCATCATCTTCCTGATCCTCATTCTTGCCACCCAGGAACCATCCGGCTACAAGAATGGCCACTAGAACAATATAGAAGGTGAGCTTCCAGCCTGTGGAATGTGGAAAATGCTCATCAATAATACCCACATTTTCATGTCCTAACGTAATAACGGCCAATTTCACACCGACCCAGCCTACAACAATAAAGGCGGCTGTTTCCAGTCCCGGGCGCTGGTGCAGCAGTTTAACAAAGAAGGAAGCGGCAAATCTCATAATGATTACGCCGATTAAACCTCCGGCGAGGACCACTGTAAACTGACCTGCATCCATTCCGCCAATTTCTCCAAGGCCGGTTTCAGGAAGAGCAACCGCAAGAGCGACTGCAGCCAGGATAGAATCTACCGCAAACGCAATGTCCGCCAGTTCCACTTTAAGGACTGTCATCCAGAAACCAGACCCTTCCTCAGCTGTTCCTGCTTCTCCCTCTTCGTTTTCATGTTCATCCTGTTTTTTCACATATTTCTTAAACAAATGATTTAAGGCAAGGAAGAGTAAATAGGCGGCTCCGATCGCCTGTACCTGCCATACATCAGCTATAAATGAAATTAAAAATAGCGAACCTGCTCTTAAAATAAAGGCTCCCAATAAACCGTAAAACAGGGCCTTTTTTCTTTCTTTTTCCGGCAGATGCTTCACCATAATCGCCAGTACTAAAGCATTATCTGCCGCTAAAATGCCTTCCAGTGCAATGAGCACAAGTAATACCCATCCATATTCCAATAATAATGCCTGCTCCATAACCTACTCTCCTTTTTTCTGAATCATGATCTGCCATCTTTTTAAGTACAAAAAAGAGCCTTCACCACACTGGTAAAGGCCCAAAAAAAGACCTTTACGAATAGTGTACCCGTAAAGGTCTCGCTAACAACGATTGTTGCCAATAAAGCCGGAGAAAAAAATTTTTCTCGAAATGACGACTTTATTGAGAAAAGCTACTCCCCTTTAATCAAACGCTCTTTTGTTGTGCATACTTTATAGTACCGGCATTTCTGTTCATTGTCAACGTTAAACGTTCAGTTTCGTTTTCTGCGGATTCATAATTTCATCAAAATGTTCAACCGCTATTCTTTCATCATCCAGCCCCTGAACATGATACAGGCCATCTATAAATAAGGAAGCTATCTTTTGATCCCTGTCTGTTTGTGACCGTTTCAGCGCATGGGTGGCCAGATAGATATCTGTCATAAATCTGGCCATTCTCCGGCTGTGATAGGTTTGCACGGATTCATCCTTATCCTGAATATAGGCAATCATATTCTTTAATTCCTGCAGAGAATGTCCTATTCGTTGTTTATCTTTCTCTTCTGCCTGCACATTGGATAAATGATGCTCCACTTCCCGTATAAATATTTCGTGTACCCTGTATTTATGCATTAAGCGCAAAACTTCCAGGGACAAAATATTATCTGTTCCTTCCCAAACGGTAAGAACCTGGGCATCCCTCAGCAGACGAGGTGTAACAAAGTCCTCAATATAACCATTTCCACCATGAAGCTCAATCGATTCATGGCTAAAGTCAATGGCTTCTTTTGCGGTGCGGGCCTTCAACAGTGCAATCAGCAGGCGATTCATGGCCACTTCTTCTTCGGTCCTGCTGCTTCGGTCCCGCATCACCTGATCAAAGAGCTCAATGGATTCAAATAAGGCGGATAATTGAACTTCAAACCTTGACTGAAGATTTACCAGGGTTTCCTGAACCATAGGATACTGAATGATTCTCTGACCAAAAGCCTTCCTCTCAGATGCATAATGACAGCCTTCCTTCAAGGCGCGCTTCATAATCCCGAGTGAAGCTGTTGCGTTACATACCCTTGATAAATTCAGGGCCTCCATCATATAGTATAAGCCCTGATCCGGTTCCCCAACCAGGTACGCTTTCGAACCTTCCAATTCAATTTCAGCGGAAGGCACCGCACGTACACCGAGCTTATCCTTTAACCGCCGTACTTTTATATGATTCGTTCGGCCATTTTCCCTTTTCCACGGGACCAGAAACAGACTGAGGCCCTTTGTACCAGTCTTGCTCCCTTCCATTCGGGCAAGCACGGCTGCAACTCCGCACTGTCCGGAATTGGACGCAAAATATTTTTCTCCATATAACCGGTAATGATCCCCATCTCTGATTGCCTCCACTTCATTCGCGCCCACATCCGATCCGCCCTGACGTTCCGTTAAAAAGGTTGCACCTTCAAATAATTCCTCATTTCCGGTGGAAAGCACGTGAGGGAGAAACTTTCTTTTTAAGTCCTCATCTGCATACTCATCAATCAGGTAGGCCACTGCCATCGTAAGTGTGACTGGACAGTAAAATCCCGGTTCCACCTGAGAAAGTAAGTAGCCCTGGGCATAGGAATACAAATAATTCCCCTTTCGCCCTAAATCAGGGATTGGCTTGTGAACATATCCAACAATACCGGTGTTGTAGGTATCCTTGACTGTTTTTTTATAGCCTTCATTCACCCAGATTTCAGAAACATCCTCCCCATAGCGATTGTATTTGATTAGTCTGGGCTCACCTTCCCGATCCGTGTGTACGGCTCTCGGATCAAAATCCTGATAACACTTATGATAAAACTCTTCCAATTCTTGTTCTGCATACTGATACAGCTCAGGGTCCAGCTTTTCTTTAAGGATTTTCAACAATAAAGACTCCTGCTGATGAAAATCTTCCATTTCATCCACCCTTTCCTCTCCTTATCCGTTTCGCTACAATTTTCTGAATATTTAAATTATAGCATTTCCTTATGAATTTTTTAAGGTTCCAGCTCCGAAAACTTTCAATCTTATTTTTTTCTTTCATGGCAGCATTTTTGTAGGACAAATTGCATAGATTTATAATGACCTAATATTCAGATTATTTAGAATAACAGATTATTTCGCAACTTAAAAGAGTAATACTCAGCATACCCAAGCTTAACTTGTCTCAGTTGTTTATCTCCAAATATTTACTAATTAATAAAGTTATATCCAATTTGAAGAAACAAAACCTTGAGTATAAAGTATTTTATATAGGCAAAAAGCGACTGCATCTACTATTTGCCAGCGCACTTTATGCTCACTTCTGGAGGTGGTACATAAACATTTGCAAGTCGCAAATGAGTAGATTGGCAGTACAGCAACAGACACTATTCATTATAGAAACATTAAAAAATTTATTTAAAAAATCTTTTGGGAGGGGTCAATAGACCAATGAAAAAACTATTATCAATTTTTGCTTTAGTACTGACTGTATTCTTAATTACAGCATGTGGATCATCCAGCGAAACCGATGGAGACACAAGCGGTGATAATGGAAATAGTGGTGAACAATCCAGTGATGAAGGTTCAGGAGAGGCTAGTGGCAAACTTGCTGAACTAAGGGAAGCTGGTGTTGTAAAGATTGGTTTTGCGAACGAAAAGCCATACGCTTATCAGGATGAAAATGGTGAACTTAAAGGGGAAGCGGTTGCGATTGCAAAAGCCGTTTTCAAGGAACTTGGGGTTGAAAAAGTAGACGGTCAATTAGCTGATTTCAGTCAATTAATCGCAGGTGTGCAGGCTGGTAAGTTTGATGTTGCTACTGCTGGTATGGCAATTACACCTAAACGTTGTAAGCAGGCAGACTTTGGTGAGCCTGAAATTCAATATGGTGAAGGCTTAATCGTTCAGGAGGGGAATCCTCTGGATCTTCATAGCTACCAGGATATTGCTGACAATCCAGATGTTACCGTTTCCGTTATGTCTGGTGCAACGGAAATTGGATTCCTGAAAGAAATGGGTGTGAGTGAAGATCAAATTAGTGAAGCTCCGGATATTCCGGCAACGTTCGCAGCCGTTCAATCCGGAAGAGCAGATGCAACGACTGGTACGGAAATGACCATTAAAATGGCATTAGAATCTTCTGATCAGGATGCACTTGAGTTCGTTGAAGACTTTGAACAGCCTGATATAGATGGCGTGCCAAGCTATGGTGCTGCCGTATTCCATCAAGACAATGACGATTTAAGAGAAGCTTACAACAAAGTACTTCAACAAAAGAAAGAAGACGGTGAAATCTTAGATCTCATTACACCATCTGGTTTCAGTGAACGTAACCTCGTGCCTAATGATCTAACCACCGAAGAATTATGCCAGGGATAATGGGGAAATAAAAAATACTTTAACAGACCCCCTATTCAGGGGGTCTGTTTTCTAATAGGAAAGGGTGAAAAGCGATTAGTACCTTTATTGAAATCTTTGATGTTTTACTTCGGGGAATTAACATCACTATCACTGTACTGCTTGCATCAGCTGTATTATCCTTTATCATTGCCTTTCTCGCCGGGTTCGGCCGAATTGCCAAGAACCCCATCATTCGCAAGTTTACAGGATTTTATATAGAAGTATTTCGTGGTACTTCTTTAATTGTTCAGTTATTCTGGTTTTACTATGCTTTACCAGGTTTATTTGGAATTGATTTAGGTACAGATTTCTGGGCAGCAGTCGTAGCCATATCTATGAACTACGGTGCTTATATGTCTGAAGTCGTTAGAGGATCTATTCTTTCTGTATCCGATGGTCAGAAGGAAGCAGCTACTGCCCTTAATATGTCCAGATTTCAACGTATGAGATTGGTTATCTTACCTCAGGCCGTACGTATGATGCTACCGGAATTCGGTAACTATCTTATTCAAATGCTGAAGGCAACTTCACTTGTCTCTCTCATCGGTTTAACCGATATTTTATACCACGGCGATATATTCAGAAGTACAAATCTATCGCTGGCACCTACAGTTTACCTTTTAATTCTCGTCTTTTACTTTATATTAGCCCTTCCTCTGATCTGGTTGACACGTTGGGCAGAAAAGCAATCATCGAAGGGAGTGGCTACTGAATGACTTGGAGCTGGAACTATGTCTGGGAATCACTCCCATTAATTTTTGAGGGAATGTGGATTACACTGGGACTCACCATTGGCTGTTTTGCCTTTGCCATGCTCTTTGGGTTTGTATGGACTTTTTTACGACGCATACCATGGACACCTGTTCAAAAGCTTGTAGGATTTCTATTGGAGTTTATCCGATCCACGCCTCCACTCGTACAGCTATTCTTTCTATTTTATGCATGGCCGATGGTACCTTACGTAGGAGTAACACTAGACCCAATATCCTGTGCAATTCTGGGATTAGGCGGACACTTTAGTACGTATATTTCAGAGATTTACAGGTCTGGCATTGAGTCCGTTGATAAAGGACAATGGGAAGCTGCAAAAGCATTAAATCTATCAACAGGTAAAAAATGGACAAAAATTATTTTACCACAGGCAATACCTCCAACCATTCCAATGTTAGGGAATTACCTCATTATTATGTTTAAAGAGGTTCCATTAACAGCCACAATTGGAGTTACCGGTATGCTTCATGCTGCTGAATCCTTTGGAGCCCAGACGTTTGCATACGTAGAGCCCTTAACACTAGTGGCGTTGTTCTTCCTTGCTATGAGTTATCCATCAGCTGTTCTCATAAGGAAGCTGGAGAAGAAATTTAACCGTCGCTTTGATAAAAAGAATCCGACTGGTACGAATAATAATATGGATAAAGGAGTGGCAGTAAATGGCTGATCCCATTGTACGATATAAAGATGTTCATAAATCATTCGGCGAAGTGGAAGTATTAAAGGGCATTGACCTTGATATTGCCCCTGCCGAAAAAATTGCATTGATTGGTCCAAGTGGTTCCGGAAAAACGACCATTATTCGAATGCTTATGACCCTTGAGGAGCCTACTTCCGGAGTCATTGAGGTCGATGGACGCCCACTTTGGCATATGGAAAAGGAAGGAGAACTTGTCCCTGCGAATGAAAAGCATTTGCGTGAGGTTCGGGGAGACATCGGAATGGTGTTTCAGCACTTCAATCTTTTTCCACACATGTCTATTTTAGATAACTGTATGGTTGCTCCTGTTCATGTAAAAGGAGAGCCAAAGGATGAGGCCAGACAGCGTTCCATTGAAATGCTGGAAAAGGTTGGTCTGGGAGATAAACTGGATAGCTACCCAAGCCAGTTATCCGGTGGACAAAAGCAGCGTGTCGCTATGGCCAGAGCACTTGTTATGCGTCCAAAGGTGATGCTGTTTGACGAAGTAACCTCTGCTCTTGACCCTGAGCTTGTAGGAGAGGTTCTGGAGGTTATCCGGGACATAGCAAAAGAGGGAGAAATGGCCATGATACTCGTTACACACGAAATGGAATTTGCCCGTGACATTGCTGATCGCGTTCTGTTCCTTGATGAAGGGACAATAGCAGAAGAGGGATCTCCTGAAGAAGTACTGGAAAATTCCAAGAGTGAACGTTTACAGTCCTTCCTCAGTCGTTTCCGTTCTTCATCACCATCTTAATAAGAACGTTATAAAAGGGATGCCAGTTGTCTGCTGACATCCCTTTTATATTCTTATCTATTCCGTTACTTCCATTAATCCCTTAGCACCTTTAGTAGCGTGGTTGAATTGGTGAGTTACGAATGGGAAAGTTCCTGCTTCTGTTACTGTAAATTCTACGACTGCTCCTCCACTGGCTGGAAGCATGACCGTTTGCATTCCTTCCATATGGTTGGCGGGGTTTCCGTCAATATAAACATCTTCCATTATCGTTCCGATGACATGAAAGCTGCTAGTTTCATTTGGTCCCATATTGTTTACATAGAAGCGGATCCTATCTCCCACTTGTGCCTGCAGGGGATTTTCCTTCAAACTATAGGTCGTACCGTTTGTATTGATGCCGCCTTCTTTAAGTGCTTTAGCTGAGAATACAACCTGATTCGGTTCTCCCTCAAGCATGTCATCCATATCATTGTAGTCATACCATTCATTTTGTATAATCACAAACTCTTTATCAACTTCATCATCTGTTGGGTAGCCGTCTTCTGGCTGTACGATCATAACACCGTGCATTCCATTGGCAATGTGTCCCAATACTGGCTCAGTTCCACAGTGGTACATGAACACGCCTGGTTTATTTGCAAGATATTGGAAAGTACCTTCTTCATTTGGCATGACATCCGCAAACTTTTTATCCGGTGCCGCTTGTACGGCATGAAAATCCATGCTATGCGGAATTTGCGGATCCAGATTCTTCAGGGTGAAGTTGATCATGTCCCCTTCTTTTACCACTATGGTTGGCCCAGGGGCTTCCCCATTAAAGGTCCAGGCTTTATAATTTGAATCCTTTTCGATTTCAATATCTGTGATTTGTGCTGTCATTTCGACATTCACTTCATGCTCTCCAACCCGTTCTACTTTTACCGGAACAGGCTCCTGATTTATTCCTTGATGAGCAGGGATAATGGCATTTTCTTTCTCATTCACTTCAGATGTTTCACCACGATCTGTATTTACAGCTGAAGGATCTTGCTGTGAATGTTCATTTGTTTCCTTTCCACATGCAGCCAATCCCATCATAATGACCACTAACAGACTTACAATCATCCATTGTTTTTTCATATTCATCACCTCATCGAAATTAATCGCCGGCATGCCCTGATGGTCTTTTCTCCTTCATGTAAAGACGTGGTAGATCTCTTTACATCTTTATTGTATAATCCCTTTCAGAATCAACATGTGAATTCTATCACATGTAAGCGCTCACTTATGTCTGAATTGTGAATAAATGATTTAAAGGATAAATAACTCTTTCCCTCGATTCCTTCTTTGTATCGTGATAGACTTTAAGAAAATGACTTTTAAAAGGGGATGAGAGAACATCATGGCAACAAAAAAGGAAATTGAACAGGAGATTGAACAGCTTAAAATGGATTACATACGCATTCAAGGTGATTTAGATAAGCTTGAGGCTACAGGGGGAAGGGTCTCTCCACTCGAAAAAACCCTGGAACGAATGGAACAGCAACTGGCCGATCTGAGAAAAGAACTGGAAAATGCAAAATAGTAGAATGAAGAGTTCATTGCATAGCTGCAATGAACTTTTTATTTCACGGATATCAGTAAATAATAAAGCTCATGGCTGATGGACAAGATCTCAGAAAGAGGTTATTTCCGTATTTGTGCGCTTTCATCGACAATATCCGCCATGAATTTACATTTTTCCACAACTATTCGACCACCTCCCCATAGACCATAACTCCTATTCCCTGTCAGATTGCCTTTATAGAATTTTCTTTAAAAAATAAACATGATATGATGAAATTGAATGCAACATTTTCCGACAAAGTTAAAATAAGGATAATATAGCACATTAGATATAACGTAAAACTTCCATTAGCAGGAGATTACGGCCAGTTAATACGTGATAAAGGTGGTACATATGTCAAACCAGGGAAATCATTATATGTTCTTTAATGAAGAAGAGATGTTTCAGCTTTTTACATCCTTATTCGATATTGTATTTTTAATGAAATACGAACCACCTGATGAATTCCGCTATCTAAAAGTAAGCCAAACAGCAAAAAAGCTGGCCATGCTGCAGGATGAGGATATAGGGAAAACAATAAGAGAGATTTTTCACAAATCTGTAGCTGACCACTTGAAAGGCTATTATCAGCAGGCTGTTACAACAAATAAAAAGATAACCTTTCGTGATCGTATGAATATTAATTCAGAAAATCGCTACGGGGAAACCATATTAATTCCGTTTACTTATGATAATGTGACCTATGTGATTGGGCTTACCCGTGATATTACACATGTGGTTAATTTAGAAAGCAATCAGGGAAATGATCCGATCACAGGTCTTCCTTTTGTGGACAACTTCATAGAGCAGCTAGAGACTACACTGCATACAAAAAAGTTTGAGGGGTCGGTATGGTACCTGTTTTACATTGGCATTAATCAATTGTCCTTTGTGCAGTATTCGAACCAGAACGTGGAGACCAATCTGCTAAAGGAAATCACCAATCGGCTGCAGCGTTTCCTGAAAAATGAGGACCAACTGAGCCGGGCTTCAGGAAATGAGTTCATTATCGCCGTTCGATCTACCAGTCATAATGAGTCTGAACAGCTTACCAACCAGATATATGAAGCTATTCAGCATCCCTATCAGACCGAAGAATTCGAGGTGGTAGTACAGCCCTCCATCGGTGTTGCTAAAATGTCACCCGAGGACTACAATGTACAACAGACGGTTACAAACGCCTTTCATGGAATGCTTCAGGCCAAATCATTAAAAGATCGGCAAATCTTCATTACATTCGCCCATGCCCATATCGAAAGCAATTTACGGCAAAAGACTCTGGAGCAGGACCTGGCCTATGCTCTTCAGCACAACGAACTGGAACTATACTATCAGCCAAAGCTTGATATTCGGAGGAATGAATTCAGTCTTGAGGCGCTATTGAGATGGAATCATCCTAAATATGGTTTAATACCGCCAAATGAGTTTATCCCGATTGCCGAAGAAAACCATTCGATTCAATCCATCGGGCGCTGGGTGCTGAAACAGGTCTGTAAGGATATCTATGAACTAAAGAAGGTCTTTTCAAATATTCGTGTTGCTGTTAATATATCTCCGGTACAGCTGAACGAATCAGCCTTTGTTGATTATATAAAAGAAACAGTGGCCGAATATAAAACAAATCCTGAAGACATTGAGCTGGAAATTACAGAAAATGACCTGTTGAACCTGGATGCAGCGCAAAAACAGTTTGAAACGCTATCAGATGCAGGCTTCTCAATTGTACTCGATGATTTCGGGACGAACTATTCTTCCTTAAATTACTTAAAAGAGCTTTCGGTGCAAAAAATTAAAATTGATAAATCCTTTATTATGAATATGGATTACCATCAAAAAGACCAGCAGATTGTGCAAATGATCATTAAGCTGGCCAAAAACCTGGAACTCGAGGTCACAGCGGAAGGGGTCGAAAAAAGAAAGCATATCGACATGCTTTCAAAAATGGACTGTACCGAAATTCAAGGATATTACCTAAGCAAACCCCTGCCTCTTCAGAAAATCATAAAGAAATTAGCAAGTAAGCAAATGGAGCTGTAAACAAAAAGGGGTATGCCTGTGTGACTTCGGCATACCCCTTTTTGTTTACTTTTTTTCTGTTCCTCTTATTCCTTTCCCTTTTCTTCCCTGCTTGGAATTCCGGTTAAATCCCTTCATCGGATCTTCATCCGTGTATTCTGCAGAGAACTCCATATCAGGGGTACTCTCCGCCGGTGTCTGATTCGTTTTCTTTGCAGCGTCATAAGCTGTTTTTCGTTTTGTCATGGATACCCTCCTTTTACGATTTAGTTTTTGATAAATCGCAAAAAGGATACGTAACGTTACAGCATTCTTTTATTGCTAATGGCATCCTTCAGGCTCTTCTGCATAGCCCCAATTCCCTTTGAGCCGTGTAAAGGATAATGTAAAGAAGCCTGAGGAAAAAGCTGCTCCATAATCGGCTTAAATTTTTTGCCGCCCAGCATCACAACCCTTTTGGCATCTGATAGACGCTTTTCTCTAAGCTGCTGGCTCATGCTTTCTATAGATATGACATCAGGATTTCTTTTCATACTGAAAGACAAATTATAGGTTTCCGGAACATACTCATCGGGCTTCAGAATTCCATATTTAGGTGAAATAATCACCCAATGAACATCGAGCATTTCTACATATTGCTGCAGCAATCGATGAAAGGTTCCTGTATAGGCCTCACAAGCCTTCACACTGCCAAGCTCCGGCTTATGGTCCCATATTTTCGGTTTCCCTGAAGGAATGACATATAGCTCATTCATATTCTCCAATGCTTTCCCCTGCTTTCCTTAAGACGGTTCATCTCTCTCTTAGTATATCAGACTTCTTTTTCTCCATATATTCCTTGTTACCTATCGGGGATTCAGGCTGGTTACTCGCCTTCATGTTAGCCAGAAGTTCCTTAATTTTCTGGTTGATCTGGCTTATATCAGGCCGGGAATGCTGATCATTATGGATATTAAACTGACGCTTTTTATCTAAAATCCGATAAACACTTTCGTTTATACGTTGTTCGGATAAATCCCCTGTCTTAACTGCCTGCTTTAGTTTTTTAAAGGTTTCCGCAACATTTTCCTTTTGATGAGCGATTAACAGAATATCACTGCCTGCTTTTACCGATCGTAAAGCTGCATCAGCCACTGTATATTGATTGGTGATCGCCTTCATCGTTAAATCATCCGTAATGACCAGGCCTTCAAACCCCATTTGATTACGAAGCAGCCCCTGGATCATCTTCTTAGACAGAGATGCCGGATACTTATGATCAATGTTCGGTACAGATAGATGTGCCATCATTACCGCATCGGCATTCCGTTTAAACGCTGCTTTAAAAGGTTTAAGCTCCAGATCCTGAAGCTCCTCTAATGATTTGTTTACAACCGGAAGTTCTTCATGGGAGTCGATGGATGTATCCCCATGTCCCGGAAAATGCTTTACAACCGGAATGACTCCCGTAGCCCGTATACCGTTCATAACGGCCAATCCGTGCTTTGTTACTTTTTTTGCGGTAGAGCCAAACGCCCTTCTCCCGATTATTGGATTTTCCGGATTTGTATTAATATCAAGAACAGGGGCAAAATCCATATTAAAGCCGAGGGGCTGAATCTGATTAGCCAGCATATTTCCGTATTGAAAGGACAGCTCCGGCTGATCTACTTCCCCTACCTCCCAGGCATCAGGAAGAGCTTTAAACTCATCAGGAACCCTGCTTATTTCTCCACCTTCTTCATCAATCCCCAAAAATAGAGGGATATGTCCCTTATTCTTATGCTTTATATGGTTTAACATCTTTGTCGTCTGCTCTACATCAAGGATATTTTCTTTAAATAGAATAAGTCCCCCTACGTGATAGTCCTCAATATAATCCTTTACTTCCTCGTTCAGGCGGGTCCCCTCAAAGCCGACAAGCAGCATCTGACCAATTTTCTCGTCCAGACTGAGGGACTCGATCTGACGCTCAATATCATCAGGATGGTCTTTTGGATCACTGCTCCCAATGGTATAAGGGAAAACAATCATGACAATCAAAATAAAAGCATACAGCCACGCTTTCTTAAGCATTGCAACACCTCGGTTGAATGTAATAAGAGGAATTCCTGTTGTTCTCAGTTTAATCATACTCGTACATTAGAGACGTTATGCTCTGAACCATGGCAAATCTGTCCCAAATTTTTCTGCCATATCCTTGGAGTCCTTTTTTCTTCCCTTCCGATAATCCGCTCGTTTTTCCGCACCCTGATGGAGCCACTGTTCCTCTTCTGTTTCCGGATAAACGTGCGGGACAGGGGCAGGCTGACTATTTTCATCAATGGCTACCATTGTAAGGAATGCCGTTGCACAAATATTTCGCTCCCCCGTAAGGAGATTTTCCGTTACAGCCTTTACGAATACTTCCATAGACGTTTTGTGTGTATAAGTGACAAAGGCTTCCAGACAAATGGTATCCCCCTCATGTACAGGGGTAAGAAAATCCACTGAATCCGTAGAAGCCGTCACAACCGTTTTTCTGGCATGACGTGATGCCGCAATAGCTGAAACATCATCAATATAAGCCATAAGCTTCCCGCCAAAAAGTGTTCCATGGGCATTCGTATCTGGAGGGAGCACATGCGAAGTTTTCACTGTTAACGATTGTTTACAAGGTTTTTTTTCCATATTGCTTTCCTCTCTTCTTTTATTCAATCTTTCCCTATTCTTAGTTTTCCTGTTTCTATTAAAATCATCCATAACGGAAGAAATCTAAAGGAATCCTATCAGGAGAATACATGGATGGTCAAAAAGAGCAGCTTGCCCTTTTTGGCAGCTGCTCATTGAGAAAATTCACTCATATATTCACTTAACGTTTGCTGTAAGGTTGCTTTAGTTTCGACGTCCAGTTTTCCGAAATTCATAAATTTACGGACCAGTTCCGGACGAATGCCAGTAAGCAATGGTTTACATCCCATCATTTTAACCCCATCCATTACCTTTAAAATTTGATTGATGGTGTCTTCCTCCATATCTACAACTCCGGAAAAATCCATAATTAACGTTCCAATACGGACTTTGCCAATTTCCAACAATACCTGCTCTTCAATAATGCTGGCCCGGTTATAATCAATGGTTCCAATTAAGGGAAGAACGCTTATGGTGGAGGTAATCGGAATAAGTGGGACTGATAATTTTTCTACCAGCCGCTTATGTTTCTCAATCAGTTCATCCTTATATTTTGAATAGCTAATAAAAAAGGTGTTCAAAAACTCATCCATTTGATCATTAATTTGTTTTTCCTGCGTATAGAAGTGATCCATCGTCGCCTCTTTATTGTGCTTCTGATCATATTGATACAGAAAAAACCACAACGTTCTTCTAATAGCATTAACCCACTCCAGCTTAAAAGCGACGGTTAAAGAGTGCCTGGCCCAGGCTATGCCTTCCTGTCTGGCAAATGCCACAACCTCTTCGTGCTGCTCTTCAACAATATATAACACAAGTTTATGAGCATTATTAATTAAATTAATATTACCAATGCGATGAATTTCGTTAATTTTATCCCGTACATTGACGGCTTCTTCCAGCAAATACTCTTCAAATTGATCACGATTATGAACTAAAAAGCTTTTCATATCCTGTCCTTCTTGAAAATCCAATTCCAAAGAACATCGCTCCCTTAGCTACTAAGTAAGTTATAATAGAATGATTTAAAAAAATGCCTATGTAAAAAAGGTATCATAAGTATAGCAAATTTCTAATATTTAGTCATCGTGCTTTCTATATACAATTACAATCATGCAAATAGGAGTTGTGAGTTCTGGCTGTTCATTCATTTCCGTGGCATGGCCATTTTCTACGTAAAATAGCATATCAACCAACAGTGGGCTGATATGCTATTTCCACTTTTATCGTATTCCTCTGATAAATTTTTATTTTTCATTTCCAGGATTATTACGCTTCGTTTGTTGCTTTTAAAGAAATTTTCTCAAGCATATCCTTCGTCATCGACTGTAAATCATAGTTTGGCTTAAAGTCCCATTCGTCCTTTGCTGCCCGGCAATCAATGGCGTCCGGCCAGCTTTCGGCTATAGCCTGGCGGGTGGGATCTACATCATAGGCCAACTGAAAATCAGGGAGATGCTGCCTGATTGCTCCAGCAAAATCCTCTGGCGCAGCACTTATGGCTGATACATTAAATGCATTACGGTGAATTAGGCGGCTGCTGTCGGCTTCCATCAATTGAATAATCGCCTGAATCGCATCCGGCATATACATCATATCCATATACGTTCCCGCTCCGATATAGGAAGTGTAGGCGCCCTTTTCCTTCGCTTCATAATACATTTCTACAGCATAATCGGTGGTTCCGCCTCCAGGCTTGGTAACATATGAAATCAGGCCGGGAAAACGAAGGCCACGGGTATCCACCCCGAATTTTTCATAATAGTAGTCACACAATAGTTCTCCGGAAACTTTATTGATTCCATACATCGTGTTCGGGCGCTGAATGGTATCCTGAGGGGTTTGATCCTTAGGAGTCCCCGGGCCAAAAGCACCTATTGAACTCGGTGTAAAAAATTGGGTGTTCATTTCCCGCGCCACCTCCAACGCGTTTACAAGCCCTCCCATATTAATGTTCCAGGCCAGCTGCGGGTTCGCTTCTGCTTTTGCTGACAAAAGAGCAGCCAAGTGGATAATGGTGTCCACATTGTATTCCTTTGCTAAGGAAGCAAAATGTTCAGCATTCTGAACGTCTAAAATTTCAAAAGGGCCGGAATGAACGACCTCACAATCCTGTTGACGAACGTCCGTCGCAACAACAGAAGCGTCTCCATATTCCTGTCGAAGCTTCATGACTAACTCAGAGCCAATTTGCCCCAGAGCTCCGGTAACCAATATTTTTTTCATTGTCGTTCCCCCTGCTTCTCCTCGTTGTTTCATTATAAAGTGAAACTTCCATCAGTGGAGGGATTCTCCATCCCCACTAATGGTTAGTTGAACTTATCCGGAATTTACCCGCCGATTACCCCTCACCTGCACATTTCGTTTCAGGAATGCTTAAAGGCAGAGGATTACAGCTTGTTAACGTGATAAAATCCCTGTTTCTTTACCAATCTTCTCATACACCCCTAGTGCCTGATCGAGCATCTCTTTTGTATGAGCTGCTGTAGGCATATTCCGAACTCTTCCTGTACCTCTTGGAACGGTAGGGAATACGATCGATTTCGCATAAACCCCTTCTTCAATCAGGCGTTTACTGAATGCCTGTGTTGTATTTTCATCACCAATAATAACGGGCGTAATCGGTGTCTCACTATGACCAATATCATAGCCGAGCTGCTCCAGACCATTTTTGAGATACTCACTGTTCTCCCACATTTTCTGCTGAAGCTCCTCACTTTCCATAATCAAATCAATGGCTTTAATCGTTGCAGCTGCATCAGCCGGAGTCACTGCTGTGGAGAATAAGAATGGACGGGAGCGAACCTTCAGCCAGTCAATGAGATTTTGTTTCCCGGCTACATAACCGCCAATAACACCAATGGCCTTTGACAGCGTCCCCATTTGGAAATCCACTTTATCCTGAAGACCAAAATGTTTAACGGTACCTGCTCCCTTACCAAGCACACCGGATCCGTGAGCATCATCCACATAGGTCATAAGATCAAACTCTTCGGCAATCTCGACAATTTCAGGAAGTCTGGCTACATCTCCATCCATGGAAAATACCCCGTCCGTAATCACCATGACTTTATTATATTGCCCGGATTCAACCGCTTCTTTTGCTTTCGCTCGCAAATCATCCATATCTGAGTGATGAAAACGAATAATTTTGGCACGTGATAACCGGCAGCCATCAATAATCGAGGCGTGATTTAATTCATCGGATAAAATCGCATCATTTTTATCCATAACTGCAGAAATCGCCGCCATGTTGCAGTTAAAACCTGACTGATAGGATATCGCAGCTTCAGTTCCTTTAAACTGTGCAAGCTTCCTCTCCAGTTCATTATGCAAATCAAGTGTTCCGTTAATTGTACGTACGGCGCCTGCTCCTACACCATGGGACTTAACGGCCTGAATGGCTTCTTCCTTTAAACGCTCATCCGTCGCCAATCCTAAATAATTGTTGGATGAAAGATTGATAAGTTCCTTTCCATTAATGTTAATGACTGGTCCATTGGCTCCCTCTACCGTATCAATCTCGTTGTACAATCCCTTTGATTTTAAATCCGCTAGATGTTCATTTAAAAAGTGCTGCAGCTTTTGACTCGTCATCCTATCCCTCCTCGGAATTTTCCTGTATATACATTTGTCTATACCGTGTGTACATTATATTTAAGTTTAAGCTTGTTATTTCAATCTTATTATAGCACATATCTTTTTTATGTTCACTTCAAAAGGACAACAAAATTCTACATATTTCCTCTTTGCAACTAGTACACCTTCATCATTTTTTGCCTTAATCCGGCAGCCGTCTATGCTCAAACTAAAATCTTGAATAGGATGTTAATGGACAATGGATGATTACGTGCTAAGGAGGGACGCAGATGGATCGAGGCTTTTTCCAGAACGTAGAGAAATCTACCGGTGTAAAGCAGGATGACATTATGAGACTCGTAAAATCCGTGCAAAGTGCAGATTTAAGTGATGAAAGAACCGTACGAAAACTGATTCACCAGGTATCCAAAATGGCTAACAAACCCGTATCTAAGAAAACAGAGGATCAATTGGTACGTTCTATTATGAATAAACAGATTCCGAGCATGAATGATTTGAAGAAAAAATTTTAAGGCAACGGATTCGTGGGAGATTCCCTTCATGATCTCCCACTTTTCATTCGTTTAATGACTGGATCCCGGACAAGCCGTTTTTTGATCCGAGATGAATCGTTCATCGAATCTATTCTTTTCGCTCAATAACCGGAAAAACTCCCCCCACGTTCTTTTATTTTTGCTATACTGAATCCAGGTGATAAAGCTATGAAGCGAAAACATGTATTTACCCTTATATTCCTATCCCTCATCAGCTGTTTTCTGATGTTCATGATTGAGCAGGTCTTTAAAGCAACATACGTGCCGAAATCATTGGCTAAAATATTTTTGTTTTTATTTGTCCCTCTGCTGGTCATTCGTTTGATCTGGAAACAGCGTATACTGGTTTTTCTAAATTTAAAAGAAATCGACTGGAACCGCTTAAGAGGCGGATTCGGACTTGGCATTGCTGCATTTATTATTGTTTTATTGAGCTTTATTCTGCTTAAGGACTTTATCAATTTGGACGGCATTACAGGGGATTTAAGGTCACGATTAAACATCACACTCGAGACGTATATTTTTGTAGCGATTTACATTACATTTGGCAACTCATTGCTGGAGGAATTCTTTTTCCGGGGGTTTATCTTCTTAAAGCTATACCAGGCGAATTATAAAACATTTGCCTATCTATTCTCTTCTTCCCTTTTTGCTATCTATCATATGGCAATCTTTGCAACATGGTTCAATATTTGGCTAACCTTGCTTGCTATCATCGGGCTATTTACCATTGGAATCATCTTTTGCTGGTTAAACACAAAGTCCAACAACTTTTTAAACTCCTGGATTCTTCACATTCTAGCTGATATTGCCGTCGTTTCGATTGGATTTTACTTATTTCAAACAACAGCATAATTTTATTTTCAGAGAACGGATGCCTCCGTTCTCTTTTTCTTTGCCCAGCTGTGGGTTGGCATCTTTATGTTGAGTATGATGGACAGTTTGGTTAATGTATTGTTCCTATTTGGCCTTCATTCCCTTTATGAAGGCCATTGCAACTTGTATTTGTCCTTCTAGTGTCCTTCATCACTCCAATGAAGGACACTTCAATCAAATCATTCTCCGCTTTTGTCCTTCATCACCTCCGCTTATCCCGTATGACCTGATCACTCGCCTCCGCTTTTCTTTGTCCAGCTGCGGCTCCCAGGCCCCAGCGGTCATAAGCATAATCCCCTACATGGCCTAGATCAGGCCACTCCGGGGGATCATGCTTATGCCGTCGGGCCTAAACACTCGCCTCCGCTTTTCTACTCCCTCCGTATGGTTTTGCTTTATTTGGAAAAATTAGTATTAGTGCGATGAAATGTAAAGGAGGAAAAGTCTATGAAAAACCAAATGCCATCCTTCCCGGAGCCTTTCTGGAAGGATTCAGTTGAATTTGATCATTTTGACTCTCTTGATAAGGATACAGAAGCCGATGTTGTCATTGTTGGCGGAGGGATCACCGGGATTACGACAGGCTACTTACTGCAAAAAGAGGGAATGAAAGTCGTTATTCTGGAGGCCAGCAACATTCTGAATGGGACGACCGGACATACAACAGCAAAAATAACGGCTCAGCACGATATCATTTACGACGAGTTGATTCAGCATTTTGGTCTGGATAAGGCCCACGACTATTATGAAGCGAATATGAGGGCCAAAACATTCATGGAGGACACGATCAAAGAGCACGATATTGATTGTGATTATAAAGAACAGGACGCCATCATCTATGCTACATCTGATCAGACACAAATGAATTTGGAAACGGAATGGAAAGCGTATGAACAACTTGGGATTGAACGGGACTTCCTTGATGATGTCCCCCTCCCTATTGATGTAAAAGGGGCCCTCGTGATGAAAAATCAGGCTCAATTCCATCCAATAAAATACTTAAAGCACCTTGTGGATGATTTTCTTCAGAATGGCGGAACCATTTACGAAAAAACCACCGCCGTCGATGTACAGGAAGAGGCCAGGCCGAAAGTGATTACCAGGCCAGGGCATAAGGTGGCCGCTCAATACGTCATCTCTGCTTCCCATTTTCCTTTTTACGACTTCAAAGGGGGCTATTTTTCCAGAATGTATGCCAGCCGTTCCTATGTGCTTGGAATCAAGGCAAACAAGGAATTCCCCGGCGGCATGTATCTCAGTGCCGATCAGCCCACCCGATCACTCAGATCCGCTTCTTATAATGGCGAGGAAATGATTATTGTAGGCGGTGAAAGCCACAAGACCGGCCATGGCACCAATACGATGAAGCATTATGAAGCTTTGCAGGATTTTGCCAACAGAACGTTCGGCATTCAGGAGTTTCTGTATCGCTGGTCCGCCCAGGATTTGACCACATTGGATAAAGTTCCTTATATTGGGCGATTCAAAAGCAATGAACCAAACATCCTGATTGCCACCGGATTCCGTAAATGGGGCATGACGACAAGTACTGCTGCCGCTCAACTTTTAGCAGATATTATTTTAAAGAAGGATAATCCATCTGAAGAGCTTTACCGCCCGTCACGATTTAAAGCAGATCCAAGCCTGCGCAAATTTGTCAGCCAAAACTTAGGTGTAGCTGGTCATTTTGTAAAAGGAAAAGTCGGAATGACATCGAAATCCATTGATGACCTTAATCCTGAAGAAGGTGCTGTCGTTAAAGTGGACGGTGAAAGAGCCGGAGCTTATAAAGATAAAAATGGAAAGCTGTATGTTGTCAATACGACCTGCACCCACATGGGCTGTGAGCTGGAATGGAATAACGGTGAGCATACCTGGGACTGCCCATGCCATGGTTCCCGCTTTTCCATTGAAGGGGATGTAATCGAAGGCCCTGCTGAACGCCCTTTAAGCCAGCTTGATGTGGAAGAAGGGTGAATGATGAAAAAAATCGCTCCATCCGCTTGAACCTAACACAACTGTAATAAGGAACCATTAGCCATAAAGTGAAACTGCTTCAGTGGAGGTTTTCTCCATCCTCCACTGATTTGGCCAGCTGCGGCTCCCAGGTCAAGGCGGATATAAAGCAAACGAACCTATAAGCCGTTAAAAGCTTATAGGTTCGTTTTATTTTAACAACGGATTTAAATCACTGATTAACTGCTGCAGCTGCTGAGATTGTTCATAATAAAGCTGTTTCGTTTCCTTATTTTTCGTCTGCAAAGCAAATCCTTCAAGATCAGCCTGAATTTTTCTCAACTGGGCAGCCAGCAATGGTTTTTGCTGAATCTGCTGATCATCCGTATCATCAACATATAAGTCAACATAAACATTTCCTTTTGAGTCGATTTGAGCTAAGAATACATCTGAAAAGTTCTGCGCTCCCTGTTTATTAATCTCTCCCAGCAGCCATTCTTTCGTATACCCGTATTCCGTTAATTTCTTTTCGATTAGTTTTCCATCAATTATAACAATTTGCGGCCGATGCTCCTCTTCTACCATCATGCCCATTGTTTGTGGAGTCAGAGGCTGCATCCCGCTCTTTAGCATGACACTTACCTTTCCGTCAGTCTCAAGAACGGCCAGCTCGACATCGGACACTTTAAAAGCATTCTTTTCCCTAAGTTTGATTAACAAATCATCAAATGTAAAACGAACCTTTTTCAGATTATCCTCCAATATTTTCCCATTCTCTACCAAAACCGTCGGGGACCCTTCTACAATATCCCGAAAAGCAAAGGATTTAAGGGCTATGTAGGAAATAATAAATAAGAAAATGGTTAAATAAATCAGCGCTAAGATTCCATTGGTCATTTTAACCCCTTCGTTAATTGCAACCGTAGCAGAAATACTACCAATAGTGATTCCAACTACGTAATCAAAAAAGGTAAATTGGGAAATCTGCTTTTTACCCATGATTCTTGCCAATATTAACAGCACTGTAAAAGCGATAAAGGTCCGAACGAATATAAGTAAAAAATCCGGCATGTGCAAACCCTCCCATCCACACATAATTTCTCCATTATCAGAAAAAATATGAGTATGAATTGCAAGAAAGGAAGTGGGAGTTGTGCTGAAAAGACTGTTTCAAATTATGGTCATCATGAGTCTGATTACCGGCTGTTCAGCAACCAAGGAAACAAAGGAGACGTTTCATGACCAGCTGAGTCAGCTCGAATTGTCTGTAAATACAGGTGATTGGAAGCAGGCAAAGGAACAAGTGAAAAAAATTAAAAAGCAATATGATCGAGATTTGTGGAAAATGCAACTGTTAGGAGAAGACAATGTATATGATATGATTCCAACTTCCATCAATCAGTTGAAAGCCGCAGTGAAAACACAAAACCGGGATGAAATCATAAAACAAATGGAAACCATTAAGTCCTATCTGTCAGCTATCTTCGGTAATCAGAACAAATAAAAAAGTCTAACCCTTGCCAGCAAATACTGACAAGGGTCTGTTCACTTAAAATCCTTTGTATTCAGGTTCTTCCTGTTCAATTTGCTGCACGCGGGGCTCAAGGGTTTGCACTAGGGTTTGTGTTTGCTGAGCCGCGTTATTATATAACTGCTTAGCCTGCTGATCCTGTGTTTGGAGAGCGAATTGTTCCAGGCTTGCCTGTGCACTTTTCAGACCTGCTACCGTCTGTTTTACCTGGGCCGATACGGTCATTCGCATTCCCTCCCTTCAAATAGGTGGTACATCTTTATTATCTGCTTCCCTACGCTCGTTATAAATGGGGATTTTTGCTACTTCAAGAAAATCAAGCAGCCTTTTAAGTGATTCTTTTGCCGAGTACAACACTCAAAACTCAGCTTTCCTTAAGCAAGGTTTTATGCATCCAGATAGCTGCCTGTGACCCTTCTCCCATCGCAATCGTGACCTGTTCCGAATGGGCGACTACATCTCCTGCTGCCCAGACATTGGGTACACTGGTCATTTTCGTGCGGGGATTGACCATAATATGGCGATTCTCCA
This sequence comes from Virgibacillus sp. MSP4-1, assembly GCF_010092505.1. NCBI lineage: Bacteria > Bacillati > Bacillota > Bacilli > Caryophanales > Bacillaceae > Virgibacillus > Virgibacillus sp. MSP4-1. The sequence continues at coordinate 2,460,779 of NZ_CP048021.1, forward strand.
GCCGCTCTGCTCCCAGCTGTTTTCCAATATCGGATCTCACTTCATTCCCCCCAAATGCGATAAATCCTTTTTCAGCTTTAATCTCCTGACCATTGTTCAATTTAACCCCACCAAATTGGTTACCGTCTGCCAGCACGTCTGTTATGGACATCTCATAATAGGAAATACGTTGTTTCTCAAGCTGTTTCCTTTTTTCATCATCCACATCTGTGTGTTCGTGATTAACATAGATCAAATCATCGGTCCAGTAAGAGAGGGTTAAAGCCATATTTGCGCCAGGATTTCCAGAGCCTAAGACCATGGTCCGTTTATTCTGAATCTCATGACCATCACAGTCCGGACAAACATAAATACTTTTTCCGAGACATGGGTAAATGGCTTCAAAAGGAGGAAAGCGATCCATGACACCTGTCGCTATTAATAAAAGTTTCCCCTTATATTCTCCACCCTCTTTGGATTGCAAAAGGAAATAATTCTTTTCACTATGAGCAGCTTGAATCTGGTCAGCTGCAAATTGTACTCCCAGATCACGTGCCTGTTGCTGGCCCATCTCCCGCAAGTATTGTCCACTCACTCCATCAGGATAGCCCAGTATATTGTGATAGCTTCTGCATAATGTCGACCTTCCGTGGTTTGAATCGATGACTAAGACATTGTGTTTATATCGGCCTAACTGTATAGCAGCCTGAAGACCTGCTATACCTCCACCAAGGATAATGGCATCATACATATACGGATCCCTTCCTATCACTCAAACTTATTGAACAGAAAAAGAAAGGTTCTAACGATTCGCTCGTTAGAACCTCTGTTTACGTTACTCCTTTGTAACGTTTGCGGCTTGTGGACCCTTTTGGCCCTGCTCTACATCAAAAGAAACGGTTTGACCCTCTTCCAAGGTCTTAAAACCTTCTTCCTGTATTGCAGAATAATGAACGAATACATCGTCCTGACCTTCCACTTCAATAAATCCATAGCCTTTTTCTGAATTAAACCATTTTACTGTTCCTGTTGCCATTTCGATCCTCCTGAATAAAGCTTTACTTATGTGATACTTATCTATATCACTACATTTATAATATGTGTAAAAATCCAAAATCCATACAAATTCCCTGAAAAAAACACAAAAGTAGTCACGACTTTATGACAGCAGATGACATCATTTTCAGAGCTTGTCCAGTATAATGGACACAACACGGCTTGAAACATCAGGTATTTCAAGGACCAGCAAACCGGAAAATAAGACAAAGTGGTGAGCAAAAGATGGTGAACAATGTAAAGATTTACAAGCTAAAGCATAACGAGTTTGAAGCGGATTATTATCAATATGCCCCTCATATGAATCAGGACGATTTCTGCTTTTATCAATTTGTCGGTGGTAATCCCAACCAGACGGAGCAGCTAATTGATCAGCTGCACACAATCAAGCATGAAAAAGCAATGTTAGTCGGAATTTTCCGCTTCCCCTTTCAATTTGAAGGAAAAAAGCGCTTTGAAACAGCTATAGATCAGTATTATCATATGAAGGAAATTTGCGATTCCGTTGCCTTTTTTCACGGAGAGGGTATGCTTGATATGATTCATGCTGACACGACTGTAGTTGAGGCCAACAACTACTTCCGTTCGCTGGAAGATGAACTTGTGGATGCTCTGGAGAACATGGTAAGTGTACCTGGTGAAATGAACATCGACGTTCAGGATATTAAGCATTTTATTAAACAAAATGATGGCCCTTTATTTTTGCACACCATAGAATCTGATTCCTTTGACCAGCCCTTAAAAAATATCATTTCAGCCCCTTATCTGCCGGATAACTATGCTGACGGAAAGCAGATGATTTTAAATATCGGCTATACTCGTGAAGTCGATATGGAGGCTTATCGTCAAATCAATCTCCGCCTTCACGATATGTTTCATAAAGCTGACTTAGTGAAATTAGGCTCCTATTTTATGGACAGGCCCGGGAAGAAATTTAAAATTACGCTGCTTGTCAATGGCATTGAGGACCCCTTTCCTCAACCGCAGCATTTTTCCAAAACCTCTTCAAAGGCTTTAAAGTTTAAGAAAAAATGGGAGAATTTATTTAAACGGAGCCGGGAAGGAAAGGTATCCCAGTCAAAATCAACCCACACCTCTTTTTCCCAGGAACGCCATCCTTAGTCATGTGGAGAAATATACTATTCTCTAACGAGTTCCTGCCCAGGAGCTCGTTTCTTATTGAAGTGCCTGTATTTTTGCACGAATTTCTATAGGAATGACTCCGTATCCACCTAAAAACACAAACTTATTTTCATTAAGTTTTAAAAGCCATTCCTTTAATGGAGCACTTAGGTTGTTTTTGGGATTTGCTAATAATATAGGATTCTGGGACATTGCAGCCAGAGGTGATCCGGACAAAGCATCAATAAAACTGGTACCACTCGCAAAAAAGACCTTTGATAAGTCAAAATTATGAGTGTACCTTTTTACAATTTCAACACTGGTTTGATAACGATCTGGACCCGCAACCCTTTCAATATCTTTTACTCCCAATTGTTTTAATTGCTGACCTACATTTGAAGACACAACACCTTCTCCTCCAATGATGGTTACTTTTGTGATTTCTTCATTCTTTATAAAACGAGAAACTTCATCAGGCAATGTATCATATCGGGTTAACAAAATAGGTATTTGCTTCATTCCCGCATACGCGGCAATGGATAAGGGGTCTGGAGACGTTTCTTTACCCGTAACTAAAAATACTTCTGACACTTCCTGATTTATATGAGAAGCAACATCTACAGCTGTTCCGTACCTCGAGCTTCCATAAATACGATGCACTTCATACCCCAGCCCTTTCAGATGGGATTCAATTGATTTTGAAACTGCACCCTCACCTCCTAATAAGTAAATCGTTTGCGGGTTCAGTCTTTTGATCTCTGACTTTATAGTGTTCGGGATTTCAGTTGACTTTGTTAATAATAAAGGAGCATTATACTGTTTTGCGATAACACTGCCCGTTAAAGCATCGATTGGTATATCACCGCGCCCTAAACATACTACTGTTGACCCTTTTTCCCAGCCATACCTGGATATTTTTACACCCGTTTCATATCTTGTTGCTCCATGAAGACTTAATCCATAAACGGTTTGAATGAGACCGTATCCATAATTTGTATCCCTACCTGGTTCACCAAGGTCTAAAACATTTGTAGTTAACATTTTGCGGATATCACTACTCGAAAGGTCTGGATTTGCTTGTTTTATCAAAGCTAAATTAGCTGCTACATACGGAGTGGCCATAGATGTCCCACTCATGGACCGATACGTGTTATTGAGATATGTGCTATATATTGATTGTCCAGGCGCAGCAACTTCTGCAGTGTTGCCAACGGAGGAAAAACCAGCTCGTGTATTCGCATTTGTTGTTGCCGTTACTGCAATTACTGATGGGTAACGAGCTGGATAAGCTATAGTATCACTAGTTGCTGCTCCTTCATTTCCTGCAGCTGCACAAATCAGAATTCCCTGGTCATTCGCCTTATCCACAACCATTTTTAGAGATCGAGACGCATATGCAGCACCAAGACTTAAATTAATAATATCTATTTCATTTGTAATCGCCCAGTCTATAGCAGATATCACATCAGATTCATACCCATCGCCATTGGAATCTAAAACCTTCAAGCTATAAATAGTCGCATTATGGGCCAATCCTACAGAACCTATTTGATTATTTTCAGCACCAATAATTCCCGCAACATGTGTTCCGTGACCGTTATCATCAAAATACTGTTCCGGACTTCCTATAAAGGAGCGGCCACCAGCAATATTGAGGTCTTCATGTGGATAAATGCCTGAATCGATAACGGCAATATCGACACCTTCACCTGTATAATCAGACTGCCAGGCTAAATGCCCGTTAACCTTTTCTATTCCCCAATCCTCTTGCTGTACGGCTGCTTTTACAACCTGGTCTTTTTCAATTGAAATAATACCTGTTTGCTCATTAGCCAATCTTTTTACCTCTTCTTCAGGTAACACAGCTGTAATAACAGGAATAGATCTTGCTTCATTTAGAACAACACCATCCACATTCTCAATTGCCTCTTCATCAGGTTCATTTTGAAAAAGAACATTGACAATTGTCCCTTCTTGAGTGGATAATATTTCACCGGTATCGGTATCAATCCTGGCATGATATCCTAATACTGATCCATCATTTGCCTTTGCTTTATAAGTAATTTCATATTGATTAGTGGTATTTGTGTGAGATTGACTGACAGCATTGCCCCCTGTACTGCTAAGATTCATATACTTATGATTGCTTTGATCCACTTTCTGTTGCCATTGTTGAAAGCTTCTGTCATTCTCAACTTTATTCAGAACGTGATGAAGTGACCATTGTTTTGATTCATTATTGACACATGCCGCTAAAATCAAGAAAAGAAGCAGTATAAGTATTTTTCGCACAGAATATCACCTTTAATAATTTTTTCGTATTTAGCTTACCCAAGAAACTCCTTCATACTAGACAAAAAAATAGTGAATATAATACAAATAGATGCGTTACGATTAAACTTTAACCAAATGAATCTGTTTCTTCTTAAATAAAATTGGGAAACGTATAAAAGGAATTAAACCAGTTCATTGACAGGTGTGGATGATATGAGAAAAATAGTAGTGACGGTTTTCATGCTGTTATTGGTTGTCGCCATCGGCTTTGTGATCTATCCACCAGGCAGCGGGGATTTCCAATCAAACGGAAATCTTTCGCAGAACAGAGAGCCTGGAGCGGAACAGCATGAATCAGATTCTACCATAAAAAACGAAGAAGATACGATTTCCGATAAGGTATCACAAACGGTAACAGATGTCGTCGAAAAAACGATCGACTTTTTTGTACCCAAAACGCTAAAAATTGCAGCGATTGGGGATTCGCTCACACAAGGCGTTGGTGATGAAACGGAAAATGAGGGATATGTAGGGGTATTAAGAAATCGTCTGCAAAATAGTAATGTTGACGAGCTGGTTATTGATAATTATGGAAAAAGAGGGAACCGAACGGATCAGCTGCTTACCCGTTTAAAAGAAAATGAGGAAATGATCAGCTCAGTAAAAAATGCGGATGTTGTTCTGATCACCATTGGGGCAAATGATATCATGAAAATTGTAAAGCAGAACTTCACCTCGTTATCCTATGAAATGTTCAGAGAAGAACAGCCCGCTTATCAGAATCGTCTAAAGGAGATTTTTGATATCATTCGCCAATATAACAGCGAAGCACACATTATGCTCGTTGGTTTATTCAACCCCTTTGCACAGTACTTTGAAGATATCCCTGAATTAGATAAAATCATTATGGACTATAATTTTATCGGTCAGCAGGTCGTGGCGGATTACAGACCGGCTACTTTTATACCCATAAAGGATCTATTCATTAACTCAGACAAAAACCTCTTTGCCGACGATCACTTTCACCCGAATTCTAAAGGGTATGAGTTAATGGGAGAGAGAATTTTATACTACGTCAAGCAAGTGTATGAAATTGAACAGAATTGAATCATAACTGCTTTATTACTTTAGATAGGATGTCCTGCAAAATAGTTGTGACCTGAAGCAGGCAGAAATGATTGGGGATTGGAGAATCGTTTATGTTCAAGTCAAAAAATAAATGGAAAACCCTGTTTCTCGGGATAGCTGGAATTAATTTGTTGATCTTTATCTGGCTGATTTTATTAATCTTTCTGCCGATTGCCGGGGAAACAAATCCTTTTACAAACAAAAAGGAAGTGGACAAAGGAGAAGCTGAATTTACGATATCTTCTACCAAAGAGAACTTAAATAAGTTAGTCAATACCTATTTAAATGAATTATCCAGGCATACGGACATTGAATACAGCGTAAACATTGAGGACAGTGTTCAACTCATTGGTACCATTAAAGTGTTTGACCAGCAAGTCCCATTAACAGCCCGATTTGATCCGATCGTTCAAAATAATGGGGATCTCATGCTCAGGCTCCGGTCGATTTCACTGGGAAGGCTCGAGCTGCCAAACAAACGTGTACTGGATTATGTAAAAGACAACTATCCGATGCCGGAATGGGTCAACGTAAATCCCGGTGATGAAACCATTTACGCAGCTATTACGGAAATGGAGATGAAAAGTAACTTTAATATAGAAGTAACCAGCTTTAACCTGAAAAGCAATCATCTGGCATTCAGAATCAGAGTGCCAAATAAAGCCTTTGATCTAAGCAAAGCGTTTTAGCGAACAAAGGCGGAAGCACCCGTAAGCAAAAGCGCCTATAGAATGAAAAACTTACTATTATCGTTTGAATTGTTTTTGTTCATAATAAGCCTAGGATTCCGCTTTTCCTGAAAGGAGGCTTATTTATGCGACTGCCACAGGCTATGGCCTATACAACGATTGCCATGCAAAAGCTGGGCTATACCAGGCGGGAAATGGAGAGCATTACCAATACCATGCTGGAACAATATGAAATTTACGGGGAAGATGAAGCTGAACAACTGGCCGACCAGATATTATTTGAGGACAAGCACTAGACCGCTTGCCCTCTTTTTATGATCTCATGGATTGTTATTATGTTTTTGAAATAGGCTGCGCTTTACACTAGTGCAATATTTACTCATCAAAAAGATCACTTGATAAGTATCGTTCCCCTGTGTCCGGTGCAATGGCTACAATCACGTCGTCCGGTGTCTTACGCTTAGCTACTTCAAGAGCGGCATAGCACGAAGCACCTGCTGAAGCACCAACTAGAATTCCTTCCTCTCTGGCTAACCTTCTCGTGATGTCATACGCCTGTTCATCTTCAATCTGAAAAATTTCGTCATAGACCTCTTCATTCAGAGTATCCGGAATAAAGCCAGGGCTGGTTCCAACCAATTTATGCTTGCCTGGTTCGCCTCCTGACAGAACCGGGGAGCCTGCGGGTTCTGCAACGTGGATGGTCAGATCCTTATAATATTTTTTCAGTTCCTCCCCTGTACCCGTAATTGTTCCTCCTGTACCGGCTGTCGCTACAAACGCTGTAAGAGGTTTATTTAATTCCTTCATATCATGAATAATTTCCACAGCGGTCGTATGGCGATGAGCATCAGGATTCGCCATGTTTTCAAATTGAAGCGGAATAAAGCTATTCGGAATTTCCTTTTGGAGCTCCTCAGCTTTCCTAATTGCTCCAGGCATTTTTTCCGCGCTTGGTGTCAGTACAATTTCTGCACCATAAGCCTTCATTAGCTTAATTCGCTCCTTTGTTGCCGAGTCCGGCATCACTAAAATGGCACGATACCCACGGGCAGCTGCATTCATAGCCAAGCCAATGCCTGTGTTTCCGCTGGTAGGCTCAATAATTGTAGACCCTTCCTTCAGATAACCTTCTTCCTCTGCCTTTATAATCATATTGTGGGCAGCCCGGTCTTTGACACTTCCACTCGGATTAAACATTTCGAGCTTAACGTAGACCTGTGCACCATCCTTTGGTGACAGCTTATTTAATTTGACTAACGGTGTATTTCCGATTAACTCAGACATATTGTTAACGACGGTCATGTGAAAATCCCTTCCTTTTTGCATCATTCGTGTGTGCTTTTGATTTTATCATATTTGGGTACATTATCGAATACAGAAAGAATTGGTGCAACTTCATTCCCTTTTTAATCATATTTCGTTATGATATATATTTAGATACACGAAATAATTGGAAGGAAGGGATCTGTCATCTCAGATATAGAAAAAATAACAAAGAGAAATTTAGCGATCATGTGGTTTGCCAACTTCTTTATTGCTGGCAGCATGACGATGGTTATCCCGTTCTTATCTTTATATATTGAAACCTTTGGAAATTTCTCTGATAAATATGTACAAAACTGGTCCGGATGGGTATTTGCCATTACCTTCATGACTGCCTTTATCTTTTCCCCGATCTGGGGCAGGTTTGGTGATTACTACGGGCGGAAGAAATTTTTAATTATTGCGGGCATCGGACTCAGTATCAGTGTATTTCTAATGGGCTTTGTTACAAATGTGATACAGCTCTTCTTTCTGCGTATGTTTATGGGGTTATTCTCAGGCTTTATATCCACGGCCCAGGCTCTTATTTCCACTCAGACACCCAAAAAAGATGCGGGAAGAGTGCTCGGCACGCTGCAAACCGGGAACGTGACAGGCACTCTGCTCGGCCCGCTTCTGGGCGGAGTGATTGCAGATACCTTTGGCTATTCCATGACCTTTCTTGTCACATCTGTCCCTCTGATTCTCGCATCCGTATTAGTGATCTTCGGGGTGAAAGAATATAAACTGGAGTCAAAAGAGGAAACCGAAACCAAGTACTCAAGAAAGGAAGTTATTCAGCATATATGGCGATCCCCTGTTTTATTAATGGTGATGTTTATTTCCATCATTGTTCAGGTCGCGCATTTTAGTATACAGCCTATCCTGTCCTTATATGTTGGGGAATTGCACGGACCTGCGAATTTAGCCTTTTTCTCCGGGCTTGCCTTCTCGATTACAGGATTGGGAAATTTACTGATGGCCAGAAGATGGGGCCGATTAGCGGATCGGTTCAGTCATGAAAAAATTCTTGTCCTGCTGTTGTTCTGTGCAGCGATTGTCTACTTCCCCGGAGGATTTGTCACAAATATCTGGCAGTTGGTAGTTATCCGCTTTTTACTGGGGATCACGCTTGGGGGAATTATCCCGGTGCGAGTCGCATTTATTCGTCAGGCGGCACCAATATCCATTCAGGGTGAAGTATTAGGCTATAACACGAGCCTCCGTTTTCTCGGAAATATGCTCGGGCCTCTCTTAGGGGGACTCATCTCCGGTTATTTCGGAATCTCATCTGTCTTTTTCGTATCCAGTACGCTGCTGTTTTTAGCAGGTGTTTCATTTTTCATCACGCTGCAACGACATCCTGATCCAGTAAATCAATACTGATGAATTGCTGCAGGATGCCGGAGCTGGGCATGGACATTATAAGAAAGGAAAGATGCCATTTGTTTAATAAAAGGATGAAAGAAATCGCAGACCATTCATTACTGGAAGCTACCATTGATCACATTCAGCATGCGCTTGAAAATGACCGAATTACATCCAAAGAGCTTGTTTTGATGTATTTGTATCGCATCCAGCGCTATGATCAGGATGGTGTAAAACTGAATTCTATTTTGGAAATCAATCCTGATGCCATACATCTCGCCGAAGCACTCGATACAGAAAGGAAAAATAAAGGAAAAAGAAGTTCATTACATGGAATTCCGATTCTCTTAAAGGACAACATAGATACCCATGACAAACTGCATACCAGCGCTGGTTCCCTGGCTTTAAAAGATCACACGGCCGGCAAGGACTCTTTTGTTGCCAAACAGCTCAAGCAGGCAGGGGCCATTATATTAGGTAAGGCCAATATGACGGAATGGGCAAATTTCATGACAGACGGAATGCCCAATGGCTACAGCTCCCGGGGTGGCCAGGTGCTGAATCCTTATGGCCCGGGAGAGCTGGACGTCGGAGGCTCAAGCAGTGGCTCAGGGGCAGCGGTGGCAGCCAACCTGGTCACGGCAGCTATCGGTACAGAAACATCCGGCTCGATATTAAGTCCGGCAAGTTCAAACTCGGTTGTAGGGGTAAAACCAACTGTAGGGCTAATCAGCAGAGCAGGTATTATTCCCATTTCCCACAGCCAGGATACAGCCGGACCTATAGCGAGAACTGTAAAGGATGCAGCAATTGTACTCAGTGCCATTGCCGGAGTAGATGACGAAGACCCGGTAACAAAAACCAATCTCCATCCAACTGTGAACTATGTATCCTTTTTGGAAAAAGAGGGATTGGAAGGGACCACGATAGGCATTGCCCGTGATCCTTATTTTGGACTACTGGATGAGGAAGAAAAAGAAACAATGGAGAAAGCCCTGACTCTTTTAAAAGAACATGGAGCAGCGCTTGTGGATGATGTCAAAATACCATCTCAGGATGAAGATTGGGATATGAATACGCTGATCTATGAATTTAAAAATGGAATCAATACCTATCTTCAACAGACAGAAAACCATGTTCCTGTGAAATCATTAGCAGACGTGATCCAATTGAATGAAAAACATGAGGATCACATGCTTAAATATGGGCAGACCTTATTAAGCAGCAGCGAAAAAACGAGCGGAAACCTGACAGAATCAGCTTATTTAAAGAGTCTGGAAAAAGATATCTATCTGTCCCGGGAAAAAGGAATAGATGCGGTCATGGAGGAGAACGGATTAGATGCGATTCTGTTCCCAAACAATGTCGGTGCTGCCATACCAGCAAAGGCAGGATATCCATCGATTACCGTCCCAGGCGGATATACCCGCAGCGGAAAACCTCTGGGCATTACATTATCCGGAAAAGCCTTTGATGAGGGCAAATTGTTAAAAATGGCCTATGGATTTGAACAGGCAACTCAATTGCGAAAGCCACCGGAAATCGAGAATTCTTGATCATGGAACTTTCCATCCGTGGGGAATCTAGGCAGGAAATTCCAGGGAGTTCTAAAGGACAGTTTTTTAGATTAATTAATGGAATTGGCCTTCATATCAAAGATGAAGGACAATTCCACTGCTTTATTTTCTCCAGTTTGGCCTTCATCCTTCTTCAACCTTAACGAGTAACTAAGAAGAATCCTTCCCTTATGGAACATGAATCAGGTAAAACCCAACTCTGTATAGTTTTTTAGAACTCCTTTATACCGGGTCTAAATGATTCCTTTTATGATAGTCAATGCTGTTTCTATATCCTCACTGGTTACATCCAGATGTGTCACGAGACGAACAGAATCCGGCCCAAGGGCACCGGCTAAGATCCCTCTTTCTTTTAAACGTTCAACAAATTCAGACGCTGTATATGATGTGCCCTTTACATTTAGCACAATAATGTTCGTTTCCACATCATTTTCTACATTCAGCCCGTCGATACGATCGAATCCTTGTGCCAGATTTTTTGCATTTTTATGGTCCTCTGCTAATCGATCCACCATGTCCGTTAATGCGACCATTCCGGGGGCAGCAATGATCCCTGCCTGACGAAGCCCCCCGCCCAGTCGCTTTCTCCATTTTCTGGCACGTTGTATAAAGTCCTTGGAACCAGCAATGATAGAACCAATCGGCGCTCCCAGTCCTTTCGACAGGCAAAACTGTACGGTGTCTGTATAACTGGCATAAGTTTGAACCGAAATCCCAGATGCGACAGAGGCATTAAACAATCTCGCCCCATCTAAATGCACGGGGACCTGATTCCTCCGGGCCATTTCATAGACTTCCTTCATATTTTCAAGCGGAAGGATGGTTCCACCTGATTGATTGTGGGTATTTTCGAGACCAATCATCCCTGTTTCAGGAAAATGAATATCATCCGGCCGAATGGCCGCCTCCAAGTCTTCCGGATTCATTGCACCCTTCGTTCCCTTAATGGGACGTGGCTGCACCCCGGCAAGGGCAGAAATAGCCGCACCTTCAAACTTATAAATATGCGCATCCTCTTCCAGGATCATCTCCTGTCCTGGTCTGGTATGTGTAAGCACAGCCAACTGATTCCCCTGGGTACCACTTGTAACAAATAGTGCAGCTTCCTTGCCGGTTATTTCTGCTGCTTTAGCCTCGAGTTTCTTAATTGTCGGATCTTCTCCATATACATCATCCCCAACTTCTGCCTCCAGGCTTGCCTGGCGCATTTTATCTGTTGGTTTTGTTACCGTATCACTTCTTAAATCAATCATTGTCCAGTCCTCCCTTAACCTCATCATACTATATCCATCAACCGGTGAGAAAGACATTCCTCTCTGTATAATTAAGGTAAAGTTCCAAAACCTAAAATTGGCAGAACATCGTTAAGAGGAGGTGGAAAAGATGGACCGTCAGCGAGCACAGGCAATTGTAGACGCACCAAAGTTAATTAATGTTACCCATAATGGAACACCCGTTTATATTCAGCATGTAGATGAACATAGTGATATGGCTCGCATTTATCCTTTAGATTCACCCAATAAAGAAGAGGATGTTCCACTCAAAAGTTTGAAAGAGCATTAAAAAAGAAGGGCTGTACCCATCAAGGTACAGCCCCTCTTTTTAATCTTCCTCATCTTTCTTGTGTTTTTTATCCTTCCAATACGGGACAAATCCGTTTTCCTTGAGTTTTTCCTGATGCTTTTTCATATGCTCCAGTTTCTTTTCTGCTTTTTCCTCGCTTAAAATCCCAAACTCTACATATTTGCTGACCAATTGTTCATGCAGTTTGAACATTTGACTATGCAGAGCCTCAAGCTCCTGCTGCTGGGCTTCATTGAGTTCGACGTCTTCCAGATTTGTCTCCATTTGATCGTGATCCTCAGCACTGATGACAGGAGCCGAAAGACCAAGAGTGAGCATAAAAGCAAAGCATAAGGCGATCCATTTTTTCATATGTATATCCTCCTTCGCATCGTGATTCTGTCATAGTTTGTGAGTAAAAGTGGAAAATATACACATTTTTATAACAAAGGCATTCTCATGAAGAGAATGCCTGATTTCTTTATTGTCATTGCAGTTTTGCATGTTAATTTTTGGTTATGAGGGCCATTTAGTGAACCGTTTGCTGCTATTTTGGCCTTCATTCTCTTTATGAAGGCCACTTCAACCCAATTATTTCTCTTAATGGCCTTCATCACCTGAATGAAGGCCATTTAACCAAATCATCGTCCGGCTTTTGGCCTTCATGTATTCTGCTTATGCCGTCGGACCTAAACGCTCGCCTCCGCTTTTCTTTGTCCAGCTGCGGCTCGCAGGCCCAAGCGGTCATAAGCAGAATACCCTCCATGGCCAAAAGCGGCCATTCTGGATATTCTGCTTATGCCGTCGGACCTAAACGCTCGCCTCCGCTTTTCTTATTAACTAGCGGCTTTTTCTACTTTATCTTCAGCATCTGCAGCTTCTTGTTCTTTTTCGCTCCACATCATTTTGGCCACTTGTACTGACGTCCATACAGGAGGCAGTAAGAGCAGGGACACGGGAACAGCGGTTACTACGATAAAGTTTTGTAGTGCTGAAATACTTCCTTCACCGATTGCTAAGAGAACAACCGTCAGGATACCGAACATGACGGCCCAGAATACACGGATCCATCTGGCCGGGCTGTCAGAGCCTGTAATGGTAACGGCAACGGTATAAGACATCGTGTCAACTGTTGTAGCAACAAACACGACTGTAACCAATAGGAAACCTAAAGCTAAAATGAATCCCATCGGCAGCTGATCCATAATGGCCATTACAGTGGCCGGCATTCCGCCTTCACTAAATGCCTCAGAGATAGAGCCCGGATTGTTGAGTTCCTGGAATAAACCAGTGCCTCCTACAACCGTAAACCATAAGTTACTGACAAGGGGAGCAATCACGGAAACAGCTATAATTAAATCACGAATCGTTCTTCCGCGGGAGATCTTACTTATAAAGATAGCCATCATTGGCCCATATCCCAGGAACCATCCCCAGAAGAAAATGGTCCAGTAGCCTAACCAGCCCTGATCGGCACGATAAAGGGACATTTCAAAGAAGTGCTGTAACTGAAAGGCCTGGGCACCAATAAAGGAATCAACAATAAACATTCCCGGGCCTAATAAAAGAATCGCAAATCCTAATACAAGCACCATAATAACATTGATCCGACTTAATAACTGAATTCCTTTATCTACGCCTGTTGCAGCTGAAATCGCAGAAATGGTCACAAGTCCTGCGATAATAATAATATTTGTTGTCAATGTATTTGGAATCCCAAATAAATCATTTAATCCATAACCGGCCTGTAATCCAAGAAAACCAATTGGACCCATTGTACCGGCAGCCACTGCGATGATGGATACGATATCAGCCGTAGATCCAATGACACTTTTACCAAAGATTTTCTCACCAAATAATGGGTATAAAATCGTACGAGGTTTTAGTGGATATCCTTTGTGATAATGTGCATACATGAGGACGATTGTTGCTAAAGTTCCCAATGTTGCCCAAGCCAGGAATCCCCAATGCATAAAGCTTTGCGCCAGAGCCGGGAGTACGGACTCAGAAGGTGTCATTCCATCTGAGGCAAACAAAGGTGGAGTTGTCATAAAGTGCTGAATAGGTTCTGACGCTGCCCAAAAAACTCCTCCAGCGGCTAGCAGCGTACATAAAATCATAGCAACCCAACGGAAATAACTATTTTCGGGTTGATCTTTTTTACCAAGTCTTAACCTTCCATATTTTGAAACAGCTAAGCCAATTCCTACAAAGAAAATAGCCAGCAATAAAATTTGCCAATAAGCACCAAAGTATTTTGCTGACCAATTAAACGAACTTGTCACCCATTGGCCAACCATTTCCATATCAATTAAAGAAAATATAACAAAAAGTCCTAAAAATCCACCACTGACGATCATCGTGGTCCAGTCCGTTTTCGGTTTGAACGATTTCATTCTTTTCCTCCTAAAGTAAAATACACTGTTTATTTTTCATCATGCTTCTAATCTTTTGTTCCTATTCATTTTTCTAATATAGTTTTCGAATGAAATCGTTTATGGGACTGATTTACAAACGGCTTTTTTACGAATAATTAAATGCCTAAAGTAGTCGTCTTGGATACTTACACCTACCCTGTTTTTGTTTTATCAGAGCCCTGTTTGAAAGGGGTATGTTAGGATTTACCCAGATTGAAAGCTCTTAAAACATCTTTTTAGAATTATAGGGAGAAAATTTATGTACGTCAACACTCATTTTGTTTCAAATCCTTCCAATTCTTTTCATATGGATATAAAGAGGGGATATGTTGTTTTGTATAGCCTTTATTGCTAGGGTATAGCGTCATATGCTCCCGGATAAAGCAGATTTGTCCATTTATCATGGATTTCTGCTTTGCTTAGAAGCAATAACCAAGACTTTTCTCCTTAATGCAAATCTAAAAGCAAGAAGTCAAAAGCCAGCTGATTATGACTTTTGACTTCTTGGTCTAATCGTTTACCACTTCAAATTTCTCGTCCGGAACTTCCTGAATAAATGAGCATGGCGTGCCAGCCGACATCATCACCAGCTCATGCATGGCCCGGGTGCATGCTGTATAGAAAAGATTCCGCTCCAGTTCACCCTGGTAAACATGTTGTGAAGCATTATAAAGAATCACTGCATCAAATTCGATTCCTTTTGCCAGATAGGTCGGTACAAGGACAATGCCTTTTTCAAATGTGGTGGTTTCTTCATCAATTAACGACACGGAAAGCTGTTCCTTTAATTGATGATAGGCTTTTTCCGCTTCCTGCATGGAATGACAAATGACCGCTATCGTTTCATGCCCTCTCGATTGCAGCTCCTGAATCGTTTTCTTAATGGAGAAGGACAGATGCGCTTCCTCAGAAACCTTTTTAAGAAGAGGCCTATTACCGTCCCTGTTGAAGGGCTGAATCCGGTCGCCTCCCTCAACGATATGCCGGGTAAATTCCACAATCGGCCTTGTTGAGCGGTAGCTCTTCATTAATGTAATCTTCTCCATTTTCTCCTCATGAGAGGCATCTATAACTGTATCTCCCAATAATGCATGAGCATAAATAGCCTGATTCACATCGCCTAACACGGTCATCTGGCTGCTTGGAAATTTGTCCTTTAAATAAGCAAATTGGAAGGGGGAATAGTCCTGAGCCTCATCAATAAAGACATGACGTATGCCCCGATCTTTCATGGAGCCCAATAAATGGTCATGAACATATAAGTATGGGGTAACTTCCTCCCATGAAAGAAACTTCCGGCTCAGGTTTTCAATACTTTGTCCACTGATGGCTCCCCATTCTTTCGGTAATTTACCCCGGTTGAAGTCATGATGGGACCATTCCTGATAAAATTTCAGATAGGTCTGACGGACATTAACAAACTGCAGCCTTTTAATTTTTTGCCTTAGTGGATTCATCCGTCTGCGGACAACCCATTTACGCAGCTTTTGTTCTTCTCTTTCGTAATCATCAAAGGTTTCATCATTAAAGTTCTTCTGCTGATCAAGTTTCTGAAAAGCCTGGGCATAGTCCTCTTTGTCCAGCAGCTCAATTTCAGATAAAACCCAATCCTTCTGCCGCTCTGTTTTTTCCACTTCAGCGAGCTTCTCCAGAATCCAATCACAAACCTCATCCATCCGATGGGCAATCGTAACGTGGGAATCAAGGCTGTAAAAATAATGATAAATCTCATCCTTTGACACTAGCACCTTGCCTTTAAAGGTTATATTGCGAAACTCTATCCCTTCAGCCGACAAGTTGTCGAGGAAGTCATCCAGAAGCTGTTTAAAGGTTAGACTGGATTTAAAGTGAATAGCAGCCATTTTCTCTTCATATTGTCCATCAAAGCGACTGGTTAAATATCGTTCCATCTGCTCGAATGGGGTTTCGATCTTGAAGGATTCCCTCAATCGTTTTTCCAAGTATTCCTGGAAGGTCGTCTGTTTCATATTTGCTTCTCCAAGCTCAGGCAATACATTAGCCACATAGCTGTTGAACAGAGGGTTGGGGGAGAATAACAAAATATTTTCGGATGTCAGAGACTGACGATGGCGATACAACAAGTAGGCTATCCGCTGTAAGGCTGCAGATGTTTTTCCACTTCCTGCCACCCCCTGAACGATCAGAATTTTATTATGTTCATTACGGATAATCTGGTTCTGCTCTTTTTGAATCGTCGCCACAATACTTTCCATCGTTTCACTGGCATTTTGGCCAAGCACGGACTGCAGCAGATGATCTCCAATGGTTATTCCTGTATTAAACATGCCTTCCAGCTGGCCATTTCGAATAATGAACTGGCGTTTAAGCTTGATTTCGCCTTCAATCGTCCCCTCAACGGTTTCATATTCCGCCCTGCCTGGGGGATAATCGTAATACATGCTTGAAATAGGCGCCCGCCAGTCATAGATTAGAAAGTTTTCCTCGTTGGCGTCCATTAATGATGAAATACCAATGTAGATTTTATCGGTCTCTTTTTCCCCATCCTCTAAAAAGTCAATCCGGCCAAAATAGGGATTATCCTTCAGTTTATCAAGGGTTTTTAGCCTTTCACTCCACTGTCCGTGGCTTCGCTCCCTTTCTGAAAGGAGCTCGGCCTGCTGTTTAATACTTGCCTGGGTCTCAATGACGTCATCAGGCTCATCAAGATTGACTGTCACATCCTCCCAGAAGTTCTTCCTCAGCTCAAGAACACGTTCCTTTACATCACCAACATTTGTCTTCAGCTTTTGTATGACTTTATCGATCTCTTTTTGAACGTTTTTTATCCGATGTTCTTCGGCTAATCGCTCCTGATTTTGCTCATCCACGTCATCACTACCTTACATGATCTTATGTTTTCTACTTCTCATTCTATTATGGTATGGCCTGTTCTATTTCTATACAGAATGGCTGTGTTTTGCTGAAGATTTTTCCTGTTGTTTGTTCACTTTTAACCAATGCTCGGTCTGTTCTAATTGACCGGCCAGTTCCAATAATAAATCTTCCCGACCTCTCGCTGCAATAAACTGAACTCCAAGCGGCAGATTATGGTCCGTTTTGTGCAGGGGAACGGACATAGCGGGCTGCCCTGTTAAATTGGCCAGCTGTGTGAAAGGGGTTCGTTTCAGGCTGTCCTCCATAATCTGATCAATGATCCTTACCTTTTTTAATACTTTCCCTAAATGCAGGGAACTGGCTATACGGATGAGTCGCTTTTCGGACGGCTTCGTATCAAGCTCACCGATCTGAGCAGGTTTGAAGGCGGTCGTTGGTGTCATATATAAATCATAATCTTCGTGGAAGCTCTCCATCTTAATCGCTGCCTGATCCCACTCCCGCAGGCTCAGCACATAGTCTTCCATTGATCCTGCTTTCCCTAGCATCCCAAGCAGCCAGGTCTCAGGCTCAACATCAGATCGTTTCGCCTTCCTTCCCAGTACATCCTGCAGATCATGTAATGTAGCGGCGACTTCCCCGAAATACATCGTAAAATAGCTTTTGGCCAATGCCCGTCCATTTACGCCAGGCTCTTTTTCTTCCACAATATGCCCCATATCCTCCAGTAACCGTGCCGTTTTTTCCACCGCTTCTATACAGTCCTGTTCGACCTCTGTACCTATTGGAGATTGTGTGGAATAGGCAATTTTCAGCGGGCGGTTTTCCAAGGCTTGTACAATGTCTAAATAGCTTCCTTCATAGGGCGGAGCATGGAAAGCACCTGCTTTTTCGTAAACCCGTAATTCATCCAGCATGGCTGCACTATCCCGTACTGTTTTGGATAAAACATGATCTACGGAAGCCCCCTGCCAGTTCCGGCCCACATTAGGTCCAACAGGAGTTCTTCCTCTGCTCGGCTTTAAACCAAAAAGACCGGTATAGGCAGATGGAATGCGAATCGACCCTCCCCCATCATTGGCTCCGGCAATCGGGACCATACCTGAAGCTACTGCAGCTGCTGAACCACCACTTGATCCTCCAGGAGTATAATCAGGATTCCACGGATTTCTTGTGGGACCATAATGCTTCGGCTCCGTGATTCCCATCAGTGCAAATTCCGGTACATTGGTTTGTCCTAAAAAAGACACCCCTGTTTCCCTTAGTCTTTTAACAAAATTGGAATCCTGTTTTGCCCGGTAATTTTTAAATGCTTTAGAGCCTGCTGTAATCGGTTCGCCTTCCATCTCCTGGGTAATATTTTTCAAAAGCATCGGCACACCTGCAAACGTTCCAGTAACCTGCTGCCGGCTTTGTTGTTTTGCCTGATCGTACATTTTATGAATCACTGCATTCAGTTGTGGATTGTGCTGCTCAATCCGTTTTATGGCTTCTTCTGTCAGTTCTTCCGGCTTCAATTCCTTTTTCCGAACCAGGTTTGCCAGCCCAAGTCCATCATAATCTTCATAATGTAACATACCAGCCACCACACTCCCATAAACAAAATCTATTTATCAGTTTATTCGAGAAAGGCTGGTGTTTTCCTTTTTTTCAACAAAAAGAGAGCATATACCAAGTATATGCTCTCTCCCTCTATAGCCTATTTATTCCATATAGGCCCATTTATATTCATACTCTGCACCAAAGTCATTTCGAATGACACCCTTCAGATCAGGGTTGGTTAATTGTGCTTTGCCCTGCTGGTATAATGGAGCAATGACGGCATCTTCAAATACAATCTTCTCCGCCTCAAGTAACGCTTCGAAACGTTTAACCGGCTGCTGAGCCAAGTCCGTAACACTGCTTTGAACTAACTGATCATATTCAGAGTTAGAATAGCCTGTTTCGTTATTTCCTCCATCAGTCAGCCACAGGTTCAGCCAGCCATATGGATCAAGATAATCGGCTCCCCAGGATGAAATAGCCATATCATAGTTCATATTGGAAGTTAGATCCAGCTGCTGTTCAAACGGCACCTGCTTCAAAGTAACCTTAAGTCCAGGAAGGTTTTGCTGTAATTGGTTCTGGATATATTCGTTAATGGTTTTACCGGTTTCTGTATCGCCGGATAAGAACTCAAGCTCAACGGAATCTTTCCCAATTTCTTTAAGTCCCTTTTCCCAGTACTCCAAGGCTTTTTCTTTATCGAAGCTGACCATATCTCCATTGATTTCACGAAAATCTTTTCCTGTTTCCGGATGGAAGGAAAAGTTCTTTGGAACCGCACCGGTTGCAGCAATCGCTCCATTATTCATAATTTCGTTCACCATTGCCTCTTTATTGATAGCATAGCTAATGGCTTTTCGAATATTAACGTTCTGGAGTGATTCTTTTTCCGTCTGGTTAAATTTAATAAAGGTTAACACAGGTTCTGTAACTGTGGAAAACTCGTCCTCGGACCTATACATATCAACAAGATCAGAGGTAAGATTGACACGGTCCAGTTTACCTTTATTATATAAATCCACAGCACTTTGCGGATCCTTCATGACATCAAATGTGATTTTTTCCAGCTGAACAGTATCAGCATCCCAGTAATCCGGGTTCTTTTTAAGAGTCCATGAGGTTGAAGTGCTTTCCCAATCTTCAAGGGTAAAAGGACCACTTGCCAATAATGTATCAGAGCTTGTCCCATAACTGTCACCCTGCTCTTTAACGAACTCTTCGTTTAACGGCAGGAATGTACCAAATGTCGTTAATGATTCAAAGTAAGGAGCAGGATTTTCCAGGGTGACTTTCAACGTATAGTCATCCACTGCTTCAACACCAAGCTTCTCGGGTTTCATGTCACCCTCACTGATGGCCGTTGCGTTCTTAATCACGCCACTCATCATATAAGGGCCATATTCTGAACCTGTATCCGGATCAACGGCACGCTGCCATGCATAAACAAAGTCATGGGCTGTGACAGGGTCTCCATTGGACCAGACAGCATCCTCACGTAAATCAAATGTCCATGTCAGTCCATCTTTACTCTTCTCGTGAGTTTTGGCAATTCCTTCCTTTATTTCACCATCCTTACCTAAACGATATAGACCTTCCGTTGTGGCACTTAAGAATTGAAAGGCATATTCGTCGGTTGCCATCGATGAATCCATAGTAGGAATAGTGTCCCCATTACTTAGATGTAAGACCTGTTTATTGTCCTCACCTTCACCTGATTGCTCAGCATTATCATTACCGCCACAGGCTGCCAAAAAGGCTGTCAGCAATAAAGCCATGGCTAACAACAATGTTTTCTTAGATGATCTCATGCTGCTTCCTCCTTGCTGGTTTCTAGTTGTAGAGTTAAAAGCTACAAAGAAAATTATACATTTTCATCTGTTTCTTTGCATTATTATTGCCTTACATCATTCTCTAACATTCCAATTTTCTCAATCTCAATCTTAATTTGATCCCCATTTTCAAGATATTGGGGCGGATCCATAGCAAAGCCGACGCCATCAGGTGTGCCTGTTAAAATCACATCACCAGGCTGTAAAGTAATTAAACTTGAAATAAATTCAATTAAATAGGGAATATTAAAAATAAAGTGACGGGTGCTGGAGTACTGCCTCTGTTCTCCATTGACAGTGGTCTTAATTGTCAGGTCGTGGGGGTCCGGCACTTCATCAGCAGTTACCATCCAAGGGCCTATAGGTGTACTGTGATCCAACGTTTTCCCCTGCAGCCATTGAGGGGTCCGTTTCTGCAGATCTCTTGCCGACACATCATTTCCGACTGTATAACCTGCAATGTAATCCAAAGCCTTATCCCGGGAGACCTGGGATGCTTCTTTACCGATGATCAGAGCTAGTTCACCTTCATAGTCCAGCTTATTCGTTTCAGAGGATTTTTGAATCTGATCTTCCGGTCCAATGATGGCATTTGAAAATTTAGCAAATAGCACGGGGAAATCAGGAATCTCACTTTTCATTTCCGAGACATGGTTCCGATAATTTTTTCCCACACATATCACTTTTGCTCCCTGCTTCAGAGGTGCCTTTAATGTGACCTGATTTCGATTCAGCATCACACTCTCTTCCTGGTGTTCTATGGCGTGAGAAACGGCCTGCTTCGTACGTTCAAAAGCAACCTTTCCCAGAGCAAGATAATCATTGACTGAAGCAGGCATTAACTGGTCCGCTGACGATGCAGATAATTCATTATATGTAAGAAACGACCGATAGGCTTGATTCACATCAATGACCTTGTGATCGTACAACACTCCTGTCCGAATCTGTCCAAACGTATTTTCAGGCTCATAGAAAACAATTCTCAAAATCATTCCTCCCTAAACTCATTTTGTACATACCCTAGCCTATGCGGTCATGGATGTCAATCATTGTTAGAATCTTTAGACAAGCAGCGATTTTTTATCATAAATTTGTTGACATCGGAATAGTATGGTGGTAAAATATAAAATTTTACTGTCAGGAAATTTTATGTTATAATGGAACTACGAATGAACCTGGGGGTGTCCTATTGTTTACAATTGGTGATAAAATTTTTTACCCAATGCATGGCGCTGGTGTTATTGAAGGCATTGAAGAAAAGGAGTTCAGAGGAGAGAAAAAGCTCTATTACATCATGAAGATCCCCACTCAAAATATGAATGTCATGATTCCTAAAGGGAATGAGGATAAGCTTAAATTACGTAAGATTGTAGATTCAGATAAGCTTGAAGAAATGCAGACGGCTTTGACAAAAGACGATGATGATCTAAACGTTCATCCAAATCAGAGACATCGAGTTTATATGGAAAAGATCAAAAGCGGTGACATTGTTGAAGAAGCTAAAGTGATTAGAGATTTAACCAGAATCAGCAGAAACAAAACACTCGGAACAGCTGACAAAAATATGCTTACCAACGCACAGCAGGTATTAATCAGTGAGCTTGTCATGGTCAAGAATATAGACGAAAACAAAGCCCATGAATACCTGGATGAAGTCATGAAACAGGGCTTTGGAGCATAAAGACGGCCAATGAAATACGTGAATATGATTAATGGAGCTGTCTCGATAGGGAGACAGCTCTTATTTTTCAAACAGATCTCTCGAGAAATTGGCAAACGTCTCGATTCCACTATCCGTTACCGCGAAAGATTCACTGATTTCAATCCCAAAATCCTCATACCAGATACCCGGAATCAGATGGAAAGTCATATTCGGCCTTAGAATGGTTTTGTCTCCTGCTCTCAGGCTTGCGGTATGCTCCCCCCAGTCAGGCGGATAACTCAGCCCCACGGAATAACCTATCCGGGAATCTTTAATAAAACCATATTGTGCAACGGTTGTACGCCAGACCTCCTCGATTTCCTCACACGTCACACCCGGCTTAATAAAGGCCAGCGTTTCTTCAATCCCTTCATTCACCACTTTAGCGGTATCTTTTGCCTTCTGACTCGCCTCCCCAATGACCAGTGTTCTTGCCAGAGGCGCATGATATCTTTTATAACATCCAGCAAGTTCTATAATGACATAATCGCCATTTCCATAGGATTTGTCGGACCAGGTGATGTGGGGAGAAGAAGTGCTTTCCCCGGAAGGAAGCAGGGGAACAATGGAAGGATAATCTCCGCCGAATTCATGGGTACCCCAGATTTGCGTATAAAAGATGTTGGCTACAACCTCGTTTTCTCTTATCCCTTCTTTAATTTGCTCGACGGCGGTTTTCATTGCTTTTTCCACTAGTTTTCCGGCTCTTTTCATATAACTGATTTCTGTATCGGTCTTAATAAGTCTTACGTGATTTACCAGTACAGAGGCATCTTTAAACGTTGCCCGGGGCAGACCTTTTTGCAGCTGCTCAAATGCCTTAGCCGTAAAATAGTAGTTTTCCTTTTCCACTGCGATCACACAGTTTCCGAATCCTTTTTCTGTTAAAATTCGTGCCATTTCATCCATGGGGTGTTTGGTGATGGCATGCACATAGTCGTCGGTATAGGAAAAAATATTTTCATGATCGATCCAGGTCGTTGTTTTGGCTGAATTGGCATCCTGTTTCCTGCCAATCCACAGGGGCTGGTCTTCATCAAGGATAACGACAAGCATCTGATGTACATAAAAGGACCAGGCATCATAGCCTGACAGATAATTCATATTGGAAGGATTGGTGACAAGTAATACATCCATTCCTTCCAGTGCCATCCTTTCCTTTGTCTTTTTCATTCGCTCTTTATATTCTATAATCGGGAACATCACATCAGATCCCTCCCTTATGTTTTTCTCAGGCAGTCATTGTATTGGAGGGTTATCCATTGTTAATTTCGAGCCCTTTTGAATAACGCTCCAGCTCATCATAGGCTGATAGAGCGATTGCTGTATCCTGTACGCCTGTGCCGGTGAGATCACAAATGGTGATTTCATCGTCTGAAGTTCGACCGGATTTATGACCGGTAATCACCTGACCAAGCTCGGTAATCTCCGTTTGATCCGTAATTACACCCTCATCCTTTGCGTGATGAAGCTCCCCAAGACGCACACACTGACTTTGGACGTCACAAATAATCCGGTCTGCATGGGAAAACACATCTGCGGCAATCTCCTGTTTGTGTTCTGCATCAGAGCCCATCGCGGTAATATGAAGGCCGGGATGAAGCCAGTCAGACTGGATTAACGGGCTCTCTGCCGGGGTTGTTGTGACAACTGTATCACTGCTTCTTACAACCTCTTCCATAGTTGAACAAACCTTCACCTCTACATTAAGTTTCTTTTCCATATCCTCTTTAAAGGAAGAGGCTTTCTCCTGATTTCTCCCGTAAACCTGTATTTTTTTGAGGCTGCGCACCTGTGCCAGTGACTCCATTTGAAATCGAGCCTGGTTGCCAACGCCAATCACACCAGCAGTATCCACCGTATCCTTAGCAAAATATTTTGCACTAATCGCACCGGCTGCAGCTGTCCGCACATCGGTTAAGTAGCCATTATCCAGTAAAATTGCCTGTGGACGTCCTGTTTCCGTGCTTAATAAAATCATCATGCCACTTCCGCTTGGGAGTCCAAGTTTCGGGTTATCAAAGAAACCAGATGACATTTTAATGGCAAACTTGTCGTAGCCTGGAATATAGGCTGTTTTCAAATCCACCTCCCCATTATTTTCAGGAATATCAATTCGCATAATCGGCGGCATTCCAACCTCTTTGGTAACCAGGCTGGCAAACCCATCTTCAATTATTTTGAGGACATCCTCGTTTACATTCACCGTATTTCGGAGTTCGTTTTCGGTATAAATTTTCATAAACACGCCCCCTTTTTATCCTCCAATGGCTGATCATGCTCCTCTCTTAAGGTACTGATGTCACCGTTTTTCCCACTTACGATCAGCACAATGGATTCTCCGGGCTGCTCCAGTTTTTCCTCCAATAAAGCAGCGGCTCCCACGGCCGCAGCACCTTCAGCCATAACCTGCTCTTTGAATACCATGTGAGACATTCCTCTTCTTATTTCAGGTTCGGTTAACAGATGCAGATCGTCCATCACCTCTCTAACCATCTTCAAGGTATATTGATTATGAGCACCAATTCCGCCTAAGAGACTGTCTGCATTTGTATCTGTTTCCGCAACATCAACCGGATAGCCCTTTTTCAGGCTCTCACTCATAGCCGAAGCTCCTTTGATAGATACCCCGGAGATTCGAACGTCTGGATCAGCACTTTTTAACGCCGCTCCTATCCCCGCCAGCAAGCCCCCTCCCGATAAAGGAATGACACAATGATCCACCTGGGGCAAATCGTCAAGCAATTCCAGGCCAATCGTTCCCTGACCTGCAATCACTTCCTGATCATCAAAGGGCGGAACGATGGTCATGCCGTATTGCCTCTTCAATTCCCGGCAGCGCTCACCAGCATCATCCTGACGATCCCCTGTAATCTCCAATTCCGCGCCAAACTGAGCTAATGCATCGATTTTTTCCTGCGGGACCCGATTGGAAACACAGACAACTGCTTTTAGTCCTAATACTTTTGCCACATAGGAAACCGCCAGCCCATGATTTCCTGTTGAAAAAGTGGTCACTCCCTTGCTCTGCTCCTCTTTTGAGAGGGAAAGAATTTTGTTCGCTGCCCCTCTTAGTTTGAATGCACCTATGGCATTTGCCGTTTCAAGTTTGAAATAGACCTTTTTGTTCGTGAGGTTTGAAAGAATTGTGGATGGAATAAGCGGAGATTTTTGAATAAAGGGCCGAATTCTTTGTCTGGCCTGCCAGATTTTTTTCGGTATCTTAGGTTCAGACTGCACCAATATCGCATCTCCCTCCTTCTGGTAAGCGATAACCTTTTTAAAGACCATATGAGCCTATATTCGATTTCATTCACACATATATGAAAAAATCCTCTCTATTTTCAGATTAGAGAGGATTTATCATGTTCTATTTAATTCTTATGTTTATTTTCTTTAAATAGCTCCTTCTTTCTCCATCCGCCAAACTGAAAATACAGAAAGGCAAACAAACTGCTGATGACGAAACTGATTCCCATCCCGAGTGCAATTCCATGGTCTCCGAATAGGGATGAAAACAAATACGTAAGTGGATAACGCAAAACCCAGAACGACAGGATATTTAGTACGAGTACCTGATACATTGCTCCAGATGCCCGCACAATCCCATTCAGAATAAAATTAATTCCCAGAAATGGATAGAAAAAGGCAACCGTCTTTAAATAATCACTGCCAAACCGGACGGCCTCTTCCTCCTGAATGAAGAGGCGTATACCGAAATCCGCCAGCCAGACAAGCAGAAAGGCAATCATAAGCATGAAGCCCAAGTTATAGAAAAACCCGTATTTTGCAATTTGATTGACTCGCTTCCACTTATTCACACCAATGTTTTGACCGGCCATACTGTTCACAGCGGTCCCCAGCGCCTGTGCCGGCAGCATAAGTACACTGTCCAGCCGCTGAGCTGCACTGAACCCTGCTACCACGCCTTCTCCACAGGATGTAACAACACTCATGATCGCTGCAACACCGGCGGAAATGACAGACATCTGCAGCCCTGAAGGAATCCCTAAATGCAGAATGAGCTTAACTTCCTCCTTTTGCGGAATTCTCGGCACGGTAAAGGGAATCCGGTTATGTTTAAGGACAAAATATAATCCGTATAATAGTGCAAACCCCTGAGAACAGACGGTGGCTAAGGCTGCCCCGCTGACCCCTAAATCCAAAACTGCCATAAACAAAGGATCCAGGAGGGTGTTTAAAATAACAGCCATCATTACAAACCGAAGCGGCGTACGGCTGTCCCCAACTGCACGCAGGGCCGTCCCGATAAAGTTGTAGCCTAAAAGGAACAAAAAGCCCAATGATGTGATTTGCAGATAGGTTTTCGCTTCTCCCAACATGCCATCCGGTGTTCCCATCAGCGATAATATCCACTCGGCGAAAAGAAACCCAATCAATCCCAGGAAAAAAGACATCACCGACAGAACGACTACAAAGGCATTCACATATCTTTTTAAACCCTCTTCATCATTTCGTCCTTTCTGCTGAGACAAGACGGTTAATGTCGCATTATTAATACCAATAACAAAGGATAAAATCGTAAAAATAATCGTACTGGAAACCGCTACCGCTCCAAGTGCATTTGCTCCCAGCAAATTTCCAACCCAAAGACTATCAATAAACTGATAGGAGGTCTGAAGCAGATTGGTGAAAATAATCGGAGTTGAGAAAAACAACAGCTGCTTTAAAATATTCCCCTGAGTAAAATCCTGCTGGTTACTCATAAAAAGACTCCTTTAGACCAACGTCCTTCTTGTTATATAAATTAGATTACTATTATCATCAAATTTAGCATAAGTGCTAACTAGTATCCATTCGAAGACAAGAAAAAACGCCTGTGTATTCAGGCGTTCAATCAAAAGTACTGATAAATAATCCGACACTCAGCAATAATCCGAAGATCGTATTCGTCTGAGCCGTCGCTTTCATCGCCGGCATCATTTGGACCGGAAGCTTTTTATCAATAAATTCACGATAAGCTTTTAACGGTTTAGGCAGGCTGAGAAGGACAACCAGCGGCCATGGAGTAAGGATTCCCGCAATCACTAAGCCGATAATCCATAAATAGGCAATCGCAAACAAAATGCCTAGGAAAATCACTGCTTTTTTATGCCCAAGCAAAATCGCGAGCGTTTTTCTCCCGGATTTCTCGTCCCCTTCACGATCTCGTATATTATTGGCCATATTAATCGCCCCGACTAAAATAGCAGCAGGAATGGAAATAAGTACACTTTCACCATTCACATAACCGGTTTGAATAAAAAAGGAAATGATAATAAATGCTGACCCCATACATAGCCCTGCCAGCAGTTCACCTAAAGGCGTTGAAGAAATCGGTAAAGGACCACCTGTATATAAGTAGCCAATTCCCATACCGACC
The DNA here is from genome assembly GCF_010092505.1 of Virgibacillus sp. MSP4-1. Classification (NCBI taxonomy): domain Bacteria; kingdom Bacillati; phylum Bacillota; class Bacilli; order Caryophanales; family Bacillaceae; genus Virgibacillus; species Virgibacillus sp. MSP4-1. Next base: position 2,488,572 of record NZ_CP048021.1, read on the forward strand.
AGCCCGACAACAGCCAGCCACCAGGAGCTTGACATACAAATGTAAACACCCAGTAATAGTGCAATCCCATAGGAACCTACAGCCATACGTAATACCGATTCAGGCCTGAAGCCATCTCGTACAATCGCTCCCCCAATTCCTACAGATTCCTCGTTATCAAGACCACGTTTGAAATCATAATATTCATTAAACATGTTCGTAGCAATTTGTATAAAAAGACAGGATAAAAGCATCGCCATAAACAATGGTACAGACAAGTCACCGTAATGCATGGCCAAAACCGTACCAATTAAGACAGGTACGAAGGATGCGGTTAACGTGTGAGGACGGGTGAGCTGCCACAATATTTTCCCGGTACTTTGCTTAGCAGCCTGTCCGTCATCTATAAATTGAGATTTTGGATTCATTCCGCTTCTCTCCTTAAACAGTTTTCTACAATTAATATAATATCACATCTTTGACGAATTTTTGTCCTATTCCATTCGTTAAATTTATCCTTTTATATTCAGCTCAGAAAAATTTACGGTTCGTTTCCTGGAGGGAAAATATGTTATAGTATAGGAAAGCGAAGGAGGTATTCACATGTCCGAACAAACGATTACGGTTCAGCACCAGAAACAAACGCACGACCTGGAAGTACGACGTATGGCGCTATATCAGCAGAGTAAAATTATAGAAGCTAATGATGATAAAACGACCTATTATTTATTTTTTTACAAAGATCACTATCTTACCTATGTAAAATCACCGCAAGTAAAAACAGATTCGTTTGCCGACCGTGCCTTCACTTCAGGTATTGTTTATTCCGCCCAGCACCCCTTAACAACAGCTTTCCTTTCATCCGAAAAATCGTTTCGCAAGCATTCCTTTGAGGCATTATTCAGGAAAATGGAACAAAAATATACACCCTGCGAAACTGGTTTAATCGCTGCATTTTTTGATTCCTTTATAGAAAAGGAAGAGCTGGTTTCCTACCTTAAGGAATTATTTTACCGCTACCGCCGAAATGGGCAGACCTTCCTCAGCTATCGAATCATCCGGATCCTCTTGGATGTACACCCAAACCATACATGGGTTCAGGACTTTGCCAAAAAGATGGAGTTCCAAACCTATGCCGAGTGGTATGATCACCCCGATCGTGACCTGTTTCAAAAAGACCCTTTATTTGCCGAAAAGGTATACTTCCACAATCTTCAGGATGACTCATATTTTGACGCCCTCTCCACGCTTCTTAAGCAGGAGGACCGTCTGACTGACCTGCTGGCGATCACCATTTATAAGTTTTCGAAAAACCCAACAGAACCTCACTACCATAAGCTTTACTCCATGCTCGATGAATACTTAACCAAGGAACAAATAACAGATGTATTGCAATGCCTTCTTGCCACAACCGGTGATTTCCAACCGATCACTAAGGACCTTATAAAGCTTTCCAGCACATTAAGCATGCCTCATAAAATGATTAATATGATGACCAATCATGCTCTGACCATTCCTGAAACAGAGGTTCCACTCGTTGAATCTGTGCTGGATCAGATCCATGTTCAATCCCGAGAAATAGATGTTAAGCAATTGAATCAGTTCCTCCCCTCCCTCTATCAGTCTGATTCGATACGCCTGGAAAAATTACTGAATAAATGTGTCAATCAGCTTCTTCTGGACCATGATATAGCCTATGTGGCGAAATGGGCTGAACCCTTTAAAAATACACATCCGGAGTTACCCATTTTACGTAAAATTAATCAAATGCTTGAGATAGAAAATGATCCCGACCAGCAGCAGCTCTTAGGTGAATTATACTTTCAATTTGAACATTTCCAGCAGGCCATTGAATGCTTCAGCTTTGAAATGGAATTAAAGGAGGATGATCCTAAACCAGTCAAATGGCTATCAAAGGTATACCAGGAGATGGGCCTGCAGGACGAATCGAAAGCCTACCAGCAGCTTTACAAAAATATTCAAAAAAACGCTTAGGTATCTCCTTTAATCGGACTCGAAAATGATTTGACTGTCCAGGCACGACATACACACACTTGCCAATAGATGAATAGGCTATCCTATAGCTTTTCGTAGTGGAACCTGATTCCCACTATTCATCTATTGGAGTTGATGGCTATGTTTCCTATCCCCAAACTTTTATCAGGGCCTGTGCTTAGAAGAGTTTCACCAGAAGGAGCGTACATCTGGTTAGCTACAAGTAAGCCCTATTCCATTGATAGTGAGGTTTATCGAATTAAGGATAATTCACATGCTGATATACAGAATGATCCTCGTCAATATGAGTTCCTGAATGTATCCACAGGACATGACATCATTCAGGCTGGAGAACATGTGTATATCTCACTAATTAAACTCACTGCCAAAAAGGGAACTTTACCTGTTGATCAGCTGTTAGGCTATAATCTGTTTTTTCAATATCAGGGTGATTGTGTAGATTTAGGAGACCTGAATCTCCTTTCTGACCATAATCCTGATTCAATTACCTACGGGGAGTTAAAGTATCCTTCCTTTTTTATACCTGGAAGAAAACAGACAAACGTTCTCTATGGATCTTGTCGAAAACCACACGGAGAGGGACAGGATACCTTTACCAGTGCAGATTTAACCTTCCAGCAGCATCATCTTGACCTCAATCAGCGTCCAGGATCTCTGTTTTTAATGGGCGACCAGATTTATGCGGATGATATTGCGGATCCTGTCTTTGCTATGGTCACAGAATGGGTAAGGCGATTATTTGGAGAAAACGAAGACCTGACAGATATTGACCCCCGCCTGAATCAGGAACCCCTGCATTCATCAATTAACCAAATACATGGAAGACAGTATATTTCCGAGCAATTCTGCCAGTTTACCTCGAATGATGCACACAATCACCTGATGTCCTTCCCTGAATATACGGTAAAGTACTTGCTTCATTTCGGCCCCCAACTATGGAAGTCCTCAGAAATTCCGGCATTTGAAGATCTGATGAAACAAGATGCTTATTATTTCATCTATGGTGAAGATGAAGAACATCAGGATGAACGAATGGATGAATTTGAAGACCACCAATTACGGTATCAGCAGCAGTTAAATCACATGGAGTCCTATCTTAAGGCTCTCCCACTGGTCAGACGTGTACTGGCAAACACACCGACTTATATGATTTTTGATGATCATGATATTACCGATGATTGGAATCTCTCCCAGGAATGGAGAGCATCGGTTTATGAAGCACCACTTGGCCGTCATGTGGTAGCAAATGGGCTCTCAGCTTACTTTTTATTTCAAGGGTGGGGCAATCAGCCAGATGAATTTGAACCACATTTCTTCCAAACACTAACGAAACATTTGCAGTCCCTTTCTCCGGATAAACCTGTCTACAAAAGTTGGATTGATCTCTTATGGAGCTTTCATTCCTGGCATTTTACCGCACCAACAAAACCGGTCAGCTTATTTCTAGACACACGGACGATGCGTGACTATGATCTGGCACCAAAGCCAGTGCAAATTGGAAATCTATTAGAAGAAAGTACACCCCCTCCCCAATTGATAGGCAAGAGGGGCTGGAAACGAATCAATCATACTTTGCATTCAAGCAGCTGGGAAAAAGGGGATCCTCTGATGATCGTATCCGCTACGCCTGTCTATGGAATCGGCCTTATAGAAACGTTTTTACAGGATTATGTCTATCCTCTGAAAGCTTTAGGGATGCAGATCCGCTATCAGCTCGATTATGAGGCCTGGAAATATAACCATACCGGATTTTCACTTCTCATGGACCAGATTTTATCCTGGAATCCAAAGCCTTGTATCATCTTATCAGGGGATGTGCATTATGGTGCGTCCGTCAAGTCAATCGTGACAAAAAAGAATCACCAGAACCTGCCCATCTATCAATTCACCAGTAGTCCCATTCATAATATGAGTTTTTCCGGAGTATGGGGACTCCTGCTGAGAAGTGCCGTCTGGTTTAATGCGTATAAGCGAAAACGAAAAGCCATTTATCGAACCTGTGATGAGCACAACCGCCTTCATACAGGTGAAAACCAGCCTCCTGACAGTCGTAGCAATGAGAAATGGCGTGAAGAAATTCATTATTTAAGGACAGATAAAGCCTCATTAATGGAGACAGATAATAATATCGGTCTCGTTTCAATCCGGAATAACTCTATTAGGAATAAATTATTAAAATATGACGGCAAATTGTCAAAGGAAGTTCATTATTCTTTAAGTCCCGATTCATCCAATCACAGCGGCTGAATACTGCATTCGCTGTGACAGACATCACACCTTCTCCCCTTCACCAGATTTACGCTAGTTGGAGGGGGGCTTTTCATGCAAATACTAAGAAGGAATCACCTCAAAGATAGCATTCGACCATTACAGGAAAGCAATATTGATATAGATCACAACTCAATGGAAAAGTGGCTGAAATTGTGCCAGCTGACTAAGGAAGATATCGGTTATTTAGCTAAGATTGATCATCTTATGGAGGAACACGCACCTGCTATTGCAGAGCGACATTATGCAATGATTATGGACATTCCCGATATTAGACAGATTTTTATGGACCATACCTACTATCAGCGTTATATTCAGGCAATCACTCGTTATTTTAAACAACTGACGAAACCTGAAATCAATCAGTCCTACATTGAATACCGGAAGAAAATTGGACAAATTCACAGCCGGATTCATCTGACAGACGAGTGGTTTATTGGCTCATACACCAGAGTCTATGAATATCTGACACCATATATCGTACAGGAGTTCAAAACAAGGCCTGTTGAAATGACCCACATCCTAACAGCGCTAAACAGGATAATTACCTTTGATTCTATTATTGTTCTCAGCGCCTATCAGGAAGCGAATGATTTTTACCTGGTGGAAAATATCAGTAAGGTCACTGATAGTATGACAAATATTGATAAGGTCAAACAACTGATGGATGACGTGCATTCAACGATTAATGAAGCATCCAGTATGAGCGCAGCCGCAAATCAGCTGAGTCATTCTGTCCAGCAAGTAGCTCAAACAGCCGTAGATGTATCAGGCCATACCACTCAAATGATCGAGCAAGCACAAAAAGGACAGGCCGTCATTCAGCAGTCCCTTAACAGCTTTTTAACGATGGCCGAAGACTTCTCAGAAACCAAAGAGAACATTAATCATTTAGTTGAACGGATTCATGAAATGACGAAAGTTGCAGAATTCATTCAGAGGGTTGCAGATGATACAAACCTGCTGGCTCTTAATGCCTCCATTGAAGCTGCCCGTGCAGGCGAAAGCGGCCGAGGGTTTTCCGTTGTAGCTGAGGAAGTAAGAAAACTTGCTGAGCAAACGAAAACATCCTCACAGGAAATCGGCAAAACCATGCAGGAAATACATAAGAAATCAGACGTAGTAGGCAGTAACGTCGAGGGCATGTCCAATTTATTGACCCAGCGTGTACACCAGGCAAAGGAAGCCCTGAGTACAATGGAAGAAATTATGAAGCAAATCAGAGAAGTTGGGCATTCGACGAGCAGCATTGCCTCCATAACTGAAGAACAATCTGCTTCCACACTGGATATTGCCAATCGGCTCAGCTCCATTCAGGATTTCACCAGAAATATTGAAAGCAGTACCCATAAGACCGGTTCCTCCATTTTTGAAGCAAGCATTGAGGTGGATGAGCTTAGACAGGAAACGATTTATGTCATCCCGGAATTAACCGCTAAGCAATTAATAAGAGTGACCGAAACAGAGCATAGGTTACAGGAGTGGTGGCTCTACAATCAAATACTGGGCTATCAAACTGAAAATATCTGGGGCAGCCCGCATGATTACAGTTGTGCACTAGGAACATGGATGAAGAAATATGAAAATCATCCTGAAGTCAAATCCCTGTCTTCCTATAAAAAGGCCAAAAACCTGCACGAAGACTACCATCAAAAACTGGAACAGATTCAGTCATACATCCAGAAACAGAAGACTGAGGAGGCCTATCAGCAATTATTGGATATAAAGAATACATCGAGTCGTCTGGAACAGTCTATTAAGACATTGGAGACAGAATTGTCCAACGTTTAAATAAGAGAACGGACTAAATGTTCGTTCTCGCTTTAAGTATTCTATATGAATTGTCTAACTAGTAAATATCAGGCTGATCGATGTCTGCTGTATCAGTCTTCTCTGTTGAATAACCGTGTCCTGGTAGATCAACAGCTTCCGCGTTCATATCTTTAAAAGCTGACAGCTGTTTTGCAAAATGCGTTTGACCTGTTCCCATGAAGCCATGTAAAAAATAGACATTCTCGATAAATACCCCTCCTCCAAATCATGATATTACTCCTACTCCAAAGGCTGCTGTAAAATTTCATTCATCAGCTTATTTGCAGTGGACAGTGCTTCCGAGCGACTCCCGGCTGGAGCCGTAATCATCATACCATCCTTACTGCTCCAGCTTGAACCTGACTCCCTCTGATCGTGAATCGTCAAGGCAAGCTCATCAAGCTGATCATTTAAAAAGATGGTTCCAAGAAAATATAAAGTGGGATAATTCCCTTCGTCTTTCATTACTGTATACTTCACACCATCCCCACCATCCTTAATATCAAATTGTATCTCTACTTCCCCGGCATTTTCAGGGGGAATCTTTTGACCAGCGATCCGAATTGTCCCCCTATACGTCCTGTTTTCAAACAATCGATTTTGAATTTCCCCATCCAGCTCAACAGTGACTGATTCTTCTATTTCAGTATTTTCAGATCCCAATTGATAGCGAATTCCTTCAAACGTGTGATGATAGGATTTGGGCCAGATGTACCATAAAGTTATTGTAACTACCACTGCACCAAATAAAATAGATGTCCATAAAAATTTTCTCCTCACCTTATCCCTCCATGACTTTCTATGGGTGTATGAAATTTCTCAGTAAGTGGCCCCTTTCATAATGGTTCATATAAACTATCTATTTCGACATGTTTATGTGATAGCCTTCAATTTTTGATAAGATTTATAGCTTTTAGGTTTCTTCTAGTAATGGTGGAAACCATATTTCATCTAAAAAACAATGGTCTTATTGTCATGAACGAGGATTCGATCTTCTAAGTGCCACTTCACTGCCCGGGTTAACACACTACGCTCAATGGAACCACCTATTTTCTTTAGATCCTGAACCTGATCCCGGTGATTGACCCTCATTACATCCTGTTCAATAATGGGTCCTTCATCCAGATCATTCGTTACATAATGTGAAGTCGCTCCAATAAGTTTGACTCCCCGCTCATACGCACGTTCATATGGCTTTGCTCCAACAAAGGCCGGCAGAAAGGAATGATGGATATTAATAATTTTGTGTTCATATGCCTGAACAAAATCCGGTGTTAAAATCTGCATATACCTCGCCAGTACAATCAGATCAATCTGATATTCTTCCAGAAGCTTTAGTTGTTGCTCCTCTGCTTCCTGCCGGGTTTCTCTCGTTGCCGGTATATAATAAAAGGGGATATTCAAGGACTCTACAACGCCCCGGGCCTCTTCATGATTACTGATCACTAAGGCAATGTCTGTCATCATATCTCCCGATTGCCATTCCCAGAGAAGTTCACGAAGACAATGCAGCTGTTTGGATACAAAAATGGCCGTCTTTTTAAGCTCCTGTACCAGACTCAAATCCCAATTCATTGAAAATTTGTCCGCAATCGATTGAAATTGATTCTGTAATCTCTCTTTTTTGTTTACCAGGTCCGGACATTCAAACTCGATTCGAATAAAAAAGGTTCCTCCCTCAGGGTTGGTTGAATGCTGATTCGAATCCAGTATATTAGCCTCAAACTCATATAAAAAACGGGATACCGCTGCTATAATTCCAGACTGATCAGGACAGCTAATCAGCAAACGTCCCCGGTTTTGCTGATTTTCCTGGTATTGATTAAGCTGTTGTTGAAGTTCCATTGATTTTTACTCCTTTTCTGTAAATTAACTTTTGATATGCCGAGAGGAACCCCAATAAATATGAATTAGACATTGGTGAGAAAGTAGGGTTCAAGTTTGGCCCGACATAAGTGTTATGCGGTCAATTTGAAGGACAATTCTCCAGCCTTTCACAAACCCAGGCCACTCCATGTCTTCGTCTTATCCCGCAGACCTAACCGGTCGCCTCCGCTTTTCTACCTACTTAAATTCCATTTTCCATGAAAAGTATTTTTTATCAGGGTCTTTTTCGTATTTTAGGTAGGCGCTGAATTTTTTGCCTTTTTTGCTGGTCAGCCCTTTTACGTGGGCGCGGCCGTTTTTGAGTAAAGATTTGACCATCGTTTTGGTGGGCTTCTTTTTCATGCTGGCCAGGTACTTATCATTTTTCCAGATGGCAAATGAGCAGCCCTTGCCCTTTTTCCAGTTGCTGCAGCTGAAGGCTACGTATGAATCGATGACATTTTCGCCGCAGACCGGACATTTTCCAAGGACTTCATTGCTGATTTTAGATGACTTGATCTCATTAATGGTAATGTCTTCCGCCTGCTTAATTTTTTCGACCGAGTCAGATGTGAAGGAGAATACCAGGTTTAAAAACTGGTCCTTTTTCACCTTGTTTTTCTCAATATCTGATAGCGTTTTTTCCAATCGTCCTGTGAACTCCAAATCAAACAGCTCCTGAATAGGGAAGGACTCTACCAGTCTCTTTCCTAACGGTGTACAGATAAGGTTTTTCTTATCAGCTTTAATATATCCGATATCCTTCAGCTTTTTAATCGTTTCTGCCCTGGTGGCCGGGGTTCCGATGCTGAAGCCGGCCAATATACTGCCCAGCATTTCTTCATCGCTGGAATCGTCACCGGCCTCCTCTTCCTCTTTATAACTCTTCCCACAGGTTTCCATCACTTTAAGAAGTGTTTTTTCCGTATGACGTTTGGGCGGTTTGGTCATATGAGAGGAAACCTTTGCGTCCGCCACAGACACCTGATCATTCAGATTTACCTTTGGCAGGATGACATCTTTGGATTGAATATGGTCAACCTTTTTCCAGCCTTCAACGATCTGAACCTTCCCCTTAGTTAAGAAGTACCCATTTACATCCTCTGCATCTACTTTCGTTTTTAACAGTGTCTGTTCTGATTCTGCAATCGGCATAAATTGCATAATAAAGCGATTTTTAATGGCTGTATAAACAATTTCCTGATCCCGGGTCAGCTGTTTCGGCTTCATGTATGTAGGGATAATTGCGCTATGGCTTTCTACCTTTTGATTATTAAATACACGCTTTGATTTTTTAAAGGTAATTTCATCTTTATAAGGGAGATTTTCTGAATGGACATTTAAGACCTTGGCTGTTTTTCTGACCAGACTTTCATCCAGGGCAATACTGGACGTTCTTGGGTAGGTAATCAGTTTCTTCTCATATAAAGATTGGGCCACTTTCAGCACTTTATCACTGGACCAGCCTTTATACTTATTTGTAATAAACCCCTGCAAGTTTGATAGATTGAATAAGTAAGGAGGGAACTCTTTTTTCCTTTCCACTTGTTTGTCGATGACGTTCCCATCCTTGTTCATGACCGCTTCCCTAATCCGGGTTAAGACGTTCTGATCGTTGAACTTTTCCTGTTTCTTTTCCATGTACGTTCCTTCATACGTTTCTCCATCCCTCGTTTTGAAGGCTGCGGTAAGTTTAAAATACTCTTCAGGCTTAAACTGCTCTATTTCCTTATCCCTGTCATAAATAATTTTTAATGTTGGCAGTAAAACACGTCCGATATTGAGTGCCTTCCCTTTGCCTTTTTGATATTTCAACGTGGCTACAGATGTAAGGTTGATTCCAATCACCCAATCAGCCCACTGTCTGCTCATACCTGCATCAAGTAAAGGACGCAATTCCTGGTTGGGCCTGAGCCGGCTCATTCCTTCCTTTACTCCCTCTGGTGTCCATTCATTCAGCAGCAACCGATAGACTTGCTTTTTCGGCTTCTGTTTATAGATTATACTGTCGCCGATTAACTGTCCTTCACGGTCATAATCACAAGCAGAGATAATCGCTTCTACATCTGACCTTTTCATTAGCTGATGAACGGTTTTGAGCTGCTTTTGCACACCCCAGTCCGGTTTGGAGCGGTCTTTTGGGTTACTTTTTACTTTATACTGAAAACTGGACGGAATGAACGGGAAGTTGTCCATTTTCCAGCGGGCCATTTTGGAGTCATAGTCTTTCGCATCATAGAGCTCCAATAAATGTCCAAAAGCCCAGGTGATAAGAAAATTCTCCCCTTCATAATAGCCATCCTTTTTTCCTTTAACGTTTAGTGCATCGGCAATGTTCTTCGCCACGGACGGTTTTTCCGCTAAGATCAATTGCATCCTCTTTCACTCCATCCCAGATTGCGTTTCACACATTTCCTTCATTGTATAGCTAAATGACATTTCCGTCTAATTCCATAAATAGATTTATAAGAAGCTTAAATACCCAAAGAAATCAATGATGCGTTTATGAAATCCTGTTTTTTCATGATCATAGAGGCCGCATCTCAAAATTTTGGTAAATAGCGAAAAAGATTGCATTTCCCTTTAAATTCTATTAGTATTCTCTAGTACTCATTTATTTTACAACCAGAAAAGGTCGGATAATTATGCCTAAGCACATCTGGATTCTCATTATCGGGATGGCCATTAATGTCACTGGGGCTTCATTTATATGGCCCTTAAACACAATTTATATGCACAATGAATTAGGGAAATCTCTGGCCTTTGCAGGGATTATTTTAATGCTTAATCAGGGGTTTGCCATTTTGGGGAATCTGATTGGCGGTACCCTTTTTGATAAAATCGGCGGTTATAAAACTATCATGTTAGGAATCTCCATTTCCATGCTTTCTGCAACTGTTCTGGCTTTCTACAACAGCATCGTTCCGTATATGATTCTATTAATGACGATTGGATTAGGCTCCGGAATGGTAAAGCCCTCCATGTTTGCCTTTGCAAGCTCTGCATGGCCAGAAGGAGGCAGGCGTGCGTTTAATGCTATATATGTGGCACAAAACCTCGGGGTAGCACTCGGCGCATCCCTTGGTGGTTTTTTTGCCAGCATCTCCTTTTCGCTTATATTCGTCGCAAATGCGGTGACGTTTCTCCTTTTCTTTATCATCGTTTTATTTAAATTTAAGCCGATTGAACAAAGAATGGACCATGTCGCCTACACAGGCGGGATGGATTATCAGGCGGATAAGGGAAAAGACAAAGCGTCCTTCCGTGCGTTAATGATTTTGGGGATCGGTTTTTTTATCAGCTGGATTGCCTACGTCCAGTGGCAGTCCACCATTTCTTCCTATACTCAGGAGCTGGGCATATCCGTAAGCAACTACAGTACACTGTGGACGATAAATGGTGTATTAATTATTGCTGCCCAGCCCCTCGTAAAATTGATTGGTAAATGGATTCCCTCTCCAAGAGTTCATATTTATATTGGGAATACAATCTTTCTGTTTTCCTTTATCTATATTCTATTTGCCGAATCCTTTGCCTCGTTCGTAACTGGTATGATTATTTTGACATTAGGTGAAGTTTTAGTCTGGCCAGCCGTTCCCACTTTAGCAGATCAACTGGCTCCTAAAGGAAAATCCGGTTATTACCAGGGACTGATTAATAGTATTGCTACAGGCGGTCGTATGGTAGGGCCTGTACTTGGTGGGTTAGTCGTGGATCATTCAAATATTCATTATTTATTCTACGGATTGATCTTCCTGCTCATGGTTCCGTATCTAACTACTTATTTATACGACCGGGGTCTGTTGAAGCAAAAAACGGTGTCATCACAAGCCGAGCAGCACTTATCTTAAATTCTTTAAAAGGTACTTGAGCAATAAAAAAAAGCTTGGATGATATTAAGATCCAAGCGTTTTTCTTTGCCTATCAGCACATGCTATTCAACAAATGGCTACCTTCTCTCTTAATCCCTCTCCAATTCAATATTATACTTCCTGATCTTATACAAAAGACTCTGTCTGGAAATATCCAATCGTTCTGCTGCCCGTGCCTGGTTGCCATGCTCGGCCCTTAGTGCTTCTTCAATAGCATGAATCTCCACTTGTTCAATATGGTCAGGCAACGAGAAGTCCTCATCAATGGAAAGGTTGATACTCTCTTCTTCCCCATGAGCATCGCCTTCAAAATCCTCAATCACTTCATTAGGAAAATCGTCCAGTTTTAATTCGCCATCTGTTGTTAAAACGACAGCTCTGGCTATTGCGTTTTGCAGTTCACGGATATTTCCCGGCCATGGATATTTGCACAGCTTCTGAACCAGGGAATCAGAAATGGAGTAAGAACGCTGATAATCCTTCTCATATTCTGACAGGAATTGCTGGATCAGTCCGGGAATGTCCTCTGTACGTTTTTTTAGCGGCGGAAGTTTCAGCCCTATGATGTTTAGTCGATAATACAGATCCTCCCGAAATTCTCCTGCCTGAACCATGTCCCATAAATTGCGATTGGTTGCGGCAATTAAACGTACATCTGATGAAACTTCTTTTGCGCTTCCTAATGGAGTAAAGGTTTTATCCTGAGTGAACTGCAAGAGTTTGGCCTGCAGATCAATCGATATTTCCCCGATTTCATCCAGAAACAATGTCCCTTTATCCGCTGTTAGACATAGTCCCTTTTTCGATGTATCAGCTCCGGTAAACGCTCCTTTTTCATAGCCAAATAATTCACTCTCCAGCAGATTGGATGGAATGGCGGCGCAGTTTACTTTGACAAAGGGCCCATCCTTTCTGCGACTTTCCTGATGAATGGCTCTTGCACACCGGGACTTGCCGGTTCCACTCTCCCCTTCCATAAGCACGGTCACATCCTGGGGAGCTACCCGTTCAATTAAGCCAAACACGTCAATCATACTTTTACTTCGGGTAACCATCCCCTGAAGCTGATATTTATTTTCAACAGCGGCCTTGAGCTCCCTGTTTTCATAGTGAAGATCCTGCCATTCAATCGCCCGTTCAATGACTACCTTTAATTCATCCGCCTTCATGGGCTTGGTTAAGTAATCAAAAGCCCCCATTTTCATCGCTTTGACCGCATCGCCTATATCCCCATAGGCCGTACAGACTATAATAGGGATATCCTCATACTGCGGTTTCCAGCTTTCCAGCAATTTTAAGCCTGTTGTATCAGGCAATAATATATCTAACAGAATAAGATCAATTTCTCTTTCATTGATTTTGTGAGCAGCCTCTTCACCACTGGCAGCCTCCACTACCTGATATCCTGCTTTTTCTAATGTCATGGTGGAAAGCCGACGGAATTTCTCATTATCTTCTACAAATAAAATGGTTTTTGGCTTACTCAATCGTCATTCCCCTTCCCGTTTGACCCCTTATTTAAAGGCTTTTAAATAAATGAGCATCGTTGTTCCGACACCTGTTTCACTCTCTACTTCCATATAACCGCCGTGGTTATTAATAATATCATGCGTAATGGATAATCCCAGCCCTGTACCTTCCTGCTTGGTTGAATAGAAAGGGTTAAAAATACGTTTCATTTTCGACTGGGATATTCCCACTCCATCATCCATCACTTCAAGCACATATTGCTGGTCCACTTTTTCTATCGTTACTTCAATTTTCCCCTGCTGTTCAACCGCATCCATAGAATTTAAGAACACATTTAAAAGGGCCTGTGTTATCTGGTTACGATCTCCTTTAACAAATGCCTGTTCTTCGGGGTAGATGGTATTTATTTCAATTTTCTTCTGTTTCATCTGGTGAGATAGTAGATGGAGTATTTCATTCACTAATTCTGTCAAATCAATGATGCTTTCTTCTTTCTTCGTTTCCCGGCTGAATTGCAGAAAGCTTTTCACCAGTTCGTTCATACGGTCCGTTTCGTCCTGAATATCGTTCAGCGCCTCCTTAATCGTTTCGGGATCCTTTCCTTTAAAGGAATAGCGATTTTCCAGTTCCTTAAATTCCGACTCTATTAAATCACTGGCCATTTGTATCGTACCCAGAGGATTTTTCACTTCATGGGCGAGGCCTGCTGTCATCTGACCTATGGCTGCCAGCTGTTCTGACCTCTGGATATGCTGTTCCAGCTGCCTCACTTTGGTAATATCCCAGAAGGTCGTCACAACCCCAATCACCTGTCCCGTTTCATCTAACAGAGGAGAGCTGAACCGTCTTAAAACAAGCTTGCGTCCATATAGATTTCTGTATATATACTCATCTTTTATTCCTTCAAAGTCAGATGAGGCATTTTTACAAGTCTCAAAATGTTCTTTTAAGGGGACAGGCAAAGCAGAAATCGACTTTCCTTTTAACCTTTTATGTTTACGATTTAATAGTTCTTTCGCCTTGTCATTTACAGATGTCACGTTACCCAAAGGATCCATGGTAATGACACCAAAAGGAAAGGACCCCAGAATGAGCTGAAGATAGCGTTCCTTTTCCTTCAGGCTGGTGGCCATGTAATTTAAGGCTTTCGATAAGGTTTTTACCTCGTCTTTTTCCTGCAGCAGATTAAATTTCCATTTTCCACCCTGAACATATTGATTGGCTTCTTCGGTTAATGCGTTAATTGGTTTAATTACCCATTTCACACTAAAATACAGAAGGATGGTCACAGCTATCGTTAATACAACAAGTCCCATAATTAATGAAAAGGTTAAATTTTTTGTTGCGGCATTTACATGATCAACAGGGATAGTCGTAACCGATAAAAAAGGAAGATGATCGACGGGACTGTAGGCTATCAGCACTTTCTCCTGCAGTACAGATCCATAACGAATGCCTGTCCTCCCGGAATATCCCTCTTCCACGACGGGAGACGTCAGACGTAATCCCATACTTTTATTATCGTTTGTATCGATGAGCACCGTTCCATCCTGATCAAGGAGAAAGCTTCTTCCTTCCTGTCCCACAATATTCTGTTTGCTGTTTTTTTGCAGAAAATCCACACTCACCTGTGCAATGAATCCACTGTGAACCTCTCCATGCTCCTCTGCCTGTAGCGGAACGGCTATGAAAATACCAGGTGGTCTATTATTTTTCGTTACAACCGTTGACGAAAAGGAGGACCGTCTCCATTTCAGTTCATTCAATATGGGCTGAAGTTTTGGAGGAAGGTTATCCATTCCCTCTTGACCAGTGGGGGCTTGATGGAGGATTTGTCCGTCCTGGCTGACTAAATAAATCTGCTGAAAGAAAGCATCATTAACAGCTAAATCTGTGATAGCTGAACGGGGCCATTCCGATGCATGATTCGTCAATCGATCGGTTACTGATATATTTTCAAGCAGCTTCATTTTATATTCAAATAAATTCGTAGTCTGATTGGAAAGACTTTTCGTCACTTGTATTGCCTGATTTTCTGTCTGATTATCCACGATATCCTTTGAAGACATCACACCTAAATACAGAATTACAAATAATGGAATCATAATCAGAAACAGGCCTAATACAATAAATCTTTTCGTCAATCTTGCTGGGAGGATCTTTTTCATCGTACGCTAACACCCTTCAAAATAGCTAAAGTGATACTTCCATCAAGTAGGGGGCTCCTGCTGATGGTTAGTTGAACTTATCAGGAATTACTGACCATTTACCCTCCCACTTCTGAAGCAGGGGATACAACAGCCAGATTATGCATGATAAATAGGTACAGGTATTATTATATCGAAGTTAGGCAGGAATTCAAAAAAGCGAAGGCAACGTATCGTCACCTCCGCTTTAAAAATTCTCTACTTATTCTTCTATTAATCCATTTTCAACTAACCAACTTCTTGCTACATCTGTCTCGCTTTCTTCATCAATATCCACACGATAATTTAAATCCATCATCGTTTCAGAGTCAAGATTTTCAGCAAGCGGTTTTAGAAGCTCTTCCAATTCAGGGTACTTGGCTAATGAGTCCTCATGAATCGTAATAGCTGCATGGTAAGCCGGGAAGAAGTTTTTGTCGTCTTCAAGCGTTACCAGATCAAATGCCTTAATGCGGCTATCGGTCATAAATCCGGTAGCAACATCAACCTGGCCATCTCTTAGTGCCTGATAGAACAAACCGGAATCCATTTTCTTCAAATTACTGGATGGAACCTCAAACCCATAAGTTTTCTGAACCCCTTTAATACCATCAGGGCGTGTCGCGAATTCAGCGTTTGTTCCGATAAGTAATTCATCTGGATTTTCATTCATATATTCAGCCAAATCACTGATGGTCTTAATGCCTAATTCCTCTGAGTCATCTTTTCTCATCATTAATGTATACGTATTGTTGACATCGGCCGGATTTAACCAGACAATCCCATTTTTCTTGTCAATTTCTTTTACCGCTTCATAGGCCTCATCAGCGTTTGCAATAGGATCCTGATTATTATAAGTGACCAGACTTGTACCTGTGTACTCCCAATAAAGATCAACCTGTTGATTTTCCAGAGCCGTACGAACAACCTGACTGGCCATATTATTTTTCTCTTCAACTTCATAGCCGTTTTCTTTTAGGTAAATAGAAAGGATTTTAGATAGAACAAATTGCTCCGTAAAGTTTTTCGCTCCAATGACAAGCTTTTTCTCTCCATCTCCTGAACCATCACTACCGGATGATTCCTCAGAACCGCCACATGCGGTAACAAATACTAAAGAAAGCACTAATAAAAACGATAAAACCTTTTTCATGTTAATATCCTCCTCTAATTTTTCCTTTATTTGTCATCCATCTGCTTCAACAGATTGGCGCACACCTTTTGATATAACAAAGCTTTCAATAATACGCAGAATCAGATCTGCAAATAGTGCCAGTAAGGTGACAGGAACAGCACCTGAAAGCAAGTAAATATTGTCCCTCATCATGATCCCTGTAAAGATCCAGTCACCTAATCCACCTCCGCCGACTAAATAAGCAAGTGCAGCTGTACCAATATTTAAAACGACAGCTGTACGGATACCGGCAAGAATGGAAAAGGCTGCATTCGGCAACTCAATTTTAAATAGAATCTGATAGGGTTTGTACCCCATCCCGCGTGCAGCGTCCAACAGTTCAGGTTTAATCGAATCGATTCCCGCTACGGTATTACGAAGAATGGGCAGTAATGAATAAAGAAATAAGGCAAATACAGCCGGCTTAAAGCCAATACCCATCCACGTCATGGCCAAAGCTAATATTGCCAAACTCGGAATCGTCTGACCCAGGTTCGCCGTATTCATAATCAGCCATTGTATTTTTTTAAACTTAGGCCTGGTGACCAGAATTCCCAATGGAACAGATAATGCGATCGCCAGTGATGACGACAGCAGCACCATCTTTAAATGCTGTTGGAATAAATACCAGAAACCTTCTGGATCATCAAAGATCAATTGGTAATATCCTGATCGATAACTCCAAACAAAAAACAGTACTGTTAGTATGGAAAGCAAAGTCTTGAGCAGGGTTGCGAGGAGTTTTTTTCTATTCATTGGTTTCCCTCCTCTTACATTATTTTTTCATGTAAATAGTTTTCGATATCCTGGATGGTTAAAGCTCCGATTTTATCGTCTCCGGATTGTACGACTAATTGTTCCGCTTCCTGGTTTAACAGGATAGAAAGGGCATCCTTCAGGTTTGTATGAATAGGCACTGTTTTCTGTTGCTTGTTCGTTTCATTTGCTGATTTCAAATTCTGTTCATTCACAAGGTCCTGAATATGATGCAGGCTTAAACTTTTCAGAGCACGATCCTTCCCGACAAACTTTCTTACAAAATCATTGGTCGGATGGGCGAGGATCTCATCAGGTGCATCGTACTGCATCAATTTCCCTTCCCGGAATATGGCAACCTTGTCTCCCATCTTAATGGCCTCATCTATATCGTGACTGACAAACAGGATGGTTTTCTGGACCTCCTCCTGAATTTGTAAAAACTCATTTTGAATATGAGACCGGATAATCGGATCTAAGGCCCCAAATGGTTCATCCATTAACATGACCGGCGGATCAGCGGCCATCGCACGAATAATTCCGATTCTCTGCTGCTGACCACCTGACAGTTCATGAGGATACCTCTTTCGGAACTGATCAGGATTCAATCCGACTAAATCCATTAAATAGTTAAACCGATCCTTTTTCTTCTTACGGTCCCAGCCGAGCAGATCAGGTACAGCCATGACATTCTGCTCAATCGTCATATTTGGAAAAAGACCATTGTGCTGAATGACGTAACCAATGTTTCTTCTCAGTTCAATCGGATTTAAGTCATTCACACTGTTGCCATTTACGGAAATGGTACCTTCCGAAATGGATTCCAGGCGATTGACCATACGAAGAGTTGTGGTCTTTCCGCAGCCTGAAGGTCCCAGAAAGACCACAATATTTCCTTCCGGTACATGAAAACTAATATCATCAACCGCTTTAATGTCGTCATTAAATACTTTTGTTACGTGATTAAAGTCAATCAATCTATTCACTCCTTACGATTACAGATCTTCTTCAAGACCTTTAGGTGTCATTTTCTTCTGGAACAATCCGAGCAGCATATCAACGACAATCGCCATAATCGAAATCGCAATCGCTCCAGCCATTACGATGGTAGAATTTGTTCTCGCTATTCCCTGATTGATTAATACACCAAGGCCACCAGCCCCAATAAATGCTGCGATGGCTCCAATCCCTATATTCATAATGACGGCCTGTCTTACCCCTGCCATAATAACGGGAAGTGCATTGGGGATTTCCACTTTGCGTAATTTTTGTATGGTGTTCATTCCCATTCCCTTCGCAGCATCTTTAATATGTGGATCTACGTTTTTAATGGCCACATAGGTGTTTCGGATAATCGGTAATTGGGAATATAAAATAAGCGCAATAACCGCTGGAACAAAGCCAATCCCCTGATCAATCAATGAAAGGATCGGAATCATAATGCCAAATAAAGCAATACTAGGTATGGTCATCATGACATTCGCCATCTGCAAAACCGTTTCTGCTAAATAATCGTTGGTAGTTAAATAGATACCCAACGGCACACCAATAGCAATGGCAATCACAACCGAAAGCCCCACTAATTGCATATGCTCCAGTGTATACGTCCAAATAAGAGTCTGATTGTTCATCATGTAATCCCATAATTCCTGCATGTCTCATTCACACCCCTTTTCACTCCACCTAACCAATTATGCAAAAATCATACCAAAATATAATTAATAAATAAATTCATACGATAGAAGCCTATGAATAAAGGAAAATAAAAATATAACTCTATCAAGTTTGTGAATGAAAACCCACAAGATATAATCCTATTTTGTAAAAATCATAAACAGTTTGTTAAAAAATTTTTACGCGCGGGACTGTCCCCACATGCTTTAAAGCGCTAAAGCAAGAATTTTATGCATTCTGCCTCTTTGTTATTCTTCTGAAGCCATATTTCTAATAATCGTTAGAAAAAGTAACAATACATAAGCAATTTTAATAATCGTCCACGTGAACTCGATTCATCCTTCCAAAGCATAAATAAACCACTCGAATCACATTTAAACTAATTTGAAGAAAATTTCTGTCATCTTTATGATAATAAATGTATTGAAAATTACGTAAACGAAGGGAGCAGTTATTATTAATAGTCAAATGGTTCTTACGCCATCGAAGCAATCGGATTCCATTACGTTCGAAAAACCCGATGTGACAGATGGCTCTGCGATGTGGGAATTAGTAAACGATTCCAGCCTCGATCAGAACTCACCTTATAAGTACATTATGATGTGTGAGTATTTTGCCGACACGTGTGTAGTCGCAAAAGAAAATGATGAGTTAGCAGGGTTTGTTACTGCATTTATCCCTCCAGAGAAGCCAGATGTTGTGTTTGTTTGGCAAATTGGGGTTGATTCTTCCCAGCAAGGAAAGGGAATTGCATCCAGATTGTTAAATGAATTAATTCAGCGTGAGGCGTGCGAGGATGTCCGCTACGTTGAAGCAACCGTAACGCCTTCAAACAGAGCATCACAATCTCTATTCCGAGGTTTGGCTCGCAAGCATAATACTGATTGCAAAGTCTCGGAATGCTTCACAGAAGATTTATTCCCAACGGATGATCACGAGGAAGAGCTGGCCTTCAAAATTGGCCCACTTAAGTAAGGAGCTTACTCCTCGGAAGTTAATAATGACTGAAAACGTGTATATTAATATATAGAGAAATACTGGAAAGTCATTTTTAAAAGACCGATTCATTAGGTAAAAAATGAAGGAGGAAAAAGTTTGAGTCATACTGATATGGAAGTTTTTGAAAAATACGAGTCCGTGGTACGCAGTTACTGCCGCAGCTTTCCTACTGTGTTCACAAAAGCCAAAGGACATAAAATCTGGGACGAACAGGGTCGTGAATACATCGACTTCTTCTCAGGTGCTGGTGCTCTGAACTATGGCCATAATGACGACAAAATGAAGAAAAAGCTTATTGAGTATATCGAACAGGACGGCATCACTCACTCTTTGGATAAGGCTACGAACACTAAAGCAGAATTTATCCAAAAGTTTAATGACGTAATTTTAAAGCCAAGAAACTTGGAGTATAAGATGATGTTTCCGGGCCCTACAGGAACAAACAGCGTGGAGAGTGCACTTAAGCTCGCTCGTAAAGTAACGGGCCGAACCGATATCATAAGCTTTACCAACGGGTTTCACGGAATGACCATTGGCTCGCTTTCCGTAACAGGGAATGCTGCCAAACGAAAAGGGGCAGGAGTTCCGTTACAGAATGCAGTAACGATGCCATACGATAATTATGTTTTAGATAATTATGATACATTAGATTACCTTGAGCGTTTCCTTGAAGATGGCGGAAGTGGTGTGGATATTCCTGCCGCTATGATCGTGGAAACCGTACAAGGTGAGGGTGGAATTAACGCAGCCCGTTTAGAATGGCTAAAGCGGATTGAAGCCATCTGTAAGCGCTGGGATATTCTGCTGATTGTGGATGATATTCAGGCAGGAGTCGGAAGAACCGGTACATTCTTCAGCTTTGAGCCTGCGGGTATTAAACCGGACATTGTCTGCCTGTCCAAATCTCTCAGCGGCTACGGGGTCCCATTTGCCATTACCTTGTTCCGCCCTGAGCTGGATGTGTGGAATCCAGGTGAACATAACGGAACCTTCAGAGGGAATAATCATGCGTTTGTGACCGCAGCCGCTGCCCTCGACTACTGGAAAGATGACAATTTTGAAAAAGAAATCCAGCGCAAAGGAAAAATGGTTGAGGAATTCCTTACTCAACTGAATGATAAGTTTCCTGAGCTAAAAGGAGAAGTACGCGGACGCGGACTGATGGCTGGTATTGCCTGTGGCGTCGACGGCATTGCTTCCAAAGTGGCTGAAGAGGCATTCAAGCACGGTTTGATTATGGAAACGTCCGGTCCCGAGGATGAAGTCTTTAAACTATTCCCGGCTATGAATATTGATGATGATGCCCTCAAAAAAGGGTTTGACATCATAGAACAAAGTGTTAAAACACTCGTTAAAGAACCAATTATGAATTAAAACCAGGGGAGGAAGTTAACATGAAAGTCGTAAAATTAGAAGATGTTCTAGGTACAGAAAATGATGTGGATGGAGGCACTTGGGTAAGTCGCCGCTTAATTAACAAAAAGGATAACATGGGGTATTCCGTTAATGATACGATTATCAAAGCGGGAACAGAAACCCATATCTGGTATCAAAATCACCTGGAAGCCGTTTATTGCATTGAAGGTGAAGGGGAAGTTGTAACTTTGAAGGATAATAAAGTATGGCCCATTAAAGCCGGTACGCTTTATGCCCTTGATGAGCATGATGAGCATTTGCTTCGTGCTTATGAAGGCGGCGATATGCGTATGGTTTGTGTGTTCAACCCACCATTAACCGGTAAAGAAGTCCATGATGAAAATGGCGTTTATCCGGTCATGGAGTAAAACGTAAAGATCCCCACTTTGTTAAATTTTTAGCAAGAGGGTGGGTAACCCTCTTTTACCACCGTCCCTGCATATTTTGTAAACGGTGGTTTCTTTATGTTTAATGTTCTACATTCATTTCCGCTCCCCCCCACTCCTCTAAACAAAAACTTACCTGTATACACAAAACTCAAGATTCTTATTCCTTTTATTCCTTCTGTAATATCCTATCCTCTATTCTTCATTATTTATCCATATCAACTTTTGTCGGTTTTTGCTATAATTTAGTATGTTTTTAAAAATATAGAAAGGGCTAAGTTTACTTTTTTCTGCAAATCAACATGAATGACAAGTAAGGAGGAAATAACTTGAAATGGAGTAATATCAAAATAGGTGGGAAATATGCGATTATCTTCTCTGTAATGGCCGTAATATTCTGTTGTTCTATATTGTTTACGTATTTTTTGTTAAACAACACAAAGCAGACAATGGATGAAACAATGACTACAAATCAAGTAGCTCTCGACTCTTCTGAATTAGTTTCATACTTCAATGAAAAATACATTCAAATCCCTGATTATTTTGTTGCCGAGGAAGAGGCCAAATTAGAAGAGTACTTAACTGCTAGTAAACAGTTTGCAGCAACAGCAAAGTCGTTAAAAGAAAAACTGAAAAATGAAGAACAACTAGATTTGTTCAACCAAATCATCGAAAATAACAATGAGTTAGATGAATACTTTTTCAGCACCGCTGTCCCTCAAGTTAAACAAATGGACACAGATCAATATCAGGAATTACAAGCATCAACAAACAAACTAAAAGAGGATACAAAAAAGCTGGGAGAACAATTAAAAAGTGCTGCAACCAAATCCAATCAAACATCATTAAACAATACAAAATCTACAATTAGCAATACGATGTGGACCTTATTAATAACAGGACTTCTCTCTATTGTACTATCCTTCATCGTACTTACTCTTGTAAGCCGAAAAATAAGCAAAAATCTAAATCAAGTTGTAAATACAAGTAATCAAATAGCCTCTGGAGATCTGCAAATTAAAGAATTACATAGTAAGGGCAATGATGAAATTGGTCAGCTCTCTCAATCTATTAATTATATGGGAAATAGTTTAAGAGATATGATTAATGAAATTACAGATTTATCGAATGAAGTTGATCAACAAAGCAGTATTGTTTCTAATTCAACAGATGAAGTAAAAACAAGCAGTCATCAAATTGCCTCCACAATAGAAGAACTAGCCTCTGGGACAAGTAACCAGGCAAGTGAAGCAACGACGATTTCAGAAAGCACTAACACCTTTAGCAACAAATTACAAAATGCTGCAAAAAACAGTGAAGCGTTAGTTGATTTTTCCAATAGCGTCGAACATGTTTCAGATGAAGGAAACAAACAAATGGTTCAATCACTTAAACAGATGAACTTAATTAATGACGTGATGAAAACCTCAGTTTCAAACGTAGAGAACTTAGAAAATAAAACGAATTCAATTACAGAAATCATCTCTGTCATTAAATCAATTGCAGATCAAACGAATTTACTTGCCTTAAACGCCTCTATTGAAGCGGCCAGAGCTGGTGAGGCAGGTAAAGGTTTCGCAGTAGTTGCCGAGGAAGTTAGAAAACTTGCAGAGGAAGTTTCTGACTCTATCGAAAATATTACTGAAATTGTCATCAGCATTAAGGAAGACACATCTTCAATGTCTAACAGTTTGAAGAATGGGTATGAAGAAGTATCTAAGGGTACTGAACAAATCCAATTTACGAGTGAGTACTTTACCAGTATAAAAAACAAAGTGGAAGATATGAGTGAGAGAATTGACCAGATTGCAAATACCTTTGATGACCTGGAACAGTCCAGTCAGAATATTAATCAATCTGTTGAACATATTGCTTCTATTTCAGAAGAATCTGCTGCAGGTACAGAAGAGATCACAGCATCCATACAAGAACAGAGCAATGCCATGGATAATATCTCAAACAGTACTCAGACTTTAACAAAAATGGTCAATAACATGAACCAATTATTGAAGAAATTCCAAGTATAATACATTTTTAAAATAAAGAGGGGAGACACCAATGAAGCACCTTAATAACGGCGTAAAATTAATACTCATTTTCACCCTTGCTGCAATGGTCATGATTGGCTGTTCCGATCAATCTTCAAGTAAACAATCGGACGATAATTCTGACAATATCAAATTAACAACTGATACCGAAAAACCATATGTAGGCTTTCTCTTAGATACATTACAAGACGAACGTTGGTATAAAGATAAACAGATTTTTGAAGAACAAGTAACTGAGTTAGGAGGAAATGTTAAAACATTAGCTGCTAATGGTAATGATC
Organism: Virgibacillus sp. MSP4-1; assembly: GCF_010092505.1. Lineage (NCBI taxonomy): Bacteria > Bacillati > Bacillota > Bacilli > Caryophanales > Bacillaceae > Virgibacillus > Virgibacillus sp. MSP4-1. The sequence goes on from NZ_CP048021.1 coordinate 2,512,775, forward strand.
AAATTCAAATTACACAAGCCGAATTATTAATTGAAGAGGGTGTAGATGTATTAGTAGTAGTTCCAAAAAATGCAGATACATCAGCCACTATAGTTGAAATGGCACACGATGCGGGAGTTAAAGTAATATCGTATGACCGGCTTATTAAAAATGCTGACCTCGATTATTACATATCATTTGATAATGAAAAAGTAGGCGAGTTACAAGCTAGTCAGGTGATAAAGCATACAGATGAAGGAAACTTTGCTTATATTGGCGGGGCAGAAACGGATAATAATGCTAAACTTCTAAGGCAAGGAGCCATGAGTGTTCTTCAGCCGTTAATGGATGAAGGGAAAGTGAATCTGATTTACGATAACTATACAAAAAACTGGGATCCAACAATTGCTGAGTCAAAAATGCAGAAAGTTCTAGAACAAAATAACAGTAATGTAGATGCCGTTGTTGCAGCAAATGACGGAACAGCTGGTGGTGCTATAAATGCATTATCAAATCATGGTTTAGCAGGCGATATACCTGTCTCTGGACAAGATGCTGAACTGAGTGCACTTCAGCGTATTGTTGCCGGAACACAAACGGTAACTATTTACAAACCTATCCAATTATTAGCCAAAAATGCTGCAGAGATGGCAATCCAGGTAGCCAATAATGAATCTATTAAAACAGAAAACACCATTAATAACGGGGCTAAAGATGTGCCAACTTCTCTTCTGGAGCCCATAGCAGTTACAGAAGATAATATTGACGAAACAATCATAGCTGATGGTTATTACACTACCGAGGAAATATACGGTCAAAAATAAAGTAAAGATAACAAAAACAAAACACGACTAATGAAAGTCGTGTTTTGTTTTTTTATGAGCTAAAATTTTTACATGAAAAGGTTTATCTAACTATCTTCCTCCAAGCGAATAAATTGGCCAGCATGAGAATCACGATATACCCGAGCACTCCATAGGCCAGGTTCAATACGAATAAGTGGATGAGCCAAAAGCCACCAAGAAGAAAGATAAAAGGCAGTGTCGTCCAGCCTTCGCTTTGCTGAGCAACTTCAAAGGATTCTGAAAAAGGCAATGTCCCTCTGATCATCATAAAACATAAAGCCACATATAAACACGTGCTTAGAAAAATAGCAAGTAAGTCTTCCAAAATACTTCTGCCATAGATCCAGAGAAAGACAGCACCAACGAATAGAAAAATAGGTACATAAAGTTTAACGATGAATGCTTTTAGTGTCCCTTTATATAAATCTTTATAATCCTCGACAGGCATTGTTCGATATATCCAGGCCCCTTTATACGTACCGGAATATTTCAGCATAATGACAGCTGTAGGAATCATAATGGAGCCAAAATAAAGGGAAAGATAAAAATTACCGGAAGCGACCTCTTCTAAACTTTTATTCTGAAATTCGTTAAATAAAAAGATAAACGGAAAGACCAGAGATAATCCTAATGAAGGATAAACCTTCAGCCGAAATTCCCGCTCCTTACTTAGCATCAGGCTTGCAAAACGAAAAAAAGTTCTTTCCTGCTTCGTATAACAGATGAATGTCAGGAGTGTGCTGTACCTCCATTTCCTTTTTCGCTGCTTTTGGCCACCGTGATCGGACAGCTTTTGCAGATGGTTCTCAAATACGGGCATCAGCTTAACATATATGATAAGCGCAATAAAAGGTATAACAAAGGCCAATGCTGAATAAATGAAGAGTAGTGGACCACCAGCAGAACCAAGCCAGACTTCAAAGGGAGCTGCAAACCAAATTGGCGGGAAAAAAATATGCCACCAATCAGGTGAAAAGCTGACTTCCAAATCAACAAACTCAAAGGCCCGGATTAAAATCTGATAGCCAACAATTAGGGAGATGCTAAGACCTATTTGTACGTAATTAATAATATCCTTTAATTTCTCCCCATCAAAAAACCTCAAAACGAAAAAATACAGAAAGCTCGTCATCACAACAACAAATATATCGACCAACACAACGGCTAACAATAACAGAAAAGCAAATAGGATTCCTTTCGTGAATAGACTTACGATCAGCGGAATACCAACCATTGCAAACGTCATAAAAAACAAATAAATAATAATATGCAGCGCTTTGGCTGTACTGATTGTCTTACGATTAACAGGTCTGGTAGACAAAATTGTACGATCCCGCACATCCAGCAATACGGTGGAGAAGTCCGATATCATCGACGTCATGACAATGAACATCATCAGCCCAAACAGCAAACTCATCTGAAATAGATATTGATGGCCCATTACAATAAAAGGAATAAGAAAAAGACCATAAAAAGCATATAGTCCTAATGACTTTAAAAAATGGTTTTGATCTTTCTTCTTAGCATTTGATTGATCGAATATCGTCGGTACCCTTCTTTGGTCCATCGTGAGCTTAACCTGAAGTATACTTCTTAATAAAGGATATTGAACCCCCATTTTTTCAAACACCCATTTGAAACAGTCCAGAAATTTTAGTGTAGAAAATTCCTTCATCCTTATCACTTCTCCTGAACTATGGAAACAAATTGTTCAGCCATGTCCTTATGCTCATCAAACCCGGTCAACTGGTTGAAAATCTCTTCCAATGTTCCCTCTTGGTTTTTTTGTTTTAATTCTTCAAAGCTTCCATCTGCTACAATCCGACCTTCATTTAAAAGAATAATACGATTGCTGATTTTCTCTACCACATCCATAATATGAGAGGAGTAAAAAATCGTTTTTCCCTGCGCAGCAAGCTGTGCTAAAACCTCCTTAAAGACCATGACACTATTGGCATCTAACCCGCCTATCGGTTCATCCAGAAATAATAGATCCGGATTATGCAGGAGACTCGAAATAATCAACGTCTTTTGCTTCATCCCTTTGGAAAAGGATGATATTCGACTATGATAAACGTCTTCCAGCCCAAATAAACTCATAAGCTTTTGAGCTTTCTGATCCACACTATCAGAATCCACTCCATACAGTTCTCCAACAAAAGTGAGATATTCATGTGCAGTTAAATTATCATAGAGATCGGCAACTTCAGGCACATACCCTATCCTGCGCTTATATTCCACCGGATCATTTGCGATATCACTGCCAAAAATCTCAACCTGACCTGAATAATTCTGTTCAAGCCCGAGCATAATTTTTACGGTTGTACTTTTTCCCGCCCCATTAGGTCCTATATATCCAATAATCTGTCCTTTATAAACGGTTAAATCAATTCCATTTAAAACCTGATTTACACCATAGGATTTTTCCAGATTTGTTATCGATAGAATGGGTTGATTTGTTGAGAGAATAATAGCCACCTTCTTTTTCCACATTTTAGTTGATTCTATCGTAACACAGAATTCTGATAGTTCTCATTATTTATTTGTTTTTTCATATAAATAAGAGCACCCAGACTAAAAACCGAGTGCTCCCTAATCTAAGCCATACTGATTTCCAATGGTCCTTAGTTCGAACAATGTTACCAGCGTTCGGCTATTGGCGAATCCATTTCCAAATTTCTTTAGGAGTGGCATCCTTTCCATACATAAGAATACCTGTTTTAAAGATTTTCCCTGCCAATTTCATAAATACCCAAATACTTACGATTAAAATGGCGATTGCGATGATGATTTCTATCCACGGCCATTCCTCAAGCATCGCTAATCTGACTAACAGAACGCCCGGTGACGTAATAGGAAAATAGGTTCCGACCTGAGCAATAATTCCACTTGGATCAGACATAATCGGACCGATAAATATCGCCGGCAAAAACGGAAGCATGAACAGCATTCCCTGAAAGTTACTTGTGCTGTTCATATCTTCAACCGTTGCACCAATACTTACAAAAATGGAAGCAAACAGAAGATATCCGGCAATCGCAATAAATATTAGTAAGAATAGCTCCGGAACCAGTAAGTATTCAAGAAATGGTATATCCACTCTCCAGGCGAGAAACGGAAGAATCAGAATCATCCATGCTGCGACCTGTGTGATTCCCAATGCAAAGTAACCGTAAATCTTTCCCTGCATGAGCTCTTCCGGTGTTAAGGATGATAGGACGATTTCAGCCACTTTCTCTTTTTTCTCCTGAGAGGCACTCTGGAAAATCATCATTCCTGTAATTAAAATTGAGAATAAAATGACACCCGCAAAGGCAACCGGAACCACTCGTTCCAGCAGCTCCTCCTGACTTTGTCTTTGTCCTTCGTTTTCTGAAGTCTGAGTTTGACTGGCTGATTCCGGCGTAACGGGTTCAAACGTAATTCCGCTGGCTGCAATTTGTGCCTGTTCGCTGGTTAAACCCATATCCGCAAGCTTATGAGCCAATAAGGGATGCTCCAGAATATTGGCCTGAAAAACGGTATTTTCATTTAAATCCTCACTCATATATACATGAACCGCGCCGCTCTTCAACACTTCCTCCGTTAACATGATGTAGGCTGTATTCTCTTCTTTTTCCAATTCCTGAATGATCTCTTCCTCTGACTTAAAGGCATCGATTTCCTGCCAGTTTTCTGTCTGTTCTTCCGGGAGCTGACTTTTAACCTCACTCCACACCCCAAGCTCATCATATATATGAATCTGCGGACCTGCATTTTCTGCTTCATCATCATTATCAAACAACAGAGGCAAATTAAAAAACACTAAAAACAATAGCGGAGTTAAAAATAAGGAAATAATAAAGGACTTATTTTTCATATTGCGTTTATATTCCCACTTCGCTACCTTCATACTATTCCGCATCGCTAGATATACCTCCTTCTTCCATGAGATTCTTACCGGTGGCAATATCTACAAAAATTTCATGCAGGGAAACACGATCAATTCTGAGCTCCTGAATATCCAAACCATCCGGCAATTGCTTCAGCCACGTCGGGATATGTACATCCTGTGCTAAATAGAGCGTGCTTACATTATCGTTTTGTTCCACTCGTTGCACTTGTGTCATGGCCTCTAATTCCTCCCGGTTATGAGAGCCGAGAATCGTACATTTAAAGTTGGCATATTCCTTCTTCACCTCATCAATGGTCCCGTAAATGATTTTTTGACCCCGATGAATTAAAAATAACCGGTCACACAGCTGCTCAACCAGATTCATCTGATGTGAGGATAATAAAATAGCCGTTCCATTCTGAGCCAATTCCTTGATCTCATCCTTAAAAACTTCCTGACTGACCGGATCCAGCCCTGAAAATGGTTCATCTAAAATCAGCAATTCCGGCTCGTGAATAATGGAGGCAATAAATTGAACCTTCTGCCCCATTCCTTTCGATAATTCCTCAATAGAAACCTGATCTTTTCCTTCCAGTCCAAACTTTTTCAAATATTCCAGTGCTCGCTGCTTTGCTTTCTTTAAAGGATAATCCTTTAATTCCGCAAAATACAAAAGAATGTCCATGACCTTCACATTTTTATATAAACCCCGCTCTTCAGGTAAATAGCCGATTTTATGCCTCGGAATTACCTTGGAGGTATGGTTATGAAATTCAACGGACCCTTCATCAGGATACATAATCCCCATAATGCTGCGAATCGTCGTTGTTTTCCCCGCTCCATTCGGCCCTAATATAGCCATGATTTCTCCCTTTTTCACATGAAAGGAAATATCACGAATGATTCTTGTATCCTTGAAGGACTTCCCAAGACGATCGACGGTTAATACTGTTTCCACACCTTTCACCCTTTCCAATATTTTCACGTTACCAATTATGCATACGTTTCAGCACCTTAATGGTTTCAAACTATTCCTGTATATACCAATAAAGTTGAATCGATCCAATAAATTGATATCCCCTATAAAGTGATTTATACTTTTTGAAGGAATTCACTAAAATTACAGATTTCTGGTCATGCTATAATGTAGAACCGAACATGGCCTGAAGATACTCTTAACAAAGGTGAGGATTGCATTGACAAACAGGAACGAAACATCGTGTACAATTGTTATTTTCGGCGCAACAGGGGATTTAGCCAAACGCAAGCTGTTTCCTTCCATATATAATTTATTTGCAAAAGGTGAATTAGGCCCTAATTTTGCTGTGGTTGGCGCAGCGAGACGAAATTGGAGTCATGAGACACTTCGGGAAAATGTAAAAAAATCGCTGGATGAGTCCAAGACGGAAATCAATGATGATCATCTTGATGAGTTTCTGGCTCATTTCCATTACATATCCTTGGATGTGACAAGCAAGGAATCCTATCAGAATTTAAATCGTCTCATTACCGATCTTGAGGGTGAGTTTAACATTCCATGTAATCGAATGTTTTATTTAGCAATGGCTCCTCAATTCTTCGGTACCATTGCTTCCTTTTTGAAATCTGAAGGACTTACCAACGAAAGTGGCTGGAACCGATTAATGATAGAAAAGCCGTTTGGTCACGACCTCCCTTCAGCCCGGCAGTTAAATAACGAAATTCGCGAAGCCTTTCGAGAGGATGAGATTTACCGTATAGACCATTATTTAGGAAAAGAAATGGTGCAGAACATTGAAGTCATCCGTTTTGCAAATGCCATTTTCGAACCTCTATGGAACAATCGGCATATCTCCAATATTCAGATTACCTCCAGTGAAACCCTGGGGGTGGAAGAACGCGGCGGGTACTATGATAAGTCCGGGGCCTTACGGGATATGGTTCAGAACCACATGCTGCAAATGGTGGCCCTCCTCGCTATGGAGCCTCCAATCCGCTTGACAACCGAGGAGATTCGAAGCGAAAAAATCAAAGCGTTACGCGCATTACGACCGGTTTCCGGGGATCAGGTGGATGAATACTTTGTCCGAGGTCAATATGGTCCTGGAAACGTCAAAGGTCACGAGGTTCCGGGCTATCGAAGTGAGCCTAATGTGGACCCGGATTCCAATACTGAAACATATGTAGCAGGCAAACTATTAATTGACAACTTCCGATGGGCCGGCGTTCCATTTTACATCAGGACAGGCAAGAGAATGGCCGAGAAGTCGACGAAGATTGCCATTCAATTCAAGGAAATGCCTATGAACTTATATTACAAAACAGATGAAGACGTTCACCCGAACCTGCTTGTAATTCATATCCAGCCGGAAGAGGGGATTTCTCTGATTTTAAATGGTGAGAAGCTTGATCTTTCCGGACAGACCACTCCAGTGAAGCTGGACTATGCCCACACTTCAACGGATAAGTTAAACACACCGGAAGCATATGAAAAACTGCTGAATGATGCGATTAAAGGCGATGCGACAAACTTTACCCATTGGGATGAAGTGGCCTTATCCTGGAAGTATGTGGATGAAATCTTCAGTGCATGGCAGCAAAACAAGGCCACTCAATTTCCAAACTATGAAGCCGGATCCCTGGGGCCAAAAGAATCGGAACACCTCCTGGCCCAGGACGGCTTTCACTGGTGGCCGTTGGACTGGTAAAGGACTATCAAACAGGTAAGCCTCTCCTTTCCATAGTTGGTGAAGCAAATCAGTGACGCTGTTGAGAAAGGTAAAATAAGCCCTCATGAAATGGTTTTTCGGCCATGGCATGAGGGCTATTTTTTCGGACTGTTATGATTCATCCAAACTATAGGAATTATGCTTTTTATACAGGAATGAATCCTGATGACTCGAAATTGAGCGCATTTTCCATTTTATCTGTCTATTTGAAAGTTAATTCAACCAGTTTTGAGAATAATTCATCCACTTTTCAAAGGAATTATGCCTGTTTAAAAATGATTAAGCTTTCCGATCTTAATTAAGCATAATTTTTTCCTTATTATCCGATTTAAACTTTTATAAGCGATTCTTTTTGGTCCAACTCCAGCCTATTCCAAACTCATCCTCCTCCACGAAAAAAAAGGCCAGGATAGCCCTGGCCCCACTATTCTTATTCTATTTTTCCTGCCAGTCTGTATGGAAGGTTCCTTCTTTGTCAATTCGCTGATAGGTGTGTGACCCGAAATAATCACGCTGGGCCTGCAGCAAATTAGCAGGCAGAGTTTCTGTGCGATAGCTGTCATAATAAGACAGGGCGCCTGAAAACGCCGGCACTGGAAGACCTTGTTGAACAGCGATGGAAATCACCTTCCGTAACGATGACTGGTAGGATTCCACAATCTCCTTAAAGTACGAGTCAAGGATCAGGTTATCCAGTTGCGGGTTACGGTCATAGGCTTCTTTAATATTTTGGAGGAATCCGGCTCTGATAATACAGCCCTCTCTCCATAGCATGGCAATTTCTCCAAAGTTCAGGTTCCAGTCATACTCCTCTGAAGCGGCCTTTAATTGATCAAATCCTTGAGCATAGGAGCAGATTTTGCTCATATATAGGGCCTGACGCACAGCTTCCACAAGCTCGTTTTTATTAATATTCAACTCCTGAACACGATCCGGACCCTGCAGCACTTTACTTGCCGCGACACGCTCTTCCTTCCGTGCAGAGATAAACCTCGCGAAAACAGATTCCGTGATGGCCGGCAGCGAAACTCCTAAATCCAGCGCACTTTGACTTGTCCATTTTCCGGTTCCCTTTTGTCCGGCGGTATCAAGAATCATATCGACTAAGGAGTTGCCCGTTTCCTCATCAACCTTAGTGAAAATATCCGCAGTAATTTCAATTAGATAACTGTCCAGTTCACCCTTATTCCACTCGGAGAATATGTCATGCAGTTCCTCATTGGACAGCTGCAATGTATGTTTAAGAAAGAAATAGGCTTCTGAAATCAGCTGCATATCCCCATACTCAATGCCATTATGCACCATTTTCACGTAATGGCCGGCTCCATCCGGTCCCACATACGAAACACATGGATCCCCGTCTTCCTGAGCCGCAATATCCTTTAACATAGGAGACACTTTATCATAGGCTTTCTTGTCTCCTCCCGGCATCAGGGATGGACCAATACGTGCCCCTTCTGATCCCCCGGATACACCAACGCCCAGGAAATGGATGCCCCGGCCGGCTAAATACTTATTTCTCCGTACTGTATTCTCAAAATATGTATTTCCGCCATCCATTAAAATATCACCGGCATCCAAATGAGGCAGCAGTGAGTCAATGGCTTTATCGGTTATATCTCCGGCCGGAACCATTAGTATAATCTTTCTCGGCAATTCCAGCATTTCGATAAATGATTCTAAATGACTCGTTGCTTCCATATTTACATTTGGATTTTCTTCCATGACTTTAGTAATGGTTTCCTCAGATATATCATATAATGCTACGGAATACCCTTTACTTTCAAAATTCAAGGCCAGGTTTTTCCCCATAACACCGGCACCAACAACACCTATATGCTGTTTTGACATGATGTTCATCCTTTCTAACAGTAATCTCTCTTTATTTTATCATATTTTGGCGAGAAGACTCCATCCTCAACGAAGTAGGGTGGAGATGAATCGCCCTGGGACAAGGGAGGGCTTTTGCCATCTCAGTTGTCCGACAATTTTAAATTTAAAAATATTCCATCCCAAACATAGGATGAATATGTATCCAGAATGCAACACTCATCATGATCGAGATATGAACGCAAGTATCAATCTTCGTAAGGAAGCCATACGATTAACCGCAGGAACTGCGGGGATAGCCTAATAAATAACTGACCGATAGGTTGGTGTTCCTAGGAATCCCCCACTTCAATCAGCCCGGAGGATGATAAGTGGCGGGTAGTTCAAAGTATGGAAGACAATATGTGAAATTATGTCTACGCGAAATTTGTTCTTTATATAAAATGATGCGATTTTTTAAAAGAATGTTAACCATAATAAAGATTTTTATGTTAAAATGAAAAACAGTTGAAGTAGTACATGCTTTTTTACATACTTCATGATGTGAACGTTCTCAATGGATTTTAGTCTGATTTTGATACAGGATTAGCCTTCATTGAGAATGATATAAAAAATTTTAAGGGGGATTTCAGATGAAAAAGACTATGACTCTAGTAATCTTTTCCATCATGGCACTTGTCCTGGCTGCATGTGGCGGCGGTGGCGATGCCAATATCGCAATTGGACCTGCCGGAAGTGGAACACAGGCAGCCGCATCCGTAATTCTTGAGGGTGCCGGTCTAAAAGAAGATGAGCACTACACAGCTTATGAAGAAGGCTTCGGCGATGCCAAGGATGGATTGCAGGATGGAAACATTGACGTTTCACTGGGACTATTAGGCTTACCAGCCGGAAGTGTAAATGATCTCCAGGCAACATCAGGGGATGCTAAGCTTCTTAGCCTTTCAGATGAAACCATTAGTTATGTAGAGGAAAATCTGGGTTATTTAGAATACACCATTCCAGCTGGATCCTATGACTTTCAGGATGAGGATGTAAAAACCGTGACAGCCTATGCTGTTTTAGTTGGAAACACAGATACAATTGATAACGAACTTGCTTATGAACTGGCAAGAATCTCCGTAGAAAATGCAGACGATAATACCCACGCTCAATCCGACCACACTACATTAGAGAATGCCTTAAACGGATCTCAGGGGCTTCCTATTCACCCTGGGGCTAAAAAATATTATGAAGAACAAGGGTTGACGGTTGAATCTGAAGAAGCGGAAGTAAGCGCTACAGCAGACAGCCGTAAAGAAGAATTTGTATTAGGTACAGGAAGCTCAGGTGGCACATACTACCCACTTGGCGGTGAAATGGCAACCATTTGGAGCCAGAACATTGATGGGGTAAACGTAACAGCCACAGAAACCGGGGCATCCGTCGAAAACCTTGCCAGCATTGGTCAAGGAAATATGGACCTTGGTATGACTGTACACGTACCAGCACAGGACGCTTACAATGGAGAAGGCGAATTTGAAGGTGAGCCTGTTGAAAACTTTGCCTTCATCGGACATATTTACCCGGAAGTTATGCAGATTATTACCCGCGAAGAAACCGGAATTAACAGTTTAGAAGAATTAGCTGAGTAATCAACAAAGGCGGAAGCGCTGAAAAATTGATAGAACGATAAACTGATGGGGACCTGACACAGCGTGTCCGGTCCCCCTTTATTCGAGTTAATTTTGTTAAAGGTGGTGAAAGGTGTGGCGAAAAACAACAATAAGAATCACACACAAAACAACAAAGAAGACGAACGTCTCACATCGGAAATCACTGACGAAAACGGTGAGCAATTATCCGAGCAAGACCTATTAGAGAAATACGATAAAGAAAGTAATTATCGAAAAAATATTGGCAAATGGGCCTGGATTGTTACATTCCTCGGGGTCTATTTAACTGTATTCCATTTATATACAGGCTTTTATGGAACCTTACAATCACAGATTCAGGGTGCCGTCCACGTCGGTACAGCACTTGGGGTTATCTTTTTACTCTATCCCATTAAAAAAGGATTGCATAAAAATGGAATCCCATGGTACGACATTGTTTTAGCATTCACAGCGATTTTCGTAGGCTACTATAAAATTATTCAGTTTGATGCTATTTTGGATGCACGTGTTCACGGGTACTCATCACTTGATATTATCATTTCAGTTTTAGGGGTACTCCTCTTATTAGAAGCAACCAGAAGATGTGTTGGTCTTCCGATTGTCATCGTTGCTTCCGTTACAATTCTATATGCTCTCTTCGGAAATTTAATTCCTGCCAATATGCTATCACACGCTGGCTTTTCGTTTGAAAAAGTATTTACGGATTTATGGTTCAGAGAAAATGCGGTATTTGGTATTCCTGTACAGGTATCAGCGAAATTTATCTTTCTCTTCCTATTATTCGGGGTTTTATTAGTCCACACAGGTATTGGACAATTCTTTAATGATATTGCCTATGCACTTACAGGCCGTTTTACAGGTGGTACAGCTAAAGCAGCTGTTGCAGCCAGCGCCATGCAGGGAATGGTATCAGGAAGCTCCATTGCAAATACGGTAGCTTCAGGATCCTTTACCATTCCAATGATGAAAAAGGCCAAATTCAAACCTGAGTTTGCCGCTGCGGCTGAGGCTTCGGCTTCAACCGGCGGACAACTGATGCCACCAATCATGGGGGCTGCCGCCTTCATAATGATTGAATATACAGGTACAGACTACGCAACCATTATGCTGGCTGCATTAATTCCGTCTTTGCTTTATTTTTCCGGCATTTTTATGGGCGCACACTTTGAGGCGAAAAAGCAGGGAATTGTCGGGATGCCCAAGGACCAGCTGCCAAGTGCGAAAAAACTACTGTTATCCAAGGGCTTCATGCTCCTGCCACTGGTAGCTATCATCGGAACGCTGTTTGCAGGTTATACACCACAAAGAGCAGCCTTAATGGGAATCCTCGTTGCCTTCCTTGCCAGCTTTGTACGGAAAGATACACGAATGTCCTTCAAGAAAATTATTTTTGTACTTGAGCAGGGAACTCGTGTAGCGCTTCCTGTTATTGCGGCAGTTGGTACAGCCGGTATTATTGCCGGAGTTGTTGGAATGACAGGATTAGGAAGTAAGATTGCTTCCGGCATTATTGCCCTGTCACAGGGAATTCTGCCACTAGCCCTGTTATTTACGATGATTGCCTGTATTATTTTAGGTATGGGGCTGCCGACCACAGCGAACTATGTTGTTACCGCAACCGTAGCAGCACCTGCCTTAATTAACGGATTTGGTGTGGATATGCTGTCCGCTCACTTATTTGTGTTCTACTTTGGTATTGTAGCAGATATCACTCCGCCTGTTTGTCTTGCAGCATATGCAGGTGCAGGGATTGCTCGAGCCAATCCGTTCAAGGCCGGAACAACAGCCGTCCGACTCGCGATCGCAGCCTTTATCATCCCATATATTTTTGTGTTCAACCCTATTCTCGTTCAATCGGGTGACTACACAACGATAGAACTGATTCTGGCTGTCATTACGGCTCTTATTGGTATGATGGGCGTAAGCAGCTCGGTGATGGGATATTTCAAGCGCAAGGCTTTTGCCTGGGAGCGTATCGTCTTAGTCGCTGCAGGTCTAATGCTAATTTCACCAAACCACTATGTGGATATTTTAGGATTTGTTTTAATTGCCGTTGTGTGGCTCTTCCAATCTCGCCGGGAAGATGACATGCCTAAACAAGGACCCGGCCAGCCATTACAGGCATAAGTGAAACGGGAATGCTTTTGCATTCCCGTTTTCTTTTTACTCTTAAAGTTTTATACTATTATTAGACTAAAAACAGAGGTGAGTTTGATGAAGCAGGATATCATAAAACGATTCACATCCTATGTCCAGGTGGATACCCAATCAAATGAGAACAACGAAGAATGCCCTTCCACACCAGGCCAGCTAACCTTGGCCAATCAGCTCGTAGAAGAATTAAAAGCAATCGGAATGAAAGAGGTTACCATTGACGAAAACGGCTATGTGATGGCTACCCTTCCTTCCAACACAGACAAAGAGATGAACACCATTGGGTTTTTGGCTCACGTCGATACCGCAACCGATTTTACCGGTAAGAATGTTAAGCCACAGCTAGTGGAAAATTATGATGGTGAGGACATCCTCTTAAATGAAGAATTACATATCGTTCTGTCACCTGAAGAGTATCCGAATCTTGCCAACTACAAAGGTCACACCCTGGTCACAACAGATGGCACCACTCTTCTTGGTGCAGACAACAAAGCTGGGGTAACAGAAATTATGACCGCCATGGATTTCCTCATTCAGCATCCGGAAATCAAACACGGCCCCATCAGAGTGGCCTTTACACCTGATGAAGAAATTGGCCGGGGACCGCATAAATTTGACGTGGAACGATTCAATGCCTCCTGTGCCTATACCGTGGATGGCGGTCCTTTAGGAGAGCTTCAATACGAAAGCTTTAATGCCGCAGCTGCCAAAATGACGGTAAAAGGAAACAATGTTCATCCAGGAACAGCGAAAGATAAAATGGTGAATTCCATGAAAATAGCGATGGAACTGCATCAGCAATTACCGGAACAAGAAACCCCTGAACATACGGAAAACTATGAAGGATTCTATCATCTGCTTTCCTTTGAAGGGGATGTAGAACAGAGCAGCCTGGCCTATATCATCCGTGATCATGATAAAGATAAATTTGAGTCGCGCAAACAGACCGTCAGACAGATTGTATCCAACATACAGCAAAAATACGGCGAGGACGCGATTATTCTTGAAATGAAAGATCAATACTATAACATGCGGGATAAAATCGAACCTGTCAAAGAAATTGTGGACATCGCCTATGAAGCGATGGAAAATCTCGATATAGAACCGGTCGTGGAACCGATTCGCGGTGGAACAGATGGCTCACAGCTTTCCTATAAAGGACTGCCAACCCCGAATCTGTTTACAGGCGGCGAAAACTTCCATGGAAAATATGAGTTTGCATCCGTGGACCACATGGTAAAAGCAACAGAAACCATCATTGAGATAGCGCAATTGTTTGAGGAAAAGGCCTAGCAGCCTGACAACAAAAGGGTTTACTTGCCATTGGATTTGTATATGGAAACAGGAAGCATATCAGCCCGAATGAGCTGGTATGCTTTTTTATCACGCTTGAATCGGCCTTAATACCACCACTGATTGAAGGTACACTTTTATGGTGTCTGCTCAGTCAGAAGGTAAATCATCTTTCCCCTATCTATGATAAAATAGATAAAATGGATACTAGATAGTATATTTTATAAGAAATAGTAGAATCATGGAAATAAAAGCAATAAGGATGAAAAATATGATGGACTTAAACAAGGGAATGTTTACCCAGTCTGTTTATAGAAGAGGACTGCAATATTATAATCAGGGCCGTGTTGGTCAATTCACTCATTACGCTGACGAACACAGCTGGCGTACGGCCGTTTTTGGCACGGAAGTTTATGACGTGGAAATCCAATTTACAAATAACGGAATCTCCTATTTTTGTGAGTGCCCAGCTCATGAAACCTATCATTCCTGCAAACATACCGTTGCAGCTTTTTTAGAGCTGGCTGATGTGATTCAAGATCCAATTGATAGAGAAGCCCTTCATCAGTTTCTTGGACAATTTGAAAGTGACATTTCGTTCAGAAGAAGGAGAATGAGCCGTCAACGGCCTGATCCGGCTACAGAAATGATTAAACTGTTCTCGGATTATATTGAAACATCTGATACGACAAACGAGCCATCCATGATTGCCAGACCGTTAAAATGTGAATATATTATAAAAACCCATCAAAGAATTTGGGACTCTCCTCTGCTAACGGTTGAAATTAAAATTGGTGAACAAAGAACTTATGTAGTCAAGAAAATCCGTGAGCTGCTCAGCCACATTCAACAGCAAAAAGAGCTTATTTTCACAAAAAAGTTCACCTATGATCCTAAAATTCATTACTTCAAGCAGGAAGATCAGGAGATTATCCAGCTATTAATGGAGATCTACACAAGCGAAAGCTTCTATCAGGGATCACGGAATTTACAATACGGGTACATCGATCCAAGGGAAATGGTCATTCCTCCTCTGCATGCGGACCGTCTGCTACAAATGCTGCAGCATCGGGACTGTCAATTCAAAGGCGAAACAGGGACCTATACGGAATTTTATCGGTCAGATGAGGAACTTCCTTTTACTTTTGAGCTTGACCAAAACCAGCAGGCAAGCGGGTACAACCTTGACTTACATTTCCTGAACTCTGCGGTCATTTTAGACGATTATCAATTTGTTCTTTCCGGCAATATTTTCTATAAGGTTGATCAAAAGCAGCTCGGGATTTTAAACGAAATGGGTAAAATTGTAAACCTGACGCATAACCGGACTTTGCCTATTAAAAAGGAGCAAATAGAGTCCTTCCTATCTCACGTCATGCCCAGCCTGAATCAAATTGGTGATCTTCAGATTAAAGAACAAATCTCAAACGACATTATCCAGCCGCCTCTCCAGGCAAAGCTGTATCTTGATATTGATGAGGAGCACCTGACCGCCCGGCTTGAATATCATTATGAGGATTATACCTTCTATCCGTTCGGCAATTATAAGGATGAACGGCAGGAATCCAATCAGATTTTAATTCGCGATATGGAGAAAGAGCAGGAAGTGATGAACATCATCGAAACTGCGCCTTTTAAATATAACGGAAATGAATTATACATTGATGAGGAAGATGAGATTTTTTCCTTTCTTTATGATGTACTCCCTAAGCTTGAGGACAAAATCGCGATTTATACAACCAATCAGATCAAACAAATGATGCTGGAGGAACGACAATATCCTGATATCCAGATTGATCTGGATGCAAATGAAAACTTCCTGGAAATTAACTTTGATTTTGAAGATATTCATCCTGATGAAATTCAGCATATCTTTCAGTCCATTACGGAGAAAAAGCGATACTATCGCCTGCCTAATGGTACATTTGTCCCTCTTGAGGATGACGCCTTTACTCCGATTTCCAAGCTGATGAATGAGCTGAATATAAATCCCGAAAATATGGATGAAGGCCAGATTACCGTTCCTGCTTACCGGGGGATGCAGGTTGAAGAATACATGAACAAGGAAATTGGGGCCAAGTACAATAAGGCCTTCCGCCAGTTACTGCGGGATATTAAAACCCCGGATGAAAGTGAATATACGCTGCCGGAGAATTTAAATGCCGACTTGCGTGAGTATCAGAATGTCGGTTATCAATGGCTGAAGGGGCTGAGTCATTATCGCTTTGGCGGAATTTTAGCGGATGATATGGGGCTTGGTAAAACGCTACAGGCGATTGCCTTTCTATTATCCGACTGGGAGGAGAAGCAATCAGAAAACGATCCGGCTCTCGTGGTCGCACCTGCCTCACTCGTCTATAACTGGAAAAGCGAATTTTCCAAGTTTGCGCCACAACTAAATGTGGTTGTCGTGAGTGGCAGCAGAGATGAACGAAGAGGAAAGCTGGAAAAGGCCACAGAAGCGGACGTCCTGGTGACTTCCTACCCTTCGTTAAGACAGGATATAGAAGTCTACCAGCCTATGACCTTTTCGACGATGATTCTGGACGAGGCCCAGGCGATTAAAAACCATTTAACCAAAACGGCTAAAGCAGTAAAATCGATCGTTGCTTCGAAGCGATTTGCTCTTAGCGGAACACCAATTGAGAATTCGCTGGATGAGCTATGGTCTATTTTTGATTGCTTAATGCCCGGATTTTTCCCGAATAAAAAGACCTTTAATACACTGCCACAGGAGCAAATTTCCAGAATGAGCAGACCCTTTATCCTGCGCCGTCTGAAGCAGGATGTATTAAAAGAACTTCCGGACAAGATCGAAACGGTTCACACCTCCGAATTAACAAAAGAGCAAAAGCAGCTTTACCTCGGTTATTTAGAACGAATACAGGGGGAAGCGGCCAATGCCATTGCAGCAGAAGGATTTCAAAAGAACCGGATGAAAATCCTGGCCGGTCTAACCAGGCTGCGTCAGCTGTGTTGCCACCCATCCTTGTTTATTGAGGATTATCAGGGTGAATCAGGCAAGCTCAATCAGCTGCTGGAAATCGTCGAAAATGCCCGGGAAAACAACCAGCGAATGCTTATCTTTTCCCAATTCTCAAGCATGCTGCAAATTATTCAGCAAAAGCTTACCGATGCCGGAATGGATGCCTTTTATCTGGATGGACAAACACCTTCCAAAGAACGGGTGGAAATGGCCGAGCGCTTTAACCAGGGAGAAAAGGAAATCTTCTTAATCTCTCTTAAAGCAGGCGGAACCGGCCTCAACCTGACAGGAGCAGCCACTGTCATCTTATATGATCTATGGTGGAATCCGGCCATTGAAGAACAGGCAGCCGGCCGCGCCCATCGCATCGGACAGAAAAAGGTCGTTCAGGTATTCCGTCTGATTACTGAAGGAACCATTGAAGAAAAAATTTACTCCCTGCAGCAGAAAAAACGGGAACTGATTGAGAATGTCATACAGCCGGGAGAAACGATGTTTAAGAGCCTTAGTGAAGAGGAAATTAAGGAATTGCTAAGTATGAATTAAGGTGCATAAATAATCGTTAAAGGTGCACACAGAAACAATGCCCATATTTACTGGGCATTGTTTTTTTCATGCATTAACTGGGCCGTAATGCCCCCACTTATGGATGTTCATTTTATCGAAAATAATTATAAATGATTGTTCGTATTTTCATTCATTTGATTCCACGGTTGGTTCCATATCTGTTGGCTGTGAATCAACCGTGATGTGGCTTTTCTTGGAGGGTTCAAGGCTGCCTTGTTAGTGAATCCGCCGTGATGTGTCCTCTCCCGGCAGTTTCAGTGCCCCCTGCTTCCTGAATCCGCCGTGATGCATCCCCTCTCGGCAGTTTCAGTGCTCTCTGCTTCCTGAATCCGCCGTGATGCATCCCCTCTCGGCAGTTTCAGTGCTCTCTGCTTCCTGAATCCGCCGTGATCGGTCTACTCTCGGCGGATTCATCACCCTCTTCCCGCCGATTCTGCCATGACCTGCCTTCTCTCGGAAGTTTCAGACTACTCTCACCCCCGAATATGCCATGACCCGCCTTCTCCCGGCGCATTCGGCACCCTCTCTACCCCCGAATCCCCCGTGACCAGGCACTTCTCTGCCGATTCACCACCATCCCGCCCACAAATCACCATGAATCCCACACACTCATAGCCCTATAAGATACACCCTCTGGAAGCAGCCTAAAAACTACTTGATTCCCTTTGTTTCTTTCCGATACATAATTCCCCCTTAAAGGAAAAAAATATTTAAATGATTCTTCACCACTTTTTCCTGGAAAGGGGCACAAAGAATGAAACAGAACTACACGGTTTTTTATACATCCCTTGCGATTCTTGGCATTCTGGTTTTGATTGGAATTATCATACCAACAGCCACAGAACAATTAACTGCAGGTATTCAGACCTTCATTTCAAATACCTTTGGATGGTACTACTTAATCATGGTCACTATACTTTTAATTATTTGCTTATATTTGTTAATCAGTCCCATCGGAAGGATTAAACTTGGCAAACAGGATGAAAAACCTGAATTTTCAAGACCTACCTGGATTGCTATGTTATTTAGTGCCGGCATGGGGATAGGACTTGTGTTTTACGGCACATCAGAACCAATTAGTCATTATGGCGTCAGCTCTCCAACGGGCGAAATTGGTACAGAGCAGGCAATAAAAGATTCATTGCGTTTCACCTTTTTTCATTGGGGAGTTCATGCGTGGAGTGTTTACGCCATTGTAGCGCTGGCCATTGCCTATTTTCATTTCAGACATGATCGTCTGGGATTGATCAGTGCTACCCTAAGGCCGGTACTCGGAGATCGGGTGGAAGGTCCGACCGGAAAAGCGATTGATGTATTTGCTGTATTGGCAACTGTGGTCGGAGTGGCAACATCGCTTGGTTTCGGTGCTGCGCAAATCAACGGGGGACTTTCATACCTTTTTGGAATTCCAGCAAACTTTTGGGTTCAATTCCTCATCATTGCCATTGTCACAGTCTTATTTATGATTTCCGCCTGGTCCGGTTTAGGGAAGGGCATTAAGATTTTAAGTAATGCGAATATGGGACTTGCCGCTGCTCTTTTTGTTCTGACATTCATTTTTGGGCCATCATTACTGATCTTAAACCTGTTTACCAATACCGTCGGAAGCTACGTACAAACTCTTCCGCAAATGAGTTTCCGCATTGCACCGCTGAATCCGGATATTCGGGGATGGATTAATGGCTGGACCATCTTTTACTGGGCATGGTGGATCGCGTGGTCTCCTTTTGTCGGAATTTTTATTGCCCGAGTTTCAAGAGGCCGCAGTATCCGGGAGTTTGTATTTTCCGTATTGCTCATTCCTTCTGTTGTTGTGTTTTTATGGTTTTCAACATTTGGTACTTCAGCTATCAACCTTGAACATAATGGCATCGCTAAAATTTCAGAATTAGCAACAGAAGAATCATTGTTTGGCGTTTTTAACGAGTTTCCCTGGAGTATGGTCCTTTCGATCACCGCTATTCTTTTAGTCAGTACTTTTTTCATTACATCGGCGGACTCTGGTACGTACGTGTTAGGCATGATGACAACGAATGGCTCTCTGTCGCCGAATATTAAAATTAAGCTGACTTGGGGGATTATGCTGTCAGCAACAGCCCTTGTTCTGCTTTATTCAGGAGGACTGCAGGCTTTGGAGAATATGATGATCATCGCCGCGCTCCCCTTTTCCATTATCATGGGCCTAATGACCGCCAGCCTGGTAAAGTCATTGTATAAGGAGTCTAAGGAACTGGGCATCGGACGGGTGAAAAAAAGGAAAAAATCCTGATGATTGCTTTGCTCTGTGTCCTGGTTTTCCTGCCTGTTTCCATTTATTACAAACTAAGCCAGTCACAACTTTAGACAAAAACAGGAAAAAGAAGCTATACTAGGATACAAAGATGAAAACAGGAGTGTGCATAGATGTCTAAAGTGAAGCGCTTTAAAAATATACCCTTATCCATTCTTGACCTGGCTCCGATTACGGAAGAAGGAACAGCTCGGGAATCTATTCAAAACAGCGTAGAGTTGGCTAAGCGTGCGGAACAATGGGGCTTTCACCGCTACTGGCTGGCTGAGCATCATAATATGCCCGGTATTGCCAGTTCTGCTACATCCGTTCTTATGGGACATATCGCCGGAGCAACGGAATCGATTCGTGTTGGTTCCGGAGGTGTGATGCTGCCCAACCATGCTCCGCTCGTCATTGCAGAGCAGTTCGGAACCCTCGAATCCATTTATCCCGGAAGAATTGATCTGGGATTGGGCCGGGCACCAGGCACAGATCAGGCCACAAGCTATGCCCTTAGACGTACTTTGAACAGCAGTCCTGAAGAATTCCCTCAGCAGGTAGCAGAGCTGCAGCATTATTTTAAAGAGACACCTACCGCCCGGGTCAAAGCCTATCCCGGACAAGGATTAAAAATTCCTATCTGGCTCCTGGGCTCCAGCGGCTTCAGCGCCCGTCTTTCGGCACAAATGGGACTTCCTTTCTCGTTTGCCAGTCACTTTTCGCCGGATTATACTTTGCCAGCTCTAAAAATTTATCGGGATAACTTCAAGCCATCCAATGAATGGAAGGAGCCTTATGCGATGGTAGGTGTAAATGTGATTGCAGCCGATACAGAAGAAAGAGCAAAATGGCTGGCAACCTCACAGCAGCAGCAATTCCTAAGCTTAGGAAGAGGCGAAGCGACCCCATTAAAAGCACCTGTGGAGGATATTCATGCTGTCGCTTCAAGCTATGAGCAAGCAGCCCTGCAAAAATCCCTGGATCCACGCACCACGATTGTAGGAACAAAAGAAACCGTACAGAAAAAACTGCAAAACTTCTTAGAGGAAACCAATGCAGATGAAATCATCATTAACTCTCAGATCTATTATCAGGAGGACCGCCTGCGTTCTTATGAAATCGTTGCGGAGTTAATGGAGTCATGACTTCATAATGAAAATAAATTTCTAGAATAGCCTATCAAATCATTGTGTTTGATAGGCTATTTTATGGATAGATCCTTTTTGAAGAAGATCGATGGTAAAAATAGGGGTATTAGTAGATTGAATGGCTTTATGAGGGCGGAATATGCCGTGATTTAATTGCTCTCGTCTGGTTCATACTTCTTTGACTCTGAGTCTGCCATGACACAGCCTATCTAGGTTGGCGCATTCGTTTAATAAGAATTTCCCATAATAAAGGACTTAGAATTATTTTTTCTAAGTCCTTTATTGGATGTGATATTAAATGTGTAAATATAACGCAAATGCCCTTGTGCATTCCATTATGGATCCAAAATGCGTTTTAACGTTTTTCACTTCACTCAACGAACTTGTTTTGAATAACCAGGCACTTTTCTCTTATTCAAGTCACAAAGAAACAACGCTAAACCAGCCTTACACCCGTTCCTTTACCTTTTTATTTTTCTTAATTTGTTTACTACGCAGCTGGCCACAAGCTGCATCGATATCTGTGCCCTGTTCTGCACGCACACCGCAGTTGATTCCATTTTCCAGCAGAATGGCATAAAAGTTTTTAATATCTTCAGCAGTACTACGCTGATACTGGTTATGCTCACTGACCGGATTATAAGGAATTAAGTTTACATAGGACAAGTGGCGTTTATCTTTCAGCAGGCTGACGAGCTCCTCCGCTTCCTGTTGATGATCGTTTACATCGTGGAGCATAATGTACTCAAACGTAATACGACGATTGGTTTTCTCCAGATAATAATCGATTGCATCCATCAATTTCTCAACCGGAAAGGCGCGGTTGATTTTCATGATTTGTGTTCTTAATTCATTATTTGGAGCGTGCAGGGATATTGCTAAGTTAACCTGCATTCCCAGATCGGCAAACTCATAAATTTTATGGGCAAGGCCACTGGTTGAAACAGTGATGTGGCGGGCACCAATGGACAGGCCATTCTGATCGTTCACCACACGCAGAAAGTCAACCAGATTGTCAAAGTTATCGAATGGTTCACCAATACCCATAACGACAATATGACTAACACGTTCACCCTTCTCCTGATCATCCAGGTGATGCTGTACGTTCATGATCTGCTCCACAATTTCTCCGCTTGATAAATCTCTGTTTTTCCTCAGAATTCCACTGGCACAGAACGTACAGCCAATATTACAGCCAACCTGCGTGGTTACACAGACAGACAATCCGTAATGGTGCTGCATTAAGACCGTTTCAATTAAATTCCCATCCTGCAATTTGAACAGAAATTTAACCGTACCATCTGTGGACTGCTGCTTAATTTCCACATCCAGCGTCTGTATGACAAAATGTTCTTTTAATAGTTCTGTACATTCTTTATTCAAGTTTTTCATATCTTCAAATTGCTTGACTCTCTTTTTATATAACCAATCCCAAACCTGCTGAGCACGGAATTTCTTCTGGCCATGATCCACGAGCCATTCCGTCAGCTGGTCATAGGTTAAACCGTAAATGGATTCCTTTGTCATGTTAACCCTCATTTCCAAGCATTAGAGTTCTTTTCCTATCTTACTGGAAAATCGGCTATGTATCAAATATAACCAGGCCCTTCCATCATGTATTACGAGCTGTTCTTCCTCTCCTTCACGGTTCTCCTTATAAATTTCTAATATGGCGGAATGGGCTGTTCAATGATTCATGATTGACAGATAATTTAGAGATAATTCTTGTTATGCCATTTATTTTCCTTCATAATATAAAAACGTAGTGTATCTATGAATCTTGTACACTGCAAAATTCGACAATATTCGGGTGGTGACAGGCACCAGCCCAAATGAAGGGAGGATGTGTGTAGACTTAAAACACACATATGGTAAACATGAATAAACAACATTACACCTACAGAACGGATAAGCCATCAACGGTATTTTACATTTCGTCTATTCTGGTAGCGATCTTTGTCCTTTGGGGAGCGATCTCTCCAGGTTCACTCAGCAATGTGGCAAATAAGGCACTTGGATGGATGATTACAAACTTTGGCTGGTTCTATATGCTGATTACGGCCTTTTTCGTACTTTTTGTGATTTTCCTGGCGATTAGTCCTTATGGAAAATTACGTTTAGGCAAGCCTGACGATCGACCGGAGTATTCCTGGTTCTCATGGATTGGAATGTTATTTGCTGCAGGAATAGGGGTAGGATTTGTTTTCTGGGGAGTTGCCGAACCTGTTCTTTACTACTTAGAACCACCTGTCGGGTACACTCCGGAAACAAGAGAGTCTGCAATAGCAGGACTTCGCTACGGATCCTATCACTGGGCACTGCATCCATGGGCAATCTTTTCCATAGTTGGTTTAACTCTTGCCTATGTACAATATCGAAAGGGAAAGCCCGCATTAATCAGTTCTGCTTTCTATCCTATTCTTGGAGACAGAATTAATGGCTGGGCTGGTAAAACGATCGATATTCTCGCCGTATTAGCTACAAGTACTGGGGTAGCGACAACATTTGGTTTAAGTGCGATGCAAATTACAGGTGGGCTTTCACACCTTACAGACATTCCAAACAATGTCTGGACACAAATTGTGATTATTGCCATCGTTACGTTCCTATTTATCTTTTCAGCTGCCAAAGGTGTGAATAAAGGAATTAAAAGATTAAGTAATATAAACTTAGGTGTTGCAGGCCTTTTCTTCCTCTTTGTTTTAATCGTTGGACCTACTCTATTCATTGCGGAGAGCTTCGTAACGACACTTGGGGGATACATTTCCAACGTGATTCCAATGAGCTTAACGCTTACACCATTTTCAGAAAGCGAATGGCTTGGCACAAACACGATCTTTTTCTGGGCATGGCATATATCATGGGCACCATTTATGGGGCTTTTCATCGCCCGTATTTCACGGGGACGTACAATCCGTGAGTTTATGGGAGGCGTGCTGATCGTTCCATCGCTATTAGCGCTAATCTGGTTCTCTACTTTTGGGGGAACTGCCCTGAATCTTGAAATGTATGGCCCAGGTGGCATTGCAGAGCTTGTCACAGGGAAGGTTGAACTAGCTCTATTCGCAACCTTAGCCGAGCTGCCACTAAGCACAATCACAAGTATATTAGCCGTTCTATTAATTCTGATTTTCTTCATTACTTCCGCCGATTCCGCATCATATGTACTCGGTGCTATGACATCTCGGGGAAGTTTAAATCCAAGCATGGGCGTAAAACTAGTCTGGGGCTTATTAATTGCCGGAACTGCCAGTGTATTACTATTAAGTGGTGGTGGCGGACTCACGGCTCTCCAAACAGCCTCGATTATTACTGCACTTCCTTTTGCTTTCATCATGCTGGTCATGATCATCTCCATACTGATTACATTTAATCAGGACCATCAAAGCGTACAAGCGAAGAAGCGTAAGCGACAATTAAAATCGATGAAAAAGGAATTTAAAGAAGAATTCTATGATGATATGAAAGATGATGTGTATGATGAAGTAAAAGAAGAAGTTTACGATGATGTGAAGGAAGAAGTTTATGACGAAATTAAAGAAGAGGTAAAAGAAGAGCTGATTGAGGAATTTGACCTGAACGAACAATCAAACACCAATGATACAAAGAACAAAGAATAAAGTGAAAATTTCCATCAGTGTTTTTTCTCCATCCCCACTGATAGTGAATTAAATTTTTTAGAAAGGCGGTCATGAACTTGACCGCCTATTTTTTGATGCTTTAATAGCTTCAGACTCAAAAAGAATCATTGGTCCCAAAACTTTAAAATATTTTCATTCATCATACTATTCTATATTTTAACTATATTAAAATATCTAACATATTGATTGTTAGTACATTTTTCCTCTATTTAAAAATGTTTTGACAACTCCCTAATGATAAAAGTATTATATTAATATATCAGGGAGGTAAAAAATATGTCAGAAATATCTAAACAGGAAATTGTAGATAGTGTTCCTCAAAAGGGATTCTTCGGACATCCTAAGGGCTTATTTACACTATTCTTTACCGAATTCTGGGAACGTTTCTCCTACTACGGAATGAGAGCGATCCTTCTCTATTATATGTATTACGGGGTTACCCAAGGTGGTTTAGGACTGGATCGAACCACAGCATTATCCATTATGTCCATTTACGGATCATTAGTCTATATGTCAGGAATTATTGGAGGATGGCTGGCCGACCGTATTTTCGGAACCAGGAAGGCCATTTTTTATGGTGGAATCCTGATTATGCTCGGACATATTGCCTTGGCTATACCTGGAAGCGTCGCACTGTTCTTCATCTCTATGGTTCTTATCGTGCTTGGTACAGGACTATTGAAGCCTAACGTATCCAGTGTTGTTGGAGATATTTACAGTGAAAAAGATGAACGCCGTGATGCCGGATTCAGTATTTTCTATATGGGAATTAACTTAGGTGCCGTTCTGGCTCCATGGATTACCGGATCCCTAATGGACTATAGCTTCCACTTAGGATTCAGTATGGCCGCGATTGGAATGTTTATTGGACTTATTCTATTTATGATTACAGGAAAAGGATTTCTTGGTTTAGCGGGTACACAGGTTGCCAATCCGTTATCCGGGGAAGAGAAGAAAAAAGTTTACACGGCTATCGGTACAGGAGTAGTTCTTATTGCGATTCTTTGTGCGATTGCCATTCCAGCCGGTTATTTAACGATTGATGCCTTTGTTGCTCTGGTAGGTATTCTGGGTATTCTGCTTCCGATTATTTACTTTACAAGAATGTATCGAAGCCCAAATACCACAAGTGTTGAGCGTTCACGTTTAATTGCCTATATCCCGCTATTTATTGCGTCCGTTATGTTCTGGGCCATTCAGGAGCAGGGATCTACCATTCTTGCTAACTATGCCGACCAGCGAACCCAGCTCAACTTCTTAGGAATTGAACTTGAGCCTGCATGGTTCCAGTCATTGAATCCTATGTTTATTATTGTGTTGGCGCCTGTATTTGCCTGGATGTGGGTGAAACTGGGAAATCGTCAGCCAAGCATTCCAAAGAAATTCTCTCTTGGTCTATTATTTGCCGGTTTATCCTTCATCGTTATCCTTATCCCGGGTTACATGGCTGGTACAGATTCACTTGTTAATCCTATGTGGCTTGTATTAAGTTACTTTATAGTTGTACTTGGTGAGCTTTGCTTGTCTCCTGTAGGATTATCAGCGACTACAAAACTGGCACCACGAGCTTTCTCAGCACAAACAATGAGCTTATGGTTCCTTTCCAACGCAGCAGCGCAGGCCATCAACGCTCAAGTCGTAAAATTCTATACTGCAGAAAATGAAATTCTTTACTTCGGTACCATTGGCGGAGTGGCGATTGCTTTAAGTATTATTCTTTTCGCCTTCTCTCCAAAAATTCAAACCTTTATGAAAGGTGTTCATTAATCAAAAAACATAAGCACCGTTATCAGGTAATGTCGCTTCTGTTTTAAGACGATGAAAAAACCTCCTGCTTTAATTAAGCAGGAGGTTTTTTATGGACAGGAAATGATTAAATGGCCCATTTGCTAATTGGAAAGTAAAGAGACCACGTCCACCCTTGTTATTGAATAAGAATAATCTCATTCCATAAAGGCTATTTTTGGTGTTTTCTTTTCATTATCGGTAAAATAATAAATGAGTCATTTATGGAACTTTGACAGGAAGGATTTTTCCTCATGCAAACCACCGTTGAATCAATCATTTTTTTATTTTCCTTAATGCTAATTATTGGGGTCTTAACAACAAAATTCTCATCTCGTTTAGGGTTACCCTCTCTTGTTCTGTTCCTGTTTGCAGGAATGCTGCTAAACCAGTTTTTTTATTTTGAAAATGTAGAATTAACCCAGTTTATTGGGATTCTGGCCCTTATTATTATTCTTTTTGAAGGGGGTACCCAAACGAAATGGGATCATATTCGCCCTGTCTTGGGTGGTGCCGGTACATTGGCAACAGCCGGCGTTTTAGTCACCAGCTTCGTAACAGGACTGGCGGCGATGTATATTTTAAACCTTTCTTTACTGGAAGGGCTGCTCTTTGGCGCCATTGTCGGGTCAACAGACGCCGCTGCGGTATTTTCCGTGCTTGGTAATAAAAATATTAAACGGAAGCTTACCGCTACATTAGAAGCTGAATCAGGCTCCAACGACCCGATGGCGGTATTTTTAACCATTGCCTTCATTGAATTAATTCAAATTCCTGACCGCTCCATCTGGCTGGCAGTAGGTGACTTCTTCTTACAAATGGGGCTTGGGCTTATATTCGGGTTAATCCTGGGTAAAATCAGCTTGACCGTGATTAATAATATTAAGCTCGACGTCTCGGGGATGTATCCCATCCTTGCTGTGGGAAGTGCGATTTTTACCTATGGACTGACCGATGTCTTTGGCGGAAGCGGGTTTCTTGCTGTCTATGTAATGGCTGTTTTTATCGGGAACAGTGATTTAATGTATCGCTTTTCGATTGTGCGATTTAATGAAGGGTTTGCCTGGATGATGCAAATCATTATGTTTATCTTCCTGGGTCTTCTCGTTTTCCCGGGTCAATTAGTTGATGTCATCTGGGAAGGTATTTTATTAGCTCTGATTCTCATGTTTATAGCTCGACCACTGGCCGTATTTCTCTGTATGCTTTTCTTTAAATACAATGTGAAAGAAAAGCTCTTTATTTCCTGGGCCGGGCTAAAAGGTGCCGTTCCGATTGTCCTGGCCACCTATCCGATCATTACCGGGGTAGAAAATGCTCAGTTAATCTTTAATGCCGTCTTTTTCGTTGTGCTGTTTTCCGCTTTAATTCAGGGCAGTACCCTTTCCCCGCTGGCAAACAAACTAAGGCTTACACGTGATGACGATGACTTTGATACGTCAAGTCTGGATATGATTAATTTAGGCAATACAGATTCGGAAATCATTAAGCTGATTGTCACTCACAAGTCACCATCTGTTGAAAAATCCCTAATCGAAATCACTCTGCCCCACGATACACTCATTATCGGAATCGTAAGGGATGAAACGTTGATTACTCCAACCGGAAATTCCATTATTAAATCCGGGGACACGCTGTATGTACTTAGTCATAAGAAGAGCAGGGAAGAAGCCAAGCAGGTTTTACTAGGAGAAAAGGAAAAGAAGGCTCAGCAAAAGCCGCGTAAAGAGAAGAAAAAGCGAGGATCGTAATCGTACTGATCATTAGTATAGAAAAGGAGTGCGACAGCCTGCACTCCTTAGTATTAGATGATTTGTTTTTATGGCACCAAAACTGTGTATCCCGGCGGACGACTATTTCTCCCTGGTTGCCTCATCGGAAGAATTACGCTTCTCCTCTTTGCTATCTGTTATCGTCCAGAGGGTAAGAGGCTTATCGTCCCCTGTCAGCAACTTATAAAAATAGGAAGCTGTATGGTTATACCCATTTTCCACTTTCTCTGCCAAATAACTGGCCCTTTCATATAGAATCGATCGAAAATGATCTAATTGCATTAAGGCCTTTTCCGTAAGGGCTTCCTGATTTTCTAAACGATCCACAACATCCTTTTGCTTCTGATCCTGCTCTGATATCTTCTGAGCCATCTTCTGCTGTTCTCTGGCCACTTCCTTAAGCTGTTCAACCATTTGATGCTTAGCTGATGCATAGGTATCCAATTGCTCCGACAAACCCTGATGATTCTGAGCCAATTCCGCCAGTTGCTGCAAAACCTTTTGACTGTTCCCGTGACCCGTATCTGCACGTTTCAGTAACTCTTCAAACTGCTGTTCCATATGCTGGAGCTCTTCCACGGTCTGCTGCTGAAATGCTTCGTTGGATTTCCGTTGTTCCTTTAACTCCTGTATATCACTGTCCAGACCTTTCCATCGCTGTAAATGGGCCTGGTTTTGCTGTTCGTGCTGTACTTTTATCTGTTTTAAAGAGTGCAATATGGATTCATTCGCCATCTTTTGCTCTTCCATAAGCTCCGAGAGATAATCACGGCGTAAATAGGTCTGGTTAGGCTCATGAAGTTCACCTTGATTTTTATAGACACCCGGATTTCCGGACTGATTCATATACAACCCCATTGATATCACATCCCTTGTTGAAATGCTGGTTTATTATATGCATTTTGTCTCAATTCGGGACGTTCAACTGGAAAATCAGCGGCGAATCAGTTCAATAAAATGGGATAGAATTTTTGCCGTCAGTCCCCATATCACTTTTTGATCATAAACGTAAAAATACTCATCTATTTTACTCGTCCGCCACTTATAATTTTTACCCCCTGTGATTAATTCAAAGGGAAAACCTGCTTCCGGCTTCACCTTCACATCCACGTGATAAACATCTGGTTCATTTTCCATAAAAAAGGTCAGCGGTACCATAAATATCTCCTCCACCTCTTCAGGATTCGGATTCAGGTTGTCTAACGAATCAATCCAACCGGCATGGGCATATACAATCATTCCGAATGGAGAGACCATGTAATCAAGCGGATACACATCCTTAATTTCTGATTCACCAATCCCCAGCTCCTCCGTTGTTTCCCGAATCGCCGCAGCCTGTTCTGAATCATCGGTTTGATCAATTCTGCCCCCGGGAAAACAAATTTCCCCAGGCTGCCGTTTTAGCTGATGAGAACGGACTTCAAAGAGGATATAAATATCGTCATCTTTACGAATAAGAGGCAGTAAAACAGAGGATTTTGAAAAACGTTCATTGCCTAATACAGAAGGCTCATGCTGCTGCACCTTTTTTAAAATATCTCCAGAATTCATACATTCACCCCAACATGTTATCCTTTCATATAACTATAGCAGAAAATATTAGGGGATGACAGAAAAGCGGAGGCGACCGGGTAGGCCCGACGGCTGGATATCGTAATGAGAGGTGATGAAGGCCATTTATCCTTAAGATTTATATGGATTTGGTCTTCATGGGATCAATGACGGACACTTTTGGCGAATTCCGCCATTCATTTGGCCTTCATGAAACCTGTGACGGACATTGGATGATTATCTTTTCATAAATTTGGCCTTCACAACTTTGTTGACGGACACTTCCGGCGAATTCCACCATTCATCTGGCCTTCATGAAACCTGTGACGGACATTGGATGATTATCTTTTCATAAATTTGGCCTTCACAACTTTGATGACGGACACTTCCGGCGAATTCCACCATTCATTTGGCCTTCATGAAACCTGTGACGGACATTGGATGATTATCTTTTCATAAATTTGGCCTTCACAACTTTGATGACGGACACTTCCGGCGAATTCCACCATTCATTTGGCCTTCATGAAACCTATGACGGACATTGGATGATTATCTTTTCATAAATTTGGCCTTCACACCTTTGATGACGGACACTTCCGGCGAATTGCACCATTCATTTGGCCTTCATTCATAATCTTATAAAGAAAATAAACCTCACTACTCATTCGCATTTTAAAACGATTTGAATTATCATAAAAGAATAATCATCGTCATAGGAGTGACCGACTTGGAAACCAAAAAAGCATTGCCAATCCTGTTTGCTGTCATGTTTTTTGTGATGGTGGGGTTCGGCATTATCATACCTGTTTTACCCTTTTACGCAGAAGAATTAGGCGCATCCCCTACTGAACTGGGACTGCTCATGGCGGTGTATTCCTTTATGCAGCTGCTTTTTGCACCCATGTGGGGACGTATGTCAGATCGGATTGGCCGAAAACCCGTGATCATGGTGGGCATTTTGGGACTTTCCTTATCCTTCTTTTTTATGGCTCTATCCACTCAGTTATGGATGCTGTTTGCTGCCAGGATTTTAGGAGGATTTCTATCTTCAGCGAACATGCCTACCGTTATGGCTTATGTAGCTGATATCACTTCTGAGGACGATCGAGGCAAAGGCATGGGAATCATTGGAGCCTCTGTTGGACTTGGCTTCATTTTCGGTCCGGCAATTGGAGGAATTTTTTCAGAATCAAGCCTGACGATTCCGTTTTATTTAGCTGGAGCCTCCTCCTTGCTTACCTTCTTTTTTGTGCTGTTTGTCCTTAAAGAATCCATTCATTATAGCGAGGAAAGTGCAGGCGCTCGAAAACGGCCACCTTTACTAAAAGTATTGACAGGTCCACTTGCCATTCTGTTTATTCTTCAATTGATGATGACTTTATCGCTGGCTGGATTAGAAGCAACATTTGCCTATTTTGCGGCAGAAACAGCCGGACTCGGGACTGTGGATTTAGGCTATATTTTTATGATCATGGGCCTTGCCGGAGCCATTGTTCAGGGTGGGTTAGTCGGAAAGATGACGAAGCGCTTCGGGGAGGGGCTTGTGATTCAAATCGGAGCGGCCGTCTCTGCAATTGGATTT
This sequence comes from Virgibacillus sp. MSP4-1, assembly GCF_010092505.1. Lineage (NCBI taxonomy): Bacteria > Bacillati > Bacillota > Bacilli > Caryophanales > Bacillaceae > Virgibacillus > Virgibacillus sp. MSP4-1. The sequence continues at coordinate 2,544,417 of NZ_CP048021.1, forward strand.
TTCCTTATATTATTTGTGAAAGATTTTTTCACAGCTACCTTGTTTCTAACGATTTTTGCATTGGGAAATGGCGTGATTCGTCCTAGTGTCTCATCTCTGTTAACAAAGCAATCGGAAATGGGTCATGGCAATACAACTGGAGTACTGTCATCGATGGATTCCCTGGGGCGAATGATCGGCCCTCCTCTAGGCGGTCTGCTCTATTCCGTTTCCATAGGTCTGCCATATATATCCGGCATCCTTTTGTCCGTCATTGCTTTTGTCTTGTATCGCCGCTATTCGCACGTTCAGGCAAAGACGGCTTAAGTATAAAGTGAACCTTCCAGTAGTGGTAGGGGTACGGACAGTTCATGCGTGATAAACAGGCAATTGCTCAATCCTCCTTCACTTGAAAAGAGCGTGCCAAAGCAATTTCTTTTCCATCTACTGCAGGACACAGCAGCGTTTTTACGAGCCGGTAAGTTCCGGGCGGGAGGTCGATATCCAGACGCTTAAGCGAAAAGGTCTGGTCTTCCTGACTGACTGGTTTTAATAATAATCCCCGATCATGAAAGTCAGGGTAATTTAAAAATATCTCATCCGGATAAACAACACGATACCACTGATTCTGATGCAGCCGCTCTATACTGTAATAGGTCCCATATTTGCATTTCTGATTCGTATCATTTTCAATGGAGGTCCTGATTTCATCTGGTGATTCCGTAAAAGTACTTTTGCTAAATGAGAGGGTTAATCCATCAGACGATGACTCTATATCCTGTATAGGAACCGGGCCATCTGATATGTTGATGGGGTCACCAGCTCCACATGAACTGAGAAAAATAAACGCAAAAGAAAACAGACCCATGAATAATAGTAATCTGGTATTCATCTTTTGACCTCCTTATCCAGTCTCCCCCTCATCTTTAGCATATAAAGATAAAAGAGATGACACATTGATAGAGGTCAATTTTGTTTTCATCTCTCCCAGCTGTTCAAACCCTTATTTTATAATTACCTCATCCGTAATTTCACCATCACCAAACGTCCAGACTCTGTATTTCGTATCCGTTCCCTTTTTAACAATTAGAACATATTCCCTGAAGAACTCTCCCCACCCACCTAAATGATCAATACTTTCTACGGATGTGATTTCAGGGTTATGATCCAATACTTCCTGTTTGACGTTGTACAACTTAATTTGGATCAACAACGAAATACACAGGTAGCCGGCAATGAGTAATGAAGCCGGTATCAAAATGAATTTGAACCAAAACTTTTTATGTCCTTTCATGCTTATCCCCCATAAAATTCAGTCTTTGAGATCCTTTGTTTCCGTTTAATATGAAAAGAAAATTACACTTTACCTTGCTAAAAAATTTCATTGCTTTGCTCCTCGTCTATCATTTGTCATCATTGTCTTTCTTCCATTTATATGGTACTTTTGACCAATTATAAATTAGAATAAACAAGAACATTATAAAACTTATACCTAGATTATCGACCCACTTAACCTCTTTATCAAAAATGAACTGCCAAATCATTGATACAACAAAAAATATTAAAGGAAATCTTATGCTTTCCCTAAACATATTGGTGCCCCCTATAGCTTAACAACTTGAAATTTGGATTTCTTCTAATTTCATCAATTATATGTTTAAATTGGCTCACATAAACGGAACTGCCCATAATAAGACTATTTTGTAACATTAGAACCAAATAGTCATCGAATTGGGACTTTTCAGTATTACACCCTGCCAAGGTCACCATAATAAAAATTATTAGGATTATAGTTGATAAGAGGTCTTTAAGATAATTCCCTCCATAAAGCTTTACTTTAATAAGAAACTACCACTCAACTAAAACATCATTTTGATCATCCAGGATTTTGTAATGTAGCCTCTTAGTATTATTATAAATATCTTTAGATAATTTTTGATAAACAATATTTTTTTCGGATATTTTTATACTTGATGTATATATAACATCTCCGTTTCCATCCTCTAAAGAATAATTTACAGTTTCAGCGTTGGGAAGAAAAACAGCCCCCCATAAAGCACCAAAAGAACTATTCCCAACGGATGTAACCCGAATTTTTTCAAATTTTTTTGATGTATCTATATCTGAGCTATGTTCACCAGAACCTGAATTATATTCATATCTAGAGTCATCTGCTGAAAAAGTATTTAAACTCAACATTGGTTGTCCCGTGTAATCTTCACTCAAGAAAATAACAACATCATCATTATTATCTTTAAATAAAATTTCAGTATTTTCTCTACCACTTTCCTCTATGGCATCAAGAAGTGTCGCTGATGAACATCCCCCTAAAAAAATAACCAATATAAGTAGTGAGTAAATGAACCTCATCTAATCTCTCCCCTGCGTTCTAAATGGTCTGATTACCTTCTTCAACCCTTCCGCTCGTTTCTTTAATAAAAACAAAACGACCAACTCTGTCTCTGATCGAAAGTCTCATTGTATATTCATCCGCCTTAATGCAATAAGCTTTACTGAACTTGTTGCATATCCATCAAAAAAATGATACTGCTTTTACCTGTATGACTATTATCTGATGATTTATGCAAAGCCCCAACAGACATTACAAAGGTTAATGAATTGATTTCCAATTTATCACTTTCAACTTTTTGAATGCTATCATGTTTAACCATATAAACTGTTGCATTTTGATAATTATCTAGCTCTTCGTTTCCATGTATCGCTTTTAAAAAGTAGATACTATATTGGTCCGCTTGAGGTAATGTATCAAAGATTGAATACCAAGGTGCATGATCAGCTTAATATCTCCCAGAACTAATATTAACATAATATTCCAACTATTTATCAAATAAAATAAGGACGACCAAAATGTTGATCGCCTTGTTCAACTATTGCATCCCGTTAGCAAAAGAGTCTTTTTCCAAATTGTATTTTTAAATTTTATTTCCATCTACTTCTTTTATCTTTCCACTTCCATCAATCAATTCATACTCAATATTATCAGCATTTGAATAACTATCTCCGATTGGAATGAGAAATACGTCTCCTTCCAATGATGCGTTATAATGTTTAATGCTATTATTATTTGTTATTTTCACGATTACCTCTTTTATGTTTTCAGGGCTATTAACTTTTCCATTCAAATACTTTTCTCCTGTATCAGCATTAGTAAATTCCTGGACTCTAACTGGTGGACCCGCTTTTCCTATAGCCATTGAAACTTCTCCATTTCCTTCTTCTCGTTTATATTTATCTTTTTTCATTTCATACGGAATTACAAGAAGTCTGTCAGCTAGTTCATTGTCGTCATGTTTACTTAGTGATACGACAATTTCCTCTTTAGGTCTATCTATTAAAATCTCATGTGTCCAATCCCGTTCAACAGCATTTAAGGCGGCTTCTAACGTTGAGTAATATTCTTCAGATTCTTGTGATTCACACGCTGATAATACTAATAAGATAATCATAGAGAGTATTATTACGAATAATATTTGGTTTCTTTTCACTATTATTACTCCTTTCACTATGACTAAAATAGTAATGACTTATAGCACTAAAACTGCTTCTATAACACAAGAAGCGATGTCTTGTCCCGCAATCGCCACCGTTAATGGAGTAAGAAACGAATTCCGATTAGTTGGTTTAATTAAAACAATAAGCTATTATTTTTGCTTTATGGCATTGACTAAAAATTCTTCTGCTCCGTTAATTCAATATAATTATTTCAGATGCCTTTAGTCCTTCCCTGCTTTCCTTGTCTGGGTTTATGTCTTTTTCTTCAATAAGAACGACTTTTGCCTCTTTGCGCTTATTTAATCTATTAGCTTCCCATTTCTTTAATTCATCAACACTTAAAACATTTCCATCCTCAGTTTTTATTGTAGTATTTTCATTAACCTCTACAATACAACTATATCCTTCTTCCGTAGTTGTATTAAGGTTTCTTTTAGCTGTTTTCGAACAATCAAATTGCAACTCGTTATTTGTATTAACTGATTCAAAATAACCCTCAAATGAACGAATCGGGTCGTGTTGACTACAAGCACCAAGAACAGAAAAGATTAGTGCAAAAAATAACAACTTACTTTTGACCATATTAAATACTTCCTCCCTTTAATAGAAATCCGCATATTTTATATTCACCCTATTAAAACATTCCTGCCCTTTAGTTCAACATCAATCTTACCCGCAATTTTAACACATATATCCATTTGGTGTTGTAAAATTTTGAAAATAGCTTCTTGTCATATACATTTACCTGCGAATTTTATCCCGAATACCACATAAGGGGAAATTTCCATCAGTGGGGGTTTTCTCTATCCCCCCACTTATTCTTGTTGGTTTACCCTCAAGACTTGAAGGGGGTATTACGGCCAGTTCATGCGTGACAAAAAAATAAACGCCTGGATGTCCAGACGTTTAAAATAAGGGGGGTCAATGTTATTTGTTATTGCTGTTCATTACTTGTCAGTGTCAGGTCCATTTTCTCCGTTTCTCCTCCTCTGTTCACTTCTATTGTGACCTCATCGCCAATAGAATGCTCGGAATAGAGGTACTTGCGAAGATCACCGACATCGGTAATTTTCTCTCCATCGACAGCTACAATGATATCTTCTTTTTGCAATCCAGCTTTGGCTGCAGGTGTGTCCGGTTGTACGCCGGCAATAATGACACCCTGGTTAACCTCGATGGATTCTTTCTGTCGATAAACAGATGGGATTTCATTTACATTTAACAGCTTCACGCCTAAGTATGGACGCTCTACCTGGCCATTCTTCATGAGTTCATCTACTATCGATTGAACTTTGTTACTTGGAATCGCAAAACCTAAGCCTTCAACGTTTTGATTGGAGATTTTCAGGCTGTTGATTCCGACCAGTTTTCCATTGCTGTCGATTAGGGCTCCACCGCTGTTACCAGGGTTAATGGCCGCGTCGGTCTGAATCACTTCTAAATCCCATTCACCCGCTGAAGTGTTTACCGTAATACTGCGGTCTACGGCACTGACAATTCCTTGAGTTACCGTTCTGGAAAGTTCTAAGCCAAGCGGGTTTCCAATCGCAATTACCTGTTCACCTGTTTGTAGAGAGTCTGAGTTGCCGAATGGTAATGGTTTAATATTATAATCGCCGGAGATCTTTAAGACGGCAATATCGGTTAAAGCATCTCTTCCCACCAGTTCGGCGGTTTTGGTTTTATCATTGTGTAAGGTGACCTCAATTTCATTGGCGCCTTCCACCACGTGATTGTTGGTGACAATGTAAGCCGCATTGTCCGTCACCTTGTAAATCACCCCAGAGCCAGTTCCTGTTTTTTGCTGCTGGGTACTTTCCAGAAATGGATGGTTTTGTTTGGAAATATTGACGACTCCAACAATTGCTTCAGAGGCCTGATCAACAATGTCGGTTACAGATGACCCAGTTGCATTTATCTGCTGCACATTCGGTGAGGCAGAAGCCGAAGTACTTTCACTGGATCCAGCCGCTTCCTCCTGTACGGCCTCCTGATTATTGCCGGTGATCCACTGTTCAAGACCATCTACCTGTGTAACTGCAGTTAATGTTAAAACAGAGCCGATCATTCCGGCTGCTACCGTCATAAGCATACTTTTAAGCCTTGAGCCCTTTTTCGATTTTCCTTTATTTGGCTGATTCTTTGGCTGCTGTTCTGGTTGTTGTTCAGCTTTTTCCTGTTCACCTTCTGCTGGTTCTTGTTCACGATTCTGTTCGAGCTTCTGTTCCTGCTCTTTTTCGTGTTCATCCATCATGCCTGATCACCTCTTTATATCGTAATGATGAATTGGTTTATCTTTCTATACTTTTACTATAAAGGACGAATGTGTCAGACGGATGTCAGAGGCAAAATTTTTACGTTAGCCGTAGAAAGTTCTTGCAGGTGACGTAACGTAACCATTTAACCTATTTACTAAGGAGGTATTTTAAATGAATGTGCATAAAACTTTCTTTCAAAAGTCACCGTGGACATGGAAGGAAATGATCAAACTACTTTTACTCGTGTTAGTGGTTGTTCCAATATTCATAGAGCATTTATTAAAGGGCTATTTGTCAGATCTATTACATAACAACCTTTATTCTGGTACACTGACTGGTCTAATCATGGCAGTGTTATTTATGTCTGGGCTATATTTATTGGCAATAAGACCTAATCACCTTAGCTGGAGCGAAGTCGGTCTAAGAAGGTTTCCAACCTATTATTGGCGGGCCATAGTAGGTTGGACAGTTGTATTAATTGGAGTAAGCATCGCAATGCTTGTTTTGATGGAGATGCTTTTGGGCGTTGGATCAGACAATAGTAAGACTGACAGCCTGCAGTCGCGAATGACACTGCTTCATTTCCTGATCGGTTTTGTTTCAGCAGCCATTATTTCTCCGCTTTACGAAGAAATATTTTACCGAGGATTCCTTTACCGGTTCATTCGCAGCAAATACGGTATTCTTGCAGGGTTGTTATGCAGTTCGTTTATTTTTATGATTGTTCATATCCCAACGTTTAATACATTGCCTATAACTTTTGTTTCCGGTCTTGTCTTTGCATGGACATATGAAAAATCAGGCTCCATTATACCCGCCATGATCATCCATGGTTCATTTAATGGAATTGCCATCATCCTCACTGCTCTTGGGTGATGGCATAAGCCTCTTCAATAAAATCTATGATTTCCTGCTTGATTGGATATAGATTTAATGCTTTGGAAGACTCTTGTGAGCGACGTACCTCCCAAAACTTTGCCATCAGGTTTTGGTCACCCTGAAACGTTTCTTCTAACAGTATTTCCATGTCTTCCATAATAAGCTGAGCCTGTTCAGACCCTGGGGAGATATCTCCCTGCATGCAATGTTCAATGCGTCTTACTATATTTACCCATTTTTTTGTAGACAAGTTGTCATTCTCTAATTTCGGCAAGTTCTCACTTAAAACTTCCTGCTCTTCTCCTGAGAAAAAAGAGGTCCAGCTTCTTGTGTTTTCTGGCGGGACAGTTAGCGAAACTAAGTCTTCCCAGTTAATCGACCCTTCTAACTTAAGAATTTGCAGCAATGAAGTTGTATGTGCGATTGATTTCTCCGTGTTAGTTAATTGCTCTTCCAAATACGTTTTATGAGCGATAAGAATCTTTTCGGTTGATTGATCTTGAATAATCCTTTTAATTTCTTCGAGCGGAAGAGCAAGCGATTTAAGAAGGATAACTTTTTCAAGAATTAAGCAATCCTCTGCTGAATATAGCCGCTGTCCACCCTCTCCTAATTTAGATGGACAAACCAGCGCAATTTGATCGTAATATCTGATTGTCCTTATTGAAACCTTGAACTTCTTAGCTAATTCCCCACTGGACATGTACATGTGATTTCCCCTTTAACAAAAGATATCGATTATTTCCTAACTCTTCTTGAAGAAAACATCCCTTTGGTTCATCAAAGACTATGATTAATGCTAATTAAAACTTTTCCTTCATAACTGCGACTTTCAATTAGTCTATGAGCTTGATTAACATCACTTAAATTGAACACTTGTGCAACAGGGAGAGTAATGTTATTTGAATCAAATAACCTCAAGACTTTTTCTGCAACAGGTGCTAAACGTTCTGAATTATGCTTTCTGGTTGTTCCTAAACTAAAACCTTTAATATTTCTGCAACTACTATGTACGTCGCTTGTTTTAAATGTACCAGCCTTACCACTGCTATTACCAAATTGGACAAGTGTTCCGAATAATGCTAAACAATCTAAGCTATTCCTGCTCACTTCACCTGCAACAGAGTCAAATATAATATTAGCTCCTTGATCATTTGTCAGCCTTAATACTTCCTGTGTAAATGTTTCGTAGGTGCATACTATATCCGCTCCTAATTCTTTTACATAATTTTCTTTATCTAAATCTCCTACTGTTCCAATGATGTTTTGGATGCCAGCTAACTTTGCTAACTGTACAAGCATTGAACCCACACCACCAGCTGCACTATGTATAACAATGGTATCTGATTTTTGAACCTGCCCAATTTCATATAGGAGAATATAAGCTAAAATGGACACCGTTGGCATTGTAGCAGCTTTCTTAAGTGGCAGGTTATGAGGGATTTTAAAAACCAATTGCTCATTTGCTGTTACATATTCTGCATATGAACCGTTTTTTGGAAAGGCTATCACCCTATCTCCTTTTAAGAGTGTGGAATTAGGGGGAACTTCTTCAATTACTCCTGAAACATCTAACCCTAATATTAAGGGGAAATCAGCTTTTCCTTTCTTTCCCGAACGCTTTTTTATATCTGCATAATTCACATTTGAATAGGCTGACCTTATTAAGACTTCATTTTCACCTATTTTTGGTATTTCAACATCAGTATAGGTAAGTACATCTGCATCTCCATATTCATTTTGGACCACTGCCTTCATTTTTTTCATTTCTTTACACCTTCTCTTATTTAATGATTATATGAACAAATTTATATATAAAGCTTCCCTCTAAAATAGGATAATCTTTTAAGCAAGAATATGCTTGCGGGAAATTGTCCTTTTTTGCAGCAATAATCCAGCAGACTCTAACCCGCTTTATCCTTATAGTTGTCTCTGAGGTGATTGAATTGTTTAAAAGGGTATGGAAAGATAAAAATATACGGTACTACTTACTTGGTGGAGGAGTATCAAAGCTCGGGGATGTTCTATCCGGAATGGCTTATTTATTCTTGGCATACGATTTAACGGAATCTAAAATGCTTACCACTATAATGGCTATTGCCGAGACCCTGCCCTATTTACTTTTTGGTTTAATTGGCGGGGTTATGGCAGACTGGCTACCTAGGAAAAGATTATTAATTTTCTTAGATATGATTCGCATCCCATTAATATTTTCAGTTGTATGCCTGTATTCCTTTGAATTACTCTCCTACTCTTATTTATTTGTTATTAGTTTTCTTATGCAGAGCATTGGTTGTTTCTTTAATCCCACGCACAGAACTGTTTTGCCTGCCATAACCATTGAAGAAGAAAGGACAAAAGTAAATAGTATAAATGATACTTTAACTCGGGGTGTGACGGTCTTAAGTCCTTTTCTGTCGGTTTGGCTATTAAACAGTTATGGGGTCATTCATTTTTTTACTTTTGATGCCTTAACATACGCAGTTAGTGCATACTGCATATCAAAAGTAAATATAAAGGAAAAGAGACAGGTCGTTAACAAATCCGTTCAGAAGGTCCTTAGATCTATCGTAGAGTTTGCTTCTTGGGCTAAGTCACATACGACTGTAAGAAAACTCTTTCTCTTCACTTTTTTAACCGTTTTCTTTAACACTTGGTGCTGGGAAGTTGGGCTTTTACTTGCGTTAAGTGAAATGAGTTCCCAAAGCGAAGAATTGTATAGTATCATCCAGGGAGTTTTTGGAGGCGTCGTGATAGGAACCAATATCATCCTGCCCATTTTCTTAAAGAAAATGACGATTCAGATTCATCTTGTTGGAGCTATAATCTGGGGTGTTGGGATCGCCTGCTATGGTATCTTCTATGGGATAAACTCCTTTTTTATCAGCAGTGCAATCGTAGCTATTGGTTTACCGATAGCTGGACTTTCACGCATTTACCTTATTCAATCACTTGTACCGGAAAGTAAAATGGGAAGAGCTTTTAGCACTAATGCAGTTTTGTTGTACTTTTCCAACACTATTTCCTTAGCAATCTACGGTATTTTAGTATCCATCATTTCCATACAACAGCTGATGCTGTACAGTGGCATTCTTATCATTATAACTAGTGTTACAGGATTATTATTTTCCATGAATCGAACGAAATTGCGTGGGCGTTTTATGATAAATCTTTTTAAATAAATGATTATAAGAAGAAACGCTATTAAAACCATGTTCAAGGGCAATAGTTAAAACTGAATGATCTGTATAAATAAGGGGTTGCTGGCTTTTAAACAGACGGTATAATTGAAGCCATGAATAAGGAGATATTCCGATTTCTTCCTTAAAAAAGTGTGCGAACTGGTATTTACTCATTCCAGCGACCATAGACATCTGATCCAATGTCCAATCTTCCTGATAGCTATCCTTTAGTGCATCTAAAACATGATGAATAGTCTGCTTGCTAATGATTTTCGGAAACTGATTTTGGTGTGAACCAGAACCATATTGAAGCATTAAAATAGAAAGTTGCGCTAAACTATTCTCCAGAAAAAGTTGATTGGACATTGGATTAGAATCCTTGTTGATCATTAAAAATTCTCTTATAAACGATGTCCATTGATGAATCTGGGCATGCCGGTATGATAGCAAAGAAAATTCAGGTTCTGCCATTTTGAATCCTAATTGCTGTGCTGTCTCTTTTAGTAATGATGGTTGTATCTCAACCAGAAATTTTTCCTTTGTAGCTTTTAATTGTTTATGGTCAATATTTGGGTTGAAAATAAAGAATTCATTTTGCCCGATAGAAATATCGCCTTGACTTAACTGATATTCAGATTGACCATAGGGAGAAAAAACAAGTTTGTAGCAATCGTCGTTTCTCCAGTTTCGTTCATGTAAGTGATCATTGCGCATGAGAATAAGACCATTATTGTTATTTACTATCATTTTTGTCCCGCCATTTCTAAAATTAGCATTCTATCATCCACTGTGTTTTCAAGTTCAAACCACACAAATAAAATCACTACATAGATCGCCTTTTCCTATGATAACCTACATGTCCTAATCAGTAATTAATCTTTATATTCCCTGATATAATGTGTATCCACCCAGTTTTTTAAATGCCAGGCCAAACGCCCGGTAATCAAATGTTCCTTATAATTTAGCAATCCCTCTTTATCACCCAGTGACATCATGGACAAACCATTCTTCTGCCGCTTGTACAGTTCTCCTTCTCCTGTTTCAAAAAATCCTTTTAAGTTTTTGAAAAGGACCGGTCCCTGTCTAACAGCGGACACTGGACCCTCGTTAATATTTGAATCGTTCTCCAGTGATACACAACCTCCTGCTCCAAACATAAAGGGATATTGTTTCACTTGAAGGGTATCCTCCACCTTTAAATACCCTTGATCATCAACAGGTAATTTTGATGTGCGAAATAACCCGGGAGCTTTCGGGCCTGTTAACCAGAGCAATTTATTAAAATAAATCTCGTTTTGTAACGATGTCATGATTTTATGATGTTTTACACTGGTGACTTCCTCATTTTTTATATAGTTTATATCTTTTTGAACAACGATTTTCTCTATTTTATCTGATACCTTATGACTCTTATCCGGAAGGAACCGGTCCGGACTTATGAGCGTGACGGGGGTGGTAACATGATTCTTTTTTCGCCAAGTCTGTAATGACAAGCTGATTTCAATCGCCGCAGCACCGCCGCCGACGATGACGACTTTATCTGCTTGGCGACATTCATTTATCGCATCGACAAAGTGATAATTAGGTTTTATCCGGTAGGCATATTCAACGACTCCCGGAAGATCTGTACTCGCTGTTAATGAACCTATATTAAAAGAAATGGCATCAAAAGTAAGAACATCTCCGTTCGAGGTTAAAACCATCTTCTGCTTGGGATCAACGGAAGTAATCGCTCCCTGCACCCAATGAATCCCACTGGTTTTGGCTAAAGCCTCGAGATTGATACGAATATCACTTTCATCAAACAGCCCTTCCGCATAAGCGCCAAACCTACCTGAAAAGTACTGGAATTTTGAAGGTGAAAGGACTGTGACGTCTACATCGGCTATGGGTTGATCTTTTAGTTTCTTAATGACGTGCAAATGTGCGTGTCCGCCACCCACGAGCAATAATTTTTTCATATCTGCATCCTCTTTTAATCGTTTTTCAACACTACTTATGTAAACCATGGTAAATCATTCAAATTAAGCAGTCCAATTTTTACGTTGATTGAACTGCTTATGTCTCTTTAGGCAATGAAAAGCGAAAGGTCGTCCCGGATTCAGAGCTGCTTAATAGCTCTAAGTCACCGTCCATGGCTTGAGCAATCATTTTACTGAACGGGAGTCCCAGACCAAGGCCTCCTACTTTATACTTTTTCCCTTCTCCTCGATAAAAGCGTTCAAAAATAAAGGTTTGTTCCGCTTCGGGTATGCCTGTTCCTGTATCCTGCACATCAATGTGAATCAATTCAGGCCCTGCTTTAACCGTAATGTGAATCTGACCGGTTGCCTCCATCGCCTGATTCGCATTGTTGAGCAGGTTAGTCATAATCTGCTGAAAACGGACGGAATCCACTCGCACCTGCAGTTCCTGTTCGGGTAATGAGATAGAAATGTCCGGACGCTGATCATCCTGAGTCATTTCCCACTGATGAATCGTTTCCTTAACCAGTTTATGAACCGAATGGGTTTCAAACGTCATCGGCACCGCATTTGCCACGAAGGAGTTAAAAGCCAATAAATCCTCCACCATCTTTTTCATTTTCGTCGTTTCTTTTAAGGATATATCCAGAAACTCCTTCGCTTCCTCCCCGCTGACTACATCATCCTTAACCGCCTGCAGTAAGCCGCTGACAGAGGTGATCGGCGTTTTTAATTCATGGGTAACACCAGCAAGCAATTCCGAGCGCAGCCCCTCCAGTTTTTGCAGCTGCTGTGACATCTCTTTAAACGAATGAACAAGCTCATAAACTTCCTCTTCCCGCGCCTCAGAGGGCAGCTCAATATTATAATTTCCCTCCTGTACCTGTCTGGCCGCCTTTGCAACATCCTTAATCGGCCTGGATAACCTTTTTGACAGAAAGTAGATCGCCGCCCATCCCAAGAGAGCCAGTACAGCAATGATCATAAGTAGCTGCTGATACTCCTGGTTCACGCGGTACAGGTTATCTTCTGTTTCCATGACGACCACCCACCCAAATAACACAGAACCTACTTGAATGGGCTGTTTAACGAGATACAGACTGCCCGCTTCATCTGTGGTTAACTTCTGCACCTGCTGATCATTATTTAATACAGATGGATTAATCCGCTGCTCATACGGACTCTGCGGGCGGTTGCTTGAAAGAATCACACCTTCCGTATTCACAATATAGATGTACGGATTGCTCTCCATATTGGAAAACTGGCCCCGTTCCTCTAAAAATTTACGCACATCTTCCTCGGGACGTACAGGCTCATCATTCACAAAACGATTCGAAATTTCCTGAGCCATAAAATTCATAATATTAATCCGGGTTTCAAACGTCTGATGCCTGATCCAAATCGCAGAAATCACCGCAACCACAAGCAATCCGACAGCAAGTGTGTAAAGATAGCGGGTTGTCCAGTACCGCTGTAGAGGGATTCGCTTTTTGTTATTTTTCATAAACACTTAACTGATACCCCAATCCCCGCAGTGTACGGATTTCCCCTTCATCATCAGGCCAGCCTTTTAAAGCCTTCCGCAGGCGTTTAATGGCTAAATCAACCGCGCGATCACTGCCTTCATAATCAAATCCCCACACCTGCTCAATCAGCTGCTCTCTGGTAAACGTCTTGTTCGGATGCTCGGCCAGAAAAAGCAGAAGGGATAAATCCCGGGGCCGCAGATCAATTTCCTCTTCCTGCAGCCAGACCCGATGTGCATCAAGGTCAATCTTCAGTCGCCCAAACTGCTGAACGGACGAATCCTGCTCCTCTGTCCGGCGGAGAACGGCTTTAACACGGGCAACCACCTCATCACCGACAAAAGGCTTCGAAATATAATCATCCGCTCCCTCGTTTAACCCTGTCAGCCGATCATTGACCTCACCTAATGCCGTTAACATAATGACCGGACAGCTGCTTTTTCCCCGGATTTCCTTTAAAATCTCCCATCCGTCTTTTTCAGGCAGCATAATATCCAGGAGCACCAATGAGGGATTGAACCGAACAAACGTATCCAGAACCTCATCCCCACTGTAGACCTGTTCCGTATCAAACCCTGCCTTCTGCAAATACGCCCGCAAAACCTGACTGATAGGATATTCATCCTCAACAATTAAAATCCGCGTCATTCCGTATCATCTCCTGTGTTGGTGCCTGTCACCACCCGAATTTTGTCGAATAATATGGTAAGCTTTCTCTCATTTTATCATGGAAAGATGTCCGCTTGATGTCAAACCTTACTAGGTTAATCTGAAATCACTCGCTTTAGAGCCCGACTGTAAACCTGGTAATCCTGCTCCGAAAATAAGGTCATAATCACTTTGCCAAAATGATGATCCTGTAAAAATTCAATGATTGTCTCCAGCGCAACCGAAGCCGCCTTTTCAATCGGATAACCATAGACGCCCGTTGAAATCGATGGAAAGGAAATACTGCTTAAATTCTTATCTTTCGCCAGCTTGAGGGAATTCTGGTAGCAGTTCGCCAGGAGCCCAGGCTCATTTCCGCTATTACTCCAGACCGGACCAACCGTATGCATCACATACCCGGCCGGCAGCTGATAGCCTTTAGTGAGCACCGCTTCTCCAGTCGGCAAATATTCGTTATTTAAAAAGTCTTTCCTGAGTTGTTTACATTCCTCAAGAAGATCGGGCCCGGCCGCACGGTGTATGGCACCATCCACACCACCGCCACCGAGCAGAGAGCCATTCGCCGCATTAACAATGGCATCGGTCTGCTGCCTGGTAATATCACCTGTCATAAGCTCCACTTGATTTCCGTTGATTTCCGTACGCATGCAATCGCCTCCTTGCTTCTATCATATAATAAAATTAGGGTTTTATCATTTAGAATGTTGGGGATAGCGGGGAATGGCATGAGATGGCGTGTGATGCCGTGTGATGCCGTGTGACGCCGTGTGACGGCCATTTTTTATGGTTTTTACCTGGGATTTGGCCTTCATTTCCTGGATGATGGCCATTTTTATTGCTTTTCAGCCTCATTTTGGCCCTCATTTCCCGGATGATGGCCATTCCTCGCCAGAGAGCATCCCCCAATGGCCTTCATCTCTTTTATGAAGGACAGTTTTTTCTTATTATCCATTCCTTTTGGCCTTCATCCCCCGCTCCTGCCTTGGTCCGGATCTATGAGGTGCCGCTGACTGCCTGTGATGGCCATTTTTATTGCTTTTCACCTGGGATTTGGCCGTCATTTCCTGGATGATGGCCATTTTTATTGCTTTTCAGCCTCATTTTGGCCCTCATGTCCCGGATGATGGCCATTTCACGCCAGAGTGCATCCCCTACTGGCCTTCATCTCTTTTATGAAGGACAGTTTTCTCTTATTATCCATTCCTTTTGGCCTTCATCCCCCGCTCCTGCCTTGGTCCGGATCTATGAGATGCCGTGTGACGCCGTGTGACGGCCATTTTTTATGCTTTTTACCTGGGCTTTGGCCCTCATGTCCCGGATGATGGCCACTTTTCTTACTTTTCAGCCTCATTTTGGCCCTCATGTCCCGGATGACGGCCATTCCTCGCCAGAGAGCATCCCCCACTGTCCATCATCCCTTTTATGAAGGACAGTTTTCTCTTATTATCCATTCCTTTTGGCCTTCATTCCCCGCTCCTGCCTTGGTCCGGATCTATGAGATGCCGTGTGACGGCCATTTTTTATGCTTTTTACCTGGGCTTTGGCCTTCATTTCCTGGATGATGGCCATTTTTATTGCTTTTCAGCCTCATTTTGGCCCTCATGTCCCGGATGATGGCCATTCCTCGCCAGAGATCATCCCCTACTGGCCTTCATCTCTTTTATGAAGGACAGTTTTCTCTTATTATCCATTCCTTTTGGCCTTCATCCCCCGCTCCTGCCTTGGTCCGGATCTATGAGGTGCCGCTGACTGCCTGTGACGGCCATTTTTTATGCTTTTTATCCGTGGTTTGGCCTTCATTTCCTGGATGATGGCCATTTTTATTGCTTTTCAGCCTCATTTTGGCCTTCATTCCCCGATTGACGGCCACTTTTCTTACTTTTCAGCCTCATTTTGGCCCTCATTTCCCGAATGATGGCCATTTCACGCCAGAGAGCATCCCCCACTGTCCATCATCCCTTTTATGAAGGACAGTTTTCACCTATTCTCTATTCCCTCTGGCCATCATCCTATCCTCCCTCCATCCATCCCGCGATTCACTCTACCCAATAAAAAAACCATCCCTCCCCCGAGGAATGGTCTTTACAATATTATTCATTTGTCTCGACACGATAATAACTCTTAATCGTGTCAATATGCTCCAGCCCGTCAAATTCCTTTAATACCTTGTGGATACTGCTCTTGGATGACTGATGAGTTACAATGATCAATTCTGCTTTATGTTCCAGCTCGTGTGGTTTTTGAATAACCTGCTCGATACTGACTTCATAGGCAGCGAGCCTCTTCGTAATTTGAGCCAGAACCCCGCTTTGGTCATCAACAACAAGGCGCAAGAAGTACTTGGCAAAAATTTCATCGTCACTTTTGAGCTTTTTCTCCCGGTATGGGGCAACCATTCCCCGACCACTGACTCCAAGCTTCATATTTTTTACAACTGTAACCAGATCAGAGACAATGGCATTGGCCGTTGGCAGCTCGCCCGCGCCAGGTCCATAAAACATCGTCTCGCCGACCGCTTCTCCATATACATACACGGCATTAAAGACACCATTTACTGACGCAAGGGGATGAGATTGTTTGATCATGGCAGGCTCTACACTGACTTCAATACGTTCATCATCCTGCTTGGCGATGCCGATCAATTTAATCACATAACCTAGATCCTGAGCATATTTAATATCATTCAGAGTGACGTCTTCCATCCCTTTGCATTCGACTTCATCCAAATTCATCCCGACATGAAAGCCTAACGTACTTAAAATGGACATCTTACGTGCGGCATCCAGACCGCCTACATCAGAGGTCGGGTCCGCCTCGGCATATCCGAGATCCTGGGCTTCTTTTAAGGCGGATTCATAGGATTCATCCTCCTGACTCATTTTCGTCAGCATATAATTGGATGTCCCATTCACAATGCCCATCATTTTTGTAATCCGATCAGAGGAAAAGCCTTCTACCAGAGCCCTGAGTATCGGAATTCCGCCCGCAACGCTGGCTTCATAAAACAGGTCACAGCCATGCTTAGCTGCGGTTTCCAGAAGCTCTCCCCCATGAACGGCCATCAGATCTTTATTAGCCGTCACCACATGCTTTCCCTGCTCAAGGGCGGCAAGTACATATTCTTTAGTCTGATCCACGCCGCCCATGACTTCTACAATGACATCAACGTCCGGATCCTGAAGAACTGTATAGGGGTCCTCTGTTAACAGATCCTGATCAATATCTATAGTCCTTTTCTTTTCACGATTCTGAACCAGAATACGTCCAATTCCAATTTCCATTCCAGTCTGTTTGACGAGGTCATCCTGATGACCTTCAATCAGACGGTAAACTCCTGTTCCTACTGTCCCCATCCCCATTAAGCCAATTTTCACCTTACTCATGATCTGCCTCTGCCTCCCCGAATTCATCTTTTAGAATCTATCAATTAAATGAATCTTAGTCCTTCTAAAAAGAACAATCGTATATATATAATGGACATTATAATGGCTATAGATTGGTTTTTCAATGGGATTTGTATATAAAATTTTAAACATTTTTATTTAGAATTTTGTCGTCAGTACAAATAAATGAAACACCCATCAGTGGGGGATTACGGCCTTTTGGTGCATGAAATAGCCCACGCTCAATCCTATAAATCCTGAGCACGGGCACCTCAGACCTCTTTCATTTAATCTGTCTTATCCTTACTCAGTACTACCAGCTGATCTCCTTGTTCAACCGTAATTTTCTCCTTTAAAGTAACAAAAGTAAGCTCCTCATTTTCCCTTCTGATAAACAGCCAGGTGCCTTCCACAGGTACGGACAGGTCCTCCTTATTCATTGTCTGCTTTTCTTCCACTTCCAGATCAACTGTGTGAAAGGTGTAGCCTTCCTTTATTTTCCGATTCAGCCCTTCAAATTCTTCATCTTCTCCAAACAGGATATTCGGTTTATGGGCGGACGGAATATCTTTTTGTTCAGCCCCGCGCCCTTTAGAAGGCAAAGTAAATGTATGCTGATAGCCAAATTCCGGAATAAAGGACTGACAGACAAGGGCATTATACGCAGGATCCTCCGTCAGCGATAAGATGTATTCATAAGGGGTTAAATCCACTTCATATTTCATGTGCTCGGATAAAATTTCACCGTAGTAAACATCGATATCGTACTCCTGTGCTTTTATATAGTGATGAAAAGTGTGATCGATAATCAGAACAGGAATGTCCATCTTCCTAAGATGTTTGGCCAAAGCGAAGGAAAACTCGCTTGCGCCAACCAATAAAACTCCAGGGGCATCGTTACTGGCCAAGTCCAGCTTTTTAGCCAGAGGTCCCAGGCTGAATCCATGGGCACAAACAGTTATAAACACTAGCGCAAAGGTCAGAGCTGTCAGGATGGCCGCGTCTTCAAACCCGTCTTTTAAAAGAATGGAAGCAAAATAACTGGAAACGGTTAAAGCCACAATCCCTCTAGGTGCAATCCAGCCAATCAGCGTTTTTTCTTTATTCGTCAGCTCCGTTCCAATTGTCGATAACCAGATGGACAAGGGTCTTACCACAAAAAGCATGATGGCTACATAACCAAGGATAGGCAGTGTAAAAATCTGCCCAATCGTTTCTCTTGATAAAGAAGAGGTTAAAAGAATAAAAATGGTAGACGTTAAAATGACCGATATGTTTTCAATAAAATGACCAATATTTCCAATCGATGACACATATTTTTGTTTCCTTGCGATTGTAAGACCCATAACGGTAACGGACAGCATTCCCGTTTCATGTTCAATCATTTCACCAAGGCTAAAGCAGAGAAGGACGAAAGAGAGGATAATGGGCGATTTTAAATATTCCGGAAATAGTCCTTTTCCGGCAAGCACACTTACCAGGATACCGAGCACATAGCCAATCAGACCGGCAACCAGTGCTCCTAAAAAGAACGTTAACAGATAACCCAGGCCTGCTTCTGCCGATCCAATCACCTTAATAACCTCATAAGCGAACAGAGCCAGCAGAGGTCCTATCGGGTCAATAATGATTCCTTCCCACTTCAGGACAGCAGCCACTCTCGGATCTAATTTGGCCTGACGTAGCAAGGGAATAATAACCGTAGGACCGGTCACAATGAACAAACCACCGATGACAAAGGAAACGGCCCAGCTTAACCCGGCAATATAGTGAGCAGCAACAGCCCCTGCAACCCATGCTAAAAATGCTCCCAGGGTGACCACTCGAAAAACGGATTTGGAGATGTTTTTAACTTCACGAATATCAAGACTTGAACTGCCCTCATACAATACAACGGCAACCGCAAGTGACACAATCGGACTGTATAAATCCCCAAGAGCCTGTTCCGGATTAACCAGCAGGAAGACAGGGCCAATGATAAGTCCTGCAATCGACATGATCACAATCGATGGCCATTGAATCCGCCAAGCCAGCCACTGAGAGAAAATTCCTAAAGCGATAATAACGACAATACTTAATAAAACCATATTTTCCATCTATCCCACCACTTTTTGCCAGGATTGTTGACGATTCTGATATATAGTTTATCCGATAAATGGGCATTCAATGAATAAAAGTGATGATTTTGTGCGTCGTAACCTCTTCTGATGATTTTTGTAAAATACTTTTTTCATCCCTGAATACAAAACCCCCTCGCCATATTGGTTGAGGGGGTTTTTTCGTTTGCAAATTTTTGTCCTATAAATGATGACTAAGACCTGTGTTAGTTATAAATTCTCAAAGAACAGCCGTACAACGTCAGCGCCACCAATAAACGTTCCTAAAGAGCTTCCAATGTTGGCGAGTACAACAACCAGTAAAATCCGGGTAACTTTGTTGTTCCAAAATCCTTTCACGTGAAAAACATCCTCTGACAAGTTTTCAAAATCCCGCACGTTCGGACGACGGAGAAAGGCTTGGACAATTCCTGCAATAAATCCCGCTGCAACCAGAGGATTTAAAGATGTAATCGGTGCTGCGACAAAAGCAGATAAAATAGTGAGAGGATGAGCAAAGGCAACAGCTGTGCCAATCGCTGAAAAGCTGCCGTTCCACAACACCCAGCTAAGGGTCTGCTGCATACCTGCCGATGGATTTGTCGCAAATGTATAGGCGATTATACTTAAAATGAGAATGGGTATGGCCCATGCAATGATTTTTGGAGCTTTTGATTTCGACGGCCGTTCTGAAAGCTTGTCCAAATCATGGTCCCGATGCAGCTCTTCTGTGATACCTGGTACATGGGCAGCACCTAACACTGCAACGACCTTCTCCCCTGGGGCATTTTTGATTTTTTCAGCCAGGTATTGATCCCGTTCATCAATTAAGGGCTTTTTCAGCTTGGGAAAGTACTCGGTAAACTCCTGAAGCATGGAATTCAGCATATCCTGAGACTTCATTTTTTCGAGCTCCTCCTCAGAGATGGTTTCCCGGCTGAAAATACTCCCCACTACCTCTGTCAGCAGCATAAACTTTCCTTTAAGGCCAATGTTTCCCCATACTCTTGAAAAGGTAACTTGAATATTCCGATCGGCCAGAACTAAGTCAGCTCCAATCTCCTCTGCTGATTCCATTCCTTGTATCATTTCCTGTCCCGCATTAATGCCAAACTGCTTGGCCATGCGCTTCTGGAAGGAGGAGATGGCTAAATTCATTAACAGCAACGTCGCTTTTCGTTCTTTAATGACTTTAAATATATCCATATCCTGCCACTTACTATCTTTTTTGATCGACTGATAACGCTGTTCATCCAACTCTATACAAACGGAATCCGGCTGTTCCGCTTCAATCACTTCTTTCACCTGCTCTGCACTTTGTTTGGAAACATGAGCGGTTCCAATGAGGATAATTTCCTTTCCATCCAGCTCAAGCCGTGTAATATTTTCTTCAGACATATGTAACCTTCCCTTTATAGAAACTGAGTTCAGTATCTTTTTATTGAAAACCTTATTTCATCATACAATAATAAGCGAAAATAGGAAAATGGAGAATCAATGGCGTTATATCTCCTTCTATATTTTCTGCAAAAAATGGAAAATCCCTCTATTGTATTTTGTGAGGCGAATTACCCTTGCTGTTTGGGGATAGGAGTGGGAGTTGGGGGATTGGGAGTGGGAGTTGGGGGATTCGTCCGAAATGATGGGATTTAAGCCTGTAATTCCGGAATTATGCATGATTCACTATTATTAAGCGAATTTTTATTTATTTAAGCCTGTAGGAGTGCTATTCTGTCCTGTTTTGAAATTTTTTAAGCCGGTTTTGGAAAAGATTCGTCCTGTTTTCAGAAGTATTGGGCCGGGGTTTCTATGATTGAGCCTATTTTTCAATGATTAAGCCAAAAACAGATTCATTAAGCCGGGGAGAAATCAAATCAGCCGAAAAGATATCAAATAAGCCGGGAATCTATTAAGTAAGCCAGAACTTTACGAAATCGTCCAAAACACAACGAATCTATCCAGCACAATAACAATAAAGCATAAAATCCAATAAGTAAGCGAAACCTTCATTATTTAATCCAATACACTCTCTTTTAAACCAATTTCCAAAATCATTCATCCAACTTCAAAGAGGATTCAACCAGTTTTGCAAAAGATTAGGCCGAAATCCACAAAATTAAACCCTTTACACTTATATCCAGCATAAAGCTCCTTATTTAATCCCCCCACCCTATATATAAGCCAAACTTTTATCATTCAATCCACTACAGCGTTCATTATGCTTCCTCGCCTCCAGCACCAAAAAAGGAGGGAGTACATGACGACTCCCTCTCTACATTCTTCATGATTCCGGAATTGCATTTTCCGCATTTATATAACCGGCGCCATAAACATTAGGGGCTCGATTATCCCAGCGCGTCGTATTCGTCTTTAACGATTCCTTCACTTGATCCGGTGTTAAACCAGGATTATTTTCAAGCATCAGACTGACCACTCCCGCACAAATCGGTGTGGCCATCGAGGTGCCTGACAACGTAAAATAATTTTCGCCTACACGATTGGATTTTTGCAGCTTATCTAAATAGGAGTTTGGTGAGCGAAGAGAAATAATATCGACTCCAGGGGCGACTATATCAGGCTTCTCCTCGCCATAGATGGTCGGGCCTCTGCTGGAGAAGCTGGCTATTTCATCATCACTCCGGGTATTTGCCGTGTTGCGGTCATCGAGAGCCCCAACGGTAATGACCCGATCGCTAATGCCTGGACTGGCAATGGTCTGGCGGTCCGGTCCGCTGTTGCCGGCTGCTACCACAACGGTCATTCCTTCTCTCCATGCCTCTTCCACTAATTGCACCATGGGATCCTGATCTTCGTTTCCGTAATCCTGTGCAGATGTACCGAGAGACATACTCATAATATCAATTTTGTTATCAGGGTTCTTTTCATTATATGAAATACACCACTCAATTCCATCCATTATCGTATCAAGTGTACCTGAGCCCAGACTATCTAAAACCTTCACACCTGCTAAGCTGGCTTCCGGCGCCGGCCCCCTGTACTGAGATGAGGATTCAGAGCCATTTCCGGCAGCATCACCTGCACAGTGAGTTCCGTGTCCATTATCGTCATAAGGTTCGGACTCATCATTGACAAAATCAACGAAATCTGTAATTCGACCCGATAAATCCTGATGAGGGTAAATACCAGTATCCACAATGGCAACTTTTGTACCCTTTCCTGTGAGCTCCGTACCATTCCGCACAACATTTCTGGCATTTGCAGATTCTACCGCAACATCCAGCAGTGCATGCACCCGTTTATTTTTATAGACCTTTTTAATATGCTTACAGCTGGTCAGCATCTCTTCTAAACTATTAGGGGTCAAATCCGCGGAACAGCAGGATACTCGGGAAAAATACTTATTTACTTTATTCTTCCCATGTCGGTTTGCGATTTTCTTTACCTCATGACACCCTGCATCATAAGCATCAGGGTCAAACTGGATAATGACCGGCAGTTTCTTTGATCGCTTGAGCCGGTTCTCAAAAGCCTGATGCAAAAAGCAAGGCGTATATTTAAAAGGTTTATATAGATGAACTAATTCTTCACGTAAAGGCCGTTCCATTTTATTGGCATACTGACGCACCATTTGAATCATCGAATAGCCAAACACTCTTATCCCTCCTCTTCTTGTTTCATTAATAAACTATGAGAGAATAAGAGATTTGGAGTGCATGATTGTCCCTTAATAGAGAAAGATAGGCAAGAACAAAGCGAGGGTTAATCCCTCGCTTTTCTCTGTCCAGCTGCGGCTCACAGGTCAAGGCGGATATAAGTCAAAGCCATTCCGTGGCCAAAACCATGCCACTTCTTGTCTTCGTCTTATCCCGCATGACCTAAACGGTCGCCTCCGCTTTTCCTGCTCCATGAATAATAAGTGCAATCAGTGCTCCCGCCACACTTGGCAGAACCCAGCCTGCACCATATTCAAACAGAGGCAGATAAGATAAAAGATTTCTTATGGGTACCATGTTTAAGCCTGCTGCTGCCAGACCATCATACAGACTGATGAGAGCTGCTCCAATAATTGCGCCTGAAAATACAATCCGAGGCATGGCTTTTATCGAGTTTATAATGGATAAAATAATCAGCACAATAGCAATTGGATAAATCATTGTCAACACAGGTAGTGAAACCGCAATAAGCTGGGTTAATCCCAGATTTGCCATGGTAAAACTGAATAAACAGATGATGGCTACAACCGCTTTGTATGGGATCTTTTCAAATCGTTCATTTATAAACTCCCCACAGGCCGAAACAAGCCCTATGGACGTGGTTAAACAGGCAAAAGTAATCACAAGTGCCAAAATGACCATCCCTGTAGGTCCGAAGAATATAGACGTAACATTTGTAAGGATGGAACCCCCATTATCCTGGACGCCTGTTGCACTTACACTTGTGGCCCCAATAAAGGCCAGGGAAAGATAAACAAAGGACAGTCCGGCTCCAGCAATAAGCCCCGCCTTAACTGTGTAAGACCGTATGTTTGAAACATCAGTAATTCCTTTATCTTTAATTCGATTAATAACGACCAAGCCAAACACCAGAGCGGCAATGGCATCCATCGTTAAATATCCCTCAAGAAAACCGCTGGAAAAAGCTTTATCTAAATACTTTCCGGTTGCCTCACCCACAGGTCCCGGCGGTGAAGCGAAACCACGAATCGCAATCAGGACAATTAACAGCAATAATAAGGGTGTAATCATTTTCCCGATTCGATCCACAAGCTTTGCCGGATTAAGAGCCAATAAATACGTTAACCCAAAAAACACAAAGGTCGATAGAAATAAAATAAGTGAGCTATTTTCAGATAAGAAGGGCTGTACTCCCACTTCATAAGCAACCGTAGCCGTACGCGGAATGCCGAAAAAAGGCCCAATTGCCAAGTAAATTACAAATGGAAATACAACCTGAAAAAACGGATGAACTCTTTGTGAGAGCCTGTCCAGGTTGCCGGCCATGGAAACGGTAATAATCGCCACAAGCGGAAGGCCAACACCAGTTACTAGAAAGCCTGCGATCGCCGGCCACAGAGACTGACCTGCCTGCTGACCCAGTAAAGGAGGAAAAATGATATTTCCCGCACCTAAAAATAAAGCTAACATAAAAAATCCTAAGGCAAATACTTCTCTCGTTGCCAGGGTCTGTTTCATGATGATCCTCCCATGCTGAAATTTTGTATGTCGAACACGAACGTTTCATGTCGATTCAAAAGTACTAACCTAATATACAAAACTTTTAGAAAACTGTAAATGTATTTTTTATAAAATGTAATTATCCCCTGGTCGTTTCTTTTTCTATTCGATAGATCCCATTACCATCCCGCAGTCGACCGCCATTTTTCTGAAAAATCCTGATCATCGCCTCATTATGAATGTCCGTACTGCCCACATATTTTGCAGCTCCGAACGTACGGAGGATCTCTAAAGCACCTTTATGCAGTTCCTTACCAACTCCCTGAGACCTTTTATCAGGAACCACACCAAAATAAAACAGTCTTCCCTCATCCTTGGTGCCCATCTCAATGTGAGGAATCGCCATCCCTAAATAATCCTGATCTTTCGTAAAATAATAGCAATGGTCCTTCCAATTTGGGCCTAATTCCTTTTTTACCGAATCGAGCACCTCATCCATATTTTCCTGAAGATCATTTTTATTAGCGGTGCCACTTCTGCACAAACCATATAACCACTTGTATTCATCCTCACTGATTTTCCTATCAGAAAGGCAGGCGTATGATATGTCATTATGAATCCTCGGCAATCCTTCAAGGTCTCTCGTATACTCCACAATCGTAGAAACTTTTTGAAAAGGCTTTTTCAATAGCCATTCTTCATAGGCTTCATCCATCAGCAACGATAGAAAGCCGGACCGTCCCTCCTTCCACTGCTGTAAAATCTTTGACAATTGCTCTTTGTATTGCGCTTGATCAACATTATCCTTTTGAATTTGATCAACCAGCCAATATTTTTTCTCATTTTTAATCACGTTAAATAGACGCAATGGCTACGCTCCTTTACTTTTTCTCAAAAAGAGTATAACACGCAAGGCATCAAGATTCAGAATTTTTAACCATACTAGGCCCATGTACATCCCTATGAAATCTTTTTAATCATTTGGGAAACCTAACAAGATGACGTAAATGCAGATACCGTAAAAAAGGAGGAACAGCCTCATGCATGGACTCGATTTACATCATATATTTGAGCTTGGTCTCATTCTCATCATGATTGCAGCCGGCATTACAGCGATTGCTAAAAAGTTTGAAAGGCCCTATCCAATTGCACTCGTGATTGTTGGGACCATCATCGGTCTTTTTCATATCCCGATTCTCGAGCCACTTATTGAATTAATTACTGAAGGAGAAATCTTTAATTTTGTCATTCTTACTCTCTTTTTACCTGCATTATTAGGGGAAGCCGCATTGAAGCTGCCTTTTTCCCATTTAGAAGAAAATAAAAATCCTATTTTAGCTTTAGCCTTTGGTGGAACACTTTTATCCTTTATTGTGATTGGCTTGTTATCTTTATGGCTCATGGACATCTCCATTCCCGCTGCATTTGTGTTTGCAGCTGTTTTAAGTGCGACAGATCCGGTCAGTGTTTTATCCATTTTTAAAAGCGTGGGGGTTCATAAACGGCTGTCTACCGTCATTGAGGGAGAGAGCTTAATCAACGACGGCCTGGCTGTTGTTTTATTTAACATTTCCGCCTTTTCCCTGTTAACCTATTTGGACCTTGGCTTTGAAGGGTTAGGCTTAGGTGTCTGGGAATTTGTAAAAGTCGTATCTCTCGGACTGATCATTGGCGGAGCGCTCGGGTATGGATTTTCCAAAATAACGAAATACTTCGATGATTATCCGTTAGAAATTATTTTCAGCATTATTCTTTTTTATGGAGCATATTTGCTCGCAGAAACCTTTCATGCATCAGGGGTCATTGCTGTTGTGGTTTCCGCCCTTGTTCTGGGGAATTATGGGACAAAAATTGGCATGAGCCCGACTACCAGATTAAATATTAATAACTTCTGGGACGTCGCGGCATTATTAGCCAACTCTCTGGTTTTTTTAATGGTCGGATTAGAAATCACAAGAATAAATGTAGCCGATAAATGGTGGATGATTTTCCTTGCTATTCTCATTGTCCTCATCGCCAGAAGTGTTGCCGTATATGGCAGTCTCTTGTTCATCAGTAATTTCCCCAACCCCTGGAAGCACATTCTCAATTGGGGTGGTTTACGAGGGTCCATATCGATTGCACTGGTTTTAAGTCTTCCAAGGGATTTTGCCGGCCGTGATGAGGTTTTAATTATGGCCTTCAGCGTGGTTCTATTTTCATTAGTAATCCAGGGGTTAACGATTAAACCGCTCATATCTCTTCTGGGGGTAAAGGAAAAAGAAAAGGGCTATGAGGATTACCGGAAAATTATTGCCAGGGGCCATCGCTACGAAACCGCAATTGATGAAGTCGAGAAGGTGAAAAATAAACTGTTAATCAGTGAAACGGTTGCCCGTGAGCTCATTGATCACTATGAGCAGAGTCTCGAGGAATTACAGGATAAAATCAAGGAGCTTTTTGAAAAATACCCAAACCTGAAAGAACAGCAAAGAAATGTATTACAGCTGCATTCCCTCTATGCACAGCATGAGGTGATTGACCATCTATTAAATGAAGGGATCATCACCAGCGAAATTGCCGAGGAGGAGGAAGAACTAATTACGAATAAACTGGTGGAGCTTGAGGAGGAACATGACTGATAGGTTGCTTGTTAAAAAGTATTCATGAAGGCCATTTCACCTGCGTATTTGGTGGTGAATGGCCTTCATTTGGGTTATGACGGCCTTTTGACCAGGTTAGTCTGCAGTGGTAGGGCCTTCATCTGCGTTTTGAAGGCCATTTAATCAACTTATCTGCGGCAAGGTGGCCTTCATTCGCATTTTGTTAAACGGGTTTTATAATTTTCCGAATTTTATACCATGAAATATTCTGCGCTATCCTTTAGAATAGATATACATGATCTACATAAAGTGAAACTTCCATCAGTGGGAGGGTTCTCCATCCCCCACTGATGGTTAGTTGAACTTATCAGGGATTTACTGGCCGTTTATCCCCGACTTTGTCTTGTTGGGTTACCCTCAAGACTTGAAGTGGGGGTATTACGGCCAGTCAATACGTGATAAAAGGGGGAACAACATGCCAATTAATATACCTAAGCAGCTGCCAGCACGTGGTATCCTTGAAGAGGAAAACATTTTCGTCATGGACATGGAACGAGCTCACACACAGGACATTCGTCCGCTAAAAATTGTCATTGTGAATCTCATGCCGGATAAGGAGCGAACAGAGACTCAGCTTCTTCGTTTATTGGGGAACTCACCTTTGCAGGTATCCATCACCTTCCTTCATACTGCTACACATAAATCGAAAAACGTTGAGGCATCACATCTGAATCAATTTTATAACACCTTTGATAATATTAAGGACAAAAAATTTGATGGCATGATTATTACAGGTGCGCCCATTGAACAAATGCCTTTTGAAGAGGTGGATTACTGGGAAGAGCTGACGGAAATTATGGAATGGTCGAAAACGCATGTTACCTCTTCCTTACACATTTGCTGGGGTGCACAGGCTGCTCTTTATTATCACTATGGTATCGGAAAATTTGAGCTGCCGAAGAAATGTACTGGCGTCTACCGGCATTACGTTCAGAACCCAACTGTAGAACTGGTGCGGGGCTTTGACGAGGAATTTCTGGCTCCACATTCCAGATATACTAGTACGTCCTTAGAGGAGGTTAAGGCGTCAGACGACTTGCTTACGCTATCTGTTTCCGAACATAACGAACCTTTTCTCTTCTTATCAAAGGATGAAAAACATGTGATGATTACCGGTCACCTGGAATATGACGCACGTACCCTCGACGATGAATATAAGCGGGATACGAAACGGGGCTTAGAGGCCGATATTCCCGAAAACTACTATCCCGGGGATGACCCAAATCAAAGACCCCTCCATCGCTGGCGATCACACGCTCACCTGCTGTTTACAAACTGGCTCAATTATTATGTCTATCAGGAAACGCCTTTTGAATGGGATTGAAAGGAAATTAACCAGAGAGTTGGGTTATGAGGAATGCATGATACATGGAGCATTGAATGGTTACACAATTTGATGCTCTTTTTTCTTTTATACTTTGATCCATATGATGAAGAATGAAGGCCATTGTTCCGGAGTATATCCTGTATTATGTCCTTCATTCTTGTTATGAAGGACACTTAAAGAGAATATTCATTTTGTTTTGGCCTTCATACGGTTTATGAAGGCCATTTCTGTAAATTCCACACTCCCCTTTGGCCATCATCATACAACCATGGGTATCTTATAGCTTTGATGTATCTATATACGGAGTTATGAAGGCCAATTATCCACTTGTTTATTGAGGCTTTGTCCTTCATTCCGAGTATGAAGGACACGCCACCAGCATTTCCACCTTCATATGGCCTTCATCACGCCCATGAAGGACACTCCCCCTATAGTTATAATAAAAAAAGGCCGTCACACCGATGATTCGACAAAATTCGGGTGGTGACAGGCACCTCCTCAAAAAGAAAGGGTTTACATTTCGTAAAGCTCGTGCTAATATACTTGTATACAAGTTAAACAAGTATTGCACTTGAAAGAGGGTGGATTGATTTGAAAGCGTTCTATCCTGAGCAAAGACTTGGCTCTTCTTCAATGGGAGAGAGAGTTGCTGCTGATCTGAGAATGCGCATTATCTCCAATGACATTGAAAAGGAGACCCTATTATCTGAAAACCAATTATCCAAAGAATACCAGGTTAGCCGATCACCTATAAGGGATGCACTGAAGCTGCTTGAAAAAGAGGATTTAATTGAACTGAAAAAAATGGGTGCGGAAGTCATCGGGATAACGGAGAAGGACATCGAGGAAATCTATGATGTAAGACTGATGATTGAATCCTTTGTCTTTCGCAGAATCCTAAGTAAAGACAATCAGCAGCTCATTCTTGAATTGCAGAAGATATTAGAAATGATGAAGATTGCGATTAAATATAAAGATGCCACTGAATTTACCTTTAAGGATATAGAGTTTCACGAAACCATTATCACATCGATTCAGCACAGGCATATCGGCATTCTCTGGGCAAATTTGAAACCGGTTGTAGAATGTCTGGTGTTACTGGATATGAGACATCGTATGCAGGAAAACTATGAGGATTTTGAACGGGTCATGGCCAATCACGAACTGTTCATTCAGGCCATCAAGAAAAAGGATGAACAATTGGTTGAAGAAGCCTTCTACAAAAACTTTAATGATGTTCAGAAGCAGTCAGAAGGGCTATGGCACAATCCGGAATATTTAAAGAGAGCGAGTGACTACCATGAATAAACCACAGTATATGCTTGGCGTAGATATTGGTACTACAAGTACGAAAGCGGTTTTATATCAAAAATCAGGTGAAATCATCGCTGAAGAAAACAATGGCTATGAACTATACACGCCCGATATCAATACGGCGGAACAGGACCCGGAAGAAATTTTTCAGGCCGTTCTGCTCTCCATTGGAAATGTAATGAAAAAATCCGGAATAAATCCTGAAGATCTTTCTTTTATTTCCTTTAGCAGCGCCATGCACAGTTTAATTGCCATTGATGAAAAGGATCAGCCGTTAACCCAGTGCATCACCTGGGCGGATAACCGAAGCTCCAAATGGGCTAAGAAAATGAAGGAAGACATGAACGGACACGACATTTACCGAAGAACCGGAACACCGATCCACCCCATGTCACCATTAAGCAAGATTGCCTGGATCGAACATGACAAACCAGAGCTCGCGAAAAAGACGAAAAAATATATCGGGATTAAGGAATATGTTTTTTATAAATTGTTCAACGATTACGCCGTTGACTACTCGCTCGCTTCCGCCATGGGACTGTTTAACCTTAAGAGGCTTTCCTGGGACGAAGAGGCGTTAAAAGTAGCCGGGATT
This sequence comes from Virgibacillus sp. MSP4-1, assembly GCF_010092505.1. Classification (NCBI taxonomy): domain Bacteria; kingdom Bacillati; phylum Bacillota; class Bacilli; order Caryophanales; family Bacillaceae; genus Virgibacillus; species Virgibacillus sp. MSP4-1. The sequence continues at coordinate 2,574,879 of NZ_CP048021.1, forward strand.
ACAGCGGACAAGCTTTCCCGCCTGGTATCCACCAAGGAAATCTTTACCGGCTGCAATGAGTCCTATGCGGAACAGATGGGAATTTTACCAGAAACCCTGTTTATCATCGGTGCCAGTGATGGAGTCCTATCCAATATTGGAGTAAACGCCATTAAGGAAGGGGAAGTAGCGGTTACCATCGGGACCAGTGGTGCGATTCGAACCGTTATTCCGAAACCTCACACGGATCCAAAAGGACGTACCTTCTGCTATGCACTGACCGAGGATCATTGGGTGATTGGAGGCCCTGTCAATAATGGCGGCATTGTCTTCCGCTGGATCCGGGATGAATTAGCCGACAGTGAAGTGGAAACAGCCAAACGCTTAGGCATTGACCCTTATGATGTCCTTACTGAAATTGCAGAAAGGGTAAAGCCTGGATCCAACGGGCTGATTTTCCACCCCTTCCTGTCCGGAGAAAGGGCACCGCTATGGAATTCTAATGTGCGCGGATCCTTTATCGGACTTACCTTAAATCATAAAAAAGAGCACATGGTCCGTGCCGCTTTGGAAGGCGTCATTTACAACCTTTATGCCGTGTTCCTGGCCTTAACCGAAGCAATGGACACACCTGTAATGGCCATCAAGGCAACAGGAGGCTTTGCCAAATCCGAATTATGGCGTCAAATGCTTGCGGACGTATTCGACCAGGATGTTGTCATTCCGGAAAGCTATGAATCCTCCTGTCTGGGAGCCTGCTTATTAGGTCTCTACGCACTTAATGAAATTGATTCCTTTAATGTCGTTGAGGATTACATTGGTTCTACTCACCAGCACAAGCCAAATCCTGATCACGTTAAAGAATATCGCAAGCTGATGCCAACGTTCATCAATATCTCCCGCTCTCTGACCAGCGTGTATCAACAGATTGCGGACTATCAATCGGAACTTGATTAGAAACAGACATATAAACAACCAGGATGGGAGAGAGGAAACATGTTTGAAAATATTTTTCCACTAATTATCGTCGCATTAGGAGTAGGGGTTTTATTACTTCTTATCACCAAGCTGCAAATCAACACGTTTATTTCCTTAATTATCACGGCATTTCTTGTTGCTCTGGCTCTGGGAATGCCCCTTGATGAAATTGTGTCATCGATCGAATCGGGGATGGGCGCAACACTCGGCAGTATCGCTTTAATCTTTGGCTTTGGTGCAATCCTGGGCCGATTAGTCGCTGATGCTGGTGGTGCCCAGCGTATTGCGATTACCTTAATTAATAGATTTGGTGAGAAACGAATTCAGTGGGCCGTTGTAATCGCTTCCTTTATTATTGGTATTGCGCTATTCTTTGAAGTTGGACTTGTTCTGTTAATTCCTATTGTTTATCAAATTGCTAAAGAATTAAAAGTATCACCTTTATATCTGGGAATTCCAATGACAGCCGCACTATCGGTGACTCACGGATTTTTACCACCACACCCGGGCCCAACCGTTATTGCACAGCAGTATGAAGCAAATATTGGAATGGTATTAATTTATGGTATTATTATCGCGATTCCTACAGTCATTATCGCAGGACCTTTATTCACAAAACTGGCACAGAAAATTACACCAGACTCCTTTAATAAAACTGGAGACATGACAGCTATTGGAGAATCAAAATCTTTTAAAATTGAAAATACACCAGGCTTTGGTATCAGTGTCTTAACTTCCTTATTCCCCGTTATTTTAATGGCGCTGACAACCATTGTTGATTTAGTACAGGATCTTGGAAACGTTTCAGATAATCTATTGTTTGATATTATTCATCTCATTGGCCAGCCAACAGCAGCCTTACTCATTTCCGTACTCTTAGCGATCTATACAATGGGAGTACAGCGAAACATTCCAATGAAGCAGGTCATGACTTCAGCCGAAGAATCCATCCGTGCCATCGGTATGATGCTCCTGATCATTGGTGGTGGAGGTGTACTGAAACAAGTACTCATTGATGGCGGAGTTGGTGATGCCGTAGCTAATCTATTTGCCGACACCCAAATGTCACCATTAGTTCTTGCCTGGCTGATTGCCGCTATCCTGAGAATTGCGCTTGGTTCGGCAACTGTCGCAGCGTTAACAACAGCCGGTCTGGTTATCCCGCTCATGCAGGGAAGCGCTGTGGATCCAGCCTTGATGGTTCTTGCAACTGGTGCCGGAAGCTTAATCGCCTCTCACGTAAACGACGCAGGCTTCTGGATGTTTAAGGAATTCTTCGGTTTAAGTGTAAAAGAAACCTTTGCCACCTGGACATTCTTAGAAACCATCATTTCCGTTGTCGGACTTGCCGGTGTGTTAGTCATTAATATGTTTGTATAAAGAAATTCACACTAAATTTACATTTAAAAGGGACTTAGAAATTTTTCTAAGTCCCTTTAGCATGAACGCTCCCTTTCCTTTAAGTACACAACTTCACAATCAACTACCCAATGCAATATCCTCACTTGGATAAACATCTGCAAACCAACGGAATACTCCGTTATGATGATTTATGATTTGCCAGGCAGTCATATCTTGGGAATCCCAAGTGCCGTATGACAGACTGACCCCAAATATCTATAATTTAAATATCCATCAATATCGGAACAATCATGGGTTCTTTCTTCGTATGTTGTTTTACATATTTAGCAAGAGTCCTTTTTACCCGTTTTTTTATAAGATTCCTTGACCCTCGATCTGTATCACGCAGTTCGTTAATGGTTTCTTTTGTCATTCGATTCATTTCCTTTCTAAGCTCTGTGAAGTTTTGATCGACGAATCCACGGGAAATAAATTCGGGATCTGAGAGTAGTTTTTTATCGTGTTTGTTGATTGGGATAATTGCCATGAGCATTCCTTCTTCTGAAATTTGTTTACGGTCTCTTAATACAAACTCCATATCCCCTATATCTACTCCATCCACATAAGTGTCCCCACTCGGGATGTTTCTCGTACTGCGGGCAATGGATTGCTCAAGATCAACAACATCCCCGTTCTTCAAAATAAAGGTGTTGCCTTTTTCAACCCCCACCGATTCTGCGAGCATTCGATGGTGATGTAGCATTCGGTGCTCACCATGAATGGGTATGAAGTACTTGGGCTTCATCAGGGTTAGCATGAGTCGTAAATCCTCCTGATAACCATGACCTGAAACATGCATGCCTGAGCTGCTTCCTGAACCATAAATCACATGAGCTCCAAGTTTATAGAGGTTATCGACAATACTGGTGACTTTCTTTTCATTCCCCGGAATTGGACCGGCAGCAAGGATGATCGTATCTTCGGGTAAAATCTCTACATCACGAAAGTTACCAGTGGAAAGGCGACTAAGGGCTGCCAGGGCCTCTCCTTGGCTCCCGGTGCACAAAATGCTTACCCTATCCGGAGGCAGCTCATCAATATCACGGGCTTCTATTAACATCCACTTTGGAATCACTAAATAGCCGCGGTCCATGGCAACCTTAACAACGTTCACCATCGATCGACCCAGTAAAGCCAGTTTTCGATTGGTTTTCTCAGCAGCATCGACAACCTGTTGGATCCGACTAATATTGGAAGCGAACGTGGATACAATGACTTTTCGTTTTGCCTGAATAAATATCTGTTCTAAATTTTTCCCTACCATTTGTTCAGAAGGTGTATAACCCGGTCGCTCAGCGTTGGTACTTTCGGATAATAGAAGCAGAACCCCTTTATTGCCAATGTCAGCCATTTTGTGAATATCTGGTTGTTCATTGTTCGCAGGGGTCAAATCAAATTTGAAGTCCCCTGTATGTACGATTGTTCCTTCTGGCATGTTAAAGACAATTCCTAAACAATCCGGAATGCTATGGTTCACTTTGAAAAAGCTTATCTCCATGTCACCAATTTGAACCTTTGAATCAGAATGGATTTCAATTAATTCACTTTCCCGCAAAAGCCGATGTTCCTGTAATTTGATTTCAACAAGCCCCAGTGTGAATCGTGTCGCATACACGGGCACATTTATGGTTTTCAGAAAAAAAGGGACTCCTCCAATGTGATCCTCATGACCGTGTGTAAGAATCAGCGCACGCACTCGGCTCTGATTTTCTATGATGTAGGACATATCCGGTATAATTAAATCAATGCCTAATAACGTCTCATCAGGAAACTTGTTGCCACAATCAATCAGTACAATATCGTTCCCATATTCGATGGCGTACATATTTTTCCCAATTTCATTTAATCCACCAAGAGCATAAACGGACAATGAATTCCGGTTTGTTTCCATATTAATCCCTCCCGGTACTAATATGGATTAGTATGCCCTTGGTTTATCGTATTTATCGGAGAATATAGCAAAAAATAACTATCTTGAAGAAAGCAAAAAACAAGAGGCTGTCCCATACTTACCTTGATAGGCTTCTACTAATTTTTCTATAGGAAATTTTTTCATTTGGAGAAAGGCTTTTGTTTATCGATCCATCTGTTCGTCCGTCGCATTTGCTATCATTTCTCCCATCACTAATAGTCAGAATTGTCAGGAGACTCCATCCTTCTCTTTTAACCAACCACATTGTTCAGCTTTTGGATCTGAGGATCGTTTTTCAAGTAGCGGACACCGTAATCATGGAGGGAATTATCTAAAACTGCAGGAGCTCATACAAATAATTCATCCCATATAAAGGAACCAGTGTATACAGTGTTAACGTAACCGGCTTACACAGGAGAAAATAAAAGATGAATTTCTTCAGCGTCATTTTGGTGAGTCCGGCAATCAGACAGATAAAATCATCAGGAAAGCCGGGAAATACCATGGAAATGGCAAAAAACCGCTCAAATCGCTTTCCCTCATTGACCCAACCAATATATTTTTCATACGTCTCATCCTTAACAAAATAACGGGCAAAGGCTCGACCATATTTTCTGGCAAGCCAGAAGTTTGCCAGTGACCCCAAAAAGATCCCCACAACATTTAAAACAGACCCCAGGCCAATTCCAAATAACATCACACCGACAACCGTTGTCACATTGCCCGGCAGCACGGGAATAACCACTTGAATAAAGGTTAGTGCCAAAAAAAGAAGTGGTGCGACACTGCCAAATCCTGAGATCCAATCCCGCACCCTTTCCGGATTTCCAAAAAAGTCACTTTTAATCACGAAAATTCCAATCCCGATAATGATGGCAAATCCGATGACACTAAAAATCTGAACGATAGGCTTTTGATACGTTTTTAAAAAAATTTTTAATCGGTTCATATGTATCTCTTTCTAATGGATAGTTTTATCTTTTATTTTATTGAACTTACTTGCCTCTTGTCCACTCATCGCACAGGTCACCAGCTGAAGTGGGTCCGCATTCGCCCATAGAGATGATGGAGCAATCCCCCAAAAACAATGATCCATGCGGTAATAGCAATATACACAAAAAACTCAGGGATAGCCGTTAAAAAGGAAACCTCAAGCGCCTGGGATAATTGAAAGGTACTTGTTGTGTACATAGAAAGCGGGAACACCATCCCCCAGTATTGTGGATCATATTTTAACGGGTCCCGATGATAGAAATGCTTCCAGATCATGAGAATAAACAATAAGGGAATCCACCATGTACCAGTAATCCAGAAGAACAAGGTGAATCCTTTTAAAAAGGGCGTAATCTCATCAAGCAGAGCCCATTCGTTTGCATGAAGAATAAGGGTGGATCCTGCCAGTGTCGTAATCGCTACCGCCCCCATATTGATCCAATAAGGAGGGGATAGAGAATCATACTTAAAGTCCACAAACGTAAACCGGTAGAAAATCAGAGTAATAATATTTAAATAGAGCATACACCCTAAAAAGTACATGCATAATGTAAAAAATAAAAGAACCTCCACTCCACTACCTTCAATACTTGGCGAAAGAAGAGTCCCTAAAATGGAAAGGGATTGGGTGGCCACCGCAGCAATCAGCCAGGCCCCATTAATCCCCTTGGCGATGGACGGTTTATTTTTTCGTATGGTTACAGCTGTAAAGAAGTTATACATAATGATTACCCACAAAACAATAGCCAAAATCCATAAATAGATAGCCACCGAAGAGAGCCCGGCCACTACAACCAGCTGACTTCCATAGACATTGGTCCCTGCCACTAATGTAAAAAAACCCGGACCAAGAGTATGGCTCATCATATCGGCTTTGAATTTTGGAAAATAATAAATCACTCTTAATAATGTAAGGATCCATAAAACCACATAAGCGCCGGTATTCATATAAAGCAAGGTTTTAGAAATCCACACCATGTCGAGCAAAAAGGAACCGATGGAAAGGGCTCCTGTTGCCATAACAAAGGCAAAATAGCCTGGAAAAAGATTTTCTGCAAGCTTTTTTAAAAACGTTAACATATAGAAACCACCTAAAACACAAATTTCATCATTTGAAATTATATCACATTGCATCACCGAGCCCTATTTCCACTTAAAACAGCATCTATGGAACATATTTAAAACATCGAAAGCGTACGCACTGACCCTTAACGCTAATTTTCCTCAACCCTGCCCTTCTTATTCGATTGAGGCAGCTCATACCAGCAAGATTCCACTCTCTTTTAATCTATTAGCTTTACTAGTTTTCTGCGCAATTCTATTTTTTCTATTATACCTGCCCCAAGCATGTCCCCTGTATTTTCATATAGTGATAACTAAAGGGGGTGAAACTGTGATCGATGTTCTTCTTTATACCTTAGTTGCAGGTTTGTTTATGTATGAGGTCTATGTCATAAGAATGGCCATGCATCGCCAAAATCAAAAAGTACTGAATACCTTTACTAATGCGTCCAGTACTCAGCCTCAGCCTGAAAATGCCAAGGCACGTCCTGCACCAAAACCTGTCTTTGCAGTGCAGGAGTCTGCCAGACGGATAAAAGATTAGAAGAAATATAAAAATTAAATCACTCCTTTCTCATATAGAGTAGGAATCTCCTGGTCCTACTCTATCTATTTCTCTGCAATCCCATTTTCGCTTCACCTCCTTTTTCTTTTTTTACCAGCAAAAGAAAGAAGGTGAGAAATTGATTCAGACCTTGCTATTTATCCTGACATTAGGTGTATTTCTATTAGGAATGTATCTCGTAAGAACAGGTCTTTTCGATATGTCAGCTGATAAACTGAAAACCTGGCTTGCAAAACTGACGGATTCTCCATGGAAGGGACTCCTGCTTGGGACCGTAGTAACGGCCATTTTGCAGAGCAGCTCAGCCGTATCGATCATCGTCATTGGCCTTGTTGCAGGGAATATGCTTACTTTCAGTCAATCAATCGGGATTATTCTTGGGGCAAATATCGGAACCACTGTTACAACAGAGATTATAACCCTGGACATTAACACCATGATTATTCCTATGGCAGCAATCGGCGCCATTTTCCTGCTCATAAACAGAGACACGATACGAAATACCGGCCTGGCTTTACTCGGATTATCCGCCGTATTTGGTGCCATGTGGAGCTTCAAAGCCCTTGCAGCTCCGATTACGGAAATGGCGTTTATCGACCAGTTATTCCTATCCCTGGATAACAATCGCCTTTATGCTGTGTTAGCCGGAGCCATTCTGACAGCTATCATTCAATCCAGTACAGCGACAACAGGAATTACGATGGGCTTTATTGCAGCAGGAGCCTTAAATCTCGATACCGCTGTCGCCATTGTATTAGGGGCCAATATTGGAACCTGTATTGATGCATGGCTTGCCTCTATAGCAGGAGGAAGAGAAGCAAGACTTACCGCCTGGTCCCATATCTGGATAAACGTCCTCGGAGTCATTGCGTTCTTCCCATTCATCGGGGTTCTTGCCCATGCAGGTACGATGCTGGCCACACAGCCGGATGTACAAGTTGCCCACATCAGTGTACTCTTTAACGTTTTAAGCTCCCTGATTGCCCTGCCATTTGTTAACAAGCTGGCCAATATGATTACAAAAATCCATGGGCGAAAACAGACCGAGGCATAGCTTTCTCATTAAATGGGACATCTCCTATATGAGGAGATGTCTTTTTCCAAATCTATTCCTCTTTCTTTATACGAAATCATTTCAGGAAGGAGGTATACGATGATTTCATTGCTGTCATTCCTTCTATTTTCAGGTGGAATCCTGTATGGGGTCTATCTGCTGAGGCATGGTCTTCATCTCCTGACATATCATTCATTTAAAATATGGCTGTCAAAACTTACCGATCGAACCTGGAAAGGAATCTTGCTGGGAGTTTTATGTACGACTCTACTACAAAATAGCACGGCTATCATCATTGTGGTATTGATACTCGTTTCCGTTCAATTACTCGGTCTGAAAAGTGCGGTTGACATCGTTATTGGCGCCAACGCAGGAGCTGTCATCATATTGGAGTTCATGACCTCCTCTCTGGCTGCCTGTATGGCTCCGCTTGCTCTGATTGGGGCCATGCTAAGCATTATGAAATCAAAAACGGCTGTCTATTCAGGATATGCACTAATGGGAACAGCTTTAATCTTCGGAGGGATTTGGGGATTAAACCAGCTGGTCCTGCCCCTACAGGATATGCAAATCGTCCATGAGTGGTTTCTTTTCACGAATGATGATCCCTTCCTCGCTATTCTCTCAGGCACATTCCTTTCAACCGTAACCCAATCCATGACGACTCTTACAGAAATAGCCATGAATATTTTACCTGAAGCAGCTCTATCTTTAGATACCAGCATTCTATTTACACTGGGTGGAAATCTGGGACTGGTCATACCTGTATTGTTCCTATCCATGGTTTTAGGCAGAACGCCATTTTTTATAGCATTGACATACACAGGTCTTAACGTGACAGGGGCCTTGTTGTTTTATCCTCTAAGCCATTTACTGTTGACCCAATATGATTTAGCCTCCCAGCCACTCGAACAAATCTACCTGACAAACCTCTTTGTTAACACCATGATGACAATCCTCATGCTCCCTTTTCTAAAAAAATTTAAGACTTTTTTATAATGGCTGACAGCTCAAAAAGGAGTGCTATGCATGGCATACCGCACTCCTTTTGTATGATGGAATCCTTCTGTACGCGCTGCTGAACTAATATCATCGTCATCATAAAGGCACTATGAATCATCTTTTCTTACCCTTACTGTTTTTACCCGCCTTCCTGCGACCTCTTCTACAGTGATAAGCAACTGTTCATACGGAAAGGAATCACCTTTGGAAGGGATGGTTTCCAGATGCTCCATGATCCAGCCACCCAAGGAGTAATAAGCGGTCTCAGGCAAGGAAACGTTAAAGATATCCGCAAAATTGCGTAAATTGTATTGTGCATCCAACAGATACTCGTTTTTACCGACCCGCTGAAACAGCCTGGTTTGCTTCTCATTTTCATCCAGGATTTCCCCGATAATTTCCTCTAGAATATCTTCTAACGTAACCATTCCTGTTGTTTCTCCAAATTCATTAACGACAATAGCAAGGGGGTTTTTTTGTAATCGGGATAACAGGGTTGAAATTTTTGTAGATTCCGCAACAAATAAAGGGTCTCTCAGTAGTTCCCTCATACTGACGTCCTGATATTTGAGCAGGTGGGTCAAAAATTCCCTTTCAGTCAGAAAACCAATGATATGATCAATGTTTCCTTCATAGACAGGAATTCTGGAGTAGCGTTCACGAAAAAAGACATTTTTGATTTCTTCAAGTGTTAAGTGACTGTCGATGGCCACCATATCGGATCGGGGAGTGACAATCTCTTTAACTGAAATCTCATCCAGGTTCAGAGAGCGTCTGATTAATTCCTGTTCAATTTTATCAATGACGCCCTCCTTCTCACTAATTCCCAGGATCACTTTAAGTTCTTCCTCTGTAAAAGAAGGGGATTGATTCTTCCGGCTGAACATACCGGAAACTAACCATTTCAATCGGAGAAAAAGAAAATTGACGGGAATCAGCAGCTTAGTGAGTAGATATAATAGATTGGAAATCATTAAGGCATAGGCCTCAGCGTGTTCCTTCGCTAGCGATTTAGGCAGGATTTCTCCAAAAATTAAAATAACCGTTGTCATGACCACTGTGCTTACAAATACGCCCATGGTCCCTCCAAAAAGGTCTGTAGCTATTTTCGCTGATATACTGGCAGCTGCAACATTCACAATATTGTTCCCGACGAGAATGGTGGAAAGCGTCTGATCAAACCTGTGATCATCCACCAGCTTAAGGGCTCTTTTACTTCCTCTTCTTCCCTCACTTACATATTTCCTTAAACGTACGTGATTGACACTCGAAAAAGCAGTTTCTGAGGATGAGAAAAAGGCTGATAAACCTATGAGAGTGATTAATAGAAACAGATAAATGATGACCACCTCCCTGAAACGATGCAAATCTATGACTTATCCTTCAAAATAGAACTACCTCCCCCAGCACCCATGGGAAAGGCAGTTCAGATGAGGAATTCACTCCTGTTACTCTTGTTTAAATTCAATCATATCAATTTTTTCGCAAGGCGCTACAAAGGTGCTGTTTTCTTTATTTGTAAAGTAGACCAGGCCTCTTCTTTTATCATATTTTAAAAATTCGTCCACTCTCGACACATCTTCTCCATTCATCATCAGTTCCTCAATTTTAGTACCTGAAGGGGTCTCTTCTAAAAGCTTACAAAGTTCGCGGGACATGCTTCACCCTCCTTTATATGAGTTACGATATACTATTCTATGTCGATAGATTTTGTTTGTGTGTTTGTTGATAGATTGTAGAAATCGATCCTGTCTTTGCTTTCTCGTCTATAAGATTTATGATTGATCAGCCTTTAACCTTTCGTAACTACCGAAAACTATTGTATTCCAATTTAGTATATATTTACCATAAATGGCGCTATATTAGGCGATGCAGTGAAGATTTTTTGAAGTCAAATCAATTATTTTCAGAGATTGAACCCTTTTCGTTCCTTTAAAATCCAGGAAGGTCAAAAAGCCCATGATCATGCCATTTTGCTCAGGGATTCACAAATTACACACACAAAAAATCTCACGTTTAATTAAAGGAATTGGTCGAAATGAGTCTATATTTTCCGATATGATAATCTATTTTTAACTATATTGGCTATTTCCGCACAAATAGCCATATTTATCTATTTTTCACATTTGTCTTTATGCCTGTTTATTCGTTATCTTTCAAAGGTTGAACTTTTACACTATAAGGAGGCAACTATGTCTGAACAACAAAGGAAACAAAAAGGATTACGTTCATTTAGAGAAGCTTTAAAGACTCCTGTTTTTATTATATCACTGGTATTAGCCGTTTTATTTGTTGTAATCGGCATTACATTGCCTGATTTCGGTGAATATATGAATGCCACGTTTAATTGGATGGCAACAAACCTTGGCTGGTCATTTATTTTAGGAGCCAGCGCATTCGTGATCGCTGCTATTGCTTTAATTATCAGTCCGCTTGGTCAAATCAAGCTTGGGGATGATGATGAAGAACCTATGTATTCGACCGGTGCCTGGTTTGCCATGTTATTTAGTGCAGGAATGGGGATTGGACTTCTTTTCTGGGGAGTCTCAGAGCCGATTAACCACTATGACTGGCCCCCATACGGTGAAGGAGGAACAGCTGATGCTGTGCATATGGCATTACAGTATTCCTTTTTCCACTGGGGCATCCATCCATGGGCCATTTATGCCGTAGTAGCCTGTTCTCTTGCCTACTTCAGCTATCGTAAAGGGCTGCCGATGATGCTAAGCTCAACCTTAGAACCATTGATTGGACGCGACAAAATAAATGGACCGATTGGAAACACCGTAAACATTATTGGCGTTCTTGCTACATTGCTGGGGATCTCCACTTCACTTGGTTTAGGTGTTATGCAAATTGGTCAGGGGCTTGAGAATCTGTTCGGCATTCCAAATACGACTGGATTATGGCTTATTATCGTGGTCGTCGTTACTGCCCTGGCGATTCTATCAACCACATCAGGGATTGATAAGGGGATTAAATGGTTAAGCCAAATTAACCTGAGTGTAGCCGGATTGCTCATGGTATTTATCCTGATCTTAGGACCAACTGTATTCATTTTAAATGCCATTACACATTCAACCGGAAGCTACCTGCAAAATTTCCTTCAGATGTCATTTGGAATCGATGCAGCAGGAGAAGGCGCAGAAGGCTGGTATAACAGCTGGACCATTTTCTATTGGGCCTGGTGGATTGCGTGGGCACCATTTGTTGGTTCCTTTATCGCCCGGGTTTCCAGAGGGCGCACGATCCGCAGCTTTTCCATCGGTGTCTTACTCGTTCCTACAGCCGTAAGTATGGTCTGGTTCGGTGTATTCGGCGGGGCCGCTCTATGGGGACAGCACTTTGGAGAATTTAATATCCTTGATGCGGTTAAAATCGACGAAGCCCAAGGATTCTTTGCCTTATTATCAGAGTTTCCTTTCTCAGGCTTGCTAATTGCCATTGCCATGATTTCAGTAGCCGTCTTTTTCGTAACCTCTTCAGACTCAGGTACCTATGTCATTGGAATGCTTACATCAAAAGGAAACCCTCAGCCTCCAATCGGCTTAAGGGTTACATGGGGCGTACTGGAAGGAGCGTTTGCAGCGGTTCTGCTTCTTGCCGGGGGCTTAAGCTCACTGCAGACCGCTTCTGTGCTAGGCGGATTTCCATTTATGATTATCATGTTCTTCATGATCTACGCCCTGGTTAAATCGCTGCTAAAAGAGTCCAAAGAAGGATCACTCCCTGTGGAAAGAAGAAGAATCTTCAATGCCCTTGGGGATCTGCAGGACGAGAAGAAAATACAGCAGGATATCATTAATGAAGATGAAGTTGATGATGAGGACCGAGTATCTTAAATTCTATTTTATATAAGTGAATAATGAGGATGGATGTGGATTGAGGCTGTCTGAAGGTGCGTGACGGACAAATTTGAGTCGATCACAAATCAAATGGTCCGTCATAAGCCTCATGAAGGACAGAGCCAGGCAAAATTAACTGTGAACAGTCCGTCATCACGCAAATGAAGGACTAAAGACCAAAAACAATCCCAATAACTGTCCGTCACCACATCCATTCCATTATGGATAAAAGCTCCCACCGACACACAGTGGGAGCTTTTATTTTCGCCTTTTCCGCCACAGGGTATACTCCAACACAAGTACACAGGAGACGAGCCAGATGAGCCCAATCAAATAGCCGGCGATAACATCTGTTGCATAATGGACGTTCAGATAAATGCGGCTGAAGCCTATAGCTAAAATGATGATAACCAGAAGCAGATAAATCAGCCATTTGACGTATGCATGCAGTCCACTTCTAATGGTCAGATAAATAAGAAAGCCATAAAAGACCATCGAACCGGTAGAATGACCGCTGGGAAAACTAAATCCCGTACCATCATATTCGGCTAAGATACTTGGCCTTTTTCTTTCATAGAGCCCTTTTAAAACAGTGGTTAACACACTAATGCCAATCATCGCCACAGCAAAATAAAGGATCCGCCATTTCCTCCGTTGATAAAAGATCCATAACCCTGCAGCTACCAGGACCGAACAAATCGTAATGAACATCACAGAGCCTAACTCAGTTATCAGCGAGAACACCCTATCAGCAGCAGGCGATTCCGCACTCTGAACAAACTCACGGGCCATACGGTCAATCATAAATTTCTCTTTTTCCAGAACGTTATCTGCCATTTCCAGAAAGACATAGAATAAAGCGGCTATGACCACAAGGATGATGGCTATGAATATGGCTGCCTGTTTTGGAATCCTGGTTCGCTCCTTACTGATATCAATCACCCGTCCTTCTAATACATTTACCTTTATTCATGTTCAGAAAAAAAATGGAATATACAGCAGCGGCTTGTGTACTGTAGTTTGCTTGATTAAATTAGATCAAATTAGATGAAACCTGAGTGAAGTTGATCCATCCCGGATAGCAGGAAGGAATCGTCATTAATATATGAATGAAACCAAAATCCCTATAATTAAGCCGAATTTTAGTTTATTATGCCAGTCAGACAGCTCATTCATCCGATTTTGAAAATAATTTAACCAGTTTTAAAATGAATTCGTCCACTATTGAAAACTTTCTGTCCGGTTTTGTCTGAATCGAGCTGAATTTTATAAAATCAGCCCGATTTATAAACAATTTACCCTGAATTTCCTTTATTCGTCCAATCCCACCTGAATGGAGCCGAAAACAGCGGAATTCATCCGGCCTCGCCGGTATTCATCCTCCTTCCCCGGAATTCATCCATCTCTCCCGGATAAATCCACAGCCAGTCCCGTATAAAGCCACAGCAAAAAGCAGTGAAACCATCGATTCCACTGCTCCATTAAATTCCTATTCCATTGACCGCCTTAATTCGCCATATAGGCTTCCGTTCCTTCCAGATCAAGGGCCTCATTTGCCGTAGATTGGATCTCCCGCAGCAGGTCAGGGTTGTCCATTAAGGATTCCCCATAGGACGGAATCATTTCTTTTATTTTGGGTTCCCATTCCCCCATCTGCTCAGGGAAACATTTTTGAAGGACTTCAAGCATGACGTGAACAGCGGTGGATGCACCCGGGGAAGCCCCTAGCAATGCGGCAATAGAACCATCTTCGGCACTGACGACCTCTGTGCCAAATTGAAGGGTTCCTTTCCCTTTTTCCTCCGTATCCTTGATGACCTGTACACGCTGGCCGGCGACGACCAAGTCCCAATCATCAGATTGAGCATCCGGGATAAACTCTCTTAGCTCTTCCATACGTCTTTCTTTCGTTAACAGCACCTGCTGAATCAGGTACTTGGTTAATGGGAAATTTTTTACACCTGCAGCCAGCATCGTAAATACATTATGCGGTTTGATGGACGTGAAGAGATCCAGCCATGAACCCGTTTTCAAAAACTTTGGCGAAAAGCCGGCAAAAGGTCCAAATAAAAGGGATCTCCGGTTGTCTATAAATCTGGTATCCAGGTGCGGAACCGACATGGGAGGGGCTCCAACCTTAGCTTTGCCATAGACTTTGGCATAATGCCTGTCTATTACATCAGGATTGTTACATACCATAAACAGACCGCTTACAGGAAAACCGCCAATTCCTTTGCCCTCTGGAATGCCGGATTTTTGCAGTAAATGGAGACTCCCTCCTCCACCTCCAACAAAAACGAATTTTGCTGTATGGCGCTCCACATTGCCGTTCATGTGATTTTTTACTTTTAGCTCCCATCGACCGTCCTGGGTTCGCTTTATATCTTTGACACTATGTCCGTAATTCACTTCAACCCCTTGAGACTCTAAGTGGTTAAACAGTTTACGGGTCAAGGCTCCAAAATTCACATCCGTTCCCGAATCCATTTTAGTTGCCGCTATCGGCTCATCGGCAGAACGGTCATCCATAATCACCGGAATCCAGTCCTTTAATTTTTCCGGGTCATCAGAAAATTCCATACCCTCAAATAACGGATTTTTTGATAGCGCTTTAAAACGCTTCTTTAAAAAAGATACATTCTGCTCTCCATGTACCAAACTCATATGCGGGAGGGGCTGAATAAATTCCTGTGGCTGCTGAATCCGGTTCTGGTTGACAAGGTAAGACCAGAACTGTTTGGATACCTGAAACTGTTCATTAATTTTTATGGCTTTCCGAGTGTCAATCGTTCCATCTGCTTGTTCCGGGGTGTAGTTCAGCTCACAGAGGGCAGAGTGTCCGGTTCCTGCATTGTTCCACTCATTTGAACTTTCCTCTCCGGACTTGCTGAGCTTCTCAAAAACTTTAATATTCCAATCTGTCTCTAATTCTTTTAACAATGAACCCAAAGTCGCACTCATAATTCCTGCACCAATTAAGATTACGTCTGTGCTAGTTTGTTGATTACTCATTTTTACCTTCCTTATCACTAAGATTGTAATCATGAAATTGTTATTCTCGTTAGGTATAACTAATTGTTATTCTACCTATAACCATATCATATTTTAGTATAATTATTAATACAATTTTTCTTATTCTCTGATAATTACAATACTCCGGAACACCTGTTTAATCAGCCGCGAGGTGTATATAACAGTGAAAACAGTGAGTGTTCCAGAATTACTGAGTGCAGAAAAGTAAATCTATGAAACAACCACCCGCTCAGACATGTGAATAAATTCCCGTACTGAAAAAGGGAGATACCGATTTTTGCTCCAAATCATCCCCAGCCCAAGATGCAGAGAGGATTCCTCCAGAGGAATGGTTCTGACTGCAGGATGAGAGATGTCTTCACAGATCTTCTTCGGCAGCAGGGCAATTCCCAATTTGGAGCTGACCATCTCCAGCATAAATTCCTTTTGTGAGCTTTCACAAACAATGGACGGAGAGAATTGATGCCGGGAGCATTCTTCAATGATATGATCATACAGGGAAAAGTCATTTCGGTACAAAATAAAGGATTCATCCTTAAGGTCACCGAAATGCACATTTTTCTGCCTGACCAGTGGATTTTCATAATGAACGACAAGCATGAGGGGATCCTTGACGATTTCCATTTTCTCAAACTCCTGATTATTGTCAGGCAGGTTACACACCAGCCCGATATCAAGCGATCCTTCCTTCACTCCCTGTTTAATGGCCTTCGTACCCACTTCCCTTAATGTAAGGTCGATCAGAGGATATAATTCCTTAAACCGGCTGATTAACCTGGCAAAAAAGGCAGCTCCAACGATCGGTGGAATGCCAATTCGTATTTCCCCCTTTTTTAATTCCATAATATCCGTTAGTTCAGCTGTCAGGTTATTAAAGGACTCCAGCACGTGCTTGGCATTCATAAACACCGCCTTTCCTGCATCTGTTAAATAAACCTGCCTGGCCGCACGGTAAAACAACGGCACCCCTAACTCTCCCTCTAAATTTTTAATCGCTTTACTGAGGGACGGCTGGGAGACATGCAGGCTGGCAGCAGCTTTGGTAAAACTGGATTGCCTGGCTACCTCCGAAAAGTATTCCAACTGACGAATATCCATGTTCATCCCCCTTTCTATAACTCATTGGAATAATACGTATTCAAAATATGTATTTTTGTTATAGTTAACTGTATTATAAGATATAAATAACAGAATAAAAAGAATTATTTTTCAATTTTTGAGGAGGCGACGTGTGTGGGGAACTATGTGACTACCGGGAATTATAAGGTTGCTGAGGAATTGTATGAGTTTGTAAATGAGAAGGTTCTGCCCGGGACTGGTTTGGATCAGGAGACGTTCTGGACGGATGTTGAACGTGTAATCGGTGAATTAATGCCCAAAAACCAGCGGCTGCTGGAGCATCGGGAAAAATTGCAGAAGGAGATTTCCCAGTGGCATAAAGAAAATAAAGGGAATTTTAACTTTGCTCAATATAAAGCCTTTCTGGAGGAGATTGGGTACCTGGAGCCTGAAGTGAGTGAATTTAAGGTGACCACAGAAAACGTGGATGATGAAGTCACCATACAAGCAGGTCCGCAGTTGGTCGTACCGGTGAATAATGCACGCTATGCCTTAAATGCTGCCAATGCCCGCTGGGGAAGCCTGTACGATGCCCTTTATGGATCAGACATCATCAGTGAGGAAGATGGAGCGGAAAAAACCGGCGGCTACAATCCCATTCGGGGGCAAAAGGTCATTGCCTATGCCAGAGAATTTCTTGATCAGGCAGTGCCTTTAGCTAATCATTCTCACAAAGAAGCAACTGCTTATAAGATTTCTGATGGCCAATTATCTGTTTCCCTTGAAAACGGCAAAACTGTCAATCTTAAGAATCCTGTACAGCTCATTGGCTACACAGGTAAACCTGATGAAGCATCCAGCATTTTGTTAAAAAATAATGACCTGCATATTGAAATTCAAATGGATAGAAACCACTCTATCGGAAAAACGGATCTCGCTGGCGTGAAGGATGTTTATATTGAGTCTGCCATTACAACGATTATGGACTGTGAGGATTCAGTCACAGCCGTAGATGTAGAGGATAAAGTACTTGTTTATAAAAACTGGCTTGGACTTACAAAAGGACATTTAACGTCAACCTTTTCCAAAAACGGAAAAACCGTCACCAGATCCTTAAACCCTGACCGTGAGTATACGTCTGTGAATGGAGAAACCGTTACCCTGCACGGACGATCGCTGATGTTCGTCCGAAACGTCGGGCATTTAATGACAACCAGTGCCATTCTCAATGACGAGGGCCGGGAAGTTCCTGAGGGAATTTTAGATTGCATCATCACAAGTCTGATTGCCAAGCACGACCTATTACAGACAGGGGCCTATCGAAATTCTTCTGAAGGCTCAGTCTATATTGTGAAGCCTAAAATGCACGGTTCAAAGGAAGTTGCTTTTTCCAACCAAATGTTTGATAAAGTGGAAGACATGCTTAACTTAGAACGAAACACCTTGAAAATCGGGGTTATGGATGAAGAACGCCGCACAACCCTCAACCTGAAGAATTGCATCAAAGAGGTGAAAGACCGAATCGTATTTATTAATACCGGTTTTTTAGATCGAACAGGCGATGAAATTCATACCTCAATGGAAGCAGGGCCAATGGTGCGTAAAAATGACATGAAATCCCTAACCTGGCTACAGAGTTATGAAAAGGCCAATGTCAGTGTTGGCCTGGCATGTGGATTACAGGGGCATGCCCAAATCGGGAAAGGAATGTGGGCGATGCCGGAGCTTATGAAGGATATGATGGAAAAGAAAATCGGCCAGCTTGAGGCAGGGGCCAACACCGCGTGGGTCCCATCCCCAACCGCTGCCACTCTGCATGCGCTTCATTACCACCAGGTTGATGTAAAAGCGGTTCAGGAACAGCTGATCAATAAGGATGAGGATTACACTGATGACATCCTCACCATACCTGTTGTCGAAAAACCGGACTGGACTCAGGAGGAAATCCAGGAAGAGCTGAACAACAATGCTCAGGGTATTCTCGGTTACGTCGTTCGCTGGGTCGATCAAGGCATAGGCTGCTCCACTGTTCCAGATATTAATGACATCGGACTCATGGAGGACCGTGCTACACTGAGAATATCCAGTCAGCATATGGCGAACTGGCTCCACCACGGAATATGTACGGAGGAGCAGGTAGTAGAGACGCTGAAACGAATGTCCAAAATCGTGGATGAGCAAAACGCAGGGGATCCCAACTATCAGCCCATGTACAATAACTTTGATCAGTCCGTTGCCTTTCAGGCGGCTAAAGATCTCGTCCTCAAAGGCTATGACCAGCCGAGCGGATACACAGAACCGATTTTGCACAAGCGCCGGTTAGAAGTGAAATCGAAAGTGACGGCAAACTAATCATTCTATAAATTCAAACCATTAAACTCAAATTGGGGCTGGGATATAAGTGTTTTCGCTATAGGTAAATCCGAATAGGTGTAGGAACCACCGCTCCGGAAATATACTTCGCTTTCCGCGGGCGGCTGGTGAGCCTCCTCGTGCTATCGCACTGCGGGGTCTCACCTAGGCCTTCCTCCCGCAGGAGTCTACGTATATTTCCTCCGATAAATCATCCTATCATTCGGTTTATTACCAAGAAAATTAGTTACGTCCCACCCTCCTTTTCATAATACAAAATTTTTTACTGAAATATTGCGGAGTACCAATCAGGAAAGGTCGCTGCCACCTATGTTCTTTACTGGCACAACCAATGAGGACATGAACCTGTACGTCTCATGTCCTCGCTAATTTGATACTTAATGGATGGATCTTCTCCCACGTACTTCCGACCTGCAGCAGCAGAGATTCCGATAGATGATTTCCCATAAATTGCATACCAGCTGGAAGACCTCTGGAATCGAATCCCATAGGTACTGACAAACTGGGGATCCCCGTTAGATTTACTGGAGCGGTAAAAGGTAAACATTCTTTCACAACATGTAAGTTCTGATCGAGCCAGTTTTCACGAAATGCCGGGGTTCGAATCGGTATCGTAGGGCCAAGCATAATATCCACTTCCTTAAAGGCCTCTTGAACACCTTTAACCATTCTTCTCCTGGCTTGCTGGGCTTTAATATATTGCGGCGAATTCGTAAGTGAGCCTGCCAGGAAGAACGCACGGATATCTGCGGAATAGAGCTCTGAGTGGTTCTGCAGCCAGTCATGATGGAGAGCGGATGCTTCCCCTGTTACCGTTAAATAACCGGCAAATGCAGACATAGAAAGCTCAGGAACTTCAATTTCCCTTACTTCAGCTCCTAAATGCTGGAGAGCTTCTATAGCATGTTGAAAAAGCTTTTCCACTTCCGGGTCCAATCCCTCAAGATAATAGGCAGGAACACCGATTGTAATGCCGTTCATTCCTTTGTTCAGATTTTCTGTATAATCGGGAATCTCTACCTTAAGACTTGCAGGATCATTGGGATCATACCCCGCCATATGATTCAGCATGAGTGCCAAATCTGATACCGAGCGCGCCATGGGGCCCGCCGTATCCAATGACCAGGCTGTCGGGAAGACTCCGTATGTGCTGATGAGACCATACGTCGGCTTTAACCCGTATACCCCGCACATAGCAGCAGGCAAACGAATGGAGCCAAATGTATCCGTTCCAGTCGCTACCGTTGTAAGCCCTGCCGCTAAGGATGCTGTCCCGCCGCCGCTTGAACCGCCGGGCATGTATTGACGATTCCAGGGATTTCGGGTCGTACCAAAGAACGGATTGGTGCCTGTGGATCCAGCTGCTAGTTC
This sequence comes from Virgibacillus sp. MSP4-1, assembly GCF_010092505.1. Lineage (NCBI taxonomy): Bacteria > Bacillati > Bacillota > Bacilli > Caryophanales > Bacillaceae > Virgibacillus > Virgibacillus sp. MSP4-1. The sequence goes on from NZ_CP048021.1 coordinate 2,595,506, forward strand.
ATGCATATTTTGCTTTCCCAGCATAATTCCGCCTGCTCCCAGCAGTTTATCCACTGCCGTTGCACTTTTTTCAGGGACGGAATGGGCAAAGAGTCCGGATCCTGCTGTTGTCCGTATTCCTTTTGTATCATAATTATCTTTTATCCCCATCGGAATTCCGTGAAGAGGTCCCTTATACTCTCCACGCATCATTTCATCTTCCGCTTCTTTCGCCTGCTGAAGGGCTAAATCAGGAAGCGGGGTTATATACGTATGGAGATCGGTATCAAAAGTCTCGATGCGATTTAAAAAATGCGTTGTCAGTTCTACAGGAGAAAGTTGCTTTGATTTGATCAACGGAGCAAGTTCCGATGCAGTCAAAAAGGCTGGGTCTGTCACCGTATGACCCCCTTATCCACCACTGTTACAGGTACTTCCATATTTAAGTGCGGAAACACTTGCAGAGATGTCCGGGCCTGATTCATCGTCAAAAGCAGGTTTTGGATATAAGGGATATCCGTCGTATACACGGGCAGCCCCTGTACGTATAATCCCTGTCTGATAAAGGCTTCATCCATCATCCGTTATACCTCCTTTGTGTGGGTATAATACCCTATGAAAGGGTAACGCTAATGTGCAAAGCCATCATTTGTAATTTTGTTCTAATTCCAGAACAGGTTACATAGATATGTATATGGCTAAGAAAATTCAACGTTAGGATGGGTGATTACATGGATAATAAGTCATCAAGACACCACAATCCTGCTGGTCAAAATCCTAAACAGGAGCAGTTGGATCAGTACCGCAGACAAAACACCGGAAAGCCAATGACCACGGCTCAAGGGAGAAAAATATCGAATGACTCTGAGACATTAAAAGCCGGTGAACGCGGTCCTTCCCTACATCAGGATTGGCATTATTTCGAAAAGATGACCCACTTTGTGCAGGAGGAGGAACCGGAAAGAACGGTTCATGCCAGAGGGTACAGTGCGCATGGAGAGTTTGAAGCCTATGAGTCGATGAGACACGTAACCAGAGCATGCTTTTTGCAGGAACCAGGGAAAAAAACACCTGTAACCTGCCGTTTTTCCACCGTACAAGGGCCGAGGGGGTCCTATGATACGGCAAGGGATTTGCGCTGTAAAGGAGTTAAGTTTTACACAGAGGAAGGAAATTATGACCTGACCACGATTGATATGCCTGTATTAATTAATCAGGACCCTATGAAATTCCCGGATGTCATGCATGCGTATCAGGCAAAACCGGATGATGACATCCCGACAGCTACTGGTGCCCATGACTATTTCTGGGATTATGTCGCCAATAATCCGGAATCCATTCACATGGTAGAGTGGATCATGTCAGGCCGGGGGATTATAAGAAGCTACCGTATGATGGAATCCTGGTCCATTAATACTTATTTATTTGTAAATGAAGAAGGAAGAGCTACTTTCGTCCGGTTTGTCTGGAAACCGGTTCTCGGCGTTCATCCTCTGCTTCAGGATGAGGCCATTAAGCTCGGAGGAATTGACCCGGATTATCACCGGAAGGATTTGCGCGAGGCGATTAACCGGGGAGATTATCCGGAATATGAATTAGGTGTCCAGCTTATTCCTATGGAGGATGAATTTAAATACGATTTTGATATTCTCGATCCGGCAAAATTCTGGCCGGAAGAGCTCATCCCTGTTCATATTGTCGGGAAGCTGACGTTAAATAAAAACATTGATAATTATCATACTGAATCTGAGCAGGTAGCCTTTAATCCCGCAAATGTGGTTCCGGGCATTGATTTTTCCAATGACCCCGTGCTCCAGGGCAGGCTTGTTGCTTATCATATGGCACAGGTTCATCGAATTGGAACAAACTTTCAGGAGCTGCCGATTAATAAACCTGTGTGTCCGTTCCATAATAACCAGCGCCGCGGCCCGATGAGATATCGGATTGATGTAGATGAAGTTAATTATCATGAAAATTCATTGGCCAATAACACGCCATACACAACACCACCTGAGCAAGGCGGCTATGCACACTATCCTAAAAAGGTCGATGGAGTTGTTATTCGGGGCCGGAGCGAATCCTTCAATGACTTCTTTTCCCAGCCAAGAATCTTCTGGAACAGTCTGTCCCCTGTGGAAAAACAGCATACTATAGATGCATTCAGCTTCCAGCTCGGTAAAGTGGAAAGTGAATCGGTCCGCCAGCAGAATGTCAATTTACTCGTTAATGTAGATAAGGATCTGGCCTGCACAGTTGCTGATAATATCGGGGTCGAGCGTCCAAGCGGCACCCATGTTCCCGTTTCAACCAGCTATCCTTCTCTCAGTCTGGAAAACACACCAAAATATGCCGCTACCCTAAAAGTTGGCGTCGTCATTGGAGACGGATTCAATGGTCAGGAAGTTACCAACACCCTGAACTTCCTGCAGAACAATCATGTTTACATTGAGGTCATAAGCAATAAGCTTGGTACGGTTACCGGAGCCGATGGTACACAAATCAAGGTGAACCAGACCTTTATGACCGCCAGCCCTTATTTATATGACACGATTTATGTTGTCGGTGGGGATATGGGCAATCAGGCGAAATTCATGCAGGACGTAACCGATTATGTTCACAATGCCTATAAGCATTACAAACCAATCGGTGTGGCCACAACCGGACAGAACTTTATTCAAACTTCACCGAACAACAATCTGGCCGGCGTCGTTTTTGCCGCGAATAATCCAAACTTTGCTGAGGACTATCTGGCTGCGATTGCCCAGCAGCGATTCTGGAATCGAACCTGATATCTCGTCCTTCTGTCAGTAACCATAGATCAGGCATAAATAAGTACAGGTGATGCATCCAATGGTGTATCACCTGTTTTTAATGAGAACATCCATATGTGACAAAAAGGTTCTATATCACTAAAATTTTGAATATCCATATAAAGATAAACTACTGACAGGATGGGGGATTACATGGATAAGGATAAGTCATCAAGAAACCCAAAGCACGGGTACAATAACAGCAAGGATAGGCAACTGGAACCATACCGTGAGAAAAACACAGGGCCCGGGAAGAAAATGACCGATGATAACGGGGTAAAGGTTTCTAATGATCAGACAACATTAAGAGCAGGCCGGCGCGGTCCACTATTATTTGAGGACTACCATTTTTATAAAAAACAATCCTTTTTTAACCGGGAACGTATTCCTGAAAAAGTTGTTCATGCCCGAGGATTCGGAGTATATGGGGAGTTTGAAACCTACCAGTCCCTGAGACATCTTACGGCGGCCCAATTTCTGCAGGAGCCCGGCTGCAAAACACCTGTATTTGTACGCTTTTCCAACTTCACAGGTAACAGGGGCTCTAAGGATACGGCGATTGATATTCGAGGGTTTGCAACCAAGTTTTATACGCAGGAAGGAAATTATGATATGCTGGCCCTCCAATTTCCGGTTTTCATTTTGGCCGATTCAATGAAATTTATGGATCTGACACACGCAGCAAAACCACATCCTAAAGTTCACATCCCACAGGCTTCGGTTGCACACGACAGCTTCTGGGATTATGTTGCCAATAATCAGGAATCCGCTCATATGGTCATGTGGTTAATGTCCATGCGGGGGCGGCCAAGAAGCTGGCGTATGATGGCAGGCTGGCCTATCAATACATTCCGATTCGTCAATGAACAAGGAAAGTCAACGTTTGTACGATTTAAATGGACGCCGAAGCTTGGTGTGCATTCCTTACTTCTCGATGAAGCGAACATCATCGGGGGAGTGGACCCGGACTTTCACCGCCGCGATATCACTTTAGCCATTGAGAGCGGACACTTTCCTGAATACGAACTCGGGGTTCAGCTTATTGCGGAAGAAGATGAATTTAAATATGATTTTGATGTTTTAGATGATACAAAACTTTGGCCGGAAGAAGTCGTTCCTGTTCAACCAATTGGGAAAATGACGTTGAATCGGCTTGTAGATAATTTCTTTGCAGAGGAGGAACAGTCTGCATTTGACCCTGCCAATCTTGTTCCAGGAATAGATTTCACCAATGACCCCGCACTCCAGGGTAGGGCCTTTGCTTATCGGGACACCGAACTATACCGCCATCACTCTTCTAACTTTGAAAATCTCCCTGTTAACAAACCTATTACAGAAAAGAACTTTAATCTCCGTAAAGGACGTATGAAGCACCGGATTGATGTCGACTCCGTTGATTACCATAACAATTCTTTAGCTGGCAATACACCATCTGAAGCATCCTTCCAGGAGGGTGGATATGTTCATTATCCTGGCAAGGTAGAGGGACACGTGACGAGAGAACTCCCAAGTGATTCATTTTATGATTTCTTTTCACAGCCACGGATCTTTTGGAACAGCCTGTCTCCGATTGAAAAACAGGACTTACTGGAGACCTTTGTTTATCACCTGGGAAGAGTCGAGAGTCAGTCAGTCAGACAGCAAAATGTTGAAATGTGGGCAAACGTCGATCGGGAAATGGCATGTATTATTGCTGATAAAATTGGAGTTGAGCGACCTAAGAATTCACATGTACCAGTAGAAACCAGTTACCCATCTCTTAGTCAGATGAATACCCCATTTTACGCCTATACCCAAAGAGTGGCTGTCTTAATTGGAGATGGCTTTAATGGCGCAGAAGTTACATCAACCTTAAACATGCTGAAACAGAATGGTGTTCTGTTTGAAGTGATTAGCGACAGCCTCGGTACCGTTACAGGAACAGATGGCACAACGCTTCATGTAGAAAAAACATTTATTACAACATATCCTATTGTATATGATTCCATCTATATTGTTGGCGGGCGGTTTGAAAACAAGGCAAAACTAAACCAGGACATTATGGATTTTGTTAAAGAAGCCTACAAACATTACAAACCGATTGGGGTTGCGTCCACCGGCCAGCCTTATATTCGAACTTCTAAAAACAACAACCTTGCAGGGATCGTCTTTGCTGAAAACAACCCAAATTTCGGTCATGACTTTCTCTCCGCCATCGCTCAGCAGCGATTCTGGAATCGAACATAAAAGAAATCTGCCCTACATTCCTTTTATGACATTTCATAAGAGATTCTAAATCATAAAAAAGCTTAGAGGAGCCTATCATCCCTTAAACTCCTCTAAGCTTTTTCTGTATAAGTCATTCATTTATAAAACTTTGGATAAAAAGGCCTGTGTTCGTTCGTTTTGCGGATTGTCAAATAGCTCTTTCGGTGTGCCCTGTTCCACAATAAACCCTTCATCCATAAAGATGACCCGATCGGCCACCTCCTTGGCAAAGCCCATCTCATGGGTCACAATGGTCATCGTCATGCCTTCTTCAGCCATATCCTTCATAACCTGCAGCACCTCTCCGACCATTTCCGGGTCCAGGGCCGAGGTAGGCTCATCAAACAGCATGATGTGTGGTTCCATGGCTAAGGCACGAGCCATCGCCACCCTTTGTTTTTGTCCACCTGATAAATTGTCCGGATAAACATCGGCTTTATCCACTAAACCTACCTTTTCAAGCAGATGTGTGCCTAATTCTATAGCTTCAGTTTCGGATTTACCCTTTAATCGTTTCGGACCAAGGATCACGTTTTCCATCACTGTCATATGAGGAAACAGATTAAATTGCTGGAAAACCATCCCAAGTCTTTGACGCAATTCATTGATGTTCGTATCAGGTGCAGTCAGATTATCTCCTTCAATATAAATATCTCCGTCTGTTGGTTCCTCTAACAGGTTCATACAGCGCAGAAGTGTACTTTTTCCTGAACCGGACGGACCAATGACACAGACGACCTCCTGTTCCTGAACATCGATATTGATATCCTTCAGCACCTCTAAATTTCCAAAGGACTTTTTTAAGTTATTGACTTCAATCATCTTCATGCTACGTCCAATCTCCTTTCAAGCCAGCGGGAGAACAGGCTTAATGAATAAATAATCACGAAATAAAGAACGCCTACAGCAAATAAAATCTCAAAGGCATGGAAATTCGCTGCATAAATAGATTGGCCGGATAATGTCAGCTCAGCTAATCCAATGGCAGAAAGGAGTGAAGTATCCTTAATACTTACGATAAATTGGTTAACAAAGGCGGGAATCATGCGACGTACGGCCTGGGGTAAAATAATAAGACGCATGGTCTGGCTATAAGAAAAGCCAATGGTTCTTCCGGCTTCCATCTGTCCTTTATCGATAGAGTTGATTCCAGCCCGGAAAATTTCAACTAAGTACGCGGCAGCATTAACCGTAATGGCAATCACACCAGCGGCAAACGCGGTCAGACTGATATCAATCACACTTGGTAAGCCGAAGTAGATAAACAGAATTTGAACAAGAAGCGGGGTTCCTCGAATAATATCCACAAACACTGTTGAGATGGTTCGCAGGATTTTACTTTTGGTAATACTGAATATGCCAAGTACAAGTCCTATAAACATTGCGAGAATCAGGGAAATGACGGTGACCTCTACTGTCACTCCCATCCCTTTTAATAGAGTAGGTAATGCTTCAAGAATAATATTAATGGTTTCCATAGTTTCTGGCATCCCTCTTTCTTTTTTAGAAAAGGTGTGACAAGCTGCGCCACACCTTTTGATTGGTTAAGTATTTTTTAAATCCTTACTCGGAAAAGTATTGGTTATAGAGTTCATCAAATTCGCCGCTGTCTTTTAGCTCCTGAAGACCCGTATTGATTTTTTCCACAAGTCCTTCACTGCCTTTGGAAATGGCGATTCCGTAGTCTTCACTTGGATACTTATCGCCCACTAAGCGAAACTGGGATTCATCGCCATCCTGTTTAATCTTATAGGCAACACTTGGGTAATCATTAATCAGTGCATCGGCATTTCCATTTTCCAATTCCATGTACATGGTTGCATCATCCTGGAGCTTTGTAACCTCACTATTGTATTGCTCAGCAAGCTTGTTCGCCAGTTTTAAGCTGGATGTTCCCTGTTTAGCAACAATCGTTTTTCCTTCCAGGTCCTCTTCGCTTTCAATGGCACTATCCTTCAACGTCACTAAGGATAAACCTGATTCAAAATATGGATCCGAGAAGTTGACCACTTCTAAGCGATCCTCTCTTATTCCAATCGCTGACACGGCTGCATCTACCTGGTTGGCCTGAAGTGCCGGGATAATTCCATCAAACTTCATAATCTTCCAATTCACGCTTAAATCAGCTTTCTCTGCCACAGCTTCAACCAATTCCACATCAAAGCCTGTCAGTTCTTCATCAACTTTATATTCAAATGGTGGATAATCCTGTACCACCGCAACCGTAATTTCTTCCTTTGCATTACCTGAATCACCTGAGTCTGCTGAAGCATCACTATTAGCTTCATCCGATCCACATCCTGCCAAAACAAATGCAATGATCCCTACTAAAGTCATCATTACAAGCTTTTTAAGGAATGTGTCTTTCTTCTGCTGTTTTTTCATTAAAAATGAGCCTCCTGATAAATAGATTTAAAACGACATCTTTAATTCTATCGATATATTGAATCGTTTCCAAACAAGATTAAAATGGGTCTATCAGGATATAGTTATATATTTTTTGACTATTCCTATTAATTAGAGAAATTTATAGAAATCCTCATATAAAGTCGAATATACTGTCATATGCTCGAAAAATCCCGGGGACTGTCCCTCACTGCTTTAGAGAACTAAAGCGCGGGGCCAGCAAAAAAATGACTCCCCATCCAATGCGGGAGTCATTTGCTCAGTACAAAAACCATATACGATTTATCCTCTTTGAAATCCCAATCCACAAAGATATCCTTCACATCACGATCAAACAGTTCTTTAAACCTTCCGTACTTATGAAAATATTCCTTTTCCAAAGCATCCTTTGTGATCATCAGTTCATCCTTAAAGCCCTTATCCACCAGAGCCTTCTCTATCGGAATAAGAATACCTGCACGCTCAACCAGGTACATATAAGGAGATAATGCATGGACATATAGTTTGCCCGGAACCTTCTGAACCAGCTCACTGATCCGCGCCACTTCATTCTCCAATTCTGACTGATTGACCGCAGTTTTACTCTCCTCAATTAAGGGTTCCGTTAAAACAAACAGAATCACACCGGAGTTATTAGGAAAGTTCCAGTCATGGTAATACTCCTCCACTTCACATTCGCAGGATATTTTCACAACCCCGATTAATTCTTTTATAATCGTATCTATGATGACAGTTCTTGCCTTTTCCACGTAATTCTGCTGGCCTTCACTCAGCAGCACGTCCTCCATGGGGGAAACAAACCCGCGAATGTAAATGGCCATATACTTATGGGAGATAATCGTCTGACAGGACTTCGGACCCCTGCCAAAATTTTTTCTAAGGAGCTTGCTCGTATGACTGCTGATCTCATTTAATGTATCCTGATCCAACCAAACCACCCTTTAACACTTCCATATTATGGTTTAGTATGCCCAATGATGCTTGAATTCAAAAGTACCAGCCACTATTCTTAGCACAAATATCGATTAAACCAGACAGAAAAATACATAACATTCCTCATATTCGTAGTTCCAGATCATATAAATATCCTCCATTTTCCTGCCAAGCGCAGCTTCAAAGCGGTTACGGCTACGGCGATACACCTTCTTAATTTCCTCCGACTGCTGATGGAGGATATCCGAATATCCCTCCGAAAACAACAACTTTTCGATGGGCAGCAGGGCATCCCGGCATCTGACAGCTATAATTTTATGACTGAGCCTCTGAACATCGATGTCTGCCGGAGCCCGGTGTACGTCCTTGCCTATGTCCATAATCTGATTCATGAGTTTCTCCTTTAAACCTGGAGCGGTATAAGAATTCATCCAGTCTGAAGCGTCATTCTGAAATAAAATAATCCCCGTATCCGTCGCGAAATTCCAGTCACTGTAATAGTAACGGAAAGACTTCTCAAAAAGGTCTTCCATCTCTTTGTTAAATTCCTCATAGATTTTTTCCATAATTGAATATCGAAACTGATAGGCCAATGTCTGAGAATCCTTCTCCATTAACGCCTTCTCAGCAGCTGTAATAAAACCACTCACATGGATAACCATCATATCTGATCGAAAGGTGGCAAAACAATGCTCGGGGCCCTTTCCATACCAGCGCTTTACGATTTTACTGAAAGTACTATTAATTTGTAGGAGGTCTTCCTGGGGTAAACCAACATTATTCATTCACTCATTCCTCCTTTTCGTACAATAGTTCTTTGGATGCATTACCCTTTTCCCAGTCCTACTATGCGAATGGGAGACTACTATTTTCTAAGTAAACAAAATAAACAAAAAATGGCCTAACTCCTTTGGATAAAGAAGTTAGGCCATGGACAGACTTACTATGTAAAATAGATTCTCCCATTTACCGCTAACAATGAATTTTATACGTCGTTTGTAATTATACTTGCATAGCAAAATGTACTAATGACAGTAAGACATTAGTCATTCCAATAATAGCATGATTCCTATGTTGATTCAATATATACTTTTAGCCGTCCATTAAATTTATAATCTGTTCTATGAGTTCATGTTTCCCATAGGATTTCTGCCCGTCATTCTCCAAAATAAGTACATCCTCAAGTGTTTTTTTAATATAATTTAAGTCCTGATCCACTACTTTGAAATATTCTTCCTTTACGTTTCCGTTTCTGATTAAGTCCATAAACCCTTTGATCCGCACCACAGGCTCCTTAATTTCCTTTGCCAGCCCCATAGCAATAAGAACCGACAAATCAAAGGTATGAATGTTGTCGTAAACCCCGCGGATAATCAAATGGGTCATTCTTTTGTTGTTATAAATCGTCGGAAGTACTTGGATTTCCGTGTTCACGGTCTCTCCGTTTTGTTTCACAAACTGCTGCTGAAAAGGTCTGGTTACCAGTCCGTTCCTGGCCTCTTCCATTTTGGACTTCATATGTTCAATGTCAGCGGTTGGAATCATTGTAAAAACATTTATGCCTGCCACGGCCTCTTTACTCAAAGCTCCAATCGTTCTTAATGCAACTAGATTAACATGCTTAATTCGTTCATGATCAATGACCAGAATACCAAAAGGAGACTGCTCCACGAATCGATGATAATAAGCTTCCCGATCTGTTTCCTTTTTGCCCGGGTCGTCCCGTTCCCTTTTCAGAATGATATACCTGCCAATCAGCAGATCACCGGAAAAGATCGGGATCGATACCATCTTAATCTCCAACGAATCTGTGAAGTCTCTTCTGATTAAATCCGTCTGAACAGTCTGAACTGAATCCTTAAAAAAATGATGGATCGGTACGGATTGGTTAGGGATCAGATCATAAAGATTCATCACCTCCAATTCATCGGTCGAGTATCCTGTCAACTCCTCACACCACGGACTTCCATACACAATATCATGACTTGTATTCATGATTAAAAAAGGATCCTGATCTTCAGAAATGATCGTAAAACTGCTGTCCAGCCGGGATTGTATGTACTCATCAAGTAATTCATCTTCCCTTTTTTGCGTGATCCGTTTCCGATTAGGCATGCGCCACCCTCCTTTGCCGAAAATAAAAAACGCCAAAATAAGGGCAGAACAAATTCCACCTCTTATTTTGGCGTATATTTTAAGCAGCACTTACTTAAAATCATTACCTTATATTCATATTTTTCATCATTGCTTTAGCCTGCTAAAATCTTTTTTATAACGAACGCTTTTCATGACATTTCCTCAATTCAGGCCAGGGCCTATATTCCCTCGTCCCGACTTTTATTATACCGATTATGAAAGCGACTTTCAAACCTCATCGAAAGCGCTTATGCAGGCAGACGAACGATCCTCCCTCTTTTCTTTTTATCCCTGATTGTCTATTTTTTACTGGACATTCCCAATTCATTCCTCCACGCATATCCTAATGAAAAAGTGGAGGTATATTTATGTATAGAAATCAATATGACGGGAATCCCGTCCAATCGTTTGTGTATGATTACAGCTACCCAAATACAGCTTTTCGCCAGCAGGTCACAACTCAGCAGGTTCTTCAACAGCTCCGTTCTCAGCATAGTCAGTTATATACACAGCTTCAGCAGGCAGGCATGAATCGACAACTCGTGGAGTATGCTTTTTCCTTTACAGTGAACTATACCCTTAATCAGGCCAATACAAACCAGTCCGCCAGTCAAATCTATCAGCAGCTGCAACGACAGGTACCGTGGTTCTCCTTATTATTTACACAATCAAATGTTCCGCAAAATGTCATGAATCGCATATTAACCCGGGTTATTGAAATCACCCTGCAAATCATCAGCGGAGGACAGCCCGGGCAGCCGGGTCAACCAGGGCAAGGATGGTCCGGCTGGGAGAGTCTGGGAGGCACCCTGACCACAGCCCCAAGCGTCTCCTCCTGGCAAAATAACCGCCTGGATGTGTTTGCCCGGGGTACAGATCAATCCCTTTACCATATCTGGTGGAACGGCTCAGCCTGGAGCAACTGGGAAAACCTTGGTGGCACCTTAACCTCAAGCCCGGCCGCCGTCTCCTGGGGACCGAACCGCATTGATGTGTTTGTGCGCGGAACTGACAATTCCCTCTATCACAAATGGTGGAATGGCAGCCGCTGGAGCGAATGGGAGAATCTCGGCGGAACCCTGACCAGTGCACCCGCCGTTTCCTCCCGCAGAAACAATCAGCTTGATGTCTTTGTCCGAGGCACAGGTAATCGCCTTTATAAAAGAACATGGAACGGCTCGCGCTGGGAGGATTGGGAAGACCTGGGCGGCACCCTCACTTCTGAGCCTGCCGCTGTTTCCTGGGGACCCAACCGAATCGACGTCTTTGCCAGAGGTCAAAATAACAACCTGATTCACAGATGGTGGGACGGCAACACATGGAGCAATTGGGAAAGCCTTGGCGGAACCTTAACCAGTGCCCCAGCCGTCTCCTCCAGACGTCCAAATCGATTGGAAGTCTTTGTCCGAGGCAGCGGGAATCAGCTCTTCCGTCGAGCGTGGAATGGCTCACGCTGGAGATCCTGGCAAAACCTTGGCGGCACTCTGACTTCCGCCCCAGCAGCCGTTTCCTGGGGACCGAACCGCACAGATGTGTTTGCCAGAGGTCAGAATCAGAATCTTATTCATTTGTGGCGGGGGCAATAAAAAGGAAGCGCCCATTTATCCGCTGCGGATTCCGAGCCGAAGCAGACTTCAGCAAAATTCCGGCTATAGCTAAGCGAAACGCAGGTGTCCATCGTGTGGTGGGGCACCTGCGTTTTTTAAGGATTATTGTCCATTAACACCTCAGCGGGAGAATTCCGAGATACATAATGAAGGACTGAATTTCACATTATGTTAACCTAAGTGTCCTTCATCCGCCAAATGAAAGACAAATTTGAGGATTCTCCCGTGCGAAGTGTCCTTCATTCATTTAATGAAGGACACTTCTTGAATCAAAACGGAAAGAATAGTCCATCATGCTTCTCGTAGTCATCCTTTTTATAGCATTTCCTTTGATTTTTAAGCTGATTTCTTTGTACAATCATTCAAGTAGCAGTGATATTTTAAATACACAAGTCATAGATTTACCATACAAAAACATCAGGTAAAGTCAGGTGATGAACATAAAAACGATTAAAAGCTTTCTTTTCGTTGTTTTAGGTTTTCTTTCATTTGGAATCGGTGTCGCCGGCGTCGTCATGCCTGTACTGCCAGGCGGACCCTTTTTCTTATTTGCCGCCTTTTGTTTTGCCAGAAGCTCCAAGCGAGTGGAAAACTGGTTTAAGGGCACCTCCTTTTACACGGAATATGTCGTACGAATCCGGGAAAATAGAGGAATGACGAGAAAAGAAAAAATTCGTATTAACGTTATTGCCGATGCCTTTATTCTCTTTTCCGTCGTATATGTGGATATCCTGCTTGTGAAAATCATTATGGTTGCCCTTTGTATCATGAAACATTATTACTTTATCAAGGAAATCCCAACCATTACCCAGGAGGAGGCAAAAACCATTCGAGCTGACCTGCGTAAGCGGCAAATGACAAAACATACAGGCTGAATGAACAAAAATACCCGGTACTCAGGAAAGACATTGGTCGATTTTGAGTGCCGGGTATTTTTTGACAATTAAAATGTGTATGCTTCTCCGTCATCTGGTACGAAAACATTAGAAGAGATTCCTTTTTCCTCCATAAAGTTTTTTAATTCTTCTCTTGATAAAGTCCAATGATTGACAGCTTCCATATGGGTAGAAATAATTTTTGCATTAGGAGCAGCCTTATAAACTTCATAGACATCATCTTTACCCATTACCAGAGAACCACCTATATTAAATTGGTTATCTCCAGCGTTTACCACAATAATTTCAGGCTTATGTGTGTTAATGACGTCCTGAACTGCATCATACCAAACCGTATCTCCGGCAACATATAAAGTTTTTTCTGTGGTATGTTTAAGGACCACGCCACAAACATGACCAGCTGCTTTTAGAATTTCGCCTCTTCCATGCTCGCCTTTTGTTTTAATCAATTGGACATCACCAAAAACCGTGTTCTCTTCTAGGACCTCTACATTTTGGAAACCAGCATCGCGTATTGCTGCTGCATCTTCTTCATTTTGGGAGTATAGTTTAATGTCCTTTGGCAATGATTCTACAGCTGCCCTATCCCAGTGGTCAGGATGCAGATGAGTGACGATGACCGCATCCATATCCTGAATAATATTTTCAATGGATGTAGGCAGGCTGACCAAAGGATTCTTCTGATCTTGTCTTGGTGCATCAGGTAAGCCTACCTCGGGTCCAAAAGCAGGCAAAGTCCCTTTTTCAGCTAACATCGGATCGATTAAAAACTTTTTCCCTCCGTATTCAATAACCAGTGTCGCATTTCGAATGAGTTGTATATGCATCTATTAAGACTCCTTTTCTTTAAATATTGTTTCGAACAATGTATATTCTAAACTATGATGCACTGATGAATACATGGATTAAATAAAGTCTTTTGTATGTTTGACTTTATTTATGAAAGGAGTTCAAGAAATGTTAGATAGGACGGATCTTCTTATCTTAGAAGAACTATCCAAGAACAGTCGGATTACGATGAAAGAATTGGGCAAGAAAGTCCACCTGACTGGTCCAGCTACTTCAGCCAGAGTGGAGAAACTAGAAGAAAATGATGTTATTCAAGGGTATTCCATTAAAGTTAACCAGGAAAAAATGGGCTATTCTATTCATGCATTTATACAAGTTTTTATGAAGGATATAAATCATCAACCTTATCTATCTTTTTTAAAGAACCAAAAAGATTTTGTGATGAACAACTATATAGTTAGCGGAGAAAGTTGCTACCTTTTAGAGAGTAAATTTCCCTCCAATGAGAAGCTGGATGAATTTTTGGAAGGTTTAAGTAAATATGTAAGCTATAAATTATCAATTGTTATTAATAATAAATAGCGGATAAAATAAGGGGACATTTTGTGAAATTTTTTGAAGTGATAGAATAGTGATTGCTGATATAGGGGGTAAATTAGTATGACAAGTCAAATGAAGCGTTTTGAAAACAAGGTTGCGCTGGTGACAGGAGGACGTTCGGGGATTGGACAGGCCACCGCGCGCCGGTTACGCGATGAAGGAGCGACCGTGATTACCGCACAGCGCGGAAAAGATGATGAGTTTGAATCGATTACGGCAGATTTTTCCGAGCCACATATACCGGAACAGATCGTTAAAGAAGTTATCGAGCGCCATGGACAGCTTGATGTGCTGATTAATAATGCGGGGATGGTGCAGGAGGCCAGGATTGAAGAAATGAGTCTTGAGGATTGGCAACGTACTCTTAATCTTAACCTGACAGCCCCGTTTCTGCTGATTCGTGCAGCGTTGCCCCACCTGCGTAAGACACGAGGCAGTATCGTCAACACTGGTTCAGTTGAAGGGTTAGGTGCAAATCCCGGACATGCAGTCTATTGCGCTTCCAAGGCTGGGCTTCATGGGTTGACTCGTTCAGTGGCGGTGGATCATGGTGATGAAGGTGTACGCTGCAATGCCGTGGCACCCGGCTGGATTGATACAGATTTAAACCTCGATATGATCGATAGTATGGCTGATGCAGAGACGTTTCGGCGCGATATCGCACGCATCCATCCTGTAGGTCGCTCGGGATCCCCTGATGAAGTCGCGGCACTGGTGGCATTTCTTGCAGCTGATGAGGCTGGGTTTATCACAGGCCAAGTCTATACAGTGGATGGCGGCAGGATGGCCCAGTTGAGTCTCCCCTGAAAGTAAAAATGTCGCATGATTTCAATTGCGCAGTATAAATATACTATTACTAGAAATAGCATTTTCTTATACGTTATTATCCATTTGTATTCCCCTCTTCTTTTTTATTATTAAAAGCTTCAAAGAGGAGGATGATAAAGGCTACTATTACTGCAAGGATTACATTGCTTTTTTGGTTTAAATCAAAAATTAACCCAATAGTATAAAATGCAAGAATCCGTATAAGCAGTAGGATAAGATGATTAAATATATTTACTCTTCCCATTATATGTTCTACCAATAAAGATAATAAGCTATCGATCGTATATAAATAAATCACCAGAGAAACAGTAAGAAGCATGAGTGTACTTGTGCTAATGTCTAACGAAAATATTGTGTTAACAAGGTTTGTTGAACCAAACAACGCAAACAGCACTAATCCGATGACTGCCGTTGGAGCTAATGCCAGTATAAAAGCAGTTGCCATAACAGCGAATATTTTTCCTTTTTTCTTTTTAATTTCTTCTTTTTCATTTTTATATATCCATACCGATAGTAATAAAAATGAAATGATAAATACAGCTATTGTCGGTATTATGATTGTCATATGCACACTCCTAAAATCATGGTGAATACATAGATTCCGCGAATTGAATTTAGCTTATATTTTTTTAGTCTTTTAGTATTATGCCTTCTTCATTCTAAGTGGTAAAAATGAAGCCCAATTCTACTAAACTTGAGTGAATTGGGCCTTTATATTTATTTTTTTCGTTGGATCAATTGCCTTTAAAGTATAAATGTAACTATAAAATCAGCAATAGCTTTAGCAACGTTTCGCGGTATACCAGCTTCTTCAAATGCAAGCTGTAATCCAATTCTAGTACCTGACTCTAGTGTATCAAGTGCATCCATCATTTTATTACCATATTTATCAACCCAACCTCTAATAGTCTTGGAGGGAATAAGGTTATGGTGATCAACCACAAATTTTACAGCATTTTTAACTGCTCCAAGTTTCCACTGAAGATTAGGTTTACCAGACAGTTCCGCCCTTGCACGTTTACTATACTCCCTTAATTCTTCTTTTGAAACATTATCTTTTTCTAATATTCTTTCTAAGGAATTGCTGACCTGTATTGACTCTGATTCTGCCAATGACTTTGATGCTGCAGCAACATTTGAAAGTGGAATTGAAAGCATAATAGTACTTATAGCAGCTGCTAAAAATTTTTTCATACTTCATTCCTCCCTTAAAAATATTTTCTATGATTCTCACACATTTCTTATTTTACAGAATAAACCATGGTTTTAAATGGTGTATTATTACTATTTTTTACAAATATGCAGGTAAGGAAAATATAAATGTAAATGATAAAATAAGCTATTAAATAAATATTTCAATATAACAAATGATAAATAAAACCTTATAATCTAAATGGATTGGTTCGCATGGATCAGGTGATACAGCAACGTATTACCTGTTTTTCTATGTCAAAAGCAATAGATAAAATTTACAGGACACATGATTACAGCATTTTTATTCAATCCTGCTTAAACTTTAGAAATCCTGCCTCTCTCTTTAAGAACCACAGCCCATTCTTCAACTTCCACGCTTCAAACTTTAAGTTTCACCGCCCAAACTTCAACTTTCACAAACTGACCCTTGTCCCAAAAACCCTTACACTAACCCTACCGCGGAATAATCCAATAGAGGCGCCTTTATAGAAAGAGGCTGTCATGCCCGTTCAAGAGGAATTTAGTCACGTGTTAGAGGAGTATGAGAGAATTATTTTTCATTTCATCCATAAGTATGGCATTCGTGATCCGGAGAATGAATTTTATCAGGAGGGGGTCATAGCGTTATGGAAGGCTTACAAAGACTATGATCCTGCAAAAGGAAAGTTTTCCACCTATGCGTACTTTTTAATTCAAAAGACGTTTCTTACCTTAATTCGCAAATCCAATCGCCAGACTGAGAAGGACCAATATTATATCGAGGTCAAATCCAAGGACTTTCAAGAGGTCGCAGAGGAACTGGATACAGGCTTTGACCCGTATCTCTATGAGCAAATTAAACAAGTCCTGACCGACAATCAGATGAAGTGGTTTCAGCGATTTGTGCTGGAGGATCTATCGATTAAAGAGATTGCCGAAAAGGAGAAGGTCACGATTGATGCAGTGAAAAATTGGGGAAGGTTAGCAAAGCCCAAGGTGAGAGAGCTGCTGCAGGGTGAGAATATTCGATGAGGGAAGGTACCCAGTGCTCAAGAAGGACTCATTGTCTTTTTGGGGTAGCGGGTACCTTGTTTTATTTTAAATAAGGGATCTATGAAGCTATTTATAATGATATGGCTCCATACAGCTTTGAAAAAGTCCTATGCCTGTTTCAAATACACTTGGGCCTTATCGGCCGTAATACCCCCATTTCAAGTCTTGGGGGTAACCAACAAGACTAAGCGGGTGATGGAAAAAACCACCTATGGAAGTTCCCCTTTATTTGGCTAGTAAGAGAGGTGGATTATGTGAGCTATCTACATAGTCAGCCCAGATATCTCACAGAAGCCATATGTGTTCGGGCCAGTTTAATAATTTCATCAATGAATTCCTCTTGAGGGATTTCAAATCCGGAATGAATCCACATGGAAATCAGGCCATAAAAACCATATGCTGTGTATCGTGTAAAGTATTCCATATCGACTGGCAAATGATAAAGCGTTTTGAATTCGAATTTCTGCTGATAGATTTTCAATATGGTCTGCGGAAATTTCGTATGTAATTCCGGAATCGTATCTTCACAGGTAATCAACTCAAAAAAGTTTCGGTTATCATAAATATATGAAATGATCTGAAAGGAATTTTGATTTAATTGCTCCGTGTCTACCTTACGTTTTGAATGATAAGGGACTTCAACCGATTGCTCTAACCCCTGCAGAACCGTGTTAAGAAGATCTCTTGCTAAATCAAATTTATCCTGATAATGGACATAAAAAGTACTTCGGTTGTAACCAGCATATTGAACGATATCCTTAACAGAAACTGACTGAAATCCCTTTTCTTTGGTTAAATAAATAAGCGCTTGCTGCAAATGTTTCTTTGTTCGGTATTTTTGTGGAGTGATGAGTTGATTATACATGGAATCCCCTCCGTATAAACAATTTAAGGTTATATGTGCATTTGATAGACAAAATTAATTAAAGTGTCTAACAGATAGACACTGCTAAAAATACTGATGATTGAACAGGTTCACATCAATAGTAAAATATAATTGTAAGCGTTTTAAGGAATCTTCTATATATAAATTATAACAGGAGGGGATCAAATTGGGAAAATTACAAGATAAAGTAGCTGTCATTACTGGTGGGGTATCTGGTATTGGTGCAGCTACCGCACGTTTATTTGCAGCTGAAGGGGCAAAGCTGGTGTTAGTAGATATGAACGAGGAAAAAGGTGCTGACTTTGAACAAGAATTAAAATCGGAAGGCATTAATGCTACTTTCATCAAAGCAGATGTAACCAGTGAAAAAGAGGTTCATGATATTTTTACAACAGCCATTGATACTTATGGTAAAGTCGACGTATTATTCAATAACGCTGGAATTGGGAATGTTAAACCAACAGAAGAATTGACTTATGCTGAATGGAGAAAAACAGTAGAAGTTGACTTGGATGGTGTTTTCCTGGTTGCCCAAGCTGCTATCAAAGAGTTCTTAAAAGCTGATGGTGGTGTGATTGTTAATACAGCGTCTATGTATGGCTGGGTTGGAGCACCAGGAAGTGCAGCCTATAACGCAGCCAAAGCTGGTGTAGTTAACTTAACTCGTTCTCTTGGTTTGGAATATGCAAATCGTAATATCCGTATCAACGCACTTTGTCCAGGTTATATTGATACCCCAATTCTTGGTGAAACAGATCGGGAAATGCTGACAAATGCGACACCAATGAAACGTCTGGGTAAAGCAGAAGAAATGGCAAAAGCTGTCTTATTTATGGCTAGCGATGATTCCTCGTTCATGACAGGAAACAGCTTAGTTGTAGATGGCGGGTATACGGCTCAATAATAGAATAGAATGAAATAAAGATGGAATCCATTTTGAATGTTTCTGTTCAAAATGGGTTTTTTTATGATGCGAGAAAAGGTACCCGGTACTCAAAAAAGACATTTGTCCATTTAAAGTACCAGGTACCTTTCTTACAGGTCTGATAGACGAATAGAGTGATTGTCTATCAGGGATACTATTAAGGTACCGGATACAGATACCGCACTTCGTATCAAGCCTTCTTTTACTAAAAGATCATTGAACAGGTACCAATGTAACTGGAGCTGAAGATTCTACATAGTATCCATCTTCTGCGAAAAACACATAATCACCTCTACCAACTGAACCACCACCTAAAATGGTATTTACAATGTTTGAGCCACCAGAGTCATAAACAAAAAAGTTACTGCTTCCTTGTGCTTTGTAACGCCCAGATGGGAAGTCTTGACCGACAAAATATTGACCAGCTGAAAGTTTAATTGGTTTTTTATCTAATTTTTGTAACGTTCCACTTGCTTTTGCAATCCTATCTTGAATATCCCCTAAATTTGAATTGGCACTATCGATATCTGACTGAATACTATCCAACTCACTCTTGGCATTATCAACATCTTTTTCCAGCTGATTCTTGTTATCCACTAAAGCAAGCACTTCCTCATTTTCTGCTTTTACATCTTCTAGGTCCTTTTCTTTTTTACTGATTTCTTTCTCTAATTCTTGAATATCATCGTTTAGATTGTCTTTCTCTTTCTCTAGCTCATCAATTTCAGCAAGCAATTCTTCCGCAGTAAGTTTCTGTCCCTCTAATTCTTCCTTTGCTGAGCTATTTCCGCTTCCGAATCCAATTATGATTGCAATAATAACAATTACACTATACCTTATCCATTTGTTTTCCCACATTCCTTTTAGCTTTCCCATGTTTGTCCTCCCCTTCAATTAATAAATTTCTATTAAGCGAGCAATAAAACTAGTAGCATAACTAAGAAAACACTATTTTTTTCATACTTTAACATCTTCCTTTTTATATACTTTTTGATGTTCTGGCACTTTTTAAAATACCTTCTTTTTTTATTGCAATCGTCAGCGAACTCTTAGACATATGTAACTAGTTTATATACAGGATATTCCAATATATATTATTCGACACAAGTTGTTATATTCCTCCAGGATGAATTAAAAGACTACAAAAAGAATCATAAAACGGCATGAACGCCGTGGTGATTTCTCTATCTCAACTAGATAATAGGTTGAGATAGGGAGATTCTGGTGAAAAGAAAAGATTTGGTTATTATATGAGGCAGGCCAGAGAAAATCGTGATTTTACGGTTGATCATCTGGCTCATGAGGCAAACGTTGATCGCAGAACGATTCAGAGGATTGAAAGTGGTGAAACAAGTCCTAAGCACGAAACAGTGTTTAACCTGGCGTATGCTTTGCAGATTGATATCAATGAAATTCACCATCAGATTATAAAGGATTCCAAACATTCTCCTCCACTGGAATAGGAGTCTTTCTATAATTTCTATTCGTGAGAACCATCCTCCATATCCCCTAACCATCAGCAGCATACTCTCCGCATTTGTTCTCCCTTATCTAATCACCCCACAAAAGGAGCGTCCCCTATGACGAAAATTTTAAATGATTACAGCATTAACCCCTCCACCATGGCCCTATTACCCTCCAGACATTTCGAGTATGATACCCTTGTATTGGAGCAGGACCAGGAGCTTTATGTAAGAAAAACTCCCTTGCAGCTAATCAAGAAAGCCTGCCTGGAAGCAAGATCTTCCTATGATGGCCGACGGGAGTATATCATGTATAAAACCAATTTCCGGCACAGAGTCCCCATCCCTGTAAATCCTTCGCTGCAAATTCACACCTTCCCGACACGCACTCCTAATGACTTCGATTGTAAGTGGATTTTCTTCCAGCATATTCAGTCACTTCAACACGCGCCTTCCCGAAAATTATCCAATGAGAAATCTGTTATTACGTTTAAGAATGGGCAGACGCTTGGGATGGGTGAGTCTTATTATTTGTTGGAGAGACAGGTGCAGAAGACGGGGAGTTGTGTGTTGATGATCGGTGGTATGAATCAGCTATTTACAATATAATGTGGCTCTATACTAAATGTGGTGGTGTCTCCAGTATTATCAATACTTCAAATGAAGACAAAAAAATACACTCAATCCCCTCTCTTTTGTTAACCTAGAGTTGTCCACACAAAAGGTCAAAGGAGAGGGAAAGAGTGCAAAAACATTTTATCATAGAAATGCTGGGGATTAAAGATAAGCATGTAGATGTTTGGGATATGACTAGTGAACCAGATAAGTTTTATGTAGAGCTTTATACGAAAGTGAAAACGCAGAAGTGCCCATTCTGTAAGGAAAAAACTAAGCGTGTCCATAGTTACCGTAATCAGCAGATTCAGGGGCCAATCGTATCAAATAAGCCAGTGAAAATCTCTTTGAGAAAGAGGCGGTATTTGTGTGTGAATTGCCGGCATACCTTTTATGAAAAACTTCAAATGGTGGACCGGTATCAACGTTGCACAAGCTCGATTCAAACAACTGCATTAACGTACACAGCTGTGGGTTCATTCACGACTGCTGCACAATTAACAGGCATGAGTTCTAACAGGTTATTGCGTATATTCGATCGCAGGGACATGAAAACCAAGAAGGTGCTGCCCCGTGCAATCGCCATTGATGAATTTAAAGGGGATGCTGGTGGGGAAAGATTCCAAACCGTTATAGCTGATATCGAACATAAAGAGATTATTGATGTATTACCTGACAGAAAGGTAGATACCATTAAAAGATATTTAAAATCTTGTGACACCAGTAATGTTGAAATCGTAGTCATGGATTTATCCAGATCCTTCAAACAAGCAGTACAGAAAGCCTTAGGTGATCCGTTAATCATCGCTGATCGTTTTCACTTTATGCGACAAGTCTATTGGGCGCTGGATAGTGTGCGGCGAGAAGTGCAACATGACCTTGAAAAGAATGAACGAATCCGAATGAAGCGAAGCAAAAAATTATTGTGGAAATCCCAATATAAATTAACTGATGAACAAAAGGAAAAAGTAAATCAATTACTACAGATTCATCCCCGATTAAAAGAAGCATATGAACTAAAAAACAAGCTCGATCAATGGTTTAAAGAAAGTGATAAAATCACAGCGACCCAAGGATTTGAAGAATGTTTATCGGCTATGAAAGCCTCTAATATTGAAGCATTTCACAAAGTCATGAAGACATTTAAACGCTGGAGGCAGGAAATTCTACAGTCCTTTATGTACCCGTTCAATAACGGATATATTGAAGGTGTAAACAACACGATTAAAGTGGCCAAACGTATGTCATATGGAATTAAAGATTTTAAACGCTTGAAAAAGAAAATACTGTGGCGACAAGAGGTTAGAAGGGCTTTGGCATAAAATGCCCCAAAGCCTAGGAAGTAAAAAGAGATGGTGGAGTGAAAATCACACCACCACATTTGACAGAGAACCTATAATGTTTTACATTTTTGTTTGACTCCCATCTACTCTATCGCAAGGGAAACTACCATTTTTAAGTCAAAAACGATTAGTGATGCCAGCTAACACAAAAGAATATTTGGTATTCCTAATTTGGTAGCTGACATCATGGTAGATATTACTATTTAGTAATAACCTCTTTTTTTATCTGTTCAACAACATTTCCAAGTATCTCAATAGCAGCTCCTCTTGATAAAAAATCATGAGTAAATTGATTGGAGTAATTTTTTAAGCAACCATAACAACTTGTTTCCTTACCACAAGAACAACCCTTCAATAACTCTAAACTCTTCTCAAAGGTAAGTTCAATCTGGTTATAGATTTCCTTCATATAACCTGCTCCACCTGGAACTTTATCGTAAAGAATAATAGAAGGATTTTCGCGATTTTTATAATAAATACAGCCATCTATATCATTCCGATCAATTCCTAATGCAACACTAGAACCATTTAATAATCCATATAGAAGTGATTCCCAACTCCACACTTCTTCCTCATGTTGAATTGGTAGATTTTCTAATTTAATTTCGAGTACATCACTCATAAAGTCGTGACCTAAGTGGATTGGTCTTGGTTCAAACTTCCCGTTGCAATTTGAACCATTTGGAGCTTTATGTTTTCCTAGTTGTTTATGGCAAACTAAAAATGTAGTCTTTGGCAGTTAATTTATGTAGTTCCCAAAAGGGGGGTATATAAATAAAAAACCACTTGCCAACCTCTCAAAATAACTTTAAACTCCTCGTTGGACCAACAACGTTCGACAGGAGGTTATTAAGGAGATGTTAGCAGTGGCTGAAATTGATTATATCAGACATGAGGTAAATCAAAAAGGAGAAACATATGCCAGCGTAGGTAGGAAGATGGGGATTGATCCGCGTACAGTAAATAAATATGCAAATCAAGAGGAATTCAAAAAGAAGGAAAAACAAAAGCGCAAAGCTCCAGTACTGGACCCTGTTAAGCCTATTTTAGACAAGTGGTTAAAAGAAGATTTAAAAAAGAAAAAGAAGTACCAAAGAACGTCAAAGAAAATGTATCAACAGTTAAAGAAGTTTCATAGTTTCAAAGGATCCGATCGAACAGTGAGGGATTATGTATCTCGAAGAAAAAAGGAATTAAAAGAAACGATGGAGGATGCTGCATTACCTCTTGAATCCATCCCTGGTACGGCTCAGGTTGACTTTGGAACAGCACCTTTTAAGTATCTGTCCGAAGTGATTGACTTGCCATATCTGGTTATGTCGTTTCCGCATTGTAATGGGTTTTATTTTCAAGTATTTCCTTCGGAAAATACAGAGTGTTTACTAGAAGGGTTACAACGGATATTCCACCATATGGGCGGGGTACCCAAAATCATTCGGTTTGATAATTTCTCTCCAGCCGTGAAGAAAATTTTTTCTAAAGGAGAACGTGAATTAACCGATACGTTTGAGAGATTTGTTTTACATTATGGCTTTCAATATGAGTTTTGTAACCCTGGAAAGGGCAATGAAAAAGGGCATGTCGAAGCCATGGTGAAATATGTAAGAAATAACTTTCTCTTACCAGAGAATACGATTGTAGATCTTGACCATTTTAACGAAACATTATGGACCTTAGCCGAAGAAGACCGTGAGCGTCTACATTATGATAAACAGGTCCTTCAATCTAAATTATATGAAGAAGATCAAGCCAGCTGGCTCATGTTGCCTGAAAAGAAATTTGAATGTGCTCGCTATAAAGAAGTAAAAGCAGACAAGTATGGCATCGTTACTATAGATAAAAAGCAATATTCTACTACTCCTAGATTTGCCAAGCAAAAAGTAAGAGTATCTATTACTTATAATGAAATTATTATTTTGAATGAAGATAACGATGTCATCGTCAAACACGACCGACTATATGGTGTGAAACGGAAATCAATGATCTGGCAACCATATTTAGATTTATTATCTAAACGACCGCGAGCTATCAAATATTCGAGTCTTTATAACCAATTTCCAGCTGTTTGGTCTGATTATTTAAGGAACTGTACGGAGGAAGAACAGAAGAATGCCTTGCGCTTATTAGGAAGTCTTCTAAAGAATAATGACTTTTCATTGTTGAATGAAGCTTTAACGATGGCCTCTTCACATGGTCATCCAAGTGCTGATCAAATTAAGCATTGTTTTTATTCTCTTCTTCATAAAGATAATACTTATGATACGATCGAGCCTAATATTTCAGTACCGGAAATGCCGGCAGTAACAAGAGGGTTATCCCATTATGATTCTCTTCTTCAAGAAAGGGGTGAATCATAATGAAGGACAAGATCGAAGCCTATGCGAAACGCTTAAAGTTAAGTTGGATACGAGAACATTTTCATGAAGTAGAAGCAGAAAATCATCAGGAGTATCTCTTAAAGCTATTCGAACAAGAAGTACAAAATAGAGAAGAGAGAAAAATTAATTTATTATTAAATCAGGCACAACTGCCAAAGACCGGAAATCAGCCATTTCAATGGGAACATATCCAAATCCCTCAAGGGATTAGTCGGGAAGAGATACTTGAAGGGCATTTTATCCATCAAAAGGAAAATCTCATTCTATATGGCGGTGTTGGCACAGGAAAGACCTATTTGGCAACATTACTTAGCTTGAATGCCATACATAGCTTTGGCAGTAAAGTGAAGTTCTTTACGGTGGCATCTCTAGCAAATAAATTAATTGAGGCGAACCAAAAAGGTTCCCTCCCTAAACTAATGAAACAGATAGAAAAATTGGACTTACTCATCTTGGATGAATTAGGTTATATTCCTCTTCATAAAGAGGGTGCAGAATTGGTATTTCAAGTGATCTCCATGTGTTACGAAACCAAAAGCTTAGTAATAACGACGAACCTTCAATTTGGTCAATGGAATCATGTTTTTGGAGATCCAATTTTAACGGAGGCAGTCATAGATCGCCTCATTCATCACTCACATTTACTTGTATTTAATGGTGAAAGCTTTCGTTACAAAGAGTCTTTACTTCAACAATAATCTGGGGTGGCAAGTGGCATACATTTTTAAATGCCATTTCATACATTTTTTACTTGCCAAATACAAAAATCCAAACATAGCCACCCTAGGTATATCAAATTTCTAGCACAGACTATATATATATAATCAAAAAGGAGTCCTGGTAAATTATTAGGCTAGAGTCAAAAAAACGGTACCTGGTACTCCACGTGGATCACTAGCCACATTTGTACCTGATACCGTTCCCTATCTATATCCTATTTAACAGCCATTTCCTCATAAATCTCATCAAACATAAAATTCATCACGGTTTTCTTAAAGTCATTATCTTCCAACATCTTCATAAAGAACTTCTCATTCTGTGACATGCGATCAATTACAACGTCTAAAAATGCTTCCTCATAACTGAATTTAAAGTTATCTTTTGTATTTACACGGGCTTTTTGAGCTAAGTCCTCGTTGTTTACAATATCTTCTTTAATCTGATCATAGGAGAGTTTATCGGTGTCTGTAAATTCCGTTCCAAATCGATCATTCAGACGCTCGATAATGGATGATAATCTTTCTTTTTCTTCTTCAGGAGTTGATCCTGCTCCAAAGGAAGTTGGTTTTAACTTATGCTCTTCATTGGTTTCTAAGGAAATACTTCCTTCAAAAACTTTTTCATTGCGATAATATGCCAAAGCTACATCATCCGCTAAATCGATGCCGTCAGATGCTTTTTTCGGTAACTTTTTGAATAAATAGTTTAAGAAAACATACAGTTTGTGAAGTTCAATATCTGCAAACGGCCCGATCTGTAGAACAAAGGAATAGGTACGAATGAATTTTGAACATCCTGCCTTGAAGTCATCCTGCTGCTCCTGATTGAGTTCTTGTTTAAACCGATATACTGCTTTATCTAAAATCGAATTCAGTTTTTCCTGTACTTTAGCATTTTTCTGTTTTCCACTGTACTCCAGTTCAGCTACTCCATCTATCTCCTGATCCGTATATGCTTGAAAGGCATCTAACTCGGTCTGTATATCATAAAGAATGTTAGGGTCAGTAGTATCTTCTAGCTGAGTGACTTCGTAGTAGGGAGCAAATGCATTTTGAATATCTTCTGCATCATTTACAAAGTCCAGAACAAACGTATCACTTTTTCCTTTACATATGCGATTTAATCGTGACAAAGTTTGAACAGCTTTAATGCCATCCAGCTTCTTATCGACGTACATCGTATGAAGGAGGGGTTCATCAAATCCTGTCTGATACTTCTCTGCAACCAATAGAATTTGATAATAATCACTATGAAACTTGTCAGGTAATTCCCCTTCACTAAATCCGTTCATACCCGCTTCTGTATAATCTACTCCCTGATCCTGCACGGTACCAGAAAAGGCTACTACAGACTGCAAATCAGTATATCCTTTTTCTTTAATATACTGATCAAAGGCATGCTTATAGCGTACGGCATGAAGACGACTGCCGGTTACGACCATCGCTTTTGCCCTGCCGCCAATTTTATGCTGAGTGACTTGTCTGAAATGCTCAACCATAATTTCTGTCTTTTGCGCGATGTTATGTGGGTGTAAGGATACAAAACGAGCGATTTCTTTTGATGCTTTCTTACTTCCTACTTCAGGGTCGTCATCGATTTGTTTAGCCAATTTGAAAAACGTTTTATAGGTAACATAGTTTTTTAAGACATCCAAAATAAAGCCTTCTTCAATGGCCTGACGCATTGTATATTCATGGAAAGGTTTAGGTAAACCTTCCTTGTCGGGTGTTCCGAATTTCTCAAGTGTCTTCTGCTTCGGCGTTGCAGTAAAAGCAAAGAAAGAGATATTCTCCTGTTGTCCGCTCTTTGCGATTTCCTCCAATATACGGTCCTCGCCATCTTTCAGGTCTTCTTCAGCCAACTGCTCTTCTTCCATCGCACCTTCTAAAGTTTTATTAGATAACAGGCTTGTCATAGCTCTTGCTGATTTACCACCTTGTGAACTGTGGGCTTCATCAATGACAATGGCATATTTCCCATTTGCGACCTCTGACACCTGATCCATAATAAAAGGGAACTTCTGCAATGTTGTAACAATAATCTTAGCTTTGTTTTTGATAGCCTGTGCTAATTGTTCGGAGTTCTTCTCAATTTTCTCCACAAAACCTGCTTTATGTTCTAACTGATAAATGGCATCCTGTAACTGCTTATCCAATACACGCCGATCCGTTACGACAATGACACTATCGAACATCGCTTTGTTGTTTTGGTCATGCAGTTTGGCTAGTCGATGTGACAGCCAGGAAATACTATTCGTCTTTCCACTACCGGCAGAGTGCTGAGATAAATAGCTTTTTCCGGGACCAAACTTTTTAACATCCTCTTCAATTTTACGAACAGCATCCAATTGATGAAATCGCGGAAAAATGAGTGTTTCTTTTTTATCAATCACTTCACCTGTGCTGTCTTTCACTTCTTCCTCTTCCACATACATAAATCGAAACAAAATATCCAGCAGACTATCTTTTTGTAGTATGTCCTTCCATAAATACGAGGTTTTATAATCATTATAGACTTCCGGGTTACCACGACCACCATTTGCTCCCTTGTTAAAAGGTAAAAAGAAGGTCTTTCCTTTGTTTAATCGCGTTGTCATATAAACTTCATCCGGGTCAACAGCAAAATAAACTAAAGCTCTCTTTTTAAACTGGAACAGCAATTCCTTAGGATTACGATGATTTATAAATTGTTTCTTTGCCTCGTCCACTGTCTGTCCTGTTAAATGATTTTTCAATTCCATAACGACAATTGGTAATCCATTTAATGAAAGGAGGACATCAATGCTATTGTTATTTTTCTGACTATAATACACTTGTCGGCTTACGGTGAAAATGTTCTGTTCATACTGCTCCACATGTGTACGGTTCATGGTGGAAACAGGCTTATTAAACCCTATTTTCAGCTTTACACCATAGTCCTTGATACCATGGCGCAAACAGTCAATCATACCACGGTTGTGAAGCTCTTTGGATAAACGATTGATAATCTTTTGTTTGTAATTATCTTTGTATGCTTTCTTCAGGCGTTCTAATTGCTTCGGTTGTGTCGCTTCCAAGAACTGAAAAAACATTTCGGTATCAATCGCATGTTCTTTAAATTCCTCTAATGCATGGCCAGTTAGCGTACGCTGAACATATCCTGATTGGGTTAGCTCATATTCTATATTTTCCTCAAACCCTTTTTCCGAATGATCAATCGACATTAGCCTCCTCCTTTCTTTCTAATGGATAATTACGGACGTCTATTTTCCCGGTGACTGCTTCGTAAATCATGGATTGGCGGTATTCTTTGAGTTTTTTAATTAATTTATTTGTTTCTCTATTAATATTTTGTATAAGTGTATTGATGTCATCAATACATTCTACAATCTTTTTCTGTTCTTCTATTGGAGGAAGAGGTACTAAAATTGATTTAAAGTATTCAGGATATGTTCTCCATCTCATCATCATAATTCCTCTACCATATTTATAACAATCACCTCTAAAAAAAGGCGTTCTAAAATAATAATGATAATAACGACTATACACTTGACTATTTAATGCACGGTATACATCATAATCCGGACTTGTTACACCCTCATATTCTGATAAACCGATAGCCCCCATCCATGCTAAAATACGATTCACTATAATATCTTCCTTTTGTACCTTCTTATAATTTATGACTGTCTGAGCTCTATTTCCCTTCTCTTCCATTTCTCTTCTCGGTCTAACACCAATATTTGAAAATAGAGAGAGGAGTTCAACATCTTCACTAAAATTTCTTTGATTAACATCATAGAAAAGGTATTTTATCCGTTTTTCTTTCCAATGTTTAGGCATCTTTTTAATCCAATCAACACTTGATTCCTGCATTTCTATATTTGGGTCTAACCCTTTTGTTACTGCTTCAGTAATAATCGCCTGTCTTTTTTCTTCTAACAGCTCAATTAAACGTTCCTTATCAGCAATTAGTTCGTCAATTTCTGATGTTTTTTGGTCAAGGAAATCTGCAATTTCCTTTTGTTCTTCTAATCTTGGGATTAAATAATAAATATTCTTTATTTTTGTTGACGTTAATAATGGTTGAGCAGTTTTATCAGCCATATTTGGAAGATCTCGAGATTCTAAAAAATACATCAAATATTTCATATGAGTTTTTCTTGGTTTAATAATTAAAACATTATCAGTGATCCATGCCTGAGTTCCTTTAGTTAATAGATTAATTTCTCCGGCTGAACCAACTCTTCCAATTAAAATAGCGGGACCAGTAGTATTAAAATCATCTAACTTTCCTATAGCTCCATTAGAACCAATCACGTCATATTTACCTGAATTTGAAAATCGTGACTTAGAAATATACATCCCGCTTTTTGTTGTTAAATAAAATTTCAATTTTCCTATTTTCCAACTTGAAGGAAAGTCACCTAGCCACCTTATTTCATGTTCATTAAAAACATTCTCATTAACACGGTTCATTTCAGCACCTTCTTCAACTTCTCCATAATACTCTCCTCTAACTCCCGTATCTCTTCAGTAATCTCCTCAGAACTACGAAGCTTTGTATATTGATAAAAATGTCTGGTAAATGGTATTTCATAACCAATTTTAATACTATCCCTATCCATCCAAGCGTCCGGGACGTGTGGCTTTACTTCTCTCTCAAAGTATTCATCAATATCTTCTTTCAGAGGGACATTTTCGGTATCTCTTAAATCAGGATCTGGTTCAGGATTCCCTTTTTTGTCTAAACACATATCTGCTGTTTCATCCTTCTCTGACAATGCATTTAAAATTGCTTTTTTCAACATAGCATTTAATTTGATTGCGGCTTGCTTAAATGCTTTGTCTAATACTCCCCTGAATTCTTCACGGTTCTTATATATAGAGCCATCTTCCAAACGATTTAACGTCTCAATCATTTGATTTTGCAGTTTTTCGCCTCCCGCAACTTCCTTTTGACCTGCTTCACCCTTTTTCTTGGATTTAGCTAAGTTTTGAAAGGCTTTTTCATCATATAAACGATTTATTCGTTCCTGATCAATCTTAAAGTTTAAACGTAAAGGACGTTCTACGGTCACTTTTTGATAGCCAAAGTCTTCATTATCGAAAATCTTACAGTATTCATTTCCCTTAAATTCACCATACAGCTTCGTGATTTTATTTATATCATCATCTGATAACTCATGACGCTTTTCACCTAAGCTCTTCTTCATTTTCTTAAAGAATTTTGTTCCATCCACTAATTGAATTTCACCTTCACGATAGTTCGGTTTATGGTTCGTCAAAATCCAGATATAAGTTGATATACCTGTGTTATAAAACATTTGATCAGGTAAGGCAACAATTCCTTCTACTAAATCATTTTCAATCATATATTTACGGATATTGCTTTCACCAGAACCTGCATCTCCGGTAAATAACGGACTTCCATTAAATACAATTGCAAGACGGGAGCCATTAGGGTTTTCCTCTGATACAGGCTTCATCTTAGAAACTAAATGCTGCAGGAATAATAATTGCCCATCATTAATACGCGGCAAACCGGCTCCAAAACGACCTTGATATCCTAAGTTCTCGTACTCATCGTTTACAGCCTTTTTCGCTGGTTTCCACTCGACTCCAAATGGCGGATTGGTAATCAAATAATCGAATTTTTGGTCTGAGAATTGGTCACTGGAAAGAGTGTTCCCAAATGCAACGTTTTTTGCTTCGCCACCTTTTATAAGAATATCCGCTTTTGAGATTGCATAGGATTCTTCGTTAAACTCCTGGCCAAAGAATTTTAAATTAGCTGATGGGTTATGATCTCTTATATATTCCTGGGCAACAGAGCCCATTCCGCCTGTACCTGCACAAGGATCATAAATGGTCTTCGTAATGCCCTCCGTGGTAAATACTTCATCATCATTAATAAACAATAAATGAGACATTAAACGAATAACCTCACGCGGTGTATAGTGATCTCCTGCTTCAGCATGCTCATTGAAGCGACGAATTAACTCTTCAAAGATATAGCCCATTTCAATATTCGAAACTTTATCCGGATGTAAATCAATCTCACTAAAACGCTTCACTACAAGATAAAGCAAATCATTACGGTCCATCTTTTCAATCTGTGTTTCAAAGTTAAAATAATCGATAATATCCCGTGCAGTCTGGGAAAATCCATTAATATAATCACGCAGGTTATCAGCAATGTTATCAGAATCACTTAATAATTTTTGGAAATCGTAGCTACTGACATTATTAAACTTTTCTTTGGATGTACGATTTAAAATTTCGTCCCTTGATTCCTCTGGCAAATGCTTATATTTTTCATACTGTTTAAGTACGTCTTCTTTTGTTTCTGCAAGTACACAGTCAAAACGGCGTAAAACCGCCATTGGCAATACAACTTTGCCGTAATCTTCTTTTTTGTATGGTCCTCTTAATATTTCCGCTATAGACCAGATAAAGTTGACTTTATCGTTGAAGTTGATCATTTGATTTCCTCCTATTTACCTACTGCCCGATTAACTAATTATAGCAAAATATCTTGTATACTAGAAGGTTTCAAAATTTAGTAAATTAGGGCTTTGGTATAAAAATGCCTTGTTAAAACAAAAACCAATCTCCATTTATTAAATTATAGAGACTGGTTTATCATCAGATATGATGGAAATTCAAAAAGGGTATAGTATCCCTTTCTTCTCTAATGTTCTTTCCATCATCTCCTACATGTAAACACATATTGGGTAACTGGTACGTAGCTGGATAGGGATATTAATCTATTCACCGATTATGAATGCAGCCAATTATCTACAAGGACTCTATACCAAATAGTATCCTCTACCATGCGATTTTCATCTACCAAATATACTTTAATTTTTGAAGACGAATTTAATCTTAATCTTTCTTGATAATGTCTTCTCAGTTGAGTTTCATTCCTGTTATCATTTTTAAAATGAAAAATGATAAGCATTTTCTCCTGTTCTTCTACCAAACTCCTAAACATTCCGTTAATATGTCCATCATCTCCATTAAAACTATATCCAATCACACACACAATATCTGAACTATTAAAATGGTCAAATAAATCAACATATTTTCTGGACATAGATACCGAAGTTAGGGGTTTGATTCCACTTTGTGTAAACATAAATGGAACTAGGATTCGGTTCTCTCTATCTTGTTCTGATGGTTCTGACAGGATAACGTTTTTATATGGATCATAGTATTCATTTACACTACCATTTAAATGAAAAATAGGAACATCACTAATTTCAGTTCCATTAATTACTTGTTGAACAAAGTTGTTATAATTAGTAGTCCCTAGAGCCTCAATTTTAAGTTCGTGCTGAAGTTCCAGTAAATCATGGTAATATCCGGGGCCTTCCTTAAGCTTTTGTTGATCTACCTGTACGTGGTTTGTTATATACCTATGAACGGTATGAAGAAAAATAGCAATACGACTAAATTTAGCCCAATGTGCTTTAGGATTATATAAATAACGGAAATGGCTATCTATTAACGATTGGTAGTCCATTGCTTGACAATAGATTTCTTCCAAAACTGAACGGCCTAATTCTCTAAATACAGTTAAACCTTCAGTATTTTCATTAATGTCAATTGATGGTTCTTCAATTACTAATTCCATACCTGTTTGTCCAACACCTTGGTAATTTAGAGAAAATATGCCAGATAAATCATCAAACACACTTATTTCATCCGGAGCATCTGTAAACAACTCTTCATTTAGTTGCGAAACAAGATTTTGACCAATAGCCCCAACCAGTAACTCGAGATATGCTCGTACGATACGTTTCAAAAACCGATCTTGTGGATAATGTTCTAGTAATCTTAGAAATGCCGAGAAATACTCTGACTCAAAAAGTGGGACACGGGAAGCTAGTTTTTCATTCAATTTAATTGCTTGGTTATAACGCTTATCTCCTATATACTCTTCCGTTTCTTGAAAGTATTTATCTCTTACACACTCCTCAGAGACTTGCCAGTCAGATAACATTTTTGTTACCTTTTCATCAAAATTATCTAGATAATTTAGTATGTTACTTCTTCTATTCTCAAGGCTAGAAGCTATTAAACCTTCAAACTCACCTTTACCAAACACATTTAGTCTTTTATTTGCATAATTATCCGGAAGCCATTGAGAAGCGATTTGTGATTTAGGATCTATTTCTTTAATTTGTCTTCTGAACTGTTCTTTGTCCTCTTCTTTGGATGTTCTAAATATTTCCAATTCAAATTTGCCTCCAGATGGTAAACCATATCCTATTTCCGCACCTGCTCCAAAAAAAAATTGAAAGCTTCGGTTTACTCAAAAAAAACCCTCCTACTAAGGTTCTATTTTTATGCGTCTGAATAAATTTCTGAAGCGCTTCTGGCCTTTTTCTCTTCCGCATAATTGCTCCACGAATTTCTACTGATGGTCAATATCAATTAGATAGACATCATCCACTGGTAAAAACAATAGGTGCAGTACCCGCACCTTGAATCCCCAATTTAAGGTGCTCGTAATTTAATCTATATCTACCAATTCCAGGTGCCATCATCATTCCAGCGTTCTGTAGCATCATCTACTATTCCTAAAGGTCCTAAACAGTGGATGTAAATGTTAATCTTGGATTGTTTAAAATTTCATACGTGCAGTTTGTAGCTTTATAATTAGTGTCTCTAGCATCTCTTAGTGTAGAAATTTGTAACTCACCCAATTCAACAAGTTTTGTCACATCAATATTTGATTTATTTAAACATGCAGGTGAATAGTATTCTTGATAGCGATGGTCTAATATAATTTGAAGATTACTAGGGGGTGCAGTTACAGTTTCTGATGAAAGAATAATGAGACCGATTAACAATGGTATTGATAATATACATATAATTATTCCTTTGATTTTTTCCTTTAACAATTTCAACTCTCCTTTTAGTATATATATCAACCCAGTTGTATTTATTGACAATAAGAGCAATCTTAGTGTGAGTAAGAAGATTAATTCCATATCTTTCTGAATGCTTATCAGTACACTAAAATTAAAAGCTCAATCCTCTTTTGTATGTATTTTATAATCCACTTGGTATTAACCATATAATGTATGCGCCTTAGTTAAATCCTTAAGAGATGAATGCTCCTTTACACTTAATATAATTGTATCAAAACACTAACATATTTACATAATCATCCAGTTTGTTTTGACAAGGAATCACAGGAATGGTACCCGGTACTCTAAAAAGACAACTGTCCAGTTGAGTTACCAAGTACCGAACTGGTATAAGTTTTAACTATTCCATAAAGAAAGTCTCTAAAATCCCCACCTTACTTGCCTTTCCTTTTTATTTGATCCAAGGTTTTTCCATCTTTAGTTTTCCACTTTGTCCAACCATTAGCCGCTCTTCCGAGTACGGTCTTTGCTGCTGCACTTGGAGATGTGAAGATATAATCTTCTTGAAATGTATATACATCACCTGTTAACTTTACAATTCCATCTTTTATCAAGGTATCTCTCCTCATACCACTTGAAGTCATGTATTCTTTAAAACTTTCTGTGGTATCTCTAGCCATTTCAGAATTTTTTAAGACGACCATACCTTCTTCAGTATACTCTGCAACTGCTTGTATGCCCCTTCCTTTGCAATAAAATAAGTTATCATTATTATTTTTTTGATGTCCATCACGTAACTCATCAAATATAGGATATCCTAGTGTCGATGTTAAAATCTTAATAGTTTCAAAAATATCAAACAGATCACTTTTCCGCCATTCTGGTACAAATGACGAAGCAGGGATAGACTGCTTTAATCTGTACCGACTAATTTTATCTGCAACATCATAAGAATGACTTTCTAAGAATTTTGCATCTGTTTTAGTAAATTGATTTTGTGAATTATTTGTAACGAAAACAATTGCGACTTCCCAAAAATCCTTTTCACGGTTATGCTGCTTCAATCTATCGTAACAATTTTCTGCTTCCCCAACATATAACTGTGTTTTAGCCTCATCTTCATCCTGGCCAAACAGATAATAGACTCCAACACTTTTTACTTCTTCCCGTTCACCTGCTTTTTCAAGTAAATTTCTAGGAATTAATATTGCTTGAACAGTTCGATTTGTTATCTCTGCTATTTTAATTCCTCTTGGTGATCCAAAAGGTAGATATATTTGAATTGTTTTTCCCAGCATCATTACACATCCTTTATAAATAACTACTAACAGACCTTAATTAAGTATTAATATACTGTCACCATTTTGAAGTTGCCAGACAGTCTAATCCTCATATAACATATAACAGTGTTTCCATTAATCACATCCATTTAATTATTTGCATATAGGACATTTAACTCAACCAATTTATATGTTCCCTTAACTGCTTCAAAACTTGCGCTGTAACCGTATACCTGACCATGGGGGAAATATATATCTTGAGTTCTTTTAAAAGTTCCACCATCTTGTTTGAAATTTAACAAACCTTCCCATTCTTCCTCTGTACCATTAACTTCTTTATAACTTTCAATTGCAGTTTTATACCATTTATTTTTCAACACCAAAAAATTATCTTCTGAAACAAAATGCCCATCCGATAGTATTGCTTTCACATTACTATAAGGTTTGTCTTGTTTTATTGCATTCCAAAGATACTTTTCTGCATCTTCTACATTATTAAATTCAATAGTATGATTTTGATTACTTATTTCCTCTACTTTAGTATTATTTTTTTCTTTAATAGCAGATTTACTTGAAGATTCTGCGCTATTAGTGCATCCAACCAAAATAGTAGAGTATACGAAAAGAAAGACTATAATCTTTTTCATCTTTTTTCATCCCTTAACTTTTTCTCGATTTTTTCAACTTTTGAATCAATCCTTAAAACTCTATTAGCCATATTCTCTAGTATTTTGATAACTTCACTAAAACCTATAAACAATACTCCGGATACTGTACCAGCAATACTCCACATAAAGAATATTGACCAGGAAAATTCATTATAACTGCTAAAATATTCATCTACTTCAACATTTCCAAATGCAATCCCCAGAATAATACCTGCAACAATCTCTAGAATTCCAATAACATACAATGCTTTTGCAATAATATTATTTGTGTTCACTTCTACATTCCCCCTATAATTTATCTATCTTAATTTCTTTCACCATTATCTATTTAATAGTTTCTGGAAATTAATATTTTTTTGGAACTTTTACCCCCCACAATTATGCTAAAACGCTAACATTTAAGGCTTAGTATAATTGTATCAAAAATACTAATAGTTTTACATAATCATCCAGTTAATTATAACGATCATTACCTTAGCAGATTTATACCTATCACCAACATACTACTTATGATAAACTGCCCCAACTCCACGCTTATATTCAACGCCCTGATCAAACTCATAAGACTTTAACCCTTTAAACGTCCCCTCATACCAAAGGCTCCCATCCCCATAATAAAGCTTTCCTGCTGCATAACGTCTCGCCCCATAAAAGAAATAAGCACTCTTCCTGATCATCCCCTGAAATTTTAAATTCCCATTTTTATAATACTCTTTCCCCCACCCAGCATACTGCATGTCTTCAAGCTGCCCTTCATATCGAAGCCGGCCTGAGGGATAATAGATTTTGCCATACCCATGTAGCTTGTTATCCTTAAACCATCCTTCATACCATAATGTGCCGTCCTGCCAATAGCCTCTGCCAAATCCATTCTTATAACCGTCCTTCCACGCGCCATCATATTTCAATATTCCATTTTCATAGTATTCCTGATGTATGCCTTCCTTTCTCGCTTCGTACTCCTCCTTCTTTACACCATTAAGGAACTTCCCCTCATAGACAACCGCACCATCCTCTGCATACAATTTTCCGTAGCCATTATATTTCCCATTCTTCCACTTTCCTTCATAGATTTTATGACCAAACCTTCCATATACGATGCCGTGACCATGAAAAGCTCCCTTGTAAAACTCCCCTTCATATCTAACGGGGGGATCTTCAGGATCGTCGACATTGACATTTGCATCATAAAGCTTTCCATACCCATGCTCTTGTCCGTCTATCGCTTCACCTTCATATAATTTTATATCGGTTAAAGGTTCATACCAGACCACATTCTCCTTCACTTCAATCCCTCCTGAAATCATATTCAAAATCCAATTCTTCGTAGCACTCGTCACAATAAAAAAAGCCGTCCGGTACACGGCGACTCCACTTATTATCGACTATTTGTTTACATGCTGGACAAGCCACTTCATTGATCCAGGAAACCTCATTTTGTAAAGCTTCCTCTTTCATCAATGTGTCATCCCAATCCATTCGCTGCATAGCATTAGCGGTAACCCATTTCTTATTATTTTCCTTATTCCGGTATTTACGATGCGTCCGAATAAATTCCCTGAGCACCTCTGGCCTTTTTCTCTTCCGCATAATCGCATCACTGATTTCTATAGCAAAGCGTTCATTCGTCTGCGGAAGCGCCTTTTCACATTGCTCCAGCAGCTGATCAAGCTTTTCCGCATCCTCCTTCAACAGCATGAGCATCCGATACATTTCCCGAGCAAGAGGACCATCATCCCCTCCGTTAAACAAAACCGTCGAGTACTCATCATCATTCAATACATCATATAGATCCCGCAAAATCATCGTTAATTCAAGGTGAGTTTCAAAGCTTGTCTTCATGGATCGATTCAGATAGGCCTGATATCGATCTTTCAACTTTTCAAAATCCCAGAATAAAAACATATAATCGTCCGCATAAGCATCGTAATGAGGAACAGCCTCCAGCTCATCAAAGCAGTCACTATCACAATACTGGTGATGGTCAATATCAATCAGATAGACCTCATCCACCGGTGAAAAACAATAGGTGCAATACCCCCACTCATGCGTCGCCTTCCATACCTTATTTTCATATACAAGCCACCCCTCCCTTGCCACACTTCTCAACAACCGCCCAATATAATCTTTCAGCTTTTGTTTACCAATAGCCTTTTTGATGGACCTGTACAATTTACCATCATTTTCTTCTAATGCGTGCAGAATCTCTGCACTTTTTCCTTCCCGCTTGTTTTTGAAATAGTTCCGGGTAAACTCCTTAAACGCTATAAATTCTTGTTTTGGAATAAGCATTTTATCTCCCCATTCATTCTCAACATACAAACGGCATTTTTATTTTTCTACGGAGGTTATTGACAGAGTATCTATAGCCTTGAGATAACTTAATTCGGGCATAAAAAAAGACCACAACTTTTGTGTAGTCAGATAAACTAATGAATGAAATTTCCGGTAACCTTGAACAATCATTAATTGTCCGTTAAATCTTTGTATAAAGAACTTGGATGAATCCGGCGAATCCTGCCTATTTCAGATGGAAATCGGCGATGATTAGTTGTTAATATGTAATTACACTCTTCCTGGATTGCTGTAATCC
This sequence comes from Virgibacillus sp. MSP4-1, assembly GCF_010092505.1. Taxonomy (NCBI): domain Bacteria; kingdom Bacillati; phylum Bacillota; class Bacilli; order Caryophanales; family Bacillaceae; genus Virgibacillus; species Virgibacillus sp. MSP4-1. The sequence continues at coordinate 2,634,694 of NZ_CP048021.1, forward strand.
AAACATGAAAGTCATCTTGATCAAACCGTCGAAGTGGCTCGTCCATTTCCTGAGATGTAGCAATTTCTTTCGCTCTTTCATGACTATAGCCACTTAATTCAACCAATACATCACCAATCGGTCTATGCTCTCTTATAATGATTTCTACATTATATCTTCCTACTAAACTATTAACAGGTAATTCCATATAATAATCAAAGATAGGAGTTAAAAAGTAGTCGATAAATCCTTCAATTTGCTGCTGAGTGTATACAACTCCACCTAACCCCTCAGATGCATTACGAATAAATTCAAATAAACAAACACGGGAAATGACAGGACGATATAATAGAGGATTCCTTGCAATTTTTAAGAGTTTGCGATTAACTCCATTGGTTCTTAACGCTCCACATAAAACAGTTGTATCAATAAAGATTTTGGGAGGATAGGGGGCATCATAGATCAAATTCATCTACATCCCCCGCTTCCTCGTTAACAACATCAATTTGCCGAAGTATTTCATCTGCCTTTTTATCTTGTTCCTCCGTTGTAATGAAGTCCTCTTTTGGAATTTTCCAATGTCCTCCATCGGTCTGATAAGCACCAGGAAACTTCCCACGATCACACATGCGACGAACCGTTTGATCACTTATCCCTAATTTTTTTGATACTTCTTTTGGCGTGTAATAGGAGGACTCTTCTCCTTCTTTTGAAATAGTTAGAGCCGGAATTCCAGCATCCTTTTTAGCGATTTGATCTGCCATAGGCGCCGGTTGATGTTTCTCTTTCAACAGGGATGCAATTAGCCGTCTCCGAATAATCGTTGAATTAAATTCGGTAAGACCACTTAATGTATCAATATATTCCACTAATAACTCATAGGCCTTATCCTCTTGTTTTTGAGTTAAATGACTCATAACTTGTTTTTCAATCTGCTTGAACTTTTGGACATGTTCACAATCTGGAACTTTTAAGGGAATCCTGGAGATAAAGGGAGTAAACATATCAAAGGAACGAAATGATCGTTCAATGGCAGCCTTAAAGACAACTTTGGCTTGTTCCTTATCAATGTTTGCAAGTGTAAGAATGCTATCCCACAACTTTTCCTGCTCTTTTTCTCTGACATCCATCATAACCGTTCACCTCCTATTCCCATTATACCTTGTTATATGCAACATATTCAACAAACGTGACAAACTCAACAAACTGGCATCTAACATAGGCTAAATGAATGATCTGTAATAACAGTGAAGTTTACGGCTATGTCCGTGATAAATAGTGGAATAGTTCAACTAAAGGGACATTTAGGGACAATTAAATGTCCCTTTTGATAGGCTAATCAATTTCTGTATTAGATTGAATTTACTGTACCAGGTACCATAAGAGTAACAGCTTTTAGACTATTTATTAAAAAATAGTTCTCTTATGAATAAAAAGACAATGAAAATTGAGTTAATGTAAGTTAAGACAACGTGAAAAGCAAATCCGCTGCTCCTCATATCCATTAATCCAAATAAGCCGCCAAAAAATAGGCTTCCTATAACTAACCAAATGACAGTGTTCTTATTCATATCAATATCCCCCTACATCATAAATTCAAAAAATAATACCTGATGCACCAAATGTACAGTTGTCCATCTGAAGTGCCAGATACCAAATTATAAAACCACTTTAACTCTTTCCAGTGATAATACATCAAAGCTTCCTATAGTAATTAAGAATTTTCTCAACAATCAACTCTCTCCCCTTAACTAAGAAGGACTGATAATCATCTGACTCAAGGACTTTTAATTAAGTTACAAAAATAATCTACTGTTTTCCTTATTAGAGGTCCATTATAAATATCATTTACATCATGCAGGTTATTGTTTCAAAAAAGGAACAACAGGAATATCATAAACGGTGCAAACTAGATTTCATTTGAATTGGCAGTACCTCAATAATTGAGTTAGCTGCCTTTTTCACCTTCTTTTCTTTCGTTTTCCACCTGACCTGGATATGCCTGAAAACGCTCCGCCAAACACTTCATTTCGAGATCTGTTACCGTCACTATTGGGGGAGTTATGGTAGGGAAACATATCCGCATAGTGGAAATCTCTCCGGCGCAAATCCTCAGAGGTATAAGGTCCTTTTTCCTGTTTTTGGTGATTAGTGTGTTTTTCCTTTATTTTCATCTGATTTATACGTGGTAGCAGGACATTTTTATAAAACGTCTGCTTAAAAATGCTCTTCACTTTTATTGATAAATTATCAGTAGCAATTGGGTTGTAAGCAATACGATGTCTGCCTATTCTTTTGGTTAAAAGTGTGTCTGCACTTTCTCTTTCTATAAATATATGAATTGTATCATCTGTGAAGCCAATGGAAACAGACTCCTCATTCATATCTTGCTTATTTTTAATAATAGACTTATCTAATGCAACTTTAATAACTGCTTTTTGATATTTATATTTTTTCTTTACCTTCAAAGAATAATGATTGCGTTTCTCTTTAAAAGCAGATAATGGCACATCAGTAATATGTACTTGATGTCTTATATCGTCTGAACGATTTACTTTTAACTTGGAGTTTGCTTCCATCTTGCGTTCCCCCAACTTAATTATTTATTTGAGAAATCGGTGCCCAGTCCCTTAATCAATACCTCATTTGATTCAAACAAAACCCCTTTAAGACCCACTTAAAACCGCTATTCCTCCCTCCGTACATAAACATCCTTATATAATCCGTATATGCTCTCGGCCGCAAATACAAGCCCTAATATTAAGTAAAGCACTGCTCGATTCATTTCATTCCAGCTTGCCACAGAAACTGCAATTAAAACGATGCCAAAGATAAATAGAAATGCATGAAATCCTATTTTGAACCTTCTATATCCTTTATTTTCTTCCACTGTTCCAGCACCCCTTTAAATTTTTAAATGTATTGTAATGAATCCATCTATATTAACCCTATACTCCTAAGAGTAAGCAGCTGCACTGAAAAAATCTGGTTTAATACATCCTGTACATGCCATGTGATCCAGGATAGGTATACTTAAATTCGAATTGCTCATAGAGTTTGTTTGCCGGGTCATCAGCAATCAGGCTTACATAAGAACCTGCATAGGTATTTTCGTCGAGATGGTTCATGATTTCCTTCATAACCCTTTTTCCAAGTCCTTGTCCCTGATAACTTGGTTTGACCACGATATCCACGATCTGAAAAAAAGCCCCGCCATCACCAATGACACGTCCCATGCCAATTAAGGTTTGTTTGTCATAAATACACACCGCAAACCATGAATTTTTCAGACCAACCTCTGCAGCTTCCATGGATTTCCCACTAATCCCGCCCTCTAACCGCAAATTTATATATTCAGTGGGGGGCGGGGGTTCATAACTGATGGTAAAATGGTCGTTCACTTTATCCTCTCCTTTTTCTGAATGAATGGAAGTCAGTATCAATTCCTGTAAGTCCAAAGAGATTGTTTATATAGGCTTGTCCAGTTTCGCTTCAGAACTATGAGCTTTGTTTTTTATCATTTACCAATATTGTAACACTCCCACAGGAATAACGGTCCGTATATTCTGAATCAAACTTCCTCTACAAAGGGATCTGGGTACTTCTGCCTGGATTCGTCTGCAGGCCTTTTTGAGTATGATGAAGGCGGTGAAGGCCAAAAGCGGGATGGTGGAAATGTAAAATGGCCTTCATAGTGTGGCGATCCCGGTTTTTTATGGACTCTAGAGATTTAACGGATGATAAGGATTGATAGAGGGATATGAAGGACAGTCCATATAATATGTTTCCTATGTTTGGCCTTCATAGTTGCTATGACGGACACTTCCATGAATATCTTCCTGTGCTATGGCCTTCATAAGTGATATGAAGGCCATTTTAGTTATTTTTTATATTACATTTTGGCCTTCATCATGTTCCATGTTTTTCCTTTTACTTATAAATATATATCATCTAATCCTTAACCATCATGGAGGTAACAGGTATTTCAAAATAATTAAGAATATTCGATGCAACTCTATGATTTTTTGTATATAATAAATATCATATACTGGAAAATAGAAAGGATGTTGTCTATGGCTTACAAAGAACGGACAAAACCGCATGAATTAAGAGTATTGGAGATTTTGAACAGCCGCAGTCACTTGTCCCCGGATCATCAGCAGTATTTATACAACTTGAAAAAAGGCTATGAGGGGGAATTAGCTTTTGATCAACGAACAGAGGAGCTGCAGTGTGATTGCCTTATATTAAATGATCTACTCCTAAAAGAAGGGCAGACTACCTTCCAGATTGATTCTCTCATTATTATGTCAGGTAAACTTTATATCTTTGATGTTAAAAATCATGAAGGAAACCATTATTTTGAATCGGATAAGTTCTTCAAAATGCCCAATTATGAAATCTCAAATCCACTTCATCAGCTCAACAGATGTGAGTCCCTCTTACGTAAATTGCTCCAAAAGTCAGGCTATAGCCTCTCCATTGAATCGTTCGTTGTTTTTATAAATTCAACTTTCACCTTATATAACGCCCCTCGAAACCCCTCGATAATTCTCCCAACTCAAATCCATCAATTTCTGGCTCAATTAGACTCCACCCCGTCAAAGATTACCCAAAAACACAGGAAATTGGCCGATACCCTGATTTCTCTTCATATAGATAAATATCCCTACTCACAACCCATGGATTATAACTATGCAAATTTAGCAAAAGGAATCTCCTGTCCTAAATGTTATTCACTTTCTACGATTCTTGAAGGGAGATATTGCGGTTGTAAAAATTGCGGGCATAAGGAAGTTTTTGCAACTGCTATCATGCGATCAGTAGAGGAATTTCAGACTCTATTTCCGGATGAAAAAATAACGACCAATAAAATTTATGATTGGTGCAAAATAGTCCCTGTCAAAAAGAGAATCCGGCGAGTATTGAGTAAAAATCTGAGAGTAAAAGGAGTTCGCCAGTGGACCTATTATGAAAAAATGCCGGATTCGTAATGTTTAAGGATTTGATGTATTAATATACTTGAGCAGGATAAATATAATATCAATTATGGATTTATAAAAACAGACTGAAGGCCAATTTTTCCGAATTTCATCGGTGGAATGGCCTTCATTTTTGTGTGAAGGACTCGGGGGCGACCTGGAGGCGACTTGAGGGCGACTTGAGGACAGCTCTGAGGGACAATTTCATCAATTTTTTTCCGTGAAATGGCCTTCATTTTTGGTATGAAGGACACTTCCTCCTTAAATTTTATTAAATTTGGCCTTCATCTCTGCTATGACGGACATTCCCACTTTAATACTCCCGCTTTTTTGGCCGTCATCCCTCTTATGACGGCCATTTCCAATCTCCCACAGGTCCGTTTTGGCCTTCATCGGGATCATTCGGGTTTTATTTGAGTTTATTAACTACAGAAGCAGCTCTGAAGGACAGTTTCACCAATTTTCACCCGTGGAATGGCCTTCATTTTTGGTATGAAGGACAATTCCCCCTTAAATTTTATTAAATTTGGCCTTCATCTCTGCTATGACGGACATTCCCACTTTAATACTCCCGCTTTTTGGCCGTCATCCCTCTTATGACGGCCATTTCCAATCTCCCACAGGTCCGTTTTGGCCTTCATCGGGATCATTCGGGTTTTATTTGAGTTTATTAACTACAGAAGCAGCTCTGAAGGACAGTTTCACCAATTTTCACCCGTGGAATGGCCTTCATTTTTGGTATGAAGGACAATTCCCCCTTAAATTTTATTAAATTTGGCCTTCATCTCTGCTATGACGGACATTCCCACTTTAATACTCCCGCTTTTTGGCCGTCATCCCTCTTATGACGGCCATTTCCAACCCCCCACAGGTCCGTTTTGGCCTTCATCAACCAGTAACCAGTAACCAGCAAGGGCACCCATCACCCGGCACACACCACCAGATCTCACCCTCACATCACCTGACCCCACCCCAAAAAAACACCCGATACCTCAAATCATCCTTTGAAGTATCGGGTACACAATTAACTTACCTTACACCAGCGCTTCCTCCAGCTGGTGGCTTTTTCGATCATGATTGACGAGGAAGGTCAAAATATCCTCTGCAGCATGTTCGTTAATGAATGCTTTTTGGGCTTGTTTGATTTGGTTTAATTTTTCGTGGTCATTGGCTAATAGGTCACCAATCACTGGTTTGATATCCTCTGTGTCTTTACAAATGACGCCCAGGTTGGCACGCTCGGCAAACGATGGGTTGTCCGCCTCCTGTCCGGGTAAAGCGCCTGTAATCACTAAGGGGGTGTTGGCCGCCACGGCTTCGTGCATCACATTCGGGCTGCCTCTTGTAAAGGCAATGTCGGCATCCAGCATTAATTCATGGATGGCATGGACGAACCCGTAGATTTGCACTTTATCTCCATATCTGCCTTTCAGGGATTGTTCCAGCCTGGCCTTTAACTTTTCGTTTCTGCCCGCTACGATTTTTACCTGGCAATCAAAGTTATCCAGCAGGTTCCTGGCAATGGTGTCCATATTACCGACGCCTTCTCCCCCACTCATAACCAAGCAGGTGAGCGGTGATGCAGCCTTGGTTTTACCTACAACAGACTGCGAATCCGAATGACTGTTTTCTGAACCCTCTGAATCCGGGAAAAACTTCGATCGCACAGGGAAGCCAAGTACTTTAATTTTTTCTTCATCAACCCCGAACTCCATACATTTTTCCTTTGCTTCATTCGTAGGGCTTAGAATAAATTCCGCTCTCGGGTCTGCCCATAACGGATAAATATTCACCAGGTCCGCGATCAATGTGTAGAAAGGGGTGTGTATGTTGTGTTTTTCCAGGATGTTTATAATCGATCCGTTAAAATTCGGATGAACAGATAAGATGATATCCGGCTTGACCTTCTCTATTAATGCTAAAAAGTTTTTTTCTACCAGGCGCTCAATTAGTGTATTCACAAAGGATGCCTTCACTGCGGATACGTTCCAAATGAGCTTCCATAAATCTTCTGACGTTCTTGTGATAGGCCCATAGGATTTGCCTACGCCTGTCAGCAGCTTTCCTCCCAGCGAGAAGCCATCAACGACTTCAACCGCTACCTCATCATGTCTGTCTATTTTTTCGCAGATTGCTTCTGTAATACTCTTATGTCCATGTCCTGTATGGTCAGAAGAGATAATAAGCATTTTTTTCTGCATAAGATCCTGCCTTTCTTGAGCACATACGCTCAAATCAATCATTCTATTATGAAACATAAACTTGAAAAAGGATATTAACCTTAAAAATTCTCATAATCCGTTAAAAAGTTACATAATATTCCTGTCTTTCTTATAAGCTATCGTTATTGTAGTACGATACTCACATCGTTACAAGGCTTAATAGATTCTCTGTTTATCCATGCTCCTGCTTCCATATCCCCAAAGCCATGAGCCTCATACGTTTTCTGCCCCTTTTCCCATCCATAAGTTTCCTGAGTTTTACACTATTTTAACATGATTAGTAAAATAATGGATGTGACAAACGTCTTTCATCATTGTTTAAATGAATATAGGATTAAAGTCATCCTGTGCTAAAATAATAGAGTTGATTACTTGATTAAGTAAAACTTCCATCAATGTGGAGGTTTTAATGCGTCTTAAACAAAGGAGCTTCCACGTGAAACAATCGAACTTCCATATGTACTATACCATATTTGTCTTTATTGCACTTGCCGCATTTGAACATATTATTATTGGGCTGTTCCCGCCGCTGTTCCCTTATATTTCCGAGGATTTGTCGCTGGGTGAAGGCAGTCTGGGCTTTATATCCGGCATGAATATCCTGGTCACTGCGATTTCTTCCATCTACTGGGGCTATTTATCCGGAAAATATAATCGGAAACGACTGATTATGATCGGGACGCTCCTCTGGGTAGGGTCGATTTTTTTAACTGCGACCAGCCATAGTTTTGCTGAGTTATTATTCTATCAGATTTTAACCGGAATTGGCCTGGGTTGTATGGCATCTATCGGGTTCAGTGTGCTCACCGATTACATTCCTTATCGTAAGCGGGGGCTGCTGTTAAGTTTATGGGGAATGGCTCAGGGACTTGGAGGAATTGCAGGTTCCATGATAGCGTCTTTAACAGCTACCAGTACAAGCTGGCGGTGGCCCTTTGAAATCGTTGGGCTGATTGGCCTGGTTCTAATCTTTTTATACGTTTTCATTACAGAGCCAGACCGCGGGGCAGCCGATCCGGAATTGAAAAATATGGGCACCGGCAATCAGACCTATGATTACGTCATTGAACTAAAGCACCTAAAAGCAATTCTGTTAAAAGGCAGTAATGTTTATTTGTACATCCAGGCGCTGTTTATGAACATAGCGACAGGGAGCCTGATCTGGATTCCTACACTGTATACGTATAAAATGATTCAGCAGGGCTATGCGATGGATACAGCCGTCATTGCTTCCGGATTTTTATATGCGATTTTTCAGGTGGGGGGCATGGCATCTGTATACCTTGGTCATCTTGGGGATCGGGTCCAGCGAAAGAGCTTTAAGGGCAGGGCTCATTTAACGGCCTTTTTTGTCATCTTTACGCTGCCGCTCTATGTAAGCTTTTTCGCCATCCCTATGAAGGGTCTGTCCCTGCCTGATGGGGGCAGCTCCATCGCTATTTTGTTCAGTCTTATTCAGCAAATCTTTTTCAATCCATGGGTGGCCTTGCTGTTTGTATTATCCTTTATCGCCTCTGCTTTTCAGTCGGCAAACACACCAAATTGGCTGGCGCTTATTACGGATGTGAATCTGCCGGAACACAGAGGAACCGCCTTCAGTGTGGCGAACCTTTTTAACAGTATTGGACGAACCCTTGGGAATGTAGGGGTAGGGATGATTCTGGGCATGGTTGGCACCCATTTCGACCATCCTTACAACTACATTATGACTCTATCGATCTTGCAGCTGTTTCTCATTCCGTCCGCCATTTGTTATTGGAAAATGGCGAAGAACAACGTTACGGATATCAGGCATGTGAAAAGTACGTTAACTTCACGCGGGAATAAGGAAACATCTTAAAATAGTAAAAAATTGAAACTATATGTCTATGAAAATCGTCATTAATGGGTGACACTTTTTAATCAGATAGCTTAGACTGCGGAGGAACATTGCATGAAAACAAAACAAATCCACTTACCCTTATATATGATAGCCAGTATTCTTTTCGGATTAAAAACATTCCTTGTCTATTTGTTCGTATTTGATATGTCGATTGATAATCCGATGCAGGCCATCCTGTTTTTCCTTAATCCATTCATTTCTGCGTTTGCATTTTTTGGATTAAGCATCTGGCTTAAAGGCAAATATCAGAAACTTTTCATCTGTATCGGAGCGTTCATAGGAACTGTTATTGTCTGGGCAAATACAATGTTCTACCGGGACTTTACGGATTTTATTACCATTCCCGTGATGTTTCAGGCCAATAATGCAGGGGATGTCACGAATAGTATTTCCACCCTGTTCCACTGGACGGATCCTTTATTATTTATCGATGTGATTGCACTCGTCTTCCTCAGCTTTAAACAGGGGACAACCAGCTATATTCGCAGGAAGAAGCTATCGATTTTAAGCTTATCGGCCGTTATGGTCCTTGCCAATTTGCTGCTTGCGGAAGTGGCACGACCGCAGTTATATACCAATGTTTATGATCGGGAGGATATTGTGAAGAACATTGGTCTCTTTAACTATCACCTGTATGATATCGGTTTACAATCCCTGACAACTTCCCAGAAGGTTTTTGCCGATGGATCGAAGCTGAATGAAATCAAAGATTATGTACAGGAAAACGTGAAAAGCAAAGAAAAGTCCGATTTATTCGGGATTGCCGAAAATCGTAACCTTATTTTTGTTTCATTGGAATCGGTGCAAAGCTTTGTGATTGGCAACAAGGTTAATGGCGAAGAGATCACACCCTTCTTGAATGATTTAACGAAAAACAGCTATTACTTTGAGAACTTTTACCATCAGGTAGCCCAGGGGAAAACGTCGGATTCGGAATTCCTGGTGGGAAACTCGTTATATCCTTTACCAGGCGGAGCTGTATTCTTTGTCCGTGGACAGAATGAATACCATGCGATGCCGGAGAGGCTGGCGGAACAGGGGTATACTTCTGCCGTGTTTCATGCCAACGATAAAAGCTTTTGGAATCGGAATATTATGTACGATTCGATGGGATATCAGAAGTTCTTTGATGAGACCGCTTATGAAATCACCGAGGAAAATTCCGTTGGCTGGGGATTAAAGGACAAATCATTCTTTACACAATCCATGAAATACTTAGAGGACCTGCCTCAGCCGTTTTATTCGAAGTTTATTACACTGACCAACCATCATCCGTATGAATTAGGCGAAGAGGATACATCCATTGAAGCGTTTGATTCTGAATCAGAAACGGTTAATCAATATTTCCAGACGGTTCGCTATACGGATGAAGCGATACAGCAATTCTTTAAACAGTTAAAACAATCCGGGCTCTACGAAAATTCAGTTATTGTCTTAATGGGTGATCACTATGGTATCAGCGAGTATGAATATGATGCACTCGGCCAATATCTTGGAAAAGACATAGATGCCTATGACGACATCCAATTACAGCGCGTTCCCTTCTTTATTCACATCCCGGGTGAAGAAGGAAAGGTAATGTCCAAAATTTCCGGCCAAATCGATGTCAAACCCACTCTTTTACATTTACTTGGCGTCGACACAACCCATGACATCGGCTTCGGCACCGATCTATTCACAAAGCAGAGAAAAGACTTTATCGCCTTCAGAGATGGAAGCTTTGTCAGTGATAAGTATGTTTATTCGGAAGAAACCTGCTATGAACGAGGCACCGGGCGTATCCTGGCAGAAGACACAAACAGCAGCAACCCTTCTGTATGCAAACCTGTAAAAGATCAAGTTCAACAAGAGCTCGATTACTCTGATGACATTGTTTATGGAGATTTATTTCGATTTTACCATTTGAATGACTAAGTTGAATGATTTCCCTGGGATGGTAATAAACTACTATAATGGAATAGAAGGAAATATTTAAAACATCCAGGAGGTCCTATCAATGAGCAAAACAGCAATCATTACAGGTGCAGGCAGTGGCTTAGGACAGGCTACCGCACTTCGACTAGCAGAAGAGGGAGTAAATATCGCAGTTGTTGATGTGAATGAAGAAGGCGGAAATGAAACCGTCGAGATGGTGAAAAAGGCCGGAGCAGATGCGCTGTTTATAAAGGCAGATGTCTCCAAGCCGGAAGAAGTAAAAAATTATGTGGATCAGACCGTTGAGAAGTTTGGTACAATTGATTATTTCTTCAATAATGCAGGAATTTCCGGAAGCGGCCAGTTCTACCTGGACACAGACATCAGTGAAATTGAAAAAATTGTGGGCATTAACTTATTAGGCGCCCTTTACGGTGTTCGCTACGTTGCCGAGGTGATGGTGAAAAATGGCGGCGGTGCGATTGTCAATACATCTTCAAGTGCTGGGGTAACCGGACAGGATTCCGTTGTGACCTATTCCGCTACCAAACACGGCATTGTCGGCTTAACCAAGAGCATGGTGGCTGAATATGCAAAGGATGGCCTGCGCGTCAACGCCATCGCACCAGGCCCAACCGAAACCCCAATGGTCAAAGAGTTCTATGAAGCCAACCCTGAAATGAAGGAAAATGCAACCGGCGGCATCCCGCAGAAACGTCTGGGAACACCTGAGGAAGTGGCCGAACTCGTGACCTTCCTATTAACATCCAAAGCACAGTACGTGAACGGTGAAGTGATTCGGATTGATGGCGGGTTTACGAATACGAAATAAAATAGCAACTACACTGATCAAAAAGAACCGGGGGTGTCCCGGTTCTTTTTTCTGGATTCTTAGATCGATCAGAGGGAGCTAAAGGTGAAGGACACTGAATCTAAAAATCATCTTCCTTATGGCCTTCATCCCCCTATATAAAAGTTGCCCGCACCCCAAAAAACAACCATCCACCTTAAATACCGGTACCTTCCCCAACTGGTTATGGTAAAATCGATCTATGCGATACATAGGTCTTAAGCAGGGAAGGAGCATAGACGGATTGCGAGCGGCTAAATCAAATACAAACCACACCACGAAACCATCCGAGAATACATAGGAAAAGGGGAAGACAGCAATGATTAAGCAAATGTTTGGAAGTATGGCTATTATATTTTTTATTATTCTGGGAGCTTTTTTTATTTTTTACGAGGAACCAGAGGAAGACACTGCAGTAGAAGAAGAAAAAGAACCTGAAGAGGTAAAACTGGAGTTAAATTTACTGGAGAGGGTCGATAACTTGTGGGGTGAAGGCACGGTAGATGGACATACGGCATTAGTATTCCGAAATGATCATAACTTCCCTGTTCACATCGACGGCATGGCTGCGGATTATTTCGATACGGATGGATATCCATTTGATTCAGATTCATTCCGGTTCGTTCCCGAGATTGTTCAGCCTGGAGAAAAGGTATACGCTGTGAATAGTCCGATATTTGGGGACCTGCAGTTTGCTGAAGACTTCGGTGAATCCGTCATAAATGTCGTCCTGTCAGAAAAGAAGGATTACATGGATTATGTAACGTTGGCATCTAAGAATATTACGTTTAGAAAACAGCTATACGAATCAGGAAATCATGGTTCCATTTACATAAGCGGTGTATTAAAAAACAATGAAGATGAAAATGTTGATGGCGACAAAATCAGTATGGTCGGTTTGTATTACGATGATTCAGGCGAACTCATTGGTGGTTTCAATACGCTCTTACATCAAATGTCCACACGATTACATCAAGGTGAGGAAATGACTTTTAACTATGAACATCTAATGTTGGATAGAGAACTGGTCCATCGTATTCATAGCATTGAGGTTAAAGCTGGGTGTTCAGCTTGTAATTAGGATTATCCATGTGGGTGCCAGGTATCAAATGTAACCTAATAACTTAGGAACATATCAAAATCTAAATCAACTCGGGTCCCTAATTAGAATAGCCCGTTCAAAGAATTACCCATAATGTAAAATGTGTTTGACATTTTGGTTGGTTCTATCTATAATCAAAGGTGTAAAACATGTTTTACAGTAAGGAGGTTCGAAATCTCATTCATGCTAAATCGTATCAGGGAATTACGTAAAACCAAAAAAATGTCACAGCAACTTCTTGCCGATTATTGTGATGTATCCAGACAAACGATAAATGCCATTGAAAACAATAAATATGACCCAAGTCTAGATCTTGCCTTTAAAATTGCGGCCATTCTAAATACAACTGTTGATGAACTGTTTCAATTTCAGTTGACGGAAACCAAACGAAAGGAGGAATCGGAGTGAATAACAATAAACTGAAGGTACTGGTCGGCACGGTTTTAAGTCTCATCATCATGGTTTTACTGGGCTTGTATATTGTAGATTTTATAAATGATCCTGATGGTCAGACAGCGGATATTCTCATATGGATGATTGTCATTGTAACCTTCTTTCACTCTGCAACGTGGGGCAGTGATAAAAAAGCTGAAAAGGATGAAATGGGGCAGCGAATTAAAAATGAGAGTGGAAAGATCAGTTATTACATTTTAACCGTGTTCCTGTTTGTGCTCTGGTTTGTCTATAACCAAATGACTGAATCCACTTTAGGCAGCATCTTTTTACTTTCCGCATTTTGTATAGGAGTCATCCTGTTTCCGCTTGTCCAATTCGTAATCGCAAAAAAGTATATGAAAGATTAACTTATTGTTAAAAAAGTACCCGGTACCCAAAAAAGACATTTGTCCAATTTGACGTACCGGGTACCTGAAAAGGAATTTTATTTTATTACAGACGCTACTGAAAGAAAAGTTACTATTTATGTTTATGAAAATAGTCTTCTAAGTCTTTTATAGGTATATAATCAAAAATCTCCCCAGATTGCACCAGCTTCGTTAAACGGTCGAGCCAATAATAGTATTTTTGGGCTTCCTGAAGCTGTTCATAATCCAACCTGGCGTGCTCTCTCAGTTCTTCATCAATTTCGCTGTCTTCCACCACTTCTTTGAGCTGTGTTTCGGCTCGTTGAATGCTTGCAAGAAACATACGAACCTCACGTTCCCATTTGTTCCCATAGAAACGGGAAAAATAGTGAAAGAAATTTTTTTCAGCGGTAAACAAATCGCGTTTTGAACCTTTTTGCCATATTTTTTGTACAATATTGATTTCCTGAAGTTTTTTCACCGATGTACTCATGCTTGCCTTGCTCATCCCAAGCTCTTCTTTCATTTCATCTAATGTCATAGGATGGTGTTTAAAGTACATCATAGCGTATAGTCTTCCTACAGATGGTGTAACTCCATACAAATCCATCGTTTCTGAAATGGTGTTAATCATCATGCTTTCAGCTTGTTCAATTTTTTCTTGAGTTTCCTGCTTTTTATGGTTATGATCCAATCATTACAACTCCTTCCCTTTGTTATACAACCGGGAAAATAGAATATCATTTGTAAGTTCAATTCGTTCAGTTAGATGATCATTTATTAAACAATCGGTTGTAGTATACTAAATATGAAATAAATGTCAATCAATTTTCTGTGAACGGTTGATTCTTTATCCTTATTCTATATCGGAGGAGCTGTAAGATTAACAGTGAACCCATTCTCATAGTCTGCAGCCTGAACCTATCTACTGGAACCTTTTTCAATAAGTAGTCGATCAGGAACTTTTATAGGAAATGGGGGCTTTTAGGCATTTCCAGACCAATGCTGTCCCCTTTATTAAACCGATTCGTTCGACTAACATTAAATTGATCGACTAAAATTTCAGTTCCGTTCAAATCAACAAAATAACGGATAAAGTTGCCGTTATAAACGACTTTGGAGACTTGACCCTGTAATTTACTGTTTTCATTTATGGCAATGCGCTCTGGTCGAATCATGACTTTGCCATTTGACCTGTCTGCACTATCCTCGTCCTTCTCTACTTCAAACTGAACAGAGGCATTTTTAAACAGGGTTGTCTGATTATCTGTTTCGGTTGTTCCTTCCAATATGTTAGAGTGTCCAACAAAATTAGCGACAAACTCGTTCTCAGGATGGTTATAAATTTCATCCGGCGCGCCTACTTGCTGAATCACACCACCATTTAAGACAACCACCCGATCGGAAATACTAAGAGCCTCTTCCTGATCATGCGTTACAAAAATAACAGTTAAATTTAATTCGTCTTTTAATCTGCGAATCTCCTCCCGCATAATCATACGCAGGTTCGCATCAAGGTTGGACAATGGTTCATCAAGTAACAATACTTTTGGCTGCAGGACAAGGCAACGGGCAATGGCTACACGCTGCTGCTGACCTCCACTAAGCTCGCTCGGCTTGCGGTCACCGTATCCTTCCAGCTGTACTTGTGACAATGCCTGACGAATGCGCTCCTTGCGTTCTGATTTACTCACTTTTTCTATTTTCAGACCGTATTCTACATTTTGATAGACCGACATATGAGGGAATAAGGCATAGTTTTGAAACACCATTCCCGTCGAACGCTTCTCTGGAGGCAAATGGTCAATTCTATCGTTATCAAGGATGATCTCTCCGGAATCCTGACTGTGAAAACCACCTATCGTGCGTAACAGCGTTGTTTTCCCGCATCCACTCGGTCCTATAAAGGAAATCAATTCTCCTTTGTCAATTTGAACGGAAATATCATCAACCGCTGTTACATTTCCAAAATATTTAAATAGATGTTTTAAATTTAAAAAAGATTCTTGTTGCGGCACTGTCAAACCTCCTTTATATTTCTGATGCCGGAAGCTGGAATCATCCAGCTCTACCTGGCCACTATGCGCCTCTTAAAATTTACTTTCATTGTCAGAAAGCCCTCCTGACAAGGGAGTATTCAGGAATATTAACTTTACATCATGCAATAGTTTAAATTTTTACGCCGGTACGTTTTTCGATAAATTTCAATAGACCCATACAAGCGAGTACGATAACAATTAAAACAAAGGACATCGCTGAAGCCATTCCGATTTTTGCCTGTTGAGCCAGATTGAGAATATACACAGCAGCAAGGTTTGTACCAGGAGCAATGAGAAAAACAACAGAGCTAATGGAAACCATGGCTGTCATAAACGTATAAACAAAACCGGCGACAAAAGACGGACTTAAAATGGGAGCAATAATCTTGAGAAACGTACGGTACGGTCCTGCTCCCAAATCATTGGATGCCTCTTCCATGGATGAATCAATCTGGTGCATTTTACTGATACTGTTTTCCATACCGACGCCAATTTTTCTAAAGGTCATGTTTAATACAAGTAATGTTACGGTTCCTGTTAAAAAGAACGGAGGACCGTTAAAAATTAATACATACCCAATCCCCATCACCGTTCCTGGTAC
Organism: Virgibacillus sp. MSP4-1; assembly: GCF_010092505.1. Taxonomy (NCBI): domain Bacteria; kingdom Bacillati; phylum Bacillota; class Bacilli; order Caryophanales; family Bacillaceae; genus Virgibacillus; species Virgibacillus sp. MSP4-1. Next base: position 2,651,068 of record NZ_CP048021.1, read on the forward strand.
AGCCAGTCCAAATAACGTCAGAAACTCCAGGATCTGTTTGCCGGGAATCGGTTTTCTTGCAAATAAATATCCTTGTAACATACCGATCACAGCAGCAAAAATAGCAGAGATAAAGGAAACAATGATACTTGTATATAATGATCCCCACTCAGTTTGTTCTTTGAAATGTTCCAGTGTGAAGGTATTATTAATTCCGATGATCTTCACAAATGCACCGAGTACAACCATCACGAACATGCCCAGAACAAAGAGAATAAATAATGTACTGATGCCTGCCATCACAGCTTTTACTGATTTCGATAAAGGTGCGTTGGAACCGCCGGACTCACCACTGATTGTCTCCAGATTCGTATCCTTTAGATAGTAGGTCTGGAAAATAAAAATAATCAGACTTGGAAAAATCAGAAAGACTCCCATTACGGCAGCAAGTTCCATATTATGCTGTCCAACTACGGCCAGGTATGTCTCTGATGCCAAAAATGGCAATCCTCCTCCGATAATCAGTGGATTGGAAAAGTCAGCCAATGCCATGACGAAGACTAACAATGCAGCCTTGATTATCCCGGATTTGGCAAGGGGAAGGGTCACCTTACGCAGCGTACCCCACTGGTTGGAGCCAAGGTCCCTGGAAGCATGCTCCAGACTGGGACTCATCGTACGTAATGTTCCTTCTACCAGCATGTAACCAATGGGAAAATACCCAATAACCTGGGCTAATACCACACCCCAGAATCCGTATATACTGAATTCCCAGCCAAACCAACTATTTAATAACTGGGTAATTAAACCATTACGCCCCAATAAAATAATCAGTGATAAGGAAAAGATAAAGGGCGGAGTTACCAATGGCAAGAGTGCCACTCCACCATAAAACCTGGACAGATAACTCCGGGAACGTGTTACATAAAGGCCAACAGCTATGCTTAAAATGGTAACGATAATGGTTGTCATAATTGCTGAAGCCACACTATTACGAAGAGATATCAAATAAGAAGTTGAGGAAAAAAACTCCTTGTAATGCTCTATGGTTAAGGCTCCTGAACCGATACCGAAGCTCTTTAATAAGACAGCCAGAACCGGTACAACGATAAATAAAAGAATGGCAAGAGCGAGAACCGATGTTAAAATGGCAAAGCCAGGCTCAGACCAGAACTTTTTCCATGTTGTTGCTAAAGAATTGGGCTTCCGCCTCGAAAGCGTCATGCTCACAGTCAACACTCCTTTTCATCGAACGCTTTAAATAAACAGCGGCGAGACAGAGCTCGCCGCTACTTCCCTTATTCAGAGAATTTTTCGCGCCATTGTTCCATGACTTTATCACGGTTTTCGGCTGCCCATTTAGCGTCGTAATCTACAAAATGCTCCCGCAATTCATCACTATTTTTACTTCCTGAAATGCCAGGCTTGGTGACAACCGAACGGAATTCAGCTGTTTTCTTCATGAATTCCTCTGAACCTAAGTAGTCCATGACTTTTTTAGCTTTTTCAGGTTGATCTGTATCTTTAAAGATCCAGTTTACATCCAAGCTGTAACCTACACCTTCTGATGGGAGGAATTGCTCAACTGGATATCCCTCTTGTTTAAAGTCCGTAACCGCTTTGTCCCATGTAATTCCGACTGCATACTCTCCCTGAGCCACCATTTGTGCGGGTGCTGTACCGGATTTCGTATACTGGGCAACGTTTTTATCTAATTCCTGTAAATAATTCCAGCCTTCTTCCTCACCAAATGTTTGCAGGATTGTTGAGACAAATAAAAAGGCTGTCCCTGAAGTACCTGGATCAGGCATGACAATTTCACCTTTGTACTGAGGATCGAGTAAATCCTTCCATGATTCCGGCTTGTCCAGTCCTTTATCCTCAAAAATATCTGTATTTAATCCAACTGAGGTATACCAGAATGACGTACCATACCATTTGCCGTCTGGATCCTTATATTTTTCAGGCACATCACCCCAATTTTCAGCATCATATTTCAGCAAATAATCCTTCTCGGCAGCTTTAATACCAAATCCCTGCAGCATACCGATTTGCATATCAGCCCCGAAGTTTGGTGCTTCTGAATCAATACGGCTCCAGCCTTCTCCACTGGACATACGAAGTACATCCAGCTTCACGCCTGTATTTTCTTCAATATTCTCCACAAGGGCATCCATCGTGTCACTGTTATTATGCGTATAGACCTTCAATGGCTCATCACTTTTGCCATCTCCGTCCGAACTGCTGCTTTCACTTCCGCATGCTGTTGCTAACATCGCAAGCACGGCTATCACTAAAATAGATAAATATTTTCTCACTAATTGTCCTCCTCTTTTTTTGGTAATACCTTACTATTTTTATAGTTTCTAATCAGATGATCCGCTTCTTTTAAATGGCTGGATGTCTGAATTTCGTTGGAAACAATCCCTATACCAGCCAGCAAATTGGCGTTCTTTCCTGTCACCATATCCCCATTCGAATCCCCAACAATGAGAGTCTTTTCTGGCTGGATCTGCAGTTGCTCGCAAGCTTTGAGTGCCATATCAGGAAACGGCTTCCCCCTTTGTACAGCATCATGACCAATAACACAGCCAAAATAATCAGAAATACCGAGTCCATCTAAGTGATCTCTGGCCCGTCCGGTATCATCGGAAGTGACAACCCCTAGGGGAATGGAAGCGGAGTGCAGCTGATCCAGAAATGTGGTTAATCCCTTTATGGGTTTTAAACAATCTTCTAACTTGATTGAGGTATCTGCGGATTCACGGTTATGTACTACAATTGCAGTCGCTTCATTCCAGGGGATTCCCTTTTCGTATAAACAAAAGGATAACAGCGTATCCAGATCATCCATGCTTCCAATTGCCAAAGGACCAGCAGGATCCCACATGTTCTGATCCAAATCAAGTCCAATCGTTGAACCCAGTACAGATACATCAAGTTCAACTTCCTGTACATCTTCTATTAGGTTATTCATCCATTGCCTGGCCCAATGAAGCCACAACTCTGCAAAATCAAGTAATGTCCCATCTTTATCAAACAGAATACCATCAATCTCATAATGCCGTTTATCTATCGTTACTTCGGGCAATAAGGCCACCCCCTTTACCGAAATAAAAACCCTGCTTTTAAGTCTATTTTAAAAGTGACTAACGGGCCACACAGTATGTTTACGTCAAAATTAACGTTCAAAATATTCAATTTGTAAAATTTTAAGTAAACAAACTGTATACTTAAAACATCTTACATCATATGAATACGTTGTCAAGGTCCAAAGTCTCAATTTACGTCAGGGATATGAGTCTCAAAGCCTTTATTAGCCCTTTTTAAGAAGTTTTCAAACAGAATTGAAAATTTGACAAAAGAATGAACTGTGTTAATGTACCAAATGTATAATCAGTTTAAAATGTTAAGATTTTTCTTAACAAACTGAATCATGAAAAGGAGGTGTACAAAGCTATTAAGAGGCAAACACATCTATCTATGAAACTATGGCCTCTTAATATAGTAAAAGACGGACCAAAACTTTCAGGAGGTACTTATATGTCAAAGATTTTTCAGAAAAATGTATTAAAATTAATCGTTACTGCCATTCTGGTTTTCTCCATCGGAATGACTTCATCTCCCTGGAACGCCCAGGCAGAAGATCATTTAGGAGATACAAATACTTCATCAGAAGAGCCTAACTTGGTCTTCCCTGTAATTAGTGATACACAACTCGGCCGTGCTGAAGGTGACCCGGAAAGATTTGAGGATGCGATGAAACAACTCAATCAACTCGCACCAGAGCAAGACGCTATAGCTTTTCTTGGTGATTTAACCAGTCATGGCGTTATAGAGGAATATGAAACATGGTCATCTATTTTTAATGAATATGTCCAGCCTGAAGCTGAACAGCTCATTGGAATTGGAAACCATGAGTATAATTATAATGGCCTGACACCCGAAAAATCCCAGGAACGTTTTTTTGACTATACCGGTATGGAATCCCTTTATTACCATAAAAACATCAAAGGCTATGATTTTATCATGATGGGAGAAGAACGAGGGTATTTCTATTCAAAAGATCAGGTTCAGTGGCTAGGTGACCAACTGGAGCAGGCGGAAAAGAGAGATTCCAATAAGCCGATTTTCGTATTTTTACACCACGGGATAAAAGACACCACATACGGTACTGAAGATTGGTATATCGAAAATGATAACCAGAAACTCCTTCGTGAAACGCTCAAAAAATATCCACAGGTCATTTTAATTGCCGGCCATACCCATTATCCTATTAGTGATCCAAGATCCATCCATCAGGAAGACTATACTGCCGTTAACTCAGGTTCTATCGCATATATGTGGACCGAAAAGGGATATATTCAGGGTGAAGTTCCAGAAGCAGAGGTAAGTAACGGTCTGCTTGTGAAGGTCTATGATGATGAAGTTGTCATTAAGCGCCGAAATTTTACCGGTGAACGATGGGTTGAGGAACCATGGGTCATTGACACTCCAGTGGAAGATACAGCAGACTTTAAGTACACAGATGATCGCGATCAGGTAAGTCCTTATTTCTATGAGGATTCCAATATTGATATTACAGAGACAACAACAAACAGCTTAAGTATTTCGTTCCCGCAGGCTTTTGATAATCTACTGACTCATTCTTATCAGGTAACAGCCAAAAATCAGGAAACCGGAGAAATTGTGAATCAATACAAAGCTTTCTCAGAGTATTATAAAGGTGAGGTTCCAAGTTCATTAGAATTCCCGGTAAATAACCTGGATCCGGCGACAACCTATCAAATAGGTGTACAAGCTATTGATGCGTTCGGAAATGTTAGTGATCAGATAACAACAACCGCAACAACATTAACAGAGAATGTTGCAGAAATGCAGGAAGTCATCGGACAATTTGAAAATCATGGAGCTTTCGCTAATCATGGCGTAGCCCAGTCATTGAAGGCGCAACTAAACTCAGTAAACAAATTTGTACAAAAAGATGCTACTGAAAAAGCGATCAAGCACATGAATGACGCAAAATCTTTATTGGAAAACAGACAGCAAAATAACCAGATTTCCGAGAGCGCATACAACTATCTCACGTTCAATATCGACCATTTAATCAAACAATGGAAATAACGGTTGATACGCACGGATAATGAAAAAAAGGAAGAGCAATTCACCCGGTTTTTTCCGGGGATATGTCCTTCCTTTCCGTTATGAAAGGTATCCCGCTTATCATTCTCCCGGTCTCCCCGGCGGTGTGAATTTTGGCGGCGTATTAATCCATCCGCTGTTTACCATTAAATTTTTGAAGGGCTCTGAAAACTTCATGAGGTTGACTTGTATTTCAAAAAAGAGCAAGCCGACATCGCTGCGAACGGATTTTGACATAGCCTGAGCACAGTAAGTTATGGATGAGGCAATTTTTACGGAAATAATATTAGCAATTTCTCCATCTTTTAATTTTACACCCTCTGGAATCACATTTGGATCTGAAGGCGGCTTTGCCGAACTCACCTCTGGCAAAGGAACTCCCTCTTGAAGCAAAAACTTTTCTAACCGTTTTGTATCCGACTTGCTTGATTTATAAGCTGATTCAATCGCATGTTTCAGGTCCTTATTCGTAGTGGAGTTTAACCCAACCTGATATAAGACTTGCGCTTCATTAAAGGCAGTATAGGCTGTCCATAAGTCCATAACTTCTCCAACATGCAAGGGAGGCTTAGGCTCATTATCCACGTAATTTTTAATATGTTCAGTAACTGCTTCCAAAATGTTAAGCAAAACTCCCTCGACCTCCTTAATAACTATTTACTATATTTTTTACAATTATAGTTATACTATACATTCTTCAATCCCAAATCAGCTAAAAACGAATGACTTTTAAAAAAAGTGAAACTTCCATCTGTGGGCGTTTTCTCCATCTCCCACTTGGTCTTGTTGGGGTACCCTTAAAATTTGAAGCGGGAGTATTACGGCCAGTTCATACATGATAATTTTCCTGTTAATCGTTCAAACTACTGAAGAAACGTTATAAGCAGATGATTTGAAGATTACCCTGCACGCAGATTATAATAATTATAAATTAATAATTATTACATTCTATAACCAGAGAAATTTTGAGGAGGTCATACATTATGACAAACACAAATGTAAAGGAAGTCTTGAACAAGCTGGTAGCTACACAAGGATTATTTTATACTCGTCTCCATCAGTTCCATTGGTATATAAAGGGTCAGCACTTCTTCTCCCTTCATGAAAAATTTGAAGAGCTGTATAACGGTGTATCGGAAAGCATGGACGAAGTCGCCGAACGTCTGCTTGCTATTGGCGGGCAACCTTACTCCACACTGGGGGAATTCATCGAACATTCCGTTATAGAAGAACGTGTGGAAGATAAAAATCTGTCTGAATCGGAAATGGTTCAGGCCGTTATAAATGACTTTAAAACCTTACGCGATTTCTTATCTGATGGAATTAAGGTAACAGAAGAAAATGGAGATGACATTTCCAATGACATGCTGATTGCCATGAAAGGCGACATTGAGAAGAATACCTGGATGCTGCAGGCCTTTCTTGGGAATGACGCTTTGGATGAAAAATAAATCACAAAAGGAAAACAAGGTTGGCTAAGTGTCCAACCTTGTTTTTTTTGGCCTGAGCCAGTCCATATTCCGGGGATGAGGGACAATTTGTGTGAACTGGCCCATTTTCATTTGGGTCATGAATCACTCATTCATAAAAAATATACACGGCACCTTCATACAAAAGAAGGTTAAATCCATTTTTGTGTTGAAGTTAATATAGTAACAGTGCATATGAATTTAATGGTATGGTATTTATATTACATACATATTGAAAGGTGTGATGTCTTATGGCATATAAACTAAATCAAGATAACAAAGCAGGTTTTGTCTTTTGGAAAAAGTTCATGCAGAGGAGATGTCACATTGAAATTAACAGAAGAAACATTTGAGATTGTTTCAGAAACAGAAAGATTAGTCATTAGACCTTTAAGGAAAGATGATTATAAAAATTGGCTAAATGAATTTGAAAACCGGTTTCCATCCCAACATCGACACGATAAAGGGAAAATAGACATGAGTGAATGCACACAGGAATGGTTTTATAATCTGGTAGATAAACATCAGGACTTAGCCCTTAAAGATATTGCTCACGTGTTTGGTGTATTTCGAAAAGAAGACGGAGCCCATCTAGGCATGGTTGATTTTTCAACCTTAGCAAGAGATGACTTCCAATGGGGCCGGATAGGTTATTCCATCCATAATCAATATTGGAGAAAAGGTTATGGGAAAGAAGCTGTTAAAGAAGCACTTCATATTGCTTTTAATCGTTTGAATTTCCATCGTATAGAAGCCCATATCAATATAGATAATCCTGCTTCATACAATCTGGCATCGAGTACAGGGATGAAATATGAGTGTACAAGAAGAGGTTTTATTTTTGAATTTGGAGGATGGACAGATAATTTCATTTATTATAAAAATTCTATTGACTGATCCATTTAACAGAAAAGGCGATTGTTCACTAAGAACAGTCGCTTTTTCAAAAATGGACCGTAGTGTAATGATATTGGATATTGATGTGGATTTTGTCTTTTTTTATCAAGGCCAAGGACTGTAAGGTATGTCTCTCATGCTCTGTTATTTTTACTTTTAGAGTGCAAACTGGATTACCAGTCAGGTCGTCGTATTACTTTTCTATCGCAACAAAGCAGTAAAATAGAGGTTGTGAATATGGATATTCATCGGCACCCCTCGATGACTTCTAAGTATCTAACCGACCATTTTCATTATAACCCCAGCAGTCAAAACAAGAGCAAAAACAATATAGATATATCCGCCTTTATCTTTTTTGTCCCTGAGTTTTTCAATTCCACCAAGGAAGGACATCACAGCGAGAAAGGAAAGAGGAGATATTCTATAGTTATCGATTCATCTTTTACTCTTAAACTACCGTTATCCTCTTATTGAAGAAGCTTTATTCCATTCTTTTTCAACTACCTTGAAAACAGTAGAGTAGATTCCCTGAACGTTCTCTCGTTGTATTTCACTGTTTTTCACTGGATAGGAAAATTTCCAACCTTGATAACCTTCATCTGCTCCTTCATACAAAAATCCTGATATGTAGTTTTGTGTGTCGTTAATTTTTTTAGCTGCTTCTTTATAGGAAATAGGATTTTCAAGGTCCTGAAACGGTATAGTATTCGCCTTTGACGCTACAAAAAAAGAAGGAACCCGCTTCTTCTTAAACATTTCTACATACTTCTTATGTGAAGCATCAGAGAAATGCTCTTCTCTAATGAATACGGCATCATACTTGTCAGAATGTGAACGATATAATTCCTCTAGAGATAAGGTTTTAAAGATGATCTGTTCCTCCCTGACTTCAGGTTTTTCCCCAACAACCGCAATTTTTAAGGGTGTCCCTTCATATGGCTCTTCAGCTACCTCATTTGACTGACAGGCACCCAAAAAGACTAAGGTTCCTAACATGACAATCTTAAACCACTTAAACATAAATACACCTTCCCTAATCATTTCTGCATATGCTTGTGTAACCAGGAAGCAGATTTGAGGGACTGCCTCCTTTGTAAGCTGTTATTTTTATTTTTCCTCTTCTGCTATTTAAACCCTTTTTGTTCTAATAGCTCAATGATTCTATCTAACTTTTGTTCAATATTTTTTAACTCTTCATCGGTATGAATATCTTTTGTATGTCCTTTGTTTAAGTTCTTCTGTTCAGGTTTTACAAAATAAGAACGAACACCATAAAGTGAAACTTCCATCAGTGGGGGGCCATCCCCACTGATGGTTAGTTGAACTTATCAGGAATTTACTGGCCGTTTATCCCCACTTAGTCTTGCTAGGGTATCATCAAGACTAAATGTGGGGGTATTACGGCCAGTTAATGCGTGGCAAAAAATAAAAGCAATTAGCATAATAAATAGAATATTCGCTAATAGCATCCAGCCAAAACTTCCTATCATCTCCAATGTACTCTCCCCCAACTTTTATCGTTATTTGTTTTTTTGAGTCATGCTTTCTCTAGTATGGAATAATTTACCTTATATTCTAACATATATCTGAATTTATAAAATCCATTTACTCCTGAACTCCTTACAAATACTTCTTGCATACCATCGCAGCAGCCCTTTCTCCACGTAATACAATTGAAATCAAACTGTATAATCCATACGGCCATTTTCATGATATCTTTGTACAAGTACACCTCGTACCAGTTCGTCATCATACCGTTATTCACTGATTCCAAATTTAAATTGTGGAGGCTATTTTTATGGGCGTACATCAGGAAAATATAAAAGCGGCACACAAAGCCAGAAGTCCATTAAAAAGTGAAATGATAGAGTATACGCAGCTATTAGAGGAAATGAAGATAAAAATAAGCGATTTACCGAGATTATCACCCCAAAATGCTGATACACGGCAAAAGGCAATAAAAGTGGCAAAAATGATTTCCGATAATAGAAACCTCTCAACCTTGGTAAATGAAAAGAAGAAGCTGACACGAAAGGAAATGAAACAATTTCCAATCGAACACCATAAATTGCTGAAGAAATATAAGACGTACATTATGGCCTGGTGGATTATTTATGCCAAGGATTTGATCCATATCAAAAATTATATAAAATTTTAAAGAAGACATTTCGGTTATAATCGGAAATGTCTTCTTTTTCTGTGGATTTATTTTAGTCCGGGTAGGCATTAATGAAGGACGATTTTCCAGCATTACATCAACGTTTTGTCCTTTATTCTGTCGATGAAGGACACTTGGTCTGGAATTTCATCTTTATTCGTCCTTCACAGGGCTTATGAAGGACAATTTCATCAATTTTTTACCTCCCTCTGTCCTTCACGCCCCCATTCACGCCCCTGTTCACGCCCCCAGCCACATCAATCTGACACCCTATCAAAAAGTACCCGACACCTCGGATAGACAATTGTCTATTGGAGGTACCGGGTACATAAGCATTACTTTAAGTTTTTAACTCCTGTTTCCAGCATTTCAATCAGGAGAGTGGTCTGTTCATCTGTAATGGTTTTATCTTTCCCATTTACGATGGCTTCGTATAAATCATCATAAACTCTGCCATAATCTCCATTTATAGATTTTACTTTTTCTTCATGTATGTTTTTTTCATCATCCACATACGCCAGTACACCATAATGGTTCAAGGTATCTACACCAAAGTCCTTATTATCAGGCATATAAAACATCTTCAAATGTTCTTCCTGACGATCGACGGTTTCTTTAATAAAGGAACCCTTCTTCCCATGAACGACAAAGCTTGGTCTTGGCTTAAGTCTGAAATAACTGGATTTTACCGATACTTTAAGCTTGCCATAATACAAATCCAAGTCGAAATAGTCATTCATTCTTCCTTCGCCTAGTAATTGCCTTACATCATAATGGACATGGTCCGGCTTGCCGAAGTAGCTGATGACCTGGTCTAAGGTATGACAGGCATGCTCATATAAAAAGGACCTGACAGGCTCAAAGGAATGAACAGACTCAGGCACTTCCGGACGAAAATAGTCAAAGTGCATTTCCACTTCCAATAAGTCCCCTAATTTTCCTTCTTCAATCACCTTTTGGACGGTTAAAAAGTCACTATCAAAACGTCTATTTTGATAGGACTGAACAATTAATCCTTTCTCTTTGGCCAAAGCAAATATTTCTTTTGCCTCTTCTGATGTTTCCATAAAAGGCTTTTCAACCAGACAGTTTTTGTTATGCTCCAATACTAATTTTGCATATTCATAATGACTGTCGAGTCTGGTACAAATGACAATGAGTTGAATATCCTTGTCATTTAATAATTCATCTAAATCTGATGTGTATTTTACTCCTTCAATTGGATCCCAGCGATCGTGATCAGGGTTTCGCCTGTAAATGGTTTTTACGTTTATATTTACTCTTTGCTGGACGAATGGCAAATGATATCGATTTGTACTTTTTCCATTTCCAATATAACCGATTGTTAGCATGGCAGCCTCCTTATATATATGTAGTCTGTTAGATTGAATGATAAGAAAAGCACCTCCTTAGTTGATTGGCTTTATGATACAAGGAGGTGCTTCTCTATTTGTTTACCATAATTATCTATCTTTTAAAAAAGCTGTGCTAAAGTTTTTGTTATTACATAATGCCTAGTACGTGGAAGACAACGCCTAATACGAACAAGCCTAAGATCATAGCAATTGGAGACACTTTCTTCCGTAGTAACCACATACAGAGAAGGGTTAATGCCAATCCGCCTAAACCAGGAATTAAGCTATCCAGGTTATCTTGTAGAGTGGTTACGTTCGTATCCGTTAATGACCGGCCGTTGTCATACTGCTGCAGTGCCGTTTTAACACCTTCTGTCCCGGCAGGTAAGCTACTCCAATCAATATAGGCACCTTCATTCAACTCAACCTCTGATACAGTTGGAGTAAACGTGACAGATACCCAGCGGTTAACTAAGGCCCCGAGTATGAACATACCGAGCAATGAGGCACCCTTCGTAATATCTTTAAGCACTCCACCGGATAAGTCTTCTGTAATTTTAGAACCAGCTTTATAACCAAGTTCCTGTGAATACCACATGAAGCCCATACGAATAAGGTTCCATAATACGAAATAAAGAATAGGTCCAAGGATGTTTCCGCTCATAGCAAGAGAAGCGGCTAATGCACCGAGGATTGGTTTAAGGGTAAACCAGAACATTGGATCCCCGATACCTGCTAATGGACCCATCATACCGACTTTTACCCCTTGAATAGCCGTGTTGTCAACAGGAGCACCATTTGCACGTTCCTCTTCAAGCGCTAACGTTACACCTAAAACAGGTGAAGCTACATATGGATGTGTATTAAAAAACTCTAAGTGACGTTGAAGGGCGGCAGAGCGATCTTCCTTTGTTTTATATAATCTTTTGATCGCAGGGATCATTGAAAATGCCCAGCCACCGTTTTGCATACGTTCATAGTTCCAAGAACCTTGAATGAACGTTGAACGCCACCAAATAGCAATACGATCTCTTTTTGTTAATTTCATTTCTTGATCCATTTTTTGTTCTCCTCCTTCTTTAGTAAGAATCTATAATGTCGCCAATCGGGTCACCTGTGTTTCCGTTTCCACCATTACCTGACCCGCCTTGCTTTGAAAGAGCTAAATAGATAAGTGCCAGCGATACACCGATAATACCTAGACCCATAAGTGTGATTTGCGGAATAGTTGCTAATACGAAACCAATAGCAAAGAATGGCCAAACTTCTTTTGTAGCCATCATGTTTATAACCATTGCGTAACCAACGGCTACAACCATTCCTCCGCCAATCGCCAATCCATCTGTCAGCCAGGAAGGCATAGACTCAAGCAGGTTTCGAACCGGTTTTGCACCAATAGCGATAATTAATGCTGCTGGGATGGCAATACGTAAACCTTGCATGATAATAGCGATGACATGCCAAAATTCAATGGTTCTGATTTTACCTTCTTTTGCTGCGGCATCCATTAAATGGACCAGTCCAGTTGCAATCGTACGAACGATAATGGTTAATAACAAACCGGCAACCGCAAGTGGAACAGCAATCGCAATCGCAGACGAAACACCGGCTTCACCTTGTCCACTTAAAACTAATATAATTGCAGAGGCAACTGATGCTAACGCTGCATCCGGTGCTACGGCTGCTCCGATATTTGCCCAGCCTAAAGCGATCATTTGCAGGGTACCACCTAAGATAAGGGATGGCCCTAAGTTTCCTGTTACTAAGCCGATTAATGTACAAGCAATAATTGGCTGGTGAAAATGAAATTCATCCAAGATCCCTTCCACACCAGCTAAAAATGCTATGATAATAACTAATATGATTTGAATAATCGTCAAATCCATGATGATTAATCCTCCTTTTCTCTGCTAAATAGGATTAGTTCTGTTTATTTAATTCTTCTTGCGCTCTCTTGATAATTTCGTCCATGTCTCCTCTTTGATCGGCTGGAACTTTACGTACATCAAAGTCCAAACCAAATTCTTTTAACTTGGCGAACGTATCGATATCATCCTGATCAAAGGCCAATACCTTATTAGGCTGAACTTTACCTGTTGAGTGTGACATCGATCCAACGTTAATGGTCTCCAATGGAACGCCACCTTCAACCGCTTTGAGTACATCCTGTGGATTCTCAAAAAGTAGTAAGGCGCGTTGACCACCAAAGTGCTGATCATCCTTTGCAAGATCAATCATTTTATGGATGGGAACCACGTGTGCCTTCACATTTGAAGGAGCGGCCTGCTGGATTAATTTTTTGCGAAGCTCATCCTGCGCCACTTCATCTGATACCACGATGATACGTGTCGGGTTTGTAGCTTTTGTCCAGCTTGTCGCTACTTGTCCATGAAGCAAACGGGAATCGATTCGTGCTAAAACGTATTCAAATTTACCAGGAGCACCTGCACTTCCCTGTTGAGCCGCCGGTGTTGCAGATGTTTCTTCTGCCGGTTCCAATTCTTCAGGACTTACTTTAACAGCGTCTTTCGCTGTATCCAGAATACTTGATGCAATTTCATGTGCTGTATTCATGGAGAAGCGTGATGCAAAAGCTTCAATTAACATCGGTAAGTTCAAACCAGCAACAATCGCCCACTGGTCTTTGTGTTCCTCAATCAAGCTGCTGGCCTGATTAAAAGGAGTCCCACCCCAGAGATCGACTAAGAATAATACCTCATCCTGATTGTCGAAAGAGGCAACTGCTTTTTCCATTTTTGCCTTAACGTCATCAGGTCCTTCACTTGGCATCAATGTAACAGCCTTTACATTTTCCTGCTCTCCAAAGATCATCCCTGCAGATTGCAAGATACCCTCGGCAAATTCACCGTGACTGGCAATGATAATTCCTACCATTTTTCAACCTCCTTTTATGATAATTACTGCTTAAATAAAGATGGAAAACTCCTAAAAGTTCACTTTATTTAAAGCGCTCACAATTTCACAAAAATAAAACATGAGGAAGGTTGATTCATTGAAGGTATGGTGTAAACTCTCTGATGTCGTTTCTACCACAACCTTTACTCATGCCTAATCTAATCGTAATATATAGCCATTACTTTCATATATTACTATTTTAATATTCTTTGCAAACGCTGTAAATATAGTGTTTATATAAACCATCCATATTAACTTTAAGTGAGTATCCGTGTTAGTATTATAGCACATTATTCGTTATTGTGAAGGAAAAATTATTGCTGATTATCCACATTTAAGTGACAATCATCCATTAATATTTTACATTTTAGCTCTATCAGAATAATATTTTTGAATGTTTAGTATAGTCAAACAAATAGACTGCCCATAAAAAAAGACAAGATCCAACTTGTCTTATAAGCAAAACTATCGCTTTTTAAATGTACTCTTCAGACCGCGCTTAATGACATCAAAAAAGCTTAAGGATTGAACCATACGATTCGGATCAATATATTCACGAATGGCTCGAAAAACCTTTTTTGGATCTTTGGAAGAAAAGGTAAACGTCCCATTCTGTTTCGTCTGGATCGCATAACGCGGAATCCACTTCCCTTTAAACAGAACGGAAGCAATGACGTAATCAACTTCCTCCCAGGGAATTTGTATATATTTACGAGGATCACGTTTATTGTAGAATTCAAATCCCTTGTCTCCAATCATGATCTGCCCATAATCTGAAATCCTTATATGTGAGGTTGCATCAATAACTAAATCAACTTTTGTATTGATCGATTGGACCATTTAACCTACCTCATTTCATTCTTTACTAGTTTTTATTATACACGTTTTATTATATTAAGCATACCTCAGATTGGCTCTGTTTATGATAAGGTTCACTAAAAACGATGGCAAAGGCTTTATTAAAAGG